>NZ_JAKEDY010000003.1:0-504503 GCF_021462425.1 Afifella sp. H1R
ACTGCGGCGTCTGCATCAAGGGGCCGACATCCTTCACCGGGCGCACATCGACCTGCGAACGCGGCAGGAACGCCACGGCGCCGTCGAGATCGACGGTGAAACCGCCATTCACTTGGTTGCAAATAACGCCCTGAACGGCCTCGTTCTTCTCGAATATTTCCTCTAGTCGAGCCCAAGATCTTGAATATTCGAATCGCTTATAGCTTTTGCTCGATCTTGAAGTATAATCATGACATTGGTCGGGGGATATTTGCGTATAATTATCAATATAAGACTTATCAATATTTATCTTGAGGTCGAGACCTCTTAAGTCTTGCCCGCGTATATCAGCTCCATCGAGATTGATGCCTCGGTAAAAAATTTTCGGATCTGCCCCGGCAATTTGCGCAAGAATGCGGAGATCTCCCGTGTCGCTATCGAGTATTTCTACGACTTTATCGAGCCAGTTATTCATATAATATTA
Organism: Afifella sp. H1R; assembly: GCF_021462425.1. Taxonomy (NCBI): domain Bacteria; kingdom Pseudomonadati; phylum Pseudomonadota; class Alphaproteobacteria; order Hyphomicrobiales; family Afifellaceae; genus Afifella; species Afifella sp. H1R. The sequence goes on from NZ_JAKEDY010000003.1 coordinate 464, forward strand.
CGTAGATTGTGATATAACATTTGCAATTGTTATGTACGCAAATTTTTCGTCAAGAGGTCCTGTATATAAACCCTCTCTAGATAGCACATCTCGAATGTATGCTTCAGCAGCTGCTATTTTATTTCGCGAGGAGGTGTTTTGTTTAACAATATCCCAGCGTTTTCGGTCTTTTAATTCCAGTTCGCTGATATGTAGATCTTCTCTGTGGGCTCGAATTTCGACATGAACGGCAGGCGGTATGCCGCTAGATGGGTCGTCTCTGCAGTCGATGAGCCGTAGTCTAGGATAGGATGTTGCGTCCCAAGGCTTTCCGTCAAGGTGAAGTTTATCGGAGCCAGCATACGGGCTAACTCTCCATCGATAAAATCCGTCTTCGGTTATTGATTGGGTGACAGAAAAATCTTTTGATCTTCTTTCTACGGTCAGTTTGTCGGATTCAGAATGGGTTATATTGGCGGAAAAACTTCCCCCTAAACGAGCGCGTGGCGTAACGTTGCTTAGGTGCACCCCTGCGGCCGTCCCGGCATCAACGCCGGAACTCTGCTCAACGGTCCGAAGGTGCACCGTCCTCAGTGATACGTGGTCCCGTGAGACAGAGGACGGATCAACACGAACGGGCTCCGTCTCGGGAATAACTACGACAATCTCTGCATTCTTGAGGCTTAGTCGAAAGCGTACGGGAGATGATTCTTCAGCACCAAACCTACCTACACCGAACGTAACGTCTACGTGCAAGTCGGCGCGTGGATGTTCGGAGCCGAGTTCATTATGCCAAGCGTCGACGCTTACAACATCTGAGAGTATCCGAGCATAATTGTTTCTCTGCATTGAAGCATGAAAGAGCAACGTACACAGAAAATCAACTGCACCCGCTCGTCGAGCCGCACGTGTCGCACTTCAGGCAGGTGCCGTTGCGGACCATGGTGAAGTTGCCGCATTCGGTGCAGGCTTCGCCCTCGTAGCCCTTCATGCGGGCCATCGCGACTTGCGTCGCCTTGTCGGGGCTGGCGGCCGTTTCCGTCTGTGGCTCTTCGATGTCGAGCGGTGCCACATGGGCATGCTGTTCCGCCTCCGGGGCGAGATCGCGCTTGAAGGCGAGGTTGCCCTTGGCCATCGGCTGGCCTGAGGAGATCGCCGTCACGTTGGAGCTTGCAGGCTTTGCCGGAGCCGTGTCGGCGGAGCCTTTCGGCTCGTTGCCGGCGAACACCCGGAAGCGGCTCGTCTGGCCGCGCACCAGCCCGTGCGAGACGGGGGCAGGGGCCGGCCGGTCACCTTCCACGCCGCGTCCGATCGAGGTGGAGCGGATGTCCTCCGGGGCGACATGTGCGAGATCGTGGCGGCCGAGATAGGAGATGGCGAGCTCGCGGAAGACGTAATCGAGGATCGAGGTGGCGTTCTTGATCGCCTCGTTGCCGGTCACCATGCCCGCGGGTTCGAAGCGGGTGAAGGTGAAGGCGTCGACATATTCCTCAAGCGGCACGCCGTATTGCAGACCGAGCGAAATGGCGATGGCGAAATTGTTCATCATGGCGCGGAAGGCGGCGCCTTCCTTGTGCATGTCGATGAAGATTTCGCCGATGCGCCCGTCGTCGAACTCGCCGGTCCTGAGATAGACCTTGTGGCCGCCGATGATCGCCTTCTGGGTATAGCCCTTGCGGCGGTTCGGCAGTTTTTCGCGCTCGCGCACATGCACTTCGCGCTCCACGATCCGCTCGACGATCTTTTCCGCCGCGATCGCCGCCTTCTGCGGCGTGTTGGCGGCGGCGATCTCTTCCACGAGATCCTCCGCCTCCTCCTCGTCGTCGGAGAGAAGCTGGGAGTTGAGAGGCTGCGAGAGCTTTGAGCCGTCGCGGTAGAGCGCGTTGGCTTTGAGGCCGAGCTTCCACGACAGCATATAGGCGTTCTTGCAATCCTCGACGGTCGCATCGTTCGGCATGTTGATCGTCTTGGAGATGGCGCCGGAGATGAAGGGCTGGGCCGCCGCCATCATGCGGATATGGCTCTCCACCGACAGATAGCGCTTGCCGAGCCGTCCGCAGGCATTGGCGCAGTCGAAGACCGGCAGATGCTCGTCCTTCAAGTGCGGCGCGCCTTCAAGCGTCATCGCCCCGCAGCAGAAGGTGTTGGCGGCCTCGATCTCGCTCTTGGAAAAGCCGAGATGGGCGAGAACGTCGAAGGCGGGATCGGCCATCGCTTCGGCGGAGACGCCGAGAGACGCCATCTCTTCGTCGCCGAGCGTCCAGCGGTTGAAGACGAATTTGATGTCGAAGGCGGAGGCAAGAGCTGCCTTCACCTTGGCGATCGCCGCCTCCGACAGGCCCTTCTCCTGAAGGGCCGCAATGTTCACGCCCGGGGCATCGTCGAGCGAGCCGTGGCCGACGGCATAATCGGCGATGTCGGACATCTGTTCGGCCGTATAGCCGAGCCGCTTCAAGGCTTCCGGCACCGCCCGGTTGATGATCTTGAAATAGCCGCCGCCGGCGAGCTTCTTGAATTTCACCAGCGCAAAATCGGGCTCGATGCCGGTCGTGTCGCAATCCATGACGAGGCCGATCGTGCCGGTCGGGGCGAGCACCGTCGCCTGGGCGTTGCGATAGCCGTGCTTCTCGCCGAGATCGAGCGCCCGGTCCCAGGCCGCCTTGGCGTGCTCCGACAAGGCCTTGCCGTCGTCGCCGAGGCGAACGCAGACGTCGTGATCGAGCGGCACCGGATTGGTGTTGAGTCCGTCATAACCCGAGGCCTCGCCATGCGCGGCCTGCCGGTGGTTGCGGATGACGCGCAGCATATGCGCCCGGTTCGGCGGAAAGCCCTGGAAGGCGCCGAGTTCGGCCGCCATTTCCGCCGAGGTGGCATAGGCGGTCCCGGTCATGATGGCGCTGATCGCCCCGCAGATGGCACGGCCTTCCTCGCTGTCATAGGGGATGGCCGAGCTCATCAGAAGCCCGCCGATATTGGCGAAGCCGAGACCCAGCGTGCGGAACTTGTAGGAAAGCTGTGCGATCTCCTTCGACGGGAACTGCGCCATCAGGACGGAGATCTCAAGCACGACCGTCCACAGCCGCACGGCATGCTCGAAAGCTTCCACGTCGAAGGCGCGGTGGCCGCTCTCGTCGGCCTCCTTCAGGAACTGCAGAAGGTTGAGCGAGGCGAGATTGCAGGCCGTGTCGTCGAGGAACATGTACTCCGAGCACGGATTGGAGGCGTTGATGCGCCCCGAGGCCGGGCAGGTGTGCCAGTCGTTCATCGTCGAGTTGAAGTGGAGGCCGGGATCCGCAGAGGCCCAGGCGGCAAAGCCGATCTGGTCCCACAGCTCGCGTGCCCGCACACGCTTGGCGACCTTGCCGTCGATGCGGTTGATGAGGTCCCAGGTGCCGTCGGATTCCACGGCGCGCAGGAAGTCGTCGCGGATCGAGACGGAATTGTTGGAGTTCTGGCCCGAAACGGTGAGGTAGGCCTCCGAATCCCAATCGGTGTTGTAGGTCGGGAATTCGATGTCGGTGTAGCCCTGGCGCGCGAACTGGATGACGCGGCGGATATAGGCCTCCGGCACCTGCGCCTTCTTGGCGGCGCGCACTTCGCGCTTCAGGGCCGGGTTCTTGGCGGGCTCGAAGCAATCGCCGCCCGGACCTTCGCAGTTCACGCAGGCGCGCATCACGGCTTTGAGGTGCTGCGAAACGATTTTCGAGCCGGTGACGAGGGCGGCCACCTTCTGCTCTTCGCGCACCTTCCAGTCGATGTACTGCTCGATGTCGGGATGATCGATGTCGACGATCACCATCTTCGCCGCGCGCCGCGTCGTGCCGCCCGACTTGATGGCGCCCGCCGCGCGGTCGCCGATCTTGAGGAAGCTCATCAGGCCCGACGATTTGCCGCCGCCCGACAGCTTTTCGCCTTCGCCGCGCAAGTTCGAAAAGTTCGAACCGGTGCCCGAACCGTATTTGAACAGCCGCGCCTCGCGCACCCACAGATCCATGATGCCGCCCTCGTTGACGAGGTCGTCGGCGACCGACTGGATGAAGCAGGCATGCGGCTGCGGATGCTCGTAGGAGCTCTTCGACTTGACGAGTTTTCCGGTCTGGAAGTCGACGTAATAATGGCCCTGGCTCGGCCCATCGATGCCATAGGCCCAAAAGAGGCCCGTATTGAACCATTGCGGAGAATTCGGCGCCGCCTTCTGGGTGGCGAGCATGTAGCGCATCTCGTCGAAGAAGGCTTCCGCATCCTCTTCGCCGTCGAAATAGCCGCCCTTCCAGCCCCAATAGGCCCAGGCGCCGGCGAGCCGGTCGAAGACCTGACGCGCGTCGCTCTCAGAACCGGTGCGCTCTTCCTCGGGCAGATCGGCAAGCGCCTCCGAATCGGCGACCGAGCGCCACAGGAAGGAGGGCACGGAATTTTCTTCGACGCGGGTCAGCCGCGCCGGCACGCCCGCCTTGCGGAAATATTTCTGCGCCAGGATATCGGCCGCCACCTGGCTGAACTGCGCCGGCACCTCGAAATTCTCCAGCCGGAAGACGACGGACCCGTCCGGATTGCGGATCTCGCTGGTGGCTGTGCGAAATTCGATGGACGCGTAGGGCGACTGCCCCGCCTGCGTGTAATGGCGCGAAATCCGCATAATCTCTCCTCATCCCAAGGGCCGGCCATGCTGACCGCCCTTTGCCTGGAGTCCGTTTGAAAGGACTGCCGCATTTGTCCCAGAGAATGGCTCGCCCCGATGTTGGCGGGGTCGCAAACCGATCCTCCATATATAGTGTAAACAAACCCCTAAATCCACCATATATTGCGGTTTTGTGACGACGGGGTTCGTTTGCTCAAGGCACAGCTAAGGGCCGAGCGCGGGGCCCGGACTCTCACTCGAAAACTGTGATTTTACGCTGACTTATGACGGCGACGCCGTGGGCGCCTGTCGTTGTCCGGAAGCTATGTGCTTCGGCGCCGCTTCGTCAATCCCTTGTGGGCATCACAAGCGATGAATCGAGATGTTGTGGAGGAAGCGCAGATATGTGGGGAAAAGCGTGCACGCAGCCCCGAGGCCGGCAGCAGGCAGCGAGGCGATTCGCTCAAGGCAGCAAAGGCTTTGCGGGCAGTTTCTAAGGCTTTCTAGGGGCGTTGCCGGCCCGGCCAGCCAAGCACACAGCCGTGCAGATCGAGAAGCGGCATCGCCATGCCGAAGAGGCGTCCCTGGCCTTCAGGACAGCCATGCGTTTTGAGCCATTGCGCCTGTTCTGAGGTTTCCACGCCTTCAGCCGTCACCCCGAGACCGAGGCTCTTGGCGAGAGACAAGATCGCCTCGACGATCGTCGCATGGGTATCGTCAACGCACACCGAGCTGATGAAGCTCTGCTCGATCTTGAGACGCGTCACCGGATAGCGGGTGAGCATGGAGAGCGAGGCATAGCCGGTCCCGTAATCATCGAAGGCGAGGGAGCAGCCGAGATCGGTGATTCGGTCGAGCCTGGCGAGGGTCGCCTCGTCGTTGGACAGAATCACGTGCTCGGTGATCTCGATCTCGAGGAGATGCGCCGGCAGACTGCTTTCCGCGAGACAGCGCTCGATCGTGCGGTCGAGCGCGCCGCTCTGCAGCTGGGCTGAAAACAAATTGACGGCGACGCGCAAAGGCTCGCCCTGGGCCGCCAGTTTTGCCGCGTCGAGACAGGCCCGTCGCAGCACCCAGTCTCCCGTCGGTCGCGCCCAGCGACTTTGGGCGAGGATCGGCAGAAAGTCCTTCGGTTCGAGCAGGCCCCGCTCGGGATGACGCCAGCGCAAGAGCGCCTCGGCGCCGATGATGTTGCCATCCTGCAGCGCGACCTGCGGCTGATAGAAGAGATCGAACTCGTCCTCGTCGAGCGCCCGCTCGAATTCGTCGAAAAGCTGCTGTCGTCGATGCAGACGCTCACGCAGCGCAGGCGCGAAGAACGCCGTTTCCCCTTGGCCGGCCCGTTTTGCCTCCGCAACGGCAAGATCGGCTTCGACGAGAAGCGTGCCCATGCCTTCGCGGCGCTCTTTGGCAAAAGCGATGCCGATGCCCGCTGAAAGATGCACGCTGCGTTCGGGAGCCGGGAAGGGGCAGGCGAACGCCTCGTGGATCTGTTGCGCCATGGCGAGTACCTCGCCGCTGCGATCCATTCCGGGGAGGAGCACACCGAATTCGTCGCTGCCGAGGCGGGCGATCGGCGCCTCGTCCGGGATCACATCGCGCAGACGCCGCGCCACGGCGCGCAGAACCTCGTCGCCGATCGCATGACCGAATCGGTCGTTCGTGTCTTTGAAATTGTCGATGTCGACGATCAGAAAGCCCATGCGCGACACGCGCGCCCCATGCTCTGTGAAGAGCTGCGCGAGCCGTCGCCTGTTCGGGAGACCCGTGAGGTGGTCGTAATGCGCCAGTCGGAAGAGCGTCTCCTGCTGCCAGCGCCTCTCGGTGATATCACCGAGCGTACCGATGATGCGCGAGAGCGTGCCGTTCGCACGAAAGACGAGGCGGGCGGAACATGCGGCCCAGATCGTTTCGGCCGGGTCCCCGCGGCGGATGCGAAACTCGGTCTCGAAGCGCTCCTCGCTGCGCCGTGTCACCGCATCACGGAAAAGAGCCATCAACGCCGGGCGATCATCGGGATGGAGAACGGCATGGCGTTCCTTCGGCGTCAGGCGAAGGCCGGGACGCTGCAGCAGTTGAGCCGCGGTTTCCGACAGCCAGGTGACGCCTGTCGCAACGTCATATTCCCAGATGCCGAGGCCGGTGCTCTCCAGGGCGAGCCGCAAGCGTTCCTCGCTCAGACCGAGAGCGGCTTCCATCGTGACGTGGTCATGGATGTCGCCGACCGTGCCGACCCATTCCTGCACGCCTCCCTCGTCCGTCATCAGCGGGATGCCGCGCCCGCGTGTCCAGCGATACGAGCCGTCCGCCTGACGAAGGCGATAATGCATGTCGAAGGGCGACACCTCGGCAAGGCAGCGATGCCACTTCGCACGCATCGGCTCCTGGTCTTCTGGATGCACCAGCGCGATGCAGGCGAACGGCAAGACCGTCGGAGCCTCCATCTGGCGCGTATCCGCAAGGGCCGCCAAAGGCGTTCCATCCGGCGCCGCGCGCCAGATCAAAAGAGCGCCCGCCTCGGCAATGGCGCGAGCGCTTTCTTCCAGCGAATAGCGCTGCATCTCGCTGCTCGTTGCGGACACCGTGCCTGCCTGCCTTTCCCGTGCTTTGTTCAGCTTGTTTTTGGCAAGATTGACGAGGAGATGGACAGGCGGATGCCTTTGCTGCGATGCACCCATACGGCCCTTATTCGCCGTGGGGTAGAAATCGGTCGGGCCGTTCGCCTGGACGAATCACTTACCCGGGAATTATCGCTCTTTTACGTCGTGTCTGGAATGAGACGAAACGTACAAATTGTCGAAAAGTTATGTCTTTTTCACGCTTTGTGTGAAGCCTTCAGGTCGCCGGAACGGCTTCTCGAATGGGCTCTTCCGATGGCCTCGGCGGCTGCGAATACGCGGTGATGAAGCCGCCCAAATCGGCAAGGAGAGGGGCTCTGCGCTGCAGCAATGGCAGCAGAGTCCCGATAAGCTCCGCATGGCCGATTTTCGGATAGACGACATGCGTGACGTTCTCGTTGCCAAAGCTGCGCAGCTTTCTGGCGAGGCGTTCCGAATTGGCCGGATCGACGGTCCGGTCGGCGGTGCCGGTGGCGAGGAAGACCGGCGGTGTCGGGCCTTCCACGAAGGCGATGGGTTGGCTTGCCGCGCGCGTCTCCAAGGGAAAGACGCGCTTGTAGCGTTCCTCTTCGAGCGGCAGGAAGTCGTAAGGACCGGCGAGACCGATCGCGCCTTGCACAGCGGTCTCCACCGCGCTGCCGGCTTTTGCGAGATAGCGGCGGTCGAGCGTCAGAAGGAAAGCGATCTGGGCTCCGGCCGAATGCCCGGCGAGAAAGACCGGGCGACGGAGCCCGTCGGCCTTGCCGGAGGCGAGGAAGGCGACGGCCTTCGCCCCGTCTTCGACGAACTGAGGAAAGTGCACGTCCGGATAGAGGCGGTAATCGGGGATTGCGACGTCGCAGCCGAGCGCGGTGAACGCCTGGGCGACGAATCGATAATCCGCCTTTTTGCCGCTGTCCCATCCGCCGCCATAGAAAAACACCACCAGCGGTGTGTTCTCACGTGGTGATTCGCTCTTGTAGAGATCGAGCTTGCGGCGCGGTCCAACGCCGTACGCGATGTCGGATATCCGCTGATAGCCCCGCTTCGGGGAGGTGAGGTCGGCAAACCGCAAGGCGGCGTCCTGCCAGAGATAGGAAAGTGACAACATGGTGAAGAAGTTGGTGGGAACCTTGCCTCTATTATGGCTGCCGCGGCGAAATGGTTGCGGGAAACCCGCCGCGTTCGTTTGACCCGCTCGTCAAAACGTCTAAAACACGCCCAATTGCCCACCTCCTTAATGGCTGCATGGCGCCCGTCCTCCATATCCTCAACGGTCCAAATCTCAACCGTCTCGGTGTCCGGGAACCGTCGATCTATGGAATGGCTACGCTTGCCGATATCGAAGCGATGTTGCGCGACCGCCTTCAGGAGCGGGGATACGATTTGATTTTTCGTCAGACCAACCATGAAGGCGAACTTGTCGAGTTCGTCCATGCGGCGGATGGCGCGAAGGGTGTGGTGCTCAATGCGGGCGCCTACACCCATACTTCTGTGGCGCTCGCCGATGCGGTTCGTTCCATCGCTGCGCCCGTCATTGAAGTGCATTTGTCGAACGTCTTCGCTCGCGAAGCGTTCAGACACCATTCTTATATCGCGCCGGTGGCGCAAGGTGTGGTCTGTGGCTTCGGCGCGCAGTCCTACTGGCTGGCAGCCGAAGCGCTGATCGAGATGAACGAGGCCGGGAGGCTTGAGACTTAGGCATGGCTGAAAAGAAGCGTGCGATCGACAAGGAGCTGGTGCGTGAGCTGGCCGAGCTCCTGAAGGAAACCGAGCTTTCCGAGATCGAAATCGAAAACGAAGATTTGCGCATCCGCGTGGCGCGCAATCTGGGGCCGGCGCCGGCGGCGAATTATGCCGTCTCCGTGCCGGCGGAAGCTGCACCCTCCGCACGCGACGCGGCGGATGCATCGGAAGCGATGGACGATCCGAGCCGGCATCCGGGCTGTGTTCCTTCGCCCATGGTCGGAACGGTCTACCGTGCGCCCGCGCCAGGCGCGCGGCCTTTCGTCGAAATCGGCGATACGGTGCGCGAAGGCCAGACGGTCCTCATCGTGGAAGCGATGAAGCACATGAACGAAGTCGCGGCTCCGCATTCCGGACGCGTCAGCGCCGTCCTCGTCGAGGATGGCCAGCCGGTGGAATACGGCGAGCCCCTGTTGATCATCGAATGAGACGAACAGGCGGGCCGATGTTTTCCAAGGTTCTGATCGCCAATCGCGGGGAAATCGCACTCAGGATCCTGCGTGCCTGCAAGGAGCTGGGCGTGCAGACCGTGGCTGTGCACTCGACCGCCGATGCGGACGCCATGCATGTGCGTCTCGCCGACGAGAGCGTGTGTATCGGTCCGCCCTCGGCTTCCCAGAGTTATCTCAACATTCCTACGATCGTCTCCGCCTGCGAGATCACTGGCGCAGACGCCGTGCATCCAGGCTACGGCTTTCTGTCGGAAAACGCGCGCTTTGCCGATATTCTCGCCGCCCACGGCATCACCTTCATCGGCCCGACGGCCGAACATATCCGCCTTATGGGCGACAAGGTGCAGGCCAAGGAAACGGCGATGGCGCTCGGCATCCCCGTCGTCCCGGGCTCCAAGGGTGCGATCACCGACGCCGCCGAAGCCTCGCGGATCGCTGCCGAAGTCGGCTACCCCGTCCTCTTGAAGGCCGCAGCCGGCGGCGGTGGCCGCGGCATGAAGGTGGCCAACGGGCCCGATGAAGTGGCGTCGGCGCTCGCAACAGCCAAAGCCGAAGCGATGGCGGCCTTCGGCGACGATTCCATGTATGTGGAAAAATACCTCGCCAATCCGCGCCACATCGAAGTTCAGGTCATGGGCGACGGCGAGGGGACTGCGATCCATCTCGGTGAGCGCGATTGTTCGCTGCAGCGCCGCCACCAGAAGGTCTGGGAAGAGGCGCCGTCTCCCGCCCTCAACGAGGAAGAGCGCAGCCGCATCGGCGAGACCGTCGCCAATGCCATGGCCAATCTCGGCTACCGCGGCGCCGGCACCGTCGAATTCCTCTACGAGAACGGCGAGTTCTATTTCATCGAAATGAACACCCGTCTGCAGGTGGAGCATCCGGTGACGGAGGCGGTGACGGGCATCGATCTCGTCGTCGAACAGCTTCGGGTCGCCGCCGGTTCGCCTCTCTCCGTGCGTCAGGAAGACGTGGTCATAAGGGGCCACGCCATCGAATGCCGCATCAATGCGGAGAACCCGGAGACGTTTTCGCCTTCTCCGGGCCGTATCAGCTATTATCACCCGCCGGGCGGCCTTGGCGTGCGTGTCGATTCGGCCGTCTATCAGGGCTATCGGGTGCCGCCGCATTACGACAGCTTGATCGGCAAGCTGATCGTCTATGGGCGCACGCGGGTGGAATGCATGATGCGCCTGCGCCGCGCCCTCGACGAGTTCGTTGTCGATGGCATCGAGACGACGCTGCCGCTCTTCCGTGATCTTGTGGCGAATGCCGATATTGCCAATGGCGCGTATGATATCCGCTGGCTCGAGAAGTTTCTGGCCGACACGCGCTCGCGCGACAAGCTGATCGCCTGAGCCGATGCGCGGCGAAGACGCATTCGCCATTACGCCCGATATTCTGCTCAAGGCCTATGCCTGCGGCATCTTTCCGATGGCCGATTCGGCCGACGATCCGAACCTGTTTTGGGTCGAGCCGCACGAGCGGGGCATCATCCCGCTCGAGACTTTTCATGTGCCCCGCCGGCTCAGGCGGACCATGCGCTCAGGGCTTTTCGAGATCCGCGTCGACACCGATTTCGACGCGGTGATCGGCGGATGCGCCAGGCGGCGTCCGGGGCGCCGCTCGACATGGATCAACGGCGAGATCCGCCGTCTCTTCGGCGCGCTCTTCAGGCGCGGCTATGTGCATACGGTCGAGGCGTGGCAGGAGGGACGGCTCGTCGGTGGCCTCTACGGCCTGTCGCTGGGCGGCGCCTTCTTCGGCGAGAGCATGTTCTCTGATGCCCGCGATGCCTCGAAGGTGGCGCTCGTCGCCCTCGTCGAACGTTTGCGCGCGGGCGGCTACGCGCTCCTCGACACGCAATTCACGACCTCGCATCTCGAAACCTTCGGCGCCGTGTCCGTGTCGCGTGCGCGCTATCAGGAGATGCTGGAAGAGGCCCTGCAGGTGGAGGCCGACTTCTTCCGTCTCGACAAGATGGATCAGAGTTCGGCCGAAGAGACGGAAGGCGGGGGCGGCCCTGGGGGCCGCGCTTAGTCTTCCGGTGGGGCTTCTTCCTCGGTCCCCTGACTGCTGTCCGGCGCGACCTCGGGCAGAGCATCGGGCCCGCGTGGCTCTTCGCTCATTTCGTCGACACTGGCCTTACAATTGACGAGCCACACGTCGTAGACCGGATGCTCGACGGCGTGCAGGCCGGGGCTCGAGGCGAACATCCAGCCGGTGAAGATGCGCTGCACTTCGTTGGACAGCGTGATCTCGTCGATCTCGACGAACGCCGTCGTCTGCTCCGGCTCCGTCGGCGGGCGCGTATTGCACACCCGGGGCGTCACCTGCAGCGCACCGAATTGCACGGTTTCGTCGATCCGCACATCGAAGGTGATGATCCGGCCGGTGATCTTGTCGAGGCCGCGAAACACGGCCACGGGATTCTTGATGGGCTCTGCCGCTGCAGCCTGGATCGACATGGCGATCGCAAGAGCGGCGAGAAAAATCCGCGTCATAAAAGATATCCGTTCAAAGGGAACGCGATCCGAAGAGCTCCGCTTGCGCCTGCTGGGCTTTGCCAAGTGAGGCTGTGCCCAGTGGCGTTGTGCCCAGTGGCGTTGTGCAAAGACACCCTTTGTGCGGCAGGATCAGGGCGTCCACGGCTCGTAATCGCCGGTGACATTGGGGCGCGTTTCCGGCGTCGTGAGGGATCCCGGCGGATGATAGGCGCCGGCGGTACCGGTCATGTTCGGCCGATGCGGTTTCTCCCAGGCTGGCGCAGTGTAGCTCTCGTCCGTCGGCGGGATATCGGTCCGGTAATGCAGCCAGCCGTACCATCCCGGCGGCACGCGTGATGCTTCCGGATCGCCGTTGTAAAGCACCCAGCGAGAATTGGTCTTACGGTGCCGGTAATAGCGGTTACCGGCATCGTCCTCGCCGACGAAGATGCCTTTGCGCCAAGTGAAGAAGCGCGTGTTGAGGGTCGCGTCGTGCCACCAGGTGAAAAGATGCAGGAAAAACTTCTTCATACGGCCGCTACCCTTTGTTCAAACTCGCGCTCTGACATCAACGCCTCGTTCCCGTCTGTGCCTCAAGCCCAGCAACTCTCTCAGCAACTGAGCGTGTTGCCACCGCATTTGCGCGCAGCGGAAACTTTCTGCTGCAATTGGTCGAAGCCGACCGCGCCCGGAACGGCCTCGTCGGCGATGATGTAGGACGGCGTGCCCGAAATATCGAGAGCGCGCGCCAGAGACTGCACCTCGGTCAGGTTTTCGTCGACGGAGCTCTCGCCGGCCTTGGCCTCGATCGCCGCGACATCGAGATTGAGATCGCGCACCACATCGAGCGCCTTGGCACGGTCCGCCTGGCCGCCGCGCGTCATCATTTCCCGGTGAAAATCGCTATAGCTGTCCGGAGCGACGACGTCGACGGCAACGGCGATCCTGGCGGCCTGCACCGAGCCTTCGGAGAGGATCGGGAACTCCTTCAACACCATCTTGAGGTCGGGATTGTTGTCGATGAGCGCCATCATGTCGGGATAGGCGCGCCGGCAATAGCCGCAATTGTAGTCGAAGAACTCCACGAGCGTGACCGCACCGTCAGGATTGCCGAGCACGACCTGGTTCTTGGAATTGAACAGCTGGTCCTGCATGCGCGTGATCATCTCGCTCTGCTGGCTCCGGGCTTCCTCGACGCGCTTGTTCTGCAGCGCCATGAGCGCCTCTTCGATGACCTCCGGATTGGAGACCAGATAATCGCGCACCAGCTTTTGCGTCGCGCCGGTGCTCTCCTCGGAGACGGCACCTTGCTCGGTCGCTGCGGGCGATGTCTCAGACCCGCTCGTCTGGCTGATCACATAACCGACCGAAACGGCAAGGATCAAAGCTGCAGCGACGATCGAGGCGTAGAAGATACGAAGCGCGTTCATACGGAATACCTGGCTGTGTTCTGTTCCATCAGGACTTAGCGTTGGGTGTCAGGCGGCTTATAGGTGAGAATGTCATCGGCCTGCAGCCATTCCGGCGAGCCGCGCTTCACCTTCGCTTGAACCCGTTTGGCGTAGCTCTGCGCTGTCCGGACGTCGCCGTCAATGAGAAGGCCGTTGGCCGTGGCAAGTTCAGCCTGCGGGATATGGCCCTGACGGGCATAGGCCATGGCGAGATAACGATAACCGAGCGAGGAAAGCGGCTCGCTGGTGACGCCCGCCCGCAAATGACCGATCGCCTCGCCAAGAAGATTGTCACGGCCCGTCTCCAGGATCGCGTGACCGAGCAGGATGCGAATGAGACCGGCATCCGGAGCGAGCGAATACGCTTGCCGCAACGGCGCGACGGCGGCATCGGCCTTGCCGGATTCCAGAAGCGCCTGCCCCTTCAATTCGTAGAAATAGGGATTGTTCGGATCGCTCCTGATGAGGGCGTCGATCTGGCCGAGCGCATTGCGCACGCCTCCCGTGCGGTAGGCGAGGATCGCATGGGCATAGGCGGACGGCAGTGTCTTCTGTGAGCGCGGAAAGCGCTGCTCCACCCGCGCAGGCGATTCCGTGTAGCCGGAGAGTTTTGCCCGCATCATGTCGTGGCGAAGCTGCAGCGAAGGGGGATCCTTGGCATCCCAATACTGGCTCTTGGCTGCAATCGTCTCCAGCTGCGCGATGCGCTCGGCCGGCATCGGGTGCGATTGCACGTAGGGATCGACATATTGCGCCGAAAACAGCGACTGGTCGGCGAATCGGCGGAAGGTCTTGATCATGCCCTTTGCCGATTGGTGGGTGGCATTGAGATAGGTGAGCGCCGCACGGTCGGCCGAGATTTCCTGAGCTCGCCGATAGCTGAGGACGGAGCGCATGGCCATGCCCGGTCCGGCCGTCATGGCCGCCGCGCCCCCGCGCCCGACGGCGCTGGAGCCGGCGGCTGCTCCGGCCACCATCGCACCGGCGCTCAGGATCGAGGCGATGGCGCCGATCGCCTGGGCGCGGGCCATTTCGTTGCGGAGGTTTTGAAGGTGTCCGCCCGCGAGATGTCCCGTCTCGTGGGCAATGACGCCGATGATCTCGTTGGGCGTCTCCGCCTCCAAGAGCGCGCCCGAATTGATGTACATGCGCCGCCCGCTCGCCACGAAGGCGTTGAAATCGCGGTCGTCGATGATGACGATCTGCGCTCCCGAAGAACCGATGCCGGCCGCCCGAAAGATCGGTCGGGCATAATCCATCAGGAGCGCCTCGATCTCCGCATCGCGGATGATCTTCATCTGCCGCTGCTGCGCCGAAGCCGTCTCGGGCTGTGCGGCGAAGGCGAGGCTCGCGGCGAGGCCGAGACTGAAGACGGTCTTTGCAGTGTAGCGGAAGCGGCGCAGGAGGATCGAGGTCATGGCGCGGAAAGGGGACGCAGATGGCCGGTGATGCTGTTCACGGATGCAACTTCACGCTAGGAATTGCGGAACGGCCGGTCAATCGTTCTCAGGCTGGATCCAAGATTAGCATCGACAAAGGGCAAACAATGTGGCGTGCAGATGACGCAGGAGGACGCGTGTTCCCACGTAAGCCGTCCCTGCGCAGCGCGGTGGAACCGTTCATCGCAATGGATGTGCTCTCCGCCGCCGCGAAACTTGAGAGCGAAGGCCGCGACATCGTTCACATGGAAGTCGGCCAGCCCGGCGCCCCGGCGCCCGCCGGTGTCCTGGAGGCTGCCCGCCTGGCGCTCAAGGACGGACGTCTCGGCTACACGGAAGCGCTCGGTATTCGCACGCTGCGGCAAAGGATCGCCCGCCATTACGGCGAAACCTACGGCATCGACCTCGATCCGGAACGGGTGGCGGTGACGACAGGCTCATCGGCCGGCTTCATGCTCGCCTTCCTGGGGGCTTTCGATGCCGGCGCGCGCATCGCCATGGCGGTGCCCGGCTATCCAGCCTACCGCAACATCCTCTCCGTGCTCGGGCTCGAGGCGGTCGAAATCCCGGTCGGTCCCGATACGCACTGGATCCTGACGCCCGACCATTTGCGGCGCGCGCATCGCGAAACGCCGCTGTCAGGCCTTTTGATCGCAAGTCCGGCCAACCCGACCGGCACCATGACCCCGCCTGAGGAACTCGAGGCGCTGGTCGCCACCTGCAACGAGCTCGGTATCCGATTCATCTCGGACGAGATCTATCACGGTCTCGATTTTGCCGGCCGCGCGGAAACGGCGCTGAGGTTTTCCAACGAAGCGATCGTGATCAATTCGTTCTCGAAATATTATTGCATGACCGGCTGGCGCATCGGCTGGATGGTGCTGCCCGAATATCTCGTGCGGCCGATGGAGTGTCTGGCGCAGTCGCTCTACATTTCCGTGCCGGATCTGTCGCAGCGCGCGGCGATCGCCGCCTTCGACTGCACGCAGGAGCTGGAAGCGATCAAGGCCGGTTACGCGCGCAATCGCACGCTTCTTCTGGAGCGGATGCCGAAACTCGGCTTCCAGGCGATACCGCCGGCCGACGGTGCCTTCTACGTCTACGCGTCTGTCGCCCGCTTCACCAACGATTCGACGAGCTTTGCCCGTCGCATGCTGGAGGAGGCAAGCGTCGCTGCCACGCCCGGCGCCGATTTCGATCCGGCGCGCGGCCACCTGACCATGCGCTTCTCCTTCGCAGGCGCGGAGGAGGCGATGCAGGAAGGGCTGAGCCGCTTGGAGCGGTGGCTGGCCTGATCAGCCCTTCTGCGCGGCCTTGGCCTGAGCGCTTTTCATCGTGGCAGCGGCCCGGACGGCCGGAATGCCGATCTGCTGATAGCGCTGGCGCAGCCGCTCCGCGACTTGTTGATCGTGATGTTGCGACTGGAAAGCCGTCTCTTTTCGGTCGTGCATCTTGAAGGTCCATTCCGCAGTTGCGGTGTTGAAATTGTGGGCCTCGTAGACTTAAAGCGCTCTTAACGGCAATCCGAAATCGACACCTGCGGCGCTTCGCGCAACACTTTGTTTTAGTTCTCGGTTTCGGCGAGAGGCGTCACGATCTGAGCGTCGGATTGCATACGCCGCAAAACGTCAATCGAGGCGTGCGCGAAATCCTTCAATTCCTCGTCGATCGCCGCCTCGGCCTCATAATGGAAGCCGTCATCATCGTGGCTGACGGCGATGAGAACATCCTCCTTCCCATCGGGCAGACGCACCATCGCCTTCTCCGTGGCCTCGCCGTCGCCGGAAAAACTCGGCAGGACGAAAAGCAGGTCTCCGCCTGAGGTCTCGGCCGCGTGACGCACCAGGTCGATCCAGGAGGCGGTGTCGCCGTCGGCCATGTCGAGAGCCATCTCGAAATCCAACTGCGGCAGAGAGAAACTGTCTTCGCGTTTGTCTTTGCCGTTGCCGGCTTCGATGCCGGCGAGATTTTCTTGAGCCATACGAAGCGCCTAACGCCTGTCTTGGGAAAGAGTTCGACGCGATTGCGGCTTTTTGCGAGCCGAGAGACAATGCGCGCACGCTGCAGCGCTCAATTGTGCTGGGCGATGACATAACGCCGAAAGGCGAGAGGGAGGAACAACATGCACGGTCTCATGCAAGACTGGCCCTTGAACTGCCATCGCATCCTCGATCATGCCGCGACCTATCATGGCGACCGCGAGGTGGTGTCGCGGCTCGTGGAAGGGGAGATTCATCGCACAACTTACCGTGAGATCAGGCGACGGGCCCTGAAGCTGTCGCAGCAGCTGACGGCGCATGGGATCCGGCTCGGCGACCGGGTGGCGACGCTCGGCTGGAACACGATGCGCCATCTGGAAGTCTGGTACGGCGTGATGGGCATCGGCGCGATCTGCCACACGGTCAATCCGCGCCTCTTTGCCGAGCAGATCACCTACATCATCAACCACGCGGAAGACCGACTTCTCTTCACGGATCTCACTTTCGTGCCGCTCGTTGAGAAGCTGAAGGATGCTCTGCCCACCCTGGAGAAGGTGATCGTGATGAGCGATCGGGCGCATCTGCCGTCTTCCTCGCTCGATCTCGTCCCGTATGACGAATGGCTCGACGAAGCGGACGGGGATTTTGCCTGGGAGAGCTTCGACGAAAACACCGCTGCCGGCATGTGCTACACCTCCGGCACGACGGGCGTTCCGAAGGGCGTCATCTATTCGCATCGCTCCAACGTCCTGCATGCGATGGTCGCGAGCCTTCCCGACATGATCGATTTGTCGAGCAGTGACCGGATCATGCCGGTCGTGCCGATGTTTCACGCCAATTGCTGGGCGATCTGTTTTGCCGCTCCCATGGTCGGCGCCGGAATGGTGATGCCCGGGCCGAAAATGGATGGCGCATCCATCTACCAGCTTCTCGACGAGGAGAAGGTGACGGTGACCGCCGCCGTGCCGACGGTATGGCTGATGCTTCTGTCATATCTGGAAGAGACGGGCAGCAAGCTCCCGCATCTCGAGCGGGTGGTCATCGGCGGCTCGGCCTGTCCGCGTGCGGTCATCGAGAAGTTCCAGAACAATTACGATGTGGAGGTCATCCACGCCTGGGGCATGACGGAGACGAGCCCTCTCGGAACGGTGTGCACGCTGACCCCGGAATATCAGGGTCTCAAGGGCGAAGCGCGTCTCGACGTGCTGCAGAAACAGGGGCATCCACCCTTCACGGTCGAGATGAAGGTCACCGACGATGCCGGTGAGCCGCTGCCCTGGGACGGCAAGACTTTCGGGCGCCTGAAGGTCCGCGGACCGGCTGTCGCGAAAGCCTATTTCAAAGGCGAGGGCGGTCCGCTTCTCGACGAGCAAGGTTTCTTCGACACGGGCGACGTCGCTCATATCGACCCTTACGGCTATATGCAGATCACCGACCGCTCCAAAGACGTGATCAAATCGGGTGGCGAATGGATCTCGTCGATCGAGCTCGAAAATGCGGCAGTCGCTCATCCTGATGTCGCCGAAGCCGCGGTGATTGGCGTGGCTAACGAGAAATGGGGCGAGCGCCCGCTCCTCATCATCGTGCCGAAGAAGGATGTGCGGCCCGAGAGGGAAGACATTCTTGACTTCGTTCGTCAGAGAGTGGCCAAGTGGGCCGCTCCCGACGATGTTGCCTTCGTTGAGGAAATCCCACACACGGCGACCGGCAAGATCCAGAAGATGGCGCTGCGCGACCAGTTCCGCGATTACCGCCCGGCCGTCGAAGCCTAGGAAAAGACGATAAGTGGCTGCGCGTCCGCCGATCCGACATTCCCGATCCGCAAGGTGGGCGCGCAGGCTCGCTGTCCTGTCGTTGCCGGTCCTGGTCCTGACGGGGCTTGGCAACCGCTTCGGCTTGATGCCGACGGAAGCCGTCGCGCCGACCGTTGCGCTCGGCTATGGCCTGGCGCTCGTCGCCTTCGCGCTGGCGGTGTTTGCGCTGGTGCGCATCTGGAACGCCAGCGACGAAGGCGCCGGAAAGGCTTTTTCGGCGCTCTTCTTCGCTGCCCCCGCCCTCGTCCTCTTCGGACTCGCCATGGGGGCGCTGGTCGTCTACCCGCCGCTCAACGACATCTCGACGGATGTGGACGATCCGCCACGCTTCTGGACGCACCCCCATGAGGCGATCTCGCTCGCCGATGCGCAGAGCCAGGCATCCGCGTATCCACGCCTTACCGCGCGCTTTTACCCGTTAACGGTCGAGCGCGTGTTTGCCGCCGCGCAGGCCGTCGTGAAAGATCGGGGCTGGAAAGTCGAAGAAAGCCTGGATCCGGTCGAGGGCGAAGGCATCGCGACGATCGAGGCGGTCGCCCGCACGATCCTCTTTGCCTTTCCCGACGATGTGGTGATCCGTATCGCGCCCACGACCGACGGCGACATCGATGGCGCGATCGTCGATATGCGGTCGGCCTCACGCTTCGGGCGCCACGATCTCGGCAAGAACGCGCGCCGCATCAAGGATTTCCTGCGTGATCTCGACGGCGTGTTGCAGGGGACGATCGAGGTCGAACCGGCCCCCGAAGACGAGGAAGAGGAGCGCTTCGGCCCGCTTCCGAGGCCGGAGCCGCCGAGTTCGTGAGCCGCTAAAGCCAGAAACGGTTCGACGGACTCAGAGCGGGCCGCCCGTGTCTGGAGATTTGACCGCGCTTTCCGCCCGTTCCGCAGGCTCGGTTCCGGCATGGTCCGGCATCGGCGCTTTGCCGCCTCCCGGCGGGACGGCGGTGTAGTCGATCCAGCCGTCGTCGATGCCGTGGCAGGCGACCTTCGTCGGCCCGTGCAGCGTCAATTCCGGCCTGACCTCAGCGCATTTTTCCCGAGCGTAACGGCAACGCGGATGGAAGGGGCAACCGGAGGGCGGATTGAACGGGGAGGGGAGTTCGCCTTCGAGCTTGATGTTCTGGCGCGGGCG
Source organism: Afifella sp. H1R (assembly GCF_021462425.1). Taxonomy (NCBI): domain Bacteria; kingdom Pseudomonadati; phylum Pseudomonadota; class Alphaproteobacteria; order Hyphomicrobiales; family Afifellaceae; genus Afifella; species Afifella sp. H1R. Next base: position 20,160 of record NZ_JAKEDY010000003.1, read on the forward strand.
TCGCGGATCGGCGACAGGCGTCGCCGACAGAAGCGCCACCGTGTAAGGGTGCAGCGGTTGCTCGAACACCGTTTCCACGGGCGCAATCTCCACCGGCCGGCCGAGATACATCACCATCACCTCGTCGGCGACGAAACGCACGACGGAGAGGTCGTGGCTGATGAAGATGTAGGTGAGGCCGAGCTCTTCCTGGAGATCCGCGAGGATGTTGAGAACCTGCGCCTGGATGGAGACGTCGAGCGCCGAGACCGGCTCGTCGAGGACGAGGATTTTCGGGTCGAGCATGAGGGCGCGCGCAATCGCGATCCGCTGGCGCTGCCCGCCGGAGAACATGTGCGGGTATCGGCTGTAATGCTCCGGCCGCAGGCCGACGCGTTCCAGCATATCGAGCGCCTTTTCGCGGCGCGCCTTGCCGGGCATGTCGGTGTTGATGAGAAGCGGCTCTTCCAGAATGGAGCCGATCTTCTGCCGTGGATTGAGAGAGCCGTAGGGGTTCTGGAAGACGATCTGCACCGTCTTGCGCAGGGCGGCGAGATCGCTGTGCCCGGACTTGCCGACATCATGCCCGTCAATGACGAGTTCGCCGTCCGACGGCGGCTCGATCATGGTGAGAAGCCGTGCGAGCGTCGACTTCCCGCAGCCGGATTCGCCGACCACGGCGAGCGTCGTGCCGGCCGTGACCGAGAAGCTTGCCTCCGTCAGCGCCTGCACCTTGCCGGGTTCTGCAAACAGACCGCGCCGGACTTCGTAGACGCGCGACAGGTTCGCCGCTTCGATGATCGTCGTCATGCCGCCTGCTCCGCACGGTTGAGAGGATAGTGGCACAAGGCCTCGCCGAGGGCCGGCGGCTGCCGCGGCGGCACGACGGTGCGGCAGGTGTCGTCGGCATAGGGGCAGCGAGGATTGAAGAGGCAGCCGTTCGGCCGGTCGCCCTGGCCCGGGACGACACCGCGGATCGCCGGCAGCCGGTCGCCCGTCGCCCGGTCGGGAAGCGCGTCGAGGAGCGCCGAGGTATAGGGATGATGCGGCGCGTCGAAGAGGCCGATGACGTCCTGGCGCTCCACCTGCTGGCCGGCATATTGCACGACGACACGCTGAGCCGTCTCCGCCACCACGCCCATATCGTGCGTGATGAGGATGAGCGCCATGCCATGCTCCTTTTGCAGATCAACGAGGAGATCGAGGATCTGCGCCTGGATGGTCACGTCGAGAGCCGTTGTCGGTTCGTCGGCGATGAGAAGCCGCGGCTGGCAGGCGGTCGCCATGGCAATCATCACGCGCTGGCTCATGCCGCCGGACAGCTGGTGCGGGAAGGCCGAGAGGCGCCGTTCCGGCTCCGGGATGCCGACGGAGCGCAGGAGTTCCACCGACCGCTCACGCCTTTGAGAACGTGTGAGGTCGGTGTGAGCCGAAAGCGCTTCGTTGATCTGAAAGCCGACCGTGAAGCACGGATTGAGGCTCGACATCGGTTCCTGGAAGATCATGGCGATATCGCCGCCGACCACCCGACGCCGGGCGCGCCGCGACAGGTGCCGCAGATCCTGCCCGTCGAAGGCCATACGATCCGCAGTGACCGTCGCCGTCGGCGGCAGAAGGCCCATGACGGCGAGCATGGCGACGGATTTGCCCGAGCCCGATTCCCCGACGATCGCGAGACGCTCGCCCGCATCCACGCTGAAATCGACGCTGTCGACGGCAAGGAACGGACCGGAGGCGGTCTGGAACGTGACGGAGAGGTTTTCGATGTGAAGAAGGGGCATCGCGGTTCAAGCTTGGCGTTGGGACGTGGACCGCCCGGTTTTGTCAGTGGCGCAATCTCTCACGGCGGTTCATCAGCTCCGCTTCAGCTTCGGGTCGAGCGCGTCGCGCAGCCCGTCGCCGACGAGGTTGATCGCAAGCACGGTCACGAGGATCGCAAGGCCCGGGAAGGTCACCACCCACCAGGCGCGCAGGATGAACTCGCGTGCTTCGGCGAGCATGGTACCCCATTCCGGCGTCGGCGGCTGTGCGCCCATGCCGAGGAAGCCGAGTGCTGCAGCATCGAGAATGGCATTGGAGAAAGACAGGGCCGCCTGCACGATGAGGGGAGACAGCGAATTGGGCAGGATGGTCACGACCATCAGCCGGAGCGGGCTTGCGCCCACGACACGCGCAGCCGTGACGTAATCGCGCTGCTTTTCCGCCATCACCGCCGCACGGGTAAGGCGGACGTAATGCGGCTGCTGCACGATCGCGATGGCGATCATCGCATTCGTCAGGCTGGGACCGAGGATCGCCACCAGCGCCAGGGCGAGAAGCAGGCTCGGAAAAGCGAGGATAATGTCCATCACCCGCATGACGAGGGTATCGAACCAGCCGCCGAGATAGCCGGCGAGAAGGCCGACGACGATGCCGACCGCAAGCGCACCAGCGACCACGACGCAGCCGACGAACAAGGAAAAGCGGCTGCCGTAGATAAGACGCGAAAGAATGTCGCGCCCGACGGGGTCTGTCCCGAGGATGAAGTCCCACGAGCCGCCATCTTCCCAGACGGGCGGCACGAGCAGCGAATCGCGAAACTGCGCGCTCGCCGAATGGGGGGCGATCACGTCGGCGAAAATCGCCACGAGGCAGATCAGGACGAAGACGACGAGGCCGATGACGGCGCCGCGGTTCTCGCTGAAATAGGCCCAGAACTCTCGCAGCATCGCCATACGGGGCGATTCCGCTGCGATCTCCTGAGCTTCGGCTTCCATACGGCTCATAGCGTCACCTCGTATGCCGGATGCGGGGATTGATGAGCCCGTAGAGCAGATCCACGATGAGGTTCACGAACATGATGATCACCGCGATCATCAAAAGACCGCCCTGCACGGCCGGATAGTCGCGTCGGAAGATGGAATCGACCATCCACTTGCCGACGCCCGGCCACGAGAAGATGGTTTCGGTCAAAATGGCGCCCGCCATCATCACCCCGACCTGGAGGCCGATCGTCGTCACCACCGGGATCAAGGCATTGCGCAGCGCATGCAGGCCCACGACCCGGGCCTGCGACAGGCCTTTGGCGCGCGCGGTGCGCACATAATCCTCGCCGAGCACTTCGAGCATCGCCGAACGCGTCTGGCGCGCAATCACCGCAAGCGGGATCGTGGCAAGCACGACCGCTGGCAGGATGAGATGCGATACCGCCGAAACGAAGGCGCCCTTCTGCCCCGACAGCAGGCTGTCGATCAGCATGAAGCCGGTATGGGCGGGAAAATAGTAGAGCAGCGAGATGCGCCCGGAGACCGGGGTCCAATGCAGCACGCCGGAGAAGAAGATGATGAGCAGGAGGCCCCACCAGAAGATCGGCATGGAATAGCCGACGAGCGCGGCGCCCATCACCGACTGATCGACCCATGTGCCGCGCTTCATCGCAGCGATCACGCCGATCGGAATGCCGACGACGGTGGCGATGATGATGGCGCAGACGGAGAGTTCCAGAGTGGCCGGAAAAAGTGTGGAAAATTCAGCCAGGACAGGCCGATGAGTGACAAGCGATCGGCCGAGATCGCCTTGCAGCACCGACCATAGAAAGTCGAAATACTGCACCCAGATCGGCCGGTCGAAGCCAAGTTGATGCATGAGCTCTGCATGCCGTTCGGGGCTGACGCCATGCTCGCCGGCCAAAAGCAGGACCGGATCGCCGGGCAAAAGGCGGACAAAACCGAAAGCGGCAATCGTGATGCCGATGAAAGTCGGCACCAGCAGGCCGATGCGCACGAAGAGGAAGCGCAGCATATCTCAGAGAGTTGGCTCGATGATTTGAAGCCCCGCCGATAGACGGCGGGGCTCCTTGATAAAGCGGTTGGACTGATTACTCCGCGATGTCAACGCCGTCAAAGCGATGCGAGCCGAGCGGGTCCATCTTGTAGTTCTGAACGGAGTTGCGCATCGGCATGTAAACGACCGAATGCGCGAGCGTCGCCCAGGGCGCGTCTTCCTTGAAGACTTCCTGCGCCTTTTTGTAGAGCTCGGCGCGTTCCTCCTGGCTCGAAAGCGTCTTCGCCTTCTGGATCAGGCTCTCGAAATCGTCGTCGCAATATTCCGCGACGTTGTTCGAGGTGCCGACGCCGTCGCAGCCGAGAAGCACCGCGAGGAAGTTGTCGGGGTCACCATTGTCGCCGGTCCAGCCGAGGATGATGGCGCCGTCGTGGTCCTTCTCCGCAGCGCGCTTCAGATACTCGCCCCATTCAAAGGAGACGATCTCTGCATCGACGCCGACTTCGGCATAATCCGACTGGATGAGCTCCGCGGCGCGGCGGGCATTCGGCATATAAGGCCGCTGCACGGGCATCGCCCAGATCTTCATCTTGAGGTCGGTCACGCCGGCGTCTTCGAGCATCTTCTTGGCGGCTTCGGGATCGTACGGATCGTCCTCGATGGCGTCGTTGTAGCCCCACATCGTCGGCGGGATCGGGTTCTTGGCCACCGAGCCGGAGCCCTGGAAGACGGCGTCGATGATCGCCTTCTTGTTGATCGCCATATTGAGCGCTTTGCGCACTTCCGGCTTGTCGAACGGCTCCTGCAGCGTGTTGTACGCGAGATAGGCGACGTTGAGGCCGTTCTGCTCCATGACGTTGATGTCGTCGTTCGACTTCATCGCCTCGATGTCTGCCGGTGCCGGATACGGCATGATCTGGCACTCGTTGGCGAGAAGCTTCTGGTAGCGAACCGCTGCGTCCGGGGTGATGGCGAAGACGAGGTCGTCGATCGCTTCTTTCCCGCCCCAGTATTCGGGATTGGCCTTGTAACGGATCACCGCGTCCTTCTGATAGGCGACGAACTGGAACGGCCCGGTGCCCAGCGGCTGCTGGTTGAGCATCGGCATGTTGTCGTCAGCCTGCAGCTGGTCGGCGTATTCCTTCGACATGATCGAAGCGAAATCCATCGCCATATTGGCGATGAAGGGCGCCTCCGGCCGAGTGAGCACGAACTTGACCGTGTGGTCGTCGACCTTTTCGATGTCCTTCAGGAGGTCCGGCATCGACATGGCGTCGAAATACTGCCACTGGCCGCCCGCGTAATTGTACCACGGGCTTTCCTTGTCGAGCATGCGGGTGAAGCTGAACACCACGTCGTCGGCATTGAATTCGCGCGTCGGCGTAAAGAAGTCCGTGGTCTGGAACTTGACGCCTTCGCGCAGATGGAAGGTGTATTCCATGCCGTCGTCGGACACTTCCCAGCTTTCGGCGAGAGCCGGGACGACTTCCGTCGTGCCGCTCTTGAACTCGACCAGGCGGTTGTAGACCGTCTTGGAGGAGGCGTCGAAATCGGTGCCTGCGGTGTAGAGGCCGGGATCGAATCCGGCGGGCGAGCCTTCAGAGCAGTAGACAAGCGTCTTGGCCGAAGCCGCGCCAGCTACCATGGCGGCCACGCTGACGCCCAATGCGAGCGCCCGGATGGTGGTTTTGAGGATCATATACGCTCCTTACGAGGGAACTTGAGCAGCGCGGGCCCCACGCCCTCGCCTGCTTGCGACAGGTAACGACGGAATCTAAGCGGAAATCAACAGCAACCTCACGCGGCGTTGGACGTTGAAAGGCCGCATATCGAGCCGCTGACCCGCGATCTTTTGGCCCTTATGAAAGACCCATGGCATTTCCCGAACAGCTGTTAAGCATGACCCGGCGCACCATTCACCACGTGCGCCATCACTGGGCCCGGCAGGAATTTCTGCTTCTCCTCCTGATCGGTCTCGGGGCCGGTTCGGTCTGGGGCTTCATCGCACTCGCCGACGAGGTGGTGGAAGGCGAGACCCACGCCTTCGACATGTTCGTCATGCTGGCGATGCGCAATCCCGCCGACCACGCCGACCCTCTGGGGCCGTTGTGGTTCGAGGAGACGATGCGCGACGTCACGAGCTTCGGCTCGACGTTCGGTCTCGTCTTCGTCTCGTTGACGGTGATCTTCTGGCTCGTTCTGACGAAGCGCCCGCATGCCGGCCTTCTCGTTTTCGCCTCGCTTGCCGGCGGTGCGATCGTCGTCAACGCGCTGAAATACGGCTTTTCCCGACCGCGACCCGATCTGGTGGCCCATTCGGCCGAGGTTTTCACGACGAGTTTTCCGAGCGCTCACGCCGCCATGTCGGCGACGGTCTATTTGACGCTCGGTGCGCTCGTCATGCGGTTCAGCAAGGGCAGGGCTCTCAAGCTCTACGCGCTTTTCGTCGCCGTTCTCCTGACGATCCTCGTGGGCCTGTCTCGGGTTTATCTCGGCGTGCACTGGCCGACCGATGTCCTCGCCGGCTGGGCGATCGGGGCAGCGTGGGCGACCTTTGTTTGGGTGGTGGCGCTTTGGCTGCAGCGGCGGGGCCGCATCGAGCCGAGCGGCGTCCAGAGCGAGGAGGCCGCCGCGCCGGCCGCCAAGGAGTGAGTGTGCCGGCGTGCTCTCGGCGGACGTTTCTGGCCTTGAGTGCCGCGCTTCTGGCCGGTCCCCCCCGGGCGGCCGAAGGAGCTCCCGACCTCGCGGGCCTTGCCGTCACGGACGGCGATGGGAACGTCCTCTCGTTCGGGGATATGTTGGGGAAGGGGCCGGCGGTCGTACATTTCTGGGCGACCTGGTGTGGTCCCTGTCGCGATGAACTGCCGGAAGTCGCGCGATTTGCGGCCTTCCTGGCCGAGCGGAACCGGAGAGACCGGTTCTTCGTCGTCTCCGTCGATGATCTTCCCTTCGAGCGGGTCCGAGATTTCTACGTCGATGAACTCGGTCTTCCGAACCTTCAGAGCTGGCAGCTCGTCCGCGGCAATGCAGGCATGGCCTTTCGTCTGCGCGGCTATCCGGCGACGGTCGTTCTCGGCGATGATCGCTCGCTCAAGCGGACGCTCCGCGGTCCTGCCGACTGGGACGATCCGGCATTTCGTGAAGAGCTCCTGCAAGATCTGGCCGCGGGTCGGTAATCCATGGCGCGCTTCTGCTGCGTTCAGTGTGTATGCCCGACATGGCTGTGGTGCATGGCGCCTTCCGCCTCGACCTGTACGAACATGTCGACATGACCCGCGTCGAAACGGAATTCCATCTGGAACTCGTCGCCCTGGTGAAGTTGTCGCGTGAGGCCGTCGAGACGAAGCGCCAGACCGTTGGGTGAAAGTTTGACCTCGCCGCCCGCCGTCACGGGCATCTTGGGAAGCGCGACATAGTCCGGCTCGCCGTCTTTGAGCTGGAAGCCGACCAGCTCGACCGTTTTGGCGATTTCGGTCTCTCCGCCTTCGAGGACGACCTTCTTCTCGGATTTGTTTTGGATGTCGACGAAGACGAGCGCCGTCTTGGCGTTCGTCGCACGCGTCCAGGCATGGAGGAGACGCACGCCATCAAGCTCGGCCTCATGGTGACTGTGGTCGTCATGGCTTTCTGTGTGCCCGCTTTCCACCGCATGCTCGTGCTTCTCTTGTGCGGTGGCGGGAGAAGCTGCGAGGCCGATGGCGGCAAAGGCCGCAGCAAGGGACACGAGACTTAGCTTGAGCATTTTCCGCACTCCCTCATGAGACACTCACCCTCGAAGGTCGCTCACCACCGGCCGCGAGAGGGTGATGAACGCGGGGACGAGCGCGAGCAGGACCGTCAGGCTGACGAAACCTGCGACGAGATGGAATTCCGGCCAGCCGAGGCTCGCGCGGATCAGAATATCGGTCTGAGCGGTCAGGATCCGCGAGATGATGGCGGTGGCAGCGATGCCGATGACGACGCCGAGGATGGCACCCGCACCGATCAGGAATGCCGCATAGGACCAAACCACGGCGAAGACGAAGCGCCGCGGCGCACCCAGGGCCCGCAACAAGGCGAGACGGCGCGCGAACAGCCGCATCAAGATGATGAGACCGGAGAGAACGCCGGCCGTGACGAGCACCTGCGTCACGATCGCCATCACCGAGAGGATCTGGCGGACATCGCCCAAGAGCGCATGCAGACTGGCGAGGACCGCGCCCGGAAAGAATGCCATCGTCTCCGCTGTCGTGAATTCGGAGCGCAGCGCATAATTCGCCCAGAGCTGATCGGCGCGCACCAGAATGGCGGGCGTGCCCGGAAAATAATCCGCATCAAAAGGCGGCCCGATCTGTTCGGCGCGTGCCGGGCGATGTCCGACGGGGAGATTGTGGACCTCCCAGACCGCTTCCACCGGGACCAGAATGGCTTTGTCCCATGGGCTGCCGGATGGGGGCATCCGCCCGACGACGGTATAGGAATGGCCCTCATGCGCATGCTCTTCGGCCGACGGGCCGACGCCATGTGCAGGGGTGAAATGATCACCGAGGCGAAGCGCGACGCGTGCGCCGACGACCGCCTCCTCGTGCGCCGTAAAGAGCCGGCCTTCGGCGAGCGCGCCGGAGGAGAGATGCGACACGAAATCCGGCGTCGTCCCGACGACCGGCGCACCCTCAAAACTGTCGCCGAAGGCGATCGGCGCGGCGAGGCTGACATTGGCGTGGTTGGCGATGCGATTGTAGACCTCGCCGGAAAGAAGCGGCACGTCGGAGGGCTGGAGATAGACGGCGGCAAGCATCATCGTCACTTCGCTGCCGGGGGCCGTGACGACGAGATCGAATTTGTCGGCCGCGCGTGCCGTTCCCTGCCGCAGGCCGCGTTCCTGGGCGATGAGGCCGACGCCGATCCCCACCGAAACCCCGATCAGAACGACGAAGAGAAGGCTCGTCCATCGAAAGCGCCAGAGCATTGCACGCACCAGAGCGAATGGCCGGTAGCCCGTGACGACGAGAAACCCCGTGAGGATCGCGGGCGACAGCAAGAGGAGGAAGAGGAGCCCGTCCTGAAGGTCGGGCGCGAGCCCGTTCCACCAATCGCTAGCGGTCTCAAGCATCGCGCCGGACCTCGCCGATGAGGCGCCCGTCGGCAACGTCGATCACGCGGTCGACGGCCTCGTGCACTTTGAGATCATGGCTTGCGACGATGAGGGTGCGTCCGCTCTCTCGCGTCAGTTGAATGAGGTCGTCGACGAGCGCGTCGGCCGCTGCCCGGTCGAGGCTCGCTGTCGGTTCGTCGGCGAGGATGATGGAGGGTTCGGTGGCGAGCGCACGTGCCACGGCGACACGCTGACGTTCGCCGCCGGAGAAGGTCGCAACCGTACGCGCATCGTCTCCCCTGAGGCCGAGCCTTTCGAGCGCTCTCCGCGCGCCTTCGCCGATCTTATGGCGCCGCTTGCGGACATAGGCGCCCGCAAGGCTCGCATTCGCCGCGGCGCTCAACTCCTCGAAGAGAAGGAAATCCTGAAAAATCATGCCGATATGGGCACGGCGGAAGGCGGCGCGTCCGTCCTCCTTCAAGGAAGAGATCTCCGTCTCGCCCCAGCGCACGGAGCCTTGTGCGATCGGCACCAATCCGGCGAGCGCGAAGAGAAGCGTAGACTTGCCCGCCCCGGACGGGCCGCGAATGGCGATCGCCGTACCTGCTGCAACCTCGAAGGCATCCGCCTCGAGAATGGCCCGACCGGCATCACCCTCGACCCTGAGATGGGAGACGGAGAGGGAGAGCGTCATCGTCGTCAATCGCGGGCGTAATGCGATTCGACCGTGCGCACGCGGCTGACGAAGCCCGTCTCGGGGTCCTCATAGGTGCCGAGCTGGAGCCTGCCTTCCACGGTGATCGGAACGTTGTAGGGCACCACGTCGATGATGCGTTTGGTATAGACGGCGAGGATATCGTCCGGCCATTCGGCTTCCGTTTCGCAGAACGGACAGACGGCCATCGGCCGCTTGGTGAGCACGAAGAAACGCGATTCCGCCTTGAGCGGCGGCGCCATATAGCCCCGCACTTCGATGCGCTCGTTCTCCATCGTCTGCGCGAGATCGGAGAAGGAGAGGTCCTTGTTGTAGAGGTCGCGCATGCGCAACGTCTCTGCGCGGGCGTGGGAAGGACCGAGGGCCAACGCTGCTGCCAGAGCGGCAAGCAGAGTGCGGCGGTCGATGAGGGGCTCGTTTGGCATGACGTCACCCTAGCCGGGCTTTGTGACAGCTGAGAAAAGCTGGAGCGCCTGCGACACCGTCTTCCGGTGGGATGCACCTTTTCCGCAGCTTTTTATGCAAAGAGGCTCCGGCATTTGCCGGAGCCCCCGAGATCGAGCTGCCGTCGTGCGGCGTCTGTGACAGCCGCCTATTCGGCGTTCGCCGCGTGGTTCATCACGTGGAAGATGTAGTTCTGCTCGATGACGCCATCGAAGAGATGCGCAAAGGGGCCGCGCGCCCACACTGCCACGTCCTCGCCGGAATGGCTTTCCGACGACATCGGGATCAGGGCCTGCTGCACATATTCGGAATCTTCCGCCTCTTCCTCGGTGAGGTCGGGGCGCGAACCGGAATAGCTCTTGTCTTCCTGCTCTTTCAGGACGGCGCCCGGGCCGTTCAGGAAGCCGATGACGGTGAAAGGCTTGCCGTCGTCGCCGAGAACCGGCTCGTCGGCATGTTTCACCTGGCCCTTGCCGATATCGTAGCAGAGCCCGAGGATCGGCGAGCCGCGCCCGCAATAGCCGTTGAAGGCGATCGAATGCTCATGGTCGGCCGTGACGATGATGAGCGTCTCTTCCGGATTGGTCATCTCGGCCGCAGCTGCGACCGCATTGGCGAATTCCACGCCGTCCGTCACGGTGCGGAAGGCGTTGCCGTCGTGATTGGCGTGATCGACGCGACCGGACTCGATTTCGAGATAATAGCCTTCGTCGTTCTTGGAGAGGTAGTCGATGGCCGTCTTGGTCATCTCGGTCAGGGACGGCTCGTCGGCCTCGGTGCGGTCGTGCTCGTACTTCATGTGGCTGTCTTCGAAGAGAGCGAGCACCGGCGTTTTGCCGTCGAGATCGAGCGCCTTCGCGGTCTCCGTATTCCAGGCGTACTGGACGCCCGCGTCCTTGGCTTCATCGACGAGATTGTGGCCGTCCTTGCGTTTGCCCTTCTTGCCTTCTTCGTCGGTCACGGTCTCAGGCAGGAAATAGCGACGGCCGCCGCCCATGGCGAGGTCGACGACGCCCGCCTTCATCTGGTCGACAAGCTGCGTGGCGATATCGGTGCAGCCCTCCGGTGCTTCGCCTTCCCAGTTGCGGTTGGCCGTCTTGGCATAGGCCGCGGCCGGCGTCGCATGGGTTAGGCGGGCCGTGGTGACGACACCGACCGATTTGCCCATCTCGCTCATCAGCTCGGAGAAGAGCGTCAGCTTGTTGCCTTCTTCAGACGCGCATTCGTCCCAGACGGCATTTTCGCTCAGATTGATGGTGTTGAAGACCTGCTTCACGCCAGTGTTCATCGAGCCGGCCGTCGGGGCGGAATCCGGCGTCTGGGCGTTGATGTTGTAGGTCTTCACGAGCGCCACGTTCGGAAAGTCCTGATAGGCCTCGTAGGGCAGCACGTGCTCGGAGCCGTATTCGCCGTTCTGCTGGCCGGCATAAAGCCGAATGGCATAATTGGTGCCCACGCCCATGCCATCGGCAATGAACAGGATGACGTTCTTGGCGCGATTGGTGTTCGGCTGATGCTCGAGCCGCTGATTGAGAGCGGCCTCCGCATCGGTGTACCAGCTGCTGTTGCTCTGGACGATGTCCTGGGCAAAGGCCGCGGTGGATCCGAGCGCGAGCGCTGCGGAAGTGAAAAGGATGTTTCGAAACACGACCGTCTCCATGCGGAATTCCTGCGGTCGCATTCCTTAACCAAGCCGGATGACAGCCAGACGATTGCTGGGTGACAGCCCGACGACGCTTGAATCGGCTGTGTTTCTGCAGGTCTGAGCGGCGTTCGCCATGCGCGCTTCCTCCGGGGACGCCGCTCCCGCAAGCCTCAGCCGCGGTCGACCAGACCGTGAGGCGGCAGCCCGTCGCGGACACGGCGGAGATTTTCTGCCACGACGCGGGCGCCGGTTTTGGGGTCGGCACAGGTCGCGACGTGCGGCGTCAGGATCAGGTTTGTCGTGTCCCAGATCGGATTGCCGGCATCCGGCGGTTCGTCCCGCACCACGTCGAGCGTCGCCCCGGCGAGATGGCCGCTCTCGAGGGCTGCAATGAGGTCGGCTTCGACGAGCTGCGCCCCACGGCCGACATTGATGAAACGGCTCCCTGCCGGCATGCGCGCGAAGAAGGTCGCATCGTAGAGATTCCGCGTCTCCGGCGTGAGCGGCAGGATCCCCACGAGGATCTCGTTGCGACCGAGGAACGCGTCGAAGCCGTCCTTGCCGTGGAAGCTCGTCACGCCCTGCAGCGATTTTTCGCTGCGCGACCAGCCGGCGACGTCGAAGCCGAACGCGGCGAGCGCCTCGGCGACGGCCCCGCCGAGGCCCCCGAGACCGAGGACACCCACTCGGCGCTCGGCGGCGGGCGTGCGCGGCACCTCTTCCCAGTATCGCGCGCGCTGCCACTTCGCAAAGACATCGAAGCTGCGGTGATAGTGGAGAACCGCGTGGAGGACGTATTCGATCATCCCGGCCTTCTGGCCGGGCTCGATGAGCCGCACCACCGGCAGACGGGCGGGAATGTCCGGATTGGCGGCAATCTGGTCGGCGCCGGCGCTCAAGAGATGGATGCAGCGAAGATTGGGGAAGAGCTCGAACGCGCGGGGCGGGATCTGGAAGACGAGGAGGGCGTCGATCTCGCTCGGATCGCCGACCTCGGGCCAGACCCTGAGCTCCGCCCCTGGGAGCTCGGCGGCGAGCGCCTCGCCCCAGGCGACCGGATCGGCGGTCTGACTGTGAAAGAGGATGCGCATGGGTCAGACCGTCGGAGAGGTGGGACGGCGTCTCATCCGTGTTTCTTCGTGGCACCCGATGAAGGATGCGCGGCGAAGGCGGGTGGGTCGAAGGCGGTGATCTCCGGGACCTCCCCTTCGAAGCGTTCGACCTCGACGAGACAGGACTGGGCGCTCGGCCCCTGGCCGAGGCGCGACGTCCCCTCATCGCGGGTGAGGACGTTGGGATTGCCATGCTTGTCGAGACTGTCGGGCGCACCCGGATCGAGCGGATCGTACCAGGCGCCGGTGGAAAGCTGGACGACACCCGGCCGCAGCGTATCGGACAGCCGGACGGCAGAGAGACAGGCGCCGCGGGCGTTGAAGACCCGCACGATGTCGCCGTCGGCAATGCCCCGTGCGGCGGCATCGTCCGGATGCATGCGGATCGGCTCGCGGCCGTGCAGCTTGTGGGCGCGCGAATGGCTGCCGGAATCGTACTGGCTGTGGAGCCGCGTCTTCGGCTGGTTTGAGAGGAGATGGAGCGGGAAGCGGGCTGCCGCGGGGCTCCCCAGCCATTCGCGCGGTTCCAGCCATGCGGCGTGTCCCGGGCAATCGTCGTAACCGAAGCCGGCGATCGTCTCGGAAAAGAGCTCGATGCGGCCGGAAGGGGTCGGCAGCGGGTTCGCTTCCGGTTCGTCGCGGAAGTCGTCGAGAAGGTTGCTATCCTTTGCCGGCGCAGGAAAGAGGCAGAGCCCGGCGCGCCAGAACGTCTCGAAATCCGGCAAATCGAGGCCGGCTTCGCTGCCTCGCTGGCGGGCGATCCCGTAGAGATGGCGCAGCCATCCTTCTTCGTCGCGACCGTCCGTGAACGCCTCTTCGACCCCGAGGCGGGCGGCAAGCCCGGCGAAAATGGCGAAGTCGTCGCGTGCCTCGCCCGCCGGTTCGGCGATGCGATGCGAGGCGGAAATGAACCGGTCGCGGCTTGCGGCTGCGATGTCGTTGCGTTCGAGCGCGGTCGTTGCCGGAAAGACGATATCGGCATGGCGAGCGAGCGGGTTCCACCAGGATTCGTGCACGATGATCGTCTCCGGCCGCTGCCAGGCGCGGCGCAGACGGTTCAGATCCTGATGGTGATGGAAGGGATTGCCGCCAGCCCAGTAGACGAGCCGAATGTCGGGATAGCGGCGGCGTTCACCATTGAAATCGTAGGCTTCTCCGGGGCCGAGAAGCATGTCGGCGATGCGGGCGACGGGGATGAAGTCGGCGACCGCGTTATTGCCCTGCGGCAGCGACGGCCAGGACATTTCCGGCACGTCGTTGCCGATGCCGTTGACGGAGGCATAGCCGAAGCCGAAGCCGCCGCCCGGCAGGCCGATCTGGCCGAGCATGGCGGCGAGCGTGATGGCCATGAAATAGGGCTGCTCGCCGTGATCGGCCCGCTGCAGCGACCACGCCATCATGATGAAGGTGCGCGTGGCGGCCATGCGCCGGGCGAGCCCGCGGATCGTCTCGGCCGGAATGTCGGTCTGCGACGCCGCCCAGTCGGCGTCCTTGGGCGTCCCGTCGTGTCGTCCGAAGAGATAGGCTTCGAACCGGTCGTAGCCGGTGGTGTAGCGATCGAGAAAGGCGCGGTTCGTCAGGCCTTCCACGGCGAGCGTGTGGGCGAGGCCGAGCATCAGCGCGACATCGCTGGTCGGCCGGATCGGCAGCCATTCCGGAGCCGGATCGCCGACCGTGTCGTCGCGGATTGGGCTGACAGAGACGATCTCCGCGCCGTTTCGTTGCGCCGTCGCGATCGCCTCGCTGACGATGTGGCGCGCGATGCCGCCGGAGGAGACCTGCGCATTCTTGCGCGGCGCACCGCCGAACATCACGATGAGACCGCTCTCTCTGGCGATCACGTCCCAGGTCGTGTGGCGGGAAACGAGGCCGCGCTTGTCGCCGAGGACATGCGGCACGATCGCATCGGCTGCCGCGTAGGAGTAGTTCTGGACGGAGCGAGTGTAGCCGCCGATCGTGTTGAGGAAGCGGTGGATCTGGCTCTGCGCATGGTGGAAGCGTCCGGCGCTCGCCCATCCGTAGGAGCCTCCGTAAATCGCCGAATTGCCATGCTCTTTGCGCACGCGGTCGAGTTCGGCGGCGGCGAGATCGAGGGCTTCCTCCCACGACACTTCGACGAAGGGCTCGGCCCCGCGCCCCGCGCCGCCTGCCACATGGCCCTTCTCCAGAAAGGACCGGCGCACGGCAGGGCGCAGGATGCGGCTCGGATTGTCGAGCGCATCGATCATCGAGTTGGCGATGGGGGAGGGATCGGGGTCCTCCGCCACCGGATCGAGCGCTGTGAGTCGGCCTCCCTCCCAGCGGGCGCGGTAGGTGCCCCAATGGGTGGCGACGGTCGGCTTCTCGGGCTCAGGCAGCATGCGGCGGGATCCTCATCGATGGGGCCTCAGTGGGGAGAAGGGCGGCCGCGACCGCCCTAATTTGGCTCAAGGATGAAGGACGATCTGGCCCGTGGTGCGGCGGGCGGCAAGGGCCCGATGCGCCTCTGCCGCCTCGGCGAGGGGGAACGTCTGGTTGATGTCGCTGCGCACGATGCCCTTGCGGATGGCGGCGAAGAGGTTTTCCGCCGTCTCCAGAAGGTCAGCGCGATCAGCGATGTAGGGAAACACCTGCGGGCGCGACAGCGCGATGCATTTGGGCGCGAGAACTGCAATGTTGACCGGTGGCACGGCGCCGGACGCGTTGCCGAAGCTGATCAAATGGCCGAACTTCGCCACGGCCTTCAGCGATGTCTCGAAGGTATCCTTGCCGACGCCGTCATAAATGAGGCGGCAGCCCTTGCCGTCGGTGATCTCGGCGACGCGTTCCGCGACGTCCTCTTTGGTGCTGACGACGACATGATCGGCGCCTGCGTCGGCCGCGAGCTGCGCCTTGGCCTCGGAGCCGACCGTGCCGATGACGGTGGCGCCGATGGCTTTCGCCCAGGCGGTGAGAAGGAGGCCGACGCCACCGGCCGCCGCATGGATGAGGATCGTATCGTCCGCCGTCGCCACTGCCGTCTTGTGGAGGAGGCGCTCCACCGTCATCCCCTTTAGCATGAGGGCAGCGGCCGTATCGTCGCTGATGTCGTCGGGAAGCGGGACGAGGCGGTCGGCCGGCATGACCCGGCGTTCGCTGTAGGAGCCGGGCGCGGTCGTGACATAGGCGACGCGGTCACCGACCTTCAGCCCTTCGACGCCGGGCCCGAGGCTTTCAACGACGCCGGCCGCCTCCATGCCGGGCGTGCCCGGCAGCGTCATCATCGGATAAGCGCCCTCGCGCACATAGATGTCGATAAAATTGACGCCGATGGCGGTATGGCGAAGCGCAACCTCGTTTTCGGCGGGCGCCGGATCCTCGCGCTCGCGCCATTCCAGCACCTCTGGTCCGCCCTTGTCGGTCTGGATGATCGCTTTCGACATGAAAATCCTCTTTTTGCTGTGATCTTCGGGATGGGCTCAGGCTTTGCCCGGCCGCGGCAGGTCCGTCAGGCCGCGGAGGGTCATGGGCGGGTTCCATGCACCGAGAAGGCGCCACGCGAAGCCCAGATGTTCGCGCTGCAGATAGGTGAGGCGGTCGGCGTCGCGGGCCTTCAAGGCGTTGAGAAGCTCGCTGTGCTCCCCGGCGGCGGCCGTCCATTCCTGCGTGCTCATCACGGCCAGATAGCGGATGCGGTAGAGACGGATGTTGAGATGGCTGTGCATCTCCATCAGCGTGGAATTGTGGGAGGCGGCGACGATGGCAAGGTGGAAGCCCTGATTGGCGGCGAAATACGCGGCCCTGTCCTCCTCGGCGAAGGCACGTGCCATCACCTTGTCGTAATGGGCGACGCGCAGGATGTCGGCCTCCGTTGCGGCACCACAGGCGATGCGTCCGCCGAGCGCTTCGAGTTCCGAATAGACCGTCAGCATTTCGGCGATTTCGGCATCCGTGGAATGGACGACGACCGCCCCCTTGTTCGGGGTGAGATCGACGAGCCGCTCCATCGCCAGAATCTTGAGGGCATCGCGCAGAGGGGTGCGTGAGACGTTGAGCTCTTCGGCGATGCGGCGCTCGCGGATGCGTTCGCCGGGCTTCAGGTGATCGTGGATTATCAGGTCACGAACATACTCTGCGACCTGCTGGGGCAGGGGTCTCGGCGCCACGCTATGGGCACCGGACTCACCAATCCTGCTCGAAGGGAATCGGAGGTCGGAACTGGTCTCGTCCATCTTGCTCTGGCGCTCCTCGTCCTTCTGTCATCCCCGGCGCCTGGAAGGCAGTTTCTCGTGGCGAGCCAAAGGCCGAACGGCTTTCTTTCGGCACGCCCCACAGCAGATTCTTGTTGCTTCAAACCGAGGGAGCGGAATGCTCTGATAGAAGAATGTTGGCATACAATATTGACGGATGGCATGCAATACGCCACGCTTGCCTCGTCTGTTCTACTTGAAGCGGAAAGGACACGATGCCCGATAGCGGTTCGTCAGGCTCTCAGCCCCGCCCGGAGACGCTTCTAAGCCGGCTCGGCCGGCCGCTCGCCCATCCCGGGCCGGTCAACATGCCGTTGCACCGCGCCTCGACCATCGTCTTCGATACGCTTGAAGATCTGGAAGCGGCCAAGAGCGCCCGCTTCGACAAAGGCACTTTGTTCTACGGTCGTTTCGGCACTCCGGACGTGTTTGCTTTCGAGGAGGCCATCGCGACCTTGTCGGAAGGCTATGGCACCGTCGCCGTCCCCTCCGGTCTCGCCGCCTGCGTGCTGCCGCTCGTCGCCTTTCTGAAGCCGGGCGACCATGTCCTGGTGACGGACAGCGTCTACGAGCCGGCGCGCACCTCTCTCTCCGCCTTCATCGCCCGCAGCGGTGTCGAAGTGAGCTATTTCGATCCGCGCGCCGGGGAGAACATCGCCGATGCGATGCGGCCGAACACGCGCCTCGTCTATCTGGAATCGCCCGGATCGCTGACCTTCGAAGTCCAGGATCTGCCCGCAATCGCGGCCGTGGCACGCGCCCATGGCGCCCTCACCATGTGCGACAACACCTGGGCCTCGCCGCTTTTCATGAAGCCGCTCGCTCTGGGCGTCGATCTGGTGGTGGAGGCGGCGACCAAATATGTGGTCGGCCATTCCGATGCCATGATCGGCACGGTGACGGCGGCATGCGAGGACCATCACCGGCTGCTGCGGCAGGCGGCGAACTGGCTCGGCTACCGCATCTCCCCTGACGACGTCTATCTCGCCGCGCGGGGCTTGCGCACGCTCGGCGTGCGGCTGGAACGGCATTACCGCACGGGGCTTGCTCTGGCCGAATGGCTGGAGAGCCAGCCGCAGGTGCGGCGCGTCCTGCATCCGGCACTTGCCTCCCATCCCGATCATGCCCTTTGGCGCCGAGACTTTTCCGGTGCTTCGGGCCTCTTCGCCATTGAGCTCGACGCCAGCAGGGCCGGTGCGACCGCCTTTGTGGAAGCGCTGCAGCTCTTTTCCCAGGGCTTCTCCTGGGGCGGTTTTGAAAGCCTCGTCCTCCTCACCGATCCGGGACATGCCCGCACGGCGACGCGCTGGGAGGCCGAGGGCAGTCTCGTGCGTCTCTACGCAGGCCTCGAGGACGCGGACGATCTGAAGGCGGATCTCAAATCCGGCCTCGACCGGCTCGATGCCTTCACCCGCGGGTAGCTGCCCGGAGCTCTCCGCTCCGAGCCGTCTGCCTGCCATAAGCAAAAGGGGAACGTGATGAAGACAGGAATTGCAGCGTTCGGGGCGAGGCTGGCTGCCGCCGTCGTTCTCGGCGCGGGACTGCTCCTCTCGGCGGCGCCGAGCCGGGCGGCTGAGAACCTCGAATGGGCCGCCGGCTCGCCGGGCGGCAGCTGGTTCACGATCGTGACCGGCCTTGCCAACATCGTCATGGAGGAAAATCCGGACATCAAGATCCGTGTCGTGCCGGGCGGTGGCCGAGACAATCCCACCAGGATCGAAAGCGGCATCAGCCAGATGGGCATGGGGATCGACTTTCTGGCCGCGGCGGCGATGAAGGGCGAGGATCCTTATGATCGCAAGCACGAGACGCTGCGCTCGCTTGGCGGGACCTGGGCGCCGGCGGAGTTCCACGTCATCGTGGCCTCAGACGACCCGCGCCCGCTTGCCGAGATCCTCGCCGATCCGAAGATTCGCATCGGCACCTCGCCGCGTGCGACATCGGAGGAGCTGACGCTGCAGCGGGCGCTCGCGTTCTACGACAATTCCTCCGAAAAAATCTCCGAGGCGGGTGGGACGCTCATCAACGGCACCTACACGCAGCTCATCTCCGCTTTTCAGGACGGACAGATCGATGTGCTGTGGGGTGCGGGCAGCGCGCCGACCGGCATTGCGCTGGAGACCGAGACCGGCCGCCGCGAGGCGCGGCTCGTGCCCTTCGGCGACGATCTGATGACTTACCTCTCCGACACCTATGGTTACGGCAAGGGCACGATCCGCGCCGGGTCGTACGAGAAGCTGCAGGCGGGCGAGGGCGATGTCCCCGTCACCACGATGGAAGCGCTCATCCTGATGTCCTCGGACGTATCGGAGGACACCGCCTACACGATCACCAAGACCTTGATCGAGAACCGTGACCGCTTCGGCAACATCTACAAGGTGCTGGGCCGATATGATCCGAGCGTGGCCTGGAAGAACCAGCCGGTGCCGCTGCATCCGGGCGCCGAGAAGGCGTACAAGGAACTCGGCTTCATGAAATGACCACCCGGGAGCGCCCGCTCCCCGGGCGCTTCCGCAGCGCAGCGGAGTGGTGAAGCATGCGTGACCTCAAAGGACCGATCGGCATCGCTGTCGCCGTCTGGCTGGCCGCGATGGCGGCCCTGCACTTCTATTTCACGGGCTTCGGCTTTCCTGAGCCGCTGAAGCTCGCGAGCCTGCACCTCATGTTTGCGGTGCCGCCGATCTTCCTGCTCTACCCGGCCTTCAAGACTTCGCCGCGCCACCGCCCGAGCATCGTCGACGGCATCTTCGCCATCGCCGCCTTTCTGCCGAGCCTTTATATCTATCTCGACCCCGGCCGGGTCTACGACCGCAGCGCCTTCATCGATCCGCCGACGCTTCTGGAGACGGTTCTCGGCACGATTCTCGTCGTCCTGATTCTGGAAGCGGTGCGGCGCGCGCTCTCCATTGCGCTCTCGATCCTGACCGGCCTCGTCATCCTCTATATGTTCATCTGCGATCTTCTGCCCGGCGTCTGGTACTACCGCGACTTGCCGTACAATCAGATCATCGACGTTCTTTATTTGATGAACGGCAGTGGCCTTTACGGCCAGCTCACCGGTATTTCTGCGACCATCGTCGCAGCCTTCCTCGTCTTCGGCGCCTTCTTGCAGACGAGCGGCATGGGCCGGCTCTTCATGCATCTCGGCACCTTCCTCGCCGGGCGCTACAAGGGTGGCCCGGCGAAAGTCGTCGTGGTGGAATCCGGCCTCTTCGGCATGACGAGCGGTTCCTCCGTCGCCAATGTCGTCGTCACGGGCTCCGTCACCATCCCGGAAATGAAGCGCATGGGATTCCCGCCGGCGATGGCCGGCGGCATCGAGGCGGCGGCAAGTGTCGGTGGCCTCATCATGCCGCCGATCATGGGTGCCGCGGCCTTCGTCATGGCTGAGATGATCTCGGTCCCCTATGTCGACATCATCTCCGCCGCCTTCATCGGCGCGGTCCTCTACTATCTCGGCATCTTCGTCGCCGTGCACTTCCAGTCGAAGCGGCTCGGCATCGCCTCGCTGCCGAAGCACGAGATCGCCACCTTCCGGGACGTCCTTGTCGACGTGCACTTCGTCATCCCGATCGTCGTGCTTCTGACGCTGATGACGATGCATTTCTCGCCGTATTTTTCGGCCTTCTGGGCAACGGTTGCCGTCGTCGTCAGCGCCTGGTTGCGCACGCATACGCGCATGGGGCCGGTGAAGATCTGGACGGCGCTCGTTAATGCCGGGCGGACGATCTGCGTCATCGCGGTCGCCGTCACCGCTGCCGGCATCATCACCGCAGCCCTCACCAATACCGGCCTCCTGCTCGCCTTCACCGGCATCATCAAGGGCCTTGCCGGGGATTCCCTGTTCCTGCTCGTCGTCCTGGTGGCGATCAGCTGCCTGTTCCTCGGCATGGGTGTGCCGACCACGCCTGCCTACATCATCACCGCGGCCATCGGAGCGCCGATCATCGCCGAGCACGGCGTGGCGCCGCTCCTCTCGATCCACCTCTTCGTATTGTATTTTGCCGTCCTGGCCGATGCGACGCCGCCGGTCGCGGCCGCCTCCTATGCGGCTGCGGCGATCGCGAGAGCCAATCCGATCATGACCGGATTCCACGCCTTCCGCATGGCCGTCGGCGGCTTCATCGTCGGCATTTCCTTCATTTACGAGCCGGCGATCACGCTTGATGGCTCGCTCTACGAGATCGTCACCGCCACGGCGGCGATCGCCAGCGGCATCGTGCTCATCAGTCTCGGCTATGTCGGCTACACCGACGGACGTCTGCCGTTCTGGCTGCGCGGGCTTCTTATTGTGGCCGGCATCGGCTGCGCGCTCTTGCATGAGGTGCCGGAGCTCTATCGCGCCCTCTTCGGCTTTGCCCTCGTCGCCACCGTCATTTTTGGAGGACGGCGCTATTTCGCCGCCATGGCCGAGCGAGAGCCAACCTCCGAACTCAGGAACGAAGCTTAGGGGAATTCAATGGACAGAAAGAAAACCTATTACGGTGTCTCCGTCGGCATCCTGATGGTGCATTCCTATTTCCGCCGCTACATGGGCGATATCGGCCATGCCGGTACCTGGAATTTCCCGGTGCAGTACAAGGTGGTGACCGGCGCAGTGCCGTCGATGATGACGGACCTGCACAATTCGAGCCTGCTCGAACCGTTCAAGAAGGCGGCGGACGAGCTCATCGAGGCCGGCGTCGATGGCATCACCACCACCTGCGGCTTCCTCTCGATCTACCAGCGCGAGCTCGCAGATTATTGCAGCGTGCCGGTGGCGACGAGCAGTCTCCTGCAGGTGCCGATGGTCGAGCGTATGCTGCCGACCGGCAAGAAGGTCGGTATCCTCACCTACAATGGCGAGGTGCTGAACGGCCCCTATCTCGAGGCAGTCGGCGTCGATCCGGCAACGCCCGTCGGCGGCATGCCGCAGACGTCCAACTTCGTGCGCTGGATCCGCGAAGGCGACAACTCCGTCACCTTCGAGACGTTGCGCGGCGAGGTCGTGGCGACGGCGGAGAAGTTCCACGCTGAAAACCCGGATGTCGGCGCCATCGTGCTCGAATGCACCAATCTCGCGCCGTTCACCGCCGACATCGCCGACCGTCTCGGCATCCCGGTCTATGACACGGTGTCGATGGTGAACCTCTTCCACGCCGGGCTGCGGCCGCGCCGTTACGTGCAAGACTGAGCCGTGAGCGGCGCGCGTTCCACGCAATGGGCAGTGATCGGCGGCGGCATTGTCGGCGCCGCCATCGCCTATGGGCTCGCCCGTGCCGGCGAAAAGCCGCTCCTCCTCGACGAGGGCGATGTCGCGCACCGGGCGGCCCGCGGCAATCTCGGCAATGTCTGGGTGCAGGGAAAGGGCGCGGCGCTTCCTCCCTATGCCGATCTCAGCCGGCGCGCCGCCAATGACTGGGCCGCCTTTGCCGGCGAGCTGGAGGAGGTGACGGGCATAGACGTCCACTTCCGCCGTCCGGGAGCCTTCTTTCTCTGCTTTTCGCCCGAAGAGCTTGAAAAGCGAGGCGCCATGATGGGGCGCCTCAACGAGGCCGCGACGGTGAAGAGCCGGTTCGAGGTGCTGGAGGGCGACGAACTGAGACGGCGGCTGCCGGCGGCTGGTCCCACGCTTGCCGGTGCCATCTTCTCGCCCGACGACGGCACGGCGAACCCCTTGCGGCTCCTGCGCGCCCTGATCCAAGGCACGGTCACCCTCGGCGGCGAATACCTTCCCTGTCAGAGGGCGGAGAATATCGCCTTTTCCGGAGGCGGTGTCGAAATCACTACGCCCAAGGGGTCGGTCAGGGCGGAGCGGGTGGTGCTGGCGGCCGGGCTCGGCAATGCCCGGCTTGCGCCGGTTCTCGGCCTCGACGCGCCGGTGCGTCCGGTCCGCGGCCAGATCCTGGTCACCGAAAAGCTCAGGCCCTTCCTAGACTGCGGCACCAATTTCGTCCGCCAGACGGTGGAAGGCGGCTGCGTCTTCGGCGAATCCTCCGAAGAAGCCGGTTTCGACGAGGGCACGACGCTTCCGGTGCTGCGGGAAACCGCCGCGCGCGCCGTCGCGGCCTTTCCGCTCCTGCGCCACGTCCAGGTGGTGCGCGCCTGGGGGGCGCTCAGGATCATGAGCCCGGACGGCGCGCCGATCTACCAACAGACGGAGGACGGCCGCGCTTTCCTCGTCAGCGTCCACAGCGGCGTGACGCTTTCCTCCTTCCATGCCGGACCTCTGGTGGAGACCCTCATGGGTGAAGGTTTCTCCACCCCCGCCTATCGGCCCTTCTCGCCGGAGCGTTTTCATGTTCAGGCGGCTTGAGAGAGGCGCCGGTGGGCGCGTCACGGTGCATGTCGACGGGCGCCCGGTGCAGATGAAAGAGGGGGCGAACCTTGCCGCCGCCCTTCTTGAGGCCGGCTTCTCGCCCTTTCGTACCACGCCGGCGAGCGGCGCACCGCGCGAACCCTATTGCATGATGGGCGTGTGCTTTGACTGCCTTGCGATCGTTGATGCCGTGCCGAACCGTCAGACATGTCTCGAAAGGGTCCGCGCCGGCATGACGATTGAGATCCAGGACGGGGCAGCGGGCGTCGCTGAGGCGGAGGGCGAGCTTTGAGCGACGCAAACCGTGTCGATCTCGCGATCGTTGGTGCGGGTCCGGCCGGCATGACTGCAGCCATTGCGGCGCGCCGGCATGGGCTCAAGGTCGCCGTCTTCGACGAGCAGCCGGCGCCGGGCGGCCAGATCTACCGCGATGTGGAGACGGCGGAGGCGGGCCGCAGTGCAATTCTCGGTGCGGACTATGTTGCCGGCCGGCCGCTTGCCGAGGCGTTTCGGGAAAGCGGTGCGAGCTACTATCCGCGCGCCACGGTCTGGCGGCTTGCCTCCGACGGTCTCTCGTGGAGCGCGCCTGCGGGCGGGGATGAAATCGCGGCCGAGCGTATTCTTGTGGCCGGCGGCGCGATGGAGCGGCCGTTCCCTGCAAAGGGCTGGACGCTGCCCGGCGTTATGACGGCAGGGGCGGCGCAGATCCTCCTGAAGAGTGAGGGAGTGGTCGCCGACGACGCCGTCTTCATCGGCTGCGGACCACTCCTTGCGCTCGTGGCGTGCCAGTATCTGAAGGCTGGTGTTCGCATCCGAGCGATCCTCGACACGACGCCGCCGCAAAATCGCATGGCCGCGCTGCGGCATCTGCCAAAGGCGCTCGCCGCGCCGGGCATGCTTTCCAAGGGGATCGGTATGCTCGCCCGCATCGCCGCCTCGCCGGTCGCCGTTTACCGGCGCGTGGAAAGCGTCGAACTGGTGGGCGATGGGCATCTCGCTGCCGTGCGCTGGCGCGACCCACAAGGCTTCCATGAGATCGAGGCGGAACGGGCCTTCCTGCATCAGGGCATTATCCCGAACCTCAATATGACCATGGCGGCCGGATGCCGGCACGTTTGGGATGAGCGCCAGCTCGCCTTCCGGCCTGAGACCGACGCATTCGGCCACACCAGCCTCGCCTGGCTTATGTCCGCCGGCGATGGCGCCGGCATCGCTGGGGCCAAGGCTGCAGCTTTGTCGGGCGAGATCGCCGGTCATACGGTGGCGCACGACCTTGAGCGCCTCGACGGCGCATCCTTCGAGGCGGCCACGGTACCGCTCCTCAAGGCGCGTCGGCGCGAACGTGCGTTGCGCCCTTTCCTCGATGCGCTTTACCGCCCGGCGCAGAGCATGCGCGTGCCGGAGGACGATGATGTCGTCGTCTGCCGCTGCGAGGAGGTGCGGCGAGGCGAGATTGCGCGTGCCGTCGCCGAAGGCTGTCCCGGCCCCAATCAGCTGAAGAGTTTTACCCGCGCCGGCATGGGCCCGTGCCAGGGGCGCTTGTGCGGCCACACGGTCGTCGAGACGATCGCCGCACTGTCCGGAGCCGCGCCGGAAGCGGTTGGATACTATCGCAGCCGGATGCCGTTGAAACCGGTCACTGTCGGCGAGATCGCCGGTCTATCGTTTGAGAACAACTTGAGGGAGAAAAGCCATGGGTAAGCCGCAGCCGATCGAATATGCGGACGCGTCACCGGAGGTGAAGGCGGTTTTCGACGACATCAAGACCTCGCGCGATATTCCCGACGTCAACAATTTCTGGAAGTATCTTGCGAACGACCCGACGACGCTGAAGCGCACCTGGGAAAGCGTCAAGGAGGTGATGGCCCCCGGGGCGCTCGATCCGCTCGTCAAGGAGCTCATCTATGTCGCCGTCAGCGTCACCAACAATTGCGGCTACTGCATCGCCAGCCATACCGCGTCCGCGGAGAAGGCGGGGATGACGGAGGCGCAGTTCGGCGAGCTGATGGCAGTCGTCGGCATGGCCAACGAGACGAACCGGCTCGTCAACGGCTACCGTGTGCCGATCGATCCTGCCTACGAGAAATAGATCTCTGCGCGCAGTCCGGGCGTGGACGCATAAGAAGAAACACGCAGGGGGCTGAAGCGGCCAGGATCAGTCGAAAAACGCGCCGGTGATGGTGCGGACAGGGAGGGGAGAGGCACCATGGACACGGACACAATCCGGCATCTGAAGGCGGTGGAGAGGGAGTTGTTGTGGCTCTCCTCCTGGATGATCCACAACGCCAACAATGTGCGCGAGAAAGATGCGGTGAAGGTTGGCGGCCACCAGGCTTCCTGCGCCTCCATGGTGTCGATCATGACGGCGCTTTATTTCCACGCCCTGCGGCCGGAAGACCGGGTGGCGGTGAAGCCGCATGCCTCGCCGCTCTTCCACGCCATGCAGTACCTGATGGGCAACCAGACCCGCGACAAGCTCGAAGCTTTTCGCGGCTACGGCGGTGCCCAATCTTATCCGAGCCGCACCAAGGACGTCGACGACGTCGATTTCTCCACCGGCTCGGTCGGCCTCGGCGTCGGCATCACCGCCTTCGCGTCGCTGGTGCAGGACTACATCACCGCCCACAGCTGGGGCCGCGATGTGCCGCTCGGGCGCATGATCGCCCTTGTCGGCGATGCCGAGCTCGATGAAGGCAATGTCTACGAATGCCTGCAGGAAGGCTGGAAGCACGAGCTGCGCAACACCTGGTGGATCATCGACTACAACCGCCAGAGCCTCGACGGCGTGGTGCGCGAGGGGCTGTGGCAGCGCATCGAGGCGGTGTTCCGCGCTTTTGGCTGGAATGTCGTGGTGCTGAAATACGGCGCCCTGCAACGCGCCGCCTTCGAGGAGCCCGGCGGGGACCGCCTGCGGGCTTGGATCGACACCTGTCCGAACCAGCTCTATTCGGCGCTCGCCTTCCAGGGCGGGGCCGCCTGGCGCAAGCGGCTGATGGACGATATCGGCGATCAGGGGGCGGTGAGCGAGCTATTGGAACGGCGTTCCGATGCCGAGCTCGGCGAACTCATGAACAATCTCGGTGGTCATTGTGTGCGCTCGCTCGCCGACGCCTTCGATGCCGTGGACGACGATACGCCGACGGTCTTCCTCGCCTATACGATCAAGGGCTGGGGCACACCGCTCGCCGGCCATAAGGACAACCATGCCGGCCTGATGACCGGCGCCCAGATGGGCGAGCTGAAATCGGCCCTTGGCGTTGCCGACGGTGCCGAATGGGGGCCTTTCGCCACCTGCGGTGATGATCCGGGGCTTCGCCGCTTTCTCGCTGCCGTACCTTTCTTCGAGAAGGGAACGCGGCGCTACAAGGCGAAGAAGGTCGCAACGCCCGGGCCGGTCCTTCTCGACGACAAGGTGCTCTCCACCCAGGCCGGCTTCGGCAAGATCCTCGATGGCCTGGCGCGTGCCGGCTCTGATATCGTCGATCACATCGTCACCACTGCGCCGGACGTTACGGTCTCGACCAATCTCGGGCCCTGGGTGAACCGCCGCGGCCTCTTCGCCCGCCAGGCGCTCTCCGACACGTTTCGCGATGAGCGCGTGCCCTCAGCGCAGAAATGGATCTTTTCACCCGAGGGTCAGCACATCGAGCTCGGCATCGCCGAGATGAACCTCTTCCTGCTTCTCGGCGCCGCCGGGTTGTCGCACGCGCTGTTCGGCGAGCGGTTGATCCCGATCGGTGCTGTCTACGATCCCTTCATTGCGCGTGGCCTCGATGCCCTCAATTATGCCTGTTACCAGGATGCGCGCTTCCTCATCGTCGGCACGCCCTCGGGCGTTTCGCTGGCCCCGGAAGGCGGCGCGCATCAGTCGATCGGCTCGCCGCTCATCGGCATCAGCCAGGACGGGCTGGCGAGCTTCGAGCCGGCCTTCCTGGACGAGCTTTCGGTGATCATGGATTGGGCCTTCGACTATCTGCAGCGCGACGGCGAGGGCGATCCTGACGAACGGACCTGGCTGCGTGACGAGACCGGCGGCTCGGTCTATCTGCGGCTGACGACGCGGCCACTGGAGCAGCCGATCCGACGCACCGACGAAGATTTTACGCGCGGTGTCATCGATGGGGCCTATTGGCTGCGCGAGCCGGGGCCGAATGCCGACGTCGTGCTCGCCTATCAAGGCACTGTCGCCCCGGAAGTGATCCAGGCGGCCGGGCAATTGGGGGAAGGACGGCGCGATATCGGTGTCCTCGCCGTCACCTCTGCCGACCGCCTCAATGCTGGCTGGACGGCGGCGCAGCGCGCCCGCCGGCGCGGTCACCGTCACGCTGCCGGTCATGTGGAAACGCTGCTGAAGCCTCTGCCGCGCCACTGCACCATCGTGACGGTGACGGACGGCCATCCTGCCACGCTTGGCTGGCTCGGCGCCGTCGCCGGCCATCGCACCGTGCCGCTCGGCGTGGAGCATTTCGGTCAGACAGGCACGATCGCTGACCTCTACCGCCATTACGGCATCGATACGGCGAGCATTGTGGAGAGCGTCGCGGCGCTGACGCCAGGCCGCCAGATCCGCGGCGTGCTGACGAGCTGAGGGCGCAAGATTGCTCGCCGCATCCCAGGCGAGCGTTTTGGATGGCTAGATGAAAAGCCGCCGCCTCAGTGCTGCGGCTCTGCCAGGAGCTTGTCGCGCAGGCCGAGCATGTCCTCACAGACGGCTTCCAGCGCCTGGACGTCGAAGCCCTGCGCATGGGCAAAGCCTTCGCGTTCCAGAAGCTCAGCGAGCCGCCCATGAAACACCGCCTGCGTCCCTTCCACGGTGAGACCACTTTGCCTCTCGAAAGCGTCGTTCCAGGCAATCGCCTCATCCTCTGAGACGCCGGCGGGCAGATCGAGCGACAGAGCGTCGTCCTTGAGCGCGACCGGATAGCCGCCGGGCAGGCCGTTCGGCCCGGGCACATGGCCCGACCAGGGAAGGCCAGCGGCAAGCGCCAGGATGAGCGTCACGCCGCTCGCCCCGGAAACCTCGATGGCGGGCTCGGGCGTCAGGCGCACGTCGGCGAAGGTGGCGAAGACGTCGGAAATCTCGCTGTCGCCGACGAAGACGCGCGGGGCGGGAGCGCCTTTGCGGTCCTCCGCTTTGCGCCGCCACGGGGCAAGGCACTGATAATGCGCCAGGATGCGGAGAGGGCCGTCGCCGAGCGTGGTACGCGCCTCGGCACCGTCGAAGACATTCGACAGGATCGCCACATTGCCGGTGCCGCACAGAACGCGGTGGCCCATAGCGGTAATCAGGCCGTTCACGACGTCGGGGAAGGAGCAGTTGATGAAATGCGTGCCCGGCGCGTTCTGGCTGATCGCGGCAGCCATGCGGCTGGAAATCAGTGCTTGAAAGATCGCCGTTGCCGACAGCCCGCCATCGGCGACGAGTTGGCTCCAGCGGTTGCCCGACTGCGCGATCACGGCCGATGTCTGGATCGACGCGGCCTGCACGACGATGCGCGGCGCGGCGATTTCGAGGATCCGTTCGCTCGCAGACTCCTCAAGAAGGTCCAACCGGTGCGTGACGACGCGCGCGGGCGTACCGAACATGCGGGCGCGGGCATTGCCGGCGGTGCGCAGCCAGTCGAACCGCTCCGCATTGCGGCCCGCGACCATGACGGTGACCGGGCTCTTCGCGGTTGCGGCGATATCGAGAACGATCCGGCCAGCGAACATGCCGGTTCCGGTCACGAGGACATCGACGCTCATGGCTTTCTCCGCTCCGTATATGCTGCGCTGTCCCACCGGCCCTCGGGCGCTTGCGGGAGACGGTGTTTCTGAATCCGCTGGCTTGGTGTCTTCGGGAATGCCTCGACGAAAGCGATGTAACGCGGCCGCTGATACGGTGCGAGCCGGCCGGCGAGCCAGGCATGCAGCACGTCGGGCTTAAGCTCGGAGCCCTTGCGCCGGACGACGAAGAGCTGAATGTCGTATTCGCCGACCTCGGCAGGCACGCCGACCATGGCGCATTCCTCGACGTCGGGATGGTGCAGGGTGACCGATTCCACCTCATGGGATGAGACGTTCTCGCCGCGGCAGCGGATGCTGTCGCCCATGCGTCCGTGGAAGAAGAGGAGGCCATCTTCGTTCCACGAGCCGAGATCGCCGGTGTGGAAGCCGTCGTCGCGCAGAGCCTTCGCTGTCGCTTCCGGATTGCGGTAATAGCCCGGAAAGATCGCCGCCGGCAGCGACGTGTTGACGATGATCTCGCCGCGGCCTTCGCCGGCGCCGAGCAGCTTGCCGGTCTCGTCCTTCACCGTCACGGTGAACCAGGGCAGCGGGCGGCCGACGGAGCCGAGGGCGCCTTCGGTGTTGCAGGTCGTCAGGCTCGAGGATTCCGTCATGCCGTAGCATTCGCGGATCTCGACGCCGAAGCGGTCCTCGAAGGCTTTCCAGACATCTGCCGGACAGCCGCCGCCCCAGGCGATCCGCACATCGTGGTCACGGTCGAGCGGAGAGGGGGGGTGCTTCAGGAGAATCTGGATGATGCCGCCGAGATGGTGGATATGCGTGCAGCCGGCTTCGCGCACATCGGCCCAAAAGCGGCTGGCGCTGAACCGGTCGCGCAAGGTCACAACGACGTCGTGCAGGAGCGGCATGACGATCACCTGTGCGCCGCCGATATGGTAGAACGGCTCCCACATATAGAGGTTGTCGCCCGGCCGCAGCCCGGCGCAGAACGCCGCCGCCTGCGCCGACAATTCCAGCATGGCATGCGTGACCATGACGGCTTTGGACGGGCCCGTCGTGCCGGAGGTGAACATCAGAGCGACGAGGTCGTCAGGGGCCAGAGCGCGCTCTTGCAAGCTTGCGTGCTCAACCGCTGGAGGCAGCCCGGCCAAGGGCAGGATGCCGTTCTCGGCCGTCGCTCCGCAGCTTTCGATGGTCGCCACGAGATCGGGATCGCAGACCACGATCGCGGCTTCGACGAGCTTGATCGCATGAGCGAGCCCGTCGCCGACAAGTGCTGGGTTGGTCGGGACCCAGATCATGCCGGCCCGCATCAACCCAAAGATGAGCGCCAGCGACGCAGGGCTGTTGCGCATCATGACGACCACGCGATCGCCGGCGCGCACGCCATGCGTCGAAAGGTGCGCGATCATCGCATCGGCGCGGGCCGAGAGCTCGCCGAAGGTGAGCGGCCCCTCCGGCGTGTGCGCAAACACGCGTTCGGGGACGCGGTTGGACAGCTCGTTGAAGCTTTTCGCCAGGCCGTGAATGCGCACCTCGGAGCCCGGCGCGAAAAACCCATCGCTCTGCGGCTCGCCCGGCCCCCGCTTGTTCTCGGGCGGCATGGCGCCGTCTGTCGTCGCGCCGTCTGTCATCGCATTGCCCGGCTCAGCGCTTGCGGCGCGCTTCGAAGAAAGCTTCCATCATGGCCTGCGGCTCGCCGGTTCCATAGGCTTCGACCTGGACCCGGATGCCGGAGTTCATGGCGTCATCGAAGCCGGCCTGTGTCACCTCGGCGATCCGCTGACGGTCGAGACGCATGGCTACGGGGGGCTTCGCGGCAAGAAGCTCGGCCAGTTCGAGCGCCGTCGCCTGGACCTGGTCTGCCGGCACGAGGCGGCTGATGAGACCGAACGAGAACGCCTCTTCTGCCTCGATCATCCGGCCCGTCAATGTGAGGTCGATGGTGCGGGCGAGACCGAGATGCTCGCGCATGATCCAGTTGCCGGTGACCGTCGGGATGCCGGAATTGATCTCCGGCTGTCCCATCTTCACGCCCGGATGTGCCACGCGGAGATCGCACAGGAGTGCCACCTGGAAAGCCGATCCGGCGGCCAGGCCATTGAGAGCGGCAATGATCGGCTTCGAGCCGAGGCGGAAGCGATTATAGAGCGCCTTCCATTCGCCCATCCACGTTTGGGCGCGGTCCGCGTCGAAGGTCTTGCTTTCGCTGAGGTCCTGCCCCGCGCCGAAGGCACGATCGCCGGCGCCCGTGAGGACGATGGCGCGAATGCCGGGATCGGCCTCGGCATCGTCGAGGGCGGCGTTGAGCAGGTCACGCATCTGCGTGTTCCACGCATTGAGCTTGTCCGGCCGGTTCAAGGTGATGCGGCGGACTTGGCCGATTGTCTCGGTGAGGATGGAATCTGCCATTGTATCCATTATATTGCAATAACAGTTATTATAATAATGCAGCCGGCAGCGCTCTGTCAACCAACGGACCTCTGCACGGCGGGTGATCGCACTGGACGGCACGCCTTCAGGATGTAAAACGCTAACCGCGGATCAGGGGCAGAGATGAGCACGCAGGGGCAAAAAGGGCGGAAAACCAACCCGCTGATGGTGCAGTCGGTGGCGAAGGCGTTTCGGGTTCTCCAGGCCTTCGATTCCAAGCACCCGTCGATGAGCCTGTCGGAGATCGCTGAGCAGACCGATATGGATCTGAGCGCCGCGCAGCGTTTCGCTTACACGCTCCAGCATCTCGGCTATCTGACGAAGAATCCGGTCA
This sequence comes from Afifella sp. H1R, assembly GCF_021462425.1. Lineage (NCBI taxonomy): Bacteria > Pseudomonadati > Pseudomonadota > Alphaproteobacteria > Hyphomicrobiales > Afifellaceae > Afifella > Afifella sp. H1R. The sequence goes on from NZ_JAKEDY010000003.1 coordinate 51,891, forward strand.
CGCGGCAATTCTCCCTGGCCCTCAAGACGCTCGACCTTGGCTACAATTACCGGCAATCCTCGGAACTCGTCGGCCGCGCGATGCCGGTCTTGCAGCATCTCAGCAAACAGACCGAGGAGACCGTCAATCTGACGATCCTCGATGGTACCGAGATCGTCTACATCGCCCGAATCCAGAGCCGGCATGTGCTCAATGCCGACGTCACCACCGGCACAAGGCTGCCGGCGTATTGCATGTCGCCGGGTCGGGCGATCCTCTCGCAAATGAGCGAAGAAGACGTACGCGCAGTGATCGCGAACTCGGATTTGCAGATGCACACGCCGGCGACGGTGACCGATCCTGACCGGCTGATGGAGTTGATCGCCGAGGTGCGCGTGCAGGGTTACGCGGTTTGCTTTGAAGAGCTCTACCGGGGCGATGCCTCGATCGCTGCGCCGATCATCGGTCCCGGCGACAAGGTGACCGGCGCGGTCAGCATCGCCACCTCTTTGGCGCGTTTTTCTCCTGAAGAAGTGACGGAAAACTACGCCAATCTGATCATTGCCGCCGGACGGTCGATCTCGATCCCTTGAGGGGTGTGAGATTTCCGATGCCATCTCTGAGGCTCCCCTGCAGTCCAGCTTGACAGGGGCGTGAGCTGCGTTCAGCCTTAATGCGATAGATGTTATCGCAATGAAATGACAGCACCCGCCGCGTCCCCTCCCGGGCTTTTCGTTCCGATCTATGAACTTGCCGCCGAGCTCTTCATCAGCCTCGATGGCATTCGCATGCCGGGCCGGCGCGGCGAGACCGTGATGTCGGTGCTGCTCCGCAACGCGGCCGCTCTTGGCCGCTCGGAATTCGATGGTCGTTCCCGCGCGGGCTTCTGTCTCATGGGCGCCTGCCAGGATTGCAGTCTTTGGAGCATGGATGGCGGTCGCATCCGCGCCTGCATGACAATGGCGGAAGACGGCATGGCGCTTGTGACGGCGCCGCCGCTTGCCGAGATATGATGCGATGAGCGGCGCCCCCCAAGACGCTCCGCCCGTGATCGTCGGAGCCGGCCCGGCGGGTCTTGCTGCCGCCGGAGCCTTTGTCGAGGCTGGGATCCGTCCGATCGTGCTCGACGAGTCCGACCGACCTGGCGGGCAGGGCACGCGACGTCTGACGCCTCTGCTTCGCGACAAGGCCGAGCCCCTGTTTGGGGCGCGGGCAGCAAGGCGCCGGCAGGAGCGCGAAGCGCGGGAGGATCACATTCTGTCGGGTTGCGATTACCGGGCGAACACCCTCGTCTGGGGCGCTTTCGACGGCGGTCTTGAGCTTTTGAGCGGGGGTGCGTGTCAGGAATTGCGTTATGCGCAGCTCCTCCTCGCGACTGGCGCGACCGACGCTATTCTTCCTCTCCCCGGCTGGACACTGCCCGGCGTCTATTCGCTCGGCGGGGCGCAAGTGGCCTTGAAGCGTCACGGCAACTTCATCGGCCGCAAGATCGTTTTCGCCGGCTCTTCGCCGCTCCTTTATCTCGCTGCGGCCCAGTATTGCCGCCTCGGCCCATGTGAGATCACCGTCCTCGATACGACGCCCTTTCGCGGCAAGCTGCGCGCCGCCGTCGGGATGGCTCGACACGCGGCGGGAACGCTTCGCCAGGGCCTTTCACTGATGGCGGAGCTGCGGCGCGCGGGCATACGCATTCTCGCGGCGGCAGATCTTCTCGCGGTCGAAGGCAAAGACCGCGTCGAAGCATTTCGTTTTCGCGATGCCGCCGGCCGGGAGGATCGTCTTGACTGCGACGCTGTGGCGATCGGCTTCGGCCTGCGGCCCGAGACGCAGCTGGCCGAACTCGCTGGTGCTGCCTTCGAATTCGATCCGGTGCTGCGGCACTGGTTTCCTCGCCTTTCGCCGGATGGGCAGGCCGGGCCGGCTTTGTGGATCGCCGGCGATGGCGCCCGCACGATGGGGGCGGAAGGGGCCAGTTTCGCTGGCCGCCTTGCGGCGCTCTCGATGCTTCAGGCAATGGGCCGCGGCGATGCCGTGAAGCCCGATAAGATGAGGCGTTTGCGGCGACGGCTCGAGCATGCGAGGCGTTTCCAGCTCGCGGCTGCGGAGGCCTTCCGCATTCCCCGCGAGATGCTGTCGCGTCTGCCCGAAGACACCATTCTTTGTCGCTGCGAGCGCGTGACCTTGGGCGAAGTCCGGTCGGCCGTGCCGCGCGCGTCGGGACCAGTGGAAGTCAACCGCGTCAAGGCGATCACCCGCTGCGGTATGGGGCGCTGTCAGGGGCGGTATTGCGGCGTTGGGCTCGGCGAAGTGGTGGCGAAGGTGACGGAACGTGATCTTGCCGAGGTCGGGCGCCTGCGAGCCCAGGCTCCGATCCGACCGATCCCGATGTCGGCGGCGATGCGGGACGCGGCCGAATGACTCGTCCGACCGCCTTCGATGCGATGGTGATCGGGGCCGGTCTCTTCGGCGCCTTCACCGCGTTCTTTCTGGCGCGCGCCGGCCTGAGAGTGGTGCTCCTCGAACGCGGCTTTGTCGGCGCGCAGTCGAGCGGCGCAAATTTCGGTGGCCTTCGACTTCAGGGCCGCGATCCCGCTCAGTATCCCCTCTCGTTGCGCGCCCAGTCCCACTGGGAGGGCTTCGTCGAGCTCGTCGGCGAGGATTGCGAGTACGATCGCGCCGGCCATGTCTATTTTGCCCGAACGCCCGAGGGCAGGGCAAAACTCTTGAAATATGCTGCGACGTCCGAAGCCTCCGGCCTCGCGGTTGAAATCCTGGAAGGCGACGCACTCCGTGCCCGGCTGCCTCTGCTTGCGCCCGAGATTGCGATTGCGAGCTATTCACAGCGCTGCGCGACCGCGAATCCGAGGCTGGCGACACCGGCCGTCTGCCGGGCCTTCCTGCGGGCGGGAGGCGTGCTTCACGAGGGATTCTCGGTCGCCGAGATCCGGCATGACCAGGGGCTTTTTACGGCTGTCTCGGCGGACGGGCGGGGGCATTCTGCGCCCATCCTAGTGAATGCCGCCGGTGGCTGGGCCGGCGCTCTTGCCGCGATTTTCGGCGAGAGAGTACCGATCTTCGCTGCCGGCCCCCCGCAATTCGTGACGGAGCCGCTGCCGTATATTCTGCGCCCCACGATTCAGGCCGTCGAGGGCGATGTGATCGTTCGCCAAATCCCGCGTGGCAACGTCATTTTCGCTGGCTATCCGCGCACGCGATCGACCGCCGATGGCAAGCATACTTTCGTCCCGCCGCAGAAGATCCGCACGGGCATGGGGGCTCTCGTCTCCGCCCTGCCGGCCTTCCGGCACGCCGAGGTCATTCGGAGCTGGTCGGGTGTCGAAGGCTATCTGCCCGACATGCTGCCAATCGCAGGGGCAAGCGCGACGACCGAAGGCCTCTTCCATGCCTTCGGAGGAAGCGGCGGCGGCTTTCAAATCGCACCCGCCGTGGGCGAGTGTCTGGCCGCGAACATCCTAGGTGAACCGCCACCTACGTCGCTTCATCCGTACCGCATTGGCCGGTTCGATGGTCATCTCGAAGAGAGCGAAAAGATCCTGGCGGAGTTCGACCGCGCGGATGAGAGAAGCGTGGGCGAGGGCATCTTGGCGGGATAGCAGGCGAAGATGCGTCTGCGGTCCGGCCGCAACATGAGCCTTTGCACGAATTGCCGACAATCAGACTGGAGGCAAAGCCCCTGTAGCCGCTCGGCTTTCTGTGTGGCGCTTGGAAAATTTGCTCGGGCTCGCCTTTCCCGCGTGAGCTCCCGCTTGACAGGCCTGCCTCTGCTGGGCTTCATTTCAATAAGTACTATTGAAATCCAATAGTACAGTTTCGGAGAGGAACCGTTTGGGCGACAGCCTGGTGATCGAATTGGCAGACGGCATCGGGCAGTGGACCCCGGCGCCGCCGCGCGACCATCGTCTACCCGGGCGAGACGCGGACGGCAGAGCTTCGGCACAATTGGATACGCGCTGCGATCACTCCCGGGACCTGCTGTGGAATTGCCGGAGCGATCATAAAGGCCCCCGGGCGGGCCCGACGACATCGACAGCGCTCAGGCCGCAGATCGCATGCCCTCAAGCGGCATCGCCGCTCCCACCCGCGAGGGACGATGGGCGGATCGCCCGGCCACCCCGACAGGTGGATGACGCTTTTCTTCAAGACGGGACTGCGTTTGGGCAGGCTCTCAGATCCCGCACACAGAACACCTGCAGCCTGTCCCGCCTATGAGCACGTCTCACGAGAGGAAAGGAACAGAACCATGCCGTTAAACAGGAAGATCTCCCGCCGCAGCATTCTCCTTGGGAGTGCGGCGAGCCTCGCCGTCAGCGCAGTCGGCCTTTCCATTCGCCCGGCGCGCGCGGCGGATTCCCTGACCGTCGCCGACCCCGGAGGCCCCTTCAAGGATGCCTATGGGGCTGCCTTCTACAAGCCCTACGAGGAGAAGACAGGTCTCCAGATCGTCAACGTTGCCCGCGAGCACCAGCCGACGAGCCAGGTTCAGGCGATCGTCGACACCGGCAATTACAGCTGGGACGTCGTCACGATCACTCAGGGCGACGAGGTTCTCCTGCATGACCGCGATCTGCTCGAGCCTCTCGACTGGGATCTGGAGCATATGGGAGACATCATGAAGGAGGCGAGGGCGCCCGACTGGATGGGTGTCGACGTCTACGCCACGATTCTCGCCATCCGTTCCGACCACTTCAAAGACAAGAAGCCGGCCTCGTGGGCGGATTTCTGGGACGTCGAGAACTTCCCCGGCCGGCGTGCGCTGCGTAAGAGCCCGATCGATACGCTCGAGATCGCGCTTCTCGCCGACGGCGTGACGCCGGAGGAGCTTTATCCTCTCGACCTGGATCGGGCCTTCAAGAAGCTCACCGAGATCCGCCCGCATATCGACGTGTGGTGGACGGGCGGTGCCCAGACGAGCCAGATGCTGCAATCCGGCGAAGTCGACATGCTGCCGACCTGGAACGGCCGCGCTCAGACCGTCATCGACGCCGATGGCACCGTCGAGATCGTTTGGAACCAGGGGCTCTATTCGATCGAAGGCTGGGCGATCCCCAAGGGCAGCCCGGCGAGCGACGAGGCCAAGAAGTTCATCGCCTTTTGTGCCGATCCGAAGCGCCAGGCCGAATACACGAAGACGCTGGCCTATGGGCCGACGAACCCGAAGGCCTACGACTACATCCCGCCGGAGCGGGCGAAGTTCCTGCCCACTGCGCCTGCGCATTTCGACAAGCTCATTCTCGCCAGCCAGGAATGGTGGGGTGAGCACAAGGAAGAGGCTGAACAGCGCTTCAACGAGTGGCTCCTGTCCTGACAAGATCTCGTCCTCCCGCTCCTGTGCGGGAGGACGACCTCCTATCCAAGGTTTCCTTCATGAAGATGGCTGACGGTTCGTCAAATTCCGATTCGCTGAAGCTCGAAGTCCGCAACCTCCGCAAGACTTTTGGAGAGTTCGTGGCGCTCGAGGGAGCCTCCGTCGAGGTCCGCGCCGGCGAATTTCTCACTCTTCTCGGCCCTTCCGGCTCGGGCAAGACGACACTCCTGCTGGCGATCGCGGGTCTCAACGAACCCGACAGCGGCGAGATCAGGATCCATGGGGATCTCGCGACCTATCTCCCGCCGTATCAGCGTGACATCGGCATGGTCTTCCAGAACTATGCTCTGTTTCCGCATATGACGATTGCCGAGAACATCGGCTTTCCGCTCCGCATGCGCCGCTGGTCAGCTCCGAAGATCGATGAAGCAGTGAGCCGGATTCTGGAAGTCGTGCAGCTTCCGGGCACGGAAAACCGTTATCCACGCCAGCTCTCGGGTGGCCAGCAGCAGCGTATCGCGCTCGCCCGCGCCCTCGTCTACGAGCCGTCGATCGTCCTCATGGATGAACCGCTCGGCGCGCTCGACAAGAAGCTGCGCGAACAGCTCCAATACGAAATCAAGCGTCTGCACGAGCGTCTCGGTCTCGCCATGCTGTACGTGACGCATGATCAGGAAGAGGCGCTCGTGATGTCCGATCGCATCTGTCTGATGCGGCAGGGCAGGATCGAGCAGATCGGCACGCCTGAAGAACTCTATTTCCGCCCGAAGACGCGTTTTGCTGCGGACTTCCTTGGCGAATCGAACCTTCTCCAGGGCGAGGTGACCGGCCGTGGGGAACGCGACTGCGCGGTCGTGCTTGCCGACGGCAGCACGGTGAGCGGTCCCACCACCACGGAGCTGAGTGTCGGCGATAAGGCCGTCGTGATGATCCGCCCCGAAGCCATCCGCATCAATGCTGCAGAGCCAGGCGCCAATTCCGTCACCGCCACCTTCATCGAGGCCGTCATGACCGGCGGGACGACGAAGTGCTTTTTCGAGGGCCATCAGGGGCAGCAGCTCAAAGCTCAGATCCTCACCGGCCAGTCGCGCGACGGCCTTGCCCCCAACAAGGAAGCGGTTCTTTCCTGGGAACCCGAATCCTGCGTGGTGCTGGCCCATGACTGACATGTCCAGCTCTGCGGCGCCGGCGCCCGCGCGTCCGCTTGGCCGAGCGCTTGCGACGTTGCGCGGCAGCTGGCCTCTGATCCCGGCGGCCCTCTTTCTTGCCGTCGCCTTCGTCTATCCGGTGGCGCTGTTGCTTGGACGCAGCTTCGTCGGCTCCGATGGCGGGCTCAGTGCGGAAAACTATGCCCGCCTCGGCGAATCCACCGTCGTTGTCCGGGTGATGCTCATCACCTTCAAGATTGCCGGCTGGACGACCCTCTTTGCCATCATCGCCGGCTATCCGATCGCCTATCTGCTCGCGACTTTGCCTCCCAGCCGGCGCAATCTCCTGGCGATCTTCGTTCTGATGCCGTTCTGGACGAGTTTCCTCGTCAGAACCTTTGCCTGGATCGTGCTTCTCGGGCGCAACGGTGCGCTCAATCAGCTGCTTCAGGCGCTCGGCGTCAGCGATCCGCCGTCTTTTCTCTACCAATTCTCCGGTGTCATGATCGGCATGGTGCATGCGCTGATGCCGCTTTGCGTGCTCACCATGCTGTCCGTCATGGAGAATATCGACAAGCGTCTCACCGATGCGGCGGGAACGCTCGGCGCTCGGCCGGCCGCGGCCTTCTGGCGGATCTATTTTCCCCTCTCTCTGCCGGGCGCTGCCGCAGGCGGGCTTCTCGTCTTCATCACCTCGCTCGGTTTCTTCATCACTCCGGCGCTCCTCGGCAGCGAGCGCGAGACCGTTATCGTCCAGCTCGTCATTTTCCAGATCAAGGAGATGCTGAATTGGGGCTTCGCCGGTGCGATCGCGATCATGCTTCTCGTCGTCGCGCTCGTCATCTTCTACATCTATGACCGGCTCGTCGGCCTTTCGACGCTTTCGGGCGGCGATGTGCGCGGGAGTTCCTCGTCGCGCAATCCGCTCTCCTGGCTCGGTTCGAAGGTTGGCAATCTTCTCCTGACCGTGATCTCGGAGATATCCGACGTCATCGGCCGCGCTCTGGGCGCTCTCGTGCCGGTTCGGCCGGACCGCAAGCCGTGCCGAATTGGCGGCAAGGTCTTACGCCTCGTCGCGCTCGCCGGTATCGCCTTTCTCGCCGTTCCGGCCTTCTTCGTCGTCCCGGTCTCGTTCAGCGAATCTCAGTTCCTCAGCTGGCCACCGAAAGGCTTTTCGCTGCAATGGTATCGCGAGGTCCTCGACAATCCCCTGTGGATCGGTGCGGCCTGGCGCTCCTTCGTCGTCGCGTTCAGCGTCGCCGTGGTGGCCCTCATCCTCGGCGTTCCGGCGGCCTTCTATTTGGTCCGGCGCGCCCGCCGCACGACAGCCATCATGGCCTTCCTAATCTCGCCACTGATCATGCCGCACATCATTATCGCGGTGGCGCTCTTCTATCTCTTCGCCCAGATCGGTCTCGTCGGGACGACCATCGGCCTCATCATCGGGCATACGGTCCTGGCCATTCCCTATGTCGTCGTCACGGTCGTGGCGGTTCTCAAGAACTACGACATCCGGCTCGATCAGGCCGCCTCGACACTCGGGGCGAACGGCGTGCGCACCTTCCTCAACGTGACCTTCCCGCTGATCCGTTCGGGGCTCATCGCCGCGTTCATGTTCGCGTTCATCATCTCCTTCGACGAGCTGACGATCTCGCTGTTCGTGACGGGCGGGCAGGTCACCACCTTGCCGAAGCAGATGTGGGACGATGCGCTTCTGCGTGTCAGCCCGGCGCTCGCGGCCGTCGCCACACTCATCCTCGCCTTCATGACTGCGGTGATCCTCGGCTCGGAGATCCTGCGCAGGCGCGGCGTTGCCAAACAATAGGGGAGACGGTGGGACGGTGATGGACGTGAGGTTGCCGCCATATCGCGAGCCGACGGCCTCCCACGTCGCCGTCCCGCGCGATTGTCGTCATGCTATCGAGGACGAACGGCAGTGACATCGTCCGATGCAAGTGTCGCCTCGCAGGGTCCGACAGAGAAGCCGCTCCGCACCGTCGTGATCGGTGCCGGTATCGTCGGCATTTTCTGCGCCCTGGAGCTCCAGAAGGCCGGTCACGATGTGATCCTCCTCGATCGTGGCCCTCCGGGGGGCGATCAGGCGGCCTCCTATGGCAACGGCGCGTGGCTCAGTCCGGCCTCGATCATGCCGATGTCGGTTCCAGGCCTGTGGCGAGACGTGCCGGGCTATCTTGCCGATCCGTCCGGCCCCTTCGTCATCCGCTGGCGCCACTTGCCGTCGCTTCTGCCATGGCTTGTCCGCTTCCTGCGCGCAGGAAGCAGCTGGCGGAAGGTCGAGATCTGTGCCGCGCATCGTTACCGCCTGTGCCGCAGGACGGTGGACTGGCACCTGAAATGGGCGCGGTCGGCCGGCATCGAGCATCTCATCGCCCACGAGGGGGTCTGGTTCCTCTATCGCGACCGTTCCGACATCGAGCGCGAGGCGCGAGAATGGAAGATGCGCAAGGAGCTCGGTGTCCGCTTCAGCGAACATGATCGCGCGGCGCTGATCGAGCGGGAGCCGGCGCTGTCGGAGGAGTATAACTTCGGGATTAGGGTCGATGAGGGGGCCTTCCTCCGCGACACGCGCAGCTATTGCGAAGGCCTTGTGGCGCATTTCTGCGCCGAGGGCGGCCGTCACGTCCGCAGCGCCGCTCGCAGCTTCGAGACGACGCATGGCCGTCTCACACATGTGGTGACGGGCGATGGACGCATTGCCTGCGACCGCGCGGTCATTGCCGCCGGCGCCTGGTCGGCCGAACTCGCGCGCCAGGCGGGCGACAATGTTCCGCTCGTCTCTGAACGCGGCTATCATGTGGTCCTGCCCGGGGTCATCGGCCATCCGCCGATGTCGGTCATGCCGGCCGACGGAAAGATGGCGGTGACGCCGACGGACCGTGGCCTGCGCATCGCAGGACAGGTCGAGCTTGCCTCGCTCGATGCCCCGCCGGACTGGCGCCGTGCCGACATCCTCCTCGCCTTCGGCAAGAAGCTGTTTCCCGGGCTCCACGGTGTGCAGTCTCCCGATCGCGTGGAGCGCTGGATGGGTCACCGACCGTCGACACCGGACGGCCTTCCTTCGATCGGCGCGGCATCGGCCTGCGCCGATATCGTGCACGCTTTCGGTCATGGGCATTCCGGTATGATCCAGGCGCCCGTGACGGCGCAGATCGTCTCGCGTTTCCTGACAGCCGGCGTGGTCTCCCCGGAGGATGCGGCTTTCTCTCCCCGGAGATTTGCCGCGTGAATGAAGCCCCCCGATTTCTGGGCGAGGCCGAGATCAGGGCGCTCGCCATCACGCCGGATGAAGCTCGGCGCGCCGTTGCCGACACCTTCCGGGCGGCCAGCGAAGACCGCGCCGTGAGGGCACCCAAGACGGCGCTCACGCTTGCCCCCGGGCACGGCTTCCAGGCGATGGCAGCGGCTTCGGCATCCACCGGCCTCGCTGTCGTGAAATGGACGGGCATCGCGACGGTGCCTCCGGGCGGCGAGGGGCCCGGTATCAACAGCCTCATCATCGCCAGCGATTATGACACCGGCAAGCCGATCGCCGTCCTCGACGGCAACGAGATCACGCTTATCCGCACGGCGGCGCTCTCTGCCGTCGCGGGCGCGTATCTCGCCCCGCCCGGCGCCCGCACGCTCGGCATGATCGGTTGCGGCCTGCAGGCCCACCAGCATCTCGCAGCCCTTTGCGCTCTCCGGCCTGGTCTCGATCATCTTCTCGCCTTCAGTCGAAGCGAGGCGTCAGCCGCGCGCCTCGCAAAGGCCGCGGAGGCGCGCGGTCTTGCCGGCGAGGTCGTGTCTTCGCCGCAGGATCTGCTCAAGCGCGCCGATATCGTCGTCTCGATGGTGCCGGCCTCGCCGGAGCTGGTGCCGTTCCTTGATGCGCGCGTCCTGAAACGTGACTGCTTCGTGTCCGCTGTCGATCTGGGCCGCGCCTGGCTGCCCGAGAGTTTTGCCGCTTTCGATGTTCTGGCGACCGACGATCTGGCGCAGGGCACGCATCCTTGGGACGTGAACGGGCGCGAGATCGACACGGCGGAGTTCGCCACCGACCTTCTGGCGTTGTGTCGGGAAACTGCGGTCCGGGAGGCGACAAGTCCTGCGACACGCGGCCGCCGGCTCTTCTGCTTCAAGGGGTCGTCCCTGGCCGACCTCGCCCTGAGCGCGCTGGTCGTAGAGAGGGCGTGGCCCGGCATCATCGCCAGTCACGCCAGATTTGCAGAGGTTTCCAAAGGAACATGAGGACTTGCGGCACTGTCCTGGAGGGGTGGACCGCCGATCGTTTCAGTCTGGCCAAAGCTTTCGCCCCCTGACGGCTCTTGCCCTTGGCAAGCGGGCATGTCGTAAGGAGGCATGGCCACTGCATTGCCCGATCACATCAAGAACACGCGGAGAATTCATTTCATGACGTATCAGACGCTTCTCGACGCTTGCGGGCTCTCGGCCGGGCAGACGTCCTCGGGCTCGCTCGTCGTTACCACGCCGGTTGACGGATCGGAGATCGCGCGCCTCGAAACCCACGCCCCCGGCGATGTCGAGGCAATGGTCGCGACAGCGAAGGCAGCATTCAAGGCCTGGCGGGACGTGCCCGCGCCGCGCCGTGGCGAGCTTGTTCGTCTCCTTGGCGAAGAGCTGCGTACTGCCAAGGAGGACTTCGGACGCCTGGTCGCGCTCGAATGCGGCAAAATCTATCAGGAAGGCCTCGGTGAAGTGCAGGAGATGATCGACATCTGCGACTTCGCTGTCGGCCTGTCGCGGCAGCTCTATGGCCTGACGATCGCATCAGAGCGTCCCGGACATTCGATGCGCGAGACCTGGCATCCGGCCGGCCCTTGCGCCGTGATCACTGCCTTCAACTTTCCGGTTGCGCCTTGGGCATGGAATGCCGCGCTCGCGCTGGTCTGCGGCGATCCGATCCTTTGGAAGCCCTCGGAGAAGACGCCCCTGACGGCGCTTGCCACGCAACGGATCTTTGAGCGTGCGCTCGCCCGTTTCGGCGATGCACCGGAGGGGCTGCTGCAGGTCGTCATCGGCGACGCGGCAGCCGGCAATGTGCTGGTGGAAAGCCCTGACGTGGCCGTGGTCTCGGCCACGGGGTCGGTGCGTATGGGCCGGGCTGTCGGGCCGAAGGTCGCTGCTCGCTTCGGCAAGCTCATCCTCGAGCTTGGCGGCAACAACGCCATGATTGTCGGCCCGTCCGCCGATCTCGAGCTCGCCGTGCGGGCCATCGTCTTTGCCGCGGTCGGCACGGCCGGCCAACGCTGCACCTCGCTCCGGCGGTTGATCGTCCACGAGGATGTCTACGACAAGCTCGTGCCGCGTCTGGCCGAGGTCTATGCCAAGCTGCCGATCGGCGATCCCTTGGCGGATGGAACGCTCGTCGGGCCGTTGATCGACGGTGCGGCGGCGGAGATGATGGACAAGGCGCTCAAGGCGGCCGCCGCCGATGGCGGCACCGTGCATGGCGGTGGCCGGGCGCTTGTCGATACCTATCCAGACGCGGCCTACGTACATCCGGCGATTGTCGAAATGCCGGCGCAGACCGACATCGTCCGCGAGGAGACTTTCGCGCCGATCCTCTACTGCATGAAGTATCGCGAACTCGACGAGGCGATCGCGATCCAGAACGACGTCTCCCAGGGCCTGTCCTCGTGCATCTTTACGACCGATCTGCGCGAGGCGGAGCGTTTCCTATCGGCGGCGGGCTCCGATTGCGGCATCGCCAATGTCAATATCGGCCCCTCGGGTGCAGAGATCGGCGGTGCCTTCGGCGGTGAAAAGGATACCGGCGGCGGCCGCGAGTCGGGTTCCGATGCCTGGAAGGGCTACATGCGGCGCGCCACCAATACGATCAATTATTCCAACGCCTTGCCGCTCGCTCAGGGCGTCTCGTTCGATATCGATTGATCAGCTTTTCGGCCAGCGGCGGTTTTCCCCGCCGCTGCCGATTGGTACCATTTACCTCAAAGTTGCGAGAGGCTTGCCGGCAATCAGAAGAAGGCGGATGGTGAGCGTGTGACGTGCCCTAGAAGGTTGCGGCACGTGAGGGCCAAAGATGTCCTACCATCCCCATATAGACGCGTTTAGTCCGGCCGAGGCGTTGCCGGTTTCCTCCGAGAAGCCGATGATCCTCATTCCTTTCCTCGGCAAACTGTCCGATTTCGCATTGCTTTCTCTGCGAATGCTGGGATGCAGCGCCGACCGGGCCGACATCGTCCTTCTTTCCGATCAGCCTTCACCGACTATTGAAGGTATCTCTCATGTCGATTTTCGTTCGGCCTTCGCGCCGGCGAACCCGCTTGGCATCTCCTATGACGCCTTGCTCGCTTATCCTTACAAGATCTGCGACCTGAAGCCTTTCTTGAATCTCATTTTCCCGCAGGTGGTCGGAGCCGCGCGCCGCTGGGGTTGGGCCGACATCGATTGTCTTTATTCGCGCCGTATTCTGGAGCCCCTGTCCGCGCGAGCGTCGAATGGTCCGCCCAGCATCTTCGGTCAGTTCGGCCATTTCCTCGTAGGTGAGTCCGACGCTTTCGACGTTACGCAGGCGGTGTTTCTCGAAGCGGATCGGCGCGAGCCGAGCTTTGCGATGTTCGACCCGCACCGGCACCTCGCGCTCGATGAGTTTCTCTTCCTTCATGTCGTGCTTACGGAATTGGAGAAGAGCGGCCTGATCGCCTGGGAACGACGTTTTCCGATATCGATCGGCGATGTTGAGCCCTTCCACCGTTTGCCGGTGGTCGGCGGTCAGAGATTTGCGAGCTTCCATGTCGAAGAAGGGCGGCTCTTCGGTCGACCTCTCGACGGCGAAGACGTGGAGTTCGACTATATCCACGTGCAGAAACGACGCGTGGAGATCGACAGGAACCTCGGGCCAGACGATGCGATGCTTTTCTATCCTGAGGCTGACGGCTGCATGCGGCTTGCGCGCGCCAGCGCCTCCACAGCCGTTTCAGCGGCACCTGATGCGCTTGCAGATCTTCGTTTCTTCCTGAAGTGCAACAGCAAGCGGCTGCGCCAGCGCTTTGCCAATCACGGTTTCGGCCCGCGTCCGCATTTGACCGCGGAAGGTGTGCGGTCGATCGTTCAGGAATTGCGCCATCATATTCCGGACGTAAAAGCTGCCGCTTGAACGATCTGGCGCGGTCGAATGCGTCGCAACCGACAGCGTCCTGCCGGATCGGGAGTCCCCGAATCGGCTGCAGCCGGCTCACCCGCTCGGCCGGCCGATAGGATCCGAATCAAAACTGCGATTCGCACCTTGAGCGGCGGTTCTGTCAGGGCTTGGGAGAAGAGACGTCGCGGTCTGGATCTTTGGCCCAGACTGGGCCGGCAGTATAGGCCGGCTAAAGCTAAGGGGCCGCGATCCCGCCCCAAAGCCTCGGGATAAAATGGTCGGAGTGGCAGGATTCGAACCTGCGACCCCCTCGTCCCGAACGAGGTGCGCTACCAGGCTGCGCTACACTCCGCCAAAGCGGGGTGGCTTATAGCCTTGCACCGCTTCAGCTTCAAGCCATCTTCTTAATGTCATGCAATGGATTTCGCATAAGAGGCCTGCAGCTATGTCGCAGGCTGCTTCGCAGGCTCTTGATGGGCTCGGCATGTTGCCCAATTTCGTCAAAGCCCTTATAGGCGCATTCACTGCTCTCGCGAGCGTGCATTGGGGCGTAGCCAAGCGGTAAGGCAGCGGCTTTTGGTGCCGCCATTCGCAGGTTCGAATCCTGCCGCCCCAGCCAATTCCCTCATGTTTCGTAGTCCTGCTGGTCGCTTTCCCCGAATCGGTCGCGGCCGGCTGTGGGTGGCAACCGCCCGCAGAGCTTGGATTGCGTGCGCAAACCGTGACCGGTAAGGCCTTGTGGGGATCCCTGCCTCTGGTGATGAGACCGATGCGCTTTTTCCTGCCGCTCCTTTTTGCCGGCCTTTGGTTCTCTCTCTTTGCATCCGCCGGACAGGCGAAAATGCTGCGAGAGGATTTCGAAAGCGGCGAACTCGATCCCGCCGTTCTCTATTACAAAGACAATTTCGAGCAGCGGGCCGGCAGCTACCGCTTCGTGCCGGGGGAGGGGCGGGACGGCTCGACCGCGATCGAGCTCACACTTGAGGAGCATTGTCCGCCACAGGCGGAAGATTGCAGCGAGCGTGCCGAATTGTGGGAATCGAAGAGCGCCCATCTGCCGTACGGAACGCCCGTCTGGTACCGCTTTTCGGTGCGTTTCGTCGGTCCCCGCCCGGACGGTGATCACCGGCACGTCCTGGCGCAATGGAAGCGTACGATCCCGAAGGGCGTCCCCGGCAATTCGAGCCCCTTCCTGGCTCTGAGACTGCGCGACGGGAAGCTCTTCTTCACCGTCGAGACCGAATTGCTGAAGCCGCTGCTTTCCGCTGACGGGACCAGGATCTCCCCGTGCCAGCCGGGCGAAATGGAGGTCTGGAACCGACCCTATGATGGTCAAAGCCGTGGCTGGGTGATTGCGGAGGGTGGCGATCGACCTGCCCGCCACGAAGAGTATGATGCCTGCACGGACGAGATCCATCTGACCCGTTTTGTGCCGACCTTGCCCGAAGCGGAGGATGGCTGGTTCGATATCATCGCTTTCACACGCGCCGGGCCCGACGGTGACGGCCGCATCGAACTCTTCGTCAACGGCGAGCGGGTGGCGCAGGTGACAGGCCGCATCGGCCATCACCATCTCGGTCCGAATCAGTATTTTAAATTTGGCCCCTACCGCGATGCCGGCGACGGCACGTGGTCGCTCTTATTCGATGATTTCGCGCGCAGCGAGAAATGCACCGATATGCTGGCGGAGGAGATTTGCCGCGAGCTCGGCTTGTGAGAACGCACAGCTGGCGGGTCTACGAGGAGGGCGTCTCAAGACCGAACTCTGCACGAAAGCGGCGTGCCATATCGTCGTTCACTTCGTCGCCGAGCCGCTGGTAGCGTGTTGGTGAAATCCGCAACGTGGGTGCCGTCGCACCCCCAAGAAAGCTGAAGATCTCGGCAATGCGTTCTTCCGGTGCTGCGAGAACGTCCTCGTAGACGACATTGAGTGCTGGCCTTCCTGTCCTGAAAAGCCAGTCGTCGATGGTGGCTTCGGCGGCGCTGTGCCGGCGATAGGAGGCGAGGATGCGCTGATAGTCGTAGGTGACGGCCTCTTTCGCCTCGCTGTAGGCGGCCATCGCTTCGCTGTTGCGCACATGCCAGACCTTTGTCGCTTCCGCGATATATTCCGACACCGCCTGGGCCACACGATCACGCCGACGAAAGCGGATGAAGCGCGTCTTCGCGGCAAGGCGCTGGACCACGGCCCGTTCGCTGGCATCGAGAAGCGGAGCAAGCGAAATGGCGAAATCGTCGATGACCTTTGTCCCGAAGACCCCGTTTTTCTGCTCCTGCCGCACAAGAAGGGCGAGCCAGCGGCCGAGATCCACCCCAAAGCGGCTTCGGTGACGTGCCATGAAAACGATCAGCGGGCGCAGATGCTCGGTGGGCCGACCGAGCCGTCCCGTTTCGCGCAGGAGATTGACGAACCAGGTGGAGCCAGTGCGGGGCCCGCAGATAACGGCATAGAGCCGGCTGGGCTCCGGCTCGCTGAGGATGCCGGTGTCGTCGGCAAGGGGATCGGTATGTGCCGCTGCTCTGAGAGCCGCATCGCCGATGAAGCCGGCGACGATCGTATCCGGAAACCGACCTGTCAGGCGATGTTTCAGACCTGCTTCATCATCGCACGAGACAGCGATGATCTGGCAGGGATGGCGAGCGGAGGCCGATGATCCTTCCTCGAGAAGAAGGGCGGCATGGGCACCGTTGCGGTAGCCTTTCAGGAATTCGGCACATGTGGGATCTGCCGCGATGCGAACATCTCCGGCATCCTGAAAACGCTGCAAGAGGCCGAGCTTCTTGACGGCGCGAAACAACTCCCGCGGGCTTGGCGGTTCACCCATGGGTCGTTGGGCATCCCGGCTCGCGGAGCGCGAAAAGCTCCTGAAGAGGTGGAAAGGCCGCGCCGGGATGATTTGCGAGGAGCGTCAGCAATTCGCGGGAGAAGGCCCAGCAGGCTTCGTCATGGGCGAGATGGTGAGTGAGCACGCCGATCGGTTCGCTGGCGCCTGCGAGCCGCCGCTCCGCCTCCTGAGTGAGAAGGCGGTAGGCCGCCTCTCGGCCGATGAAGCCGCGCGTGTGCCGCCATTCGATGATGTCGAGATGAGTGTTGCATTCCCCGCACGCGCCCTTCGTCGCACCAAATCGCGACAGACCCTGGATCCCGAGCGCAGTCAGCCCCTCCACAACGGGACGCGAGACGTTGTTCCATGGCGGCACAAAGACGGGGAGGAGCCTGCCGTCGAAAAGCTGCAGCAACCGCGTGCGACCGGTTTTGACATCGGCGAGACAATTCGTCAGCGGGCGTGAGAGCGGAAATTCCGACTTCTTTTCGCCTTCCTGCGCATGATTCCTGTGCGCCAGTCCGTGTTGCAGGATGGCGATATGGGGCTCGCGTGCGAGCCGGTCGACGAGCGCCGGGCGGGCGCCGTCCGGGATCACCGCGAGGCCGAGCGGTGGACGCCTGGCCTCGTCGAGCTCGCCGAAAAGCCCCGCCAGTCTGTCGAGCTCGGGCGTCGGTTCGGTGGCATCGTCGTCGCGCCACCAGAAGGAAAGCGCCCTTCCGGTCTCCGCCGCCGCGTCCAATCGCGCGCAAAACCGCTCCGCTTCTTCCATCACGATCCTCTTTTCGCCGCCGCGATCAAAAGCTTGGCGGTTTTTTGGGCGCCATCCAGCGAAAACGGCACAGCCATCGGTCTAAGCTGCATCGCCTGGTCCACTGCCCGGGCGAGGTTCTCCGCAGAAAGAGCTTCTTCTGGCACGACGACGGCAAGCCCATTGATGGCAAATAGGTCTGCACGCTGCGTTTGCTCGGTTTCAGATCCGGCCGCGAATGGAACGAAGAGCGCGGGCACCTTGGCCTGCAAGATGTCGACGGCGGTGTTGTAGCCAGCCTGGCTCACCGACAGCCGCGCACGTTTCAGGAGATCTGGAAAGTCACGCCTTGCTCGCTCCACAACGATGCCCGGCGGGGCAGCCTTCGCAAGAGCGGCAAAATCTGCGGAGCTTAGATGGGGACCAGCAAGCACCCGCCAAAGGCATGTGGCTGCATTGGAGCTATGCAGGCGCGCTGAAAGCGCAGCCCGCAGGATGGCTTGTCCCACCGCTCCACCTCCGCAAGAGACGATGACCTCGCCTTCCCCATCACCATCCGGTGCGGGCACGGTGGAACTGGAATTGACATAGCCCGTGTAGGTGACGAGCGGCGCGAGCCTTTCCGCTTCCCCGAAACTATGTTCCAGCCGCACGAGCTGCGGATCGGAATGGATCAGGAGCTTGTCATAACAGGCGAGGGCAAGATCGGCCATCGCCCTTTCTTTGTCGGCCGGCTTGCGCACCAGGATGTCACGAACCGAAGCGGCGATGATGGGTTGCCGGGGCTTCCCCCGTAACTTCTGAAGAAATGGGACGAGCTCTGTCCGAAAGGCGCGCCTTGCGAGCGGGAATGCCTCCGTCACCACGATGTCGGGATCGATCCGATCGGCGAGCGCGAG
This sequence comes from Afifella sp. H1R, assembly GCF_021462425.1. Classification (NCBI taxonomy): domain Bacteria; kingdom Pseudomonadati; phylum Pseudomonadota; class Alphaproteobacteria; order Hyphomicrobiales; family Afifellaceae; genus Afifella; species Afifella sp. H1R. The sequence goes on from NZ_JAKEDY010000003.1 coordinate 69,942, forward strand.
AAGGATGTCGCGTCGCCTTTGCCAGAAGGCATCATCCACCTTGCGGCCATTGTCATCGATGATGGCGCTGAAGGCCGGATCGGATGCCCGTGCCGCCGGTAAAGTCGTGACCTCGATGCCCTGTGTATCGACGGAGCCTGGCAGAGACGCCCCGGTTACGAGCGTGACGGCGACGCCTTCTTCACGAAGTGCGCGCGCGATCGCGCCAGCGCGGACCGCATGCCCGACGCCCAGAAGATGCTGAACCCAGATCAGCGCCCGCATCAGGCGGTCTCGCGGGCGGTGGCACCCGCTCGCGCGATGAGGGAGGACAATCCTGCCATGCCCGCCTCGAGGCTGTGCTTTTCGGCCGCGATCAGCCGACCCGCCGCGCCCATCCGCGCCCGCAGCCCAGGATCAGCGAGCCGGGAAAGCGCCGCCGCCACGTTCTGCGGCTCTTGCGGCTCGACGAGAAAGCCGTTCACACCGTCCTGCACCAGATCCGGCACGCCGCCGCCACGGCCTCCAATGATAGGAAGGCCGCTTGCCATCGCTTCCAGGAACACAAAGCCGAGTGGCTCTTTGCGAGCGGGCCACACGAAAACATCAGCCGCCGCGTAAAGAGCGGGCATCGCGTCGGGCGCGACCGCGCCGACGAAGCGTGTTTTGGCTTTCGGGAAGAGCGGTTCGAGCGTGGACCGTTCTGGGCCGTCCCCCACGGCGGTCAACGTCCAGTCTGCCTCCTCCCATGCCGCCAGTGCTCTGGCGAGGGCCTGGTATGTGGAGGCCTTGCTGCCTTCCCGCATCATGCCGACAGCAAGGAGCCGGAGAGATCCAGAATGCGGCTTGCTTTCGACGCGCAGAAACGGACTAAGCTCCATGAAGGGCGCGAGATGGGTAAGCCGCGCCGGCGGCACGATTTTGCGAAGTCCTGCAAGATCTTCAGACTGGATCGCCGCGACCATGTCGGCTTTCGCAAGCGCCGCCTCCGCAGCCGCAGCCCCCTCGCGCCAGGGGCCAGAACGCTGCTTTTCCGCGAAGCTTGCCTCGATCACGACATAGGGGATTCTGAGTCCTGCGCTGATCTCAGGTCCGAGCCAATCCGGCGCCTTGTGATAAAGGTGATAGGTAAGCCAAAGATCCGGAGGTGCGGTTTCGAGCCGGCCACGCACCGCCGCCCGTTCCGCCTCTGCGGCATGCGCGAGCGCGGTCTGTTCTTCAGGATTGCGGCACCAGCTGCGGAAGCGAGAAACCACCTCGACCTCGTGCCCAAGAGCCCTGAGAGCGGCAAGAATGGCGCGGGCAAAGGTTCTGTCACCGGATGCAACAGGATGGTCCGGAGGTTTCATCGGCGCGTAGAAAGCAATCTTCATCTGGCGCTCGCGGCAGATGCTTCTTGATCCTCCTGATCGCCAATCAAAGAAGACCGCAGCATCGCTGCCACCTTGTCGATCCCTGGCGTTGCGGCAAAATCGGAATGTGCTCGGCGGAAGGCCGCAAGACCAAGATGCCGTCGGAAGTCTCCGTCGCCCATCAAGGCTGTGATCGCTGCCGCAAGCTCCTCCGTGTCGCGTTGCGCCACGAGCCGGCCGGTGACGCCATCGTCGATGAATTCCGGGATCGCCGAGACACGGGTTGCGATGATCGGCAAGGCGAAGGCGGCCGCCTCCAGAATCACATTCGGCAGGCCGTCGCGATCGCCATCCGCGGTCACGCGTGACGGCAGGACGAACAGATCGGCCTGATCCAAGGCTGCGAGAACGGCGGCGCGCGGCTGCGGTCCGCGAAACTCGATACGTCCTGAAAGCCCAAGCCGTTCGGCTTGTGCCTTGAGTGGTGCAATCAGTGCGCCGCCGCCGATATGGACGAGCCGCCACCGGGGCTCCGCAGGCAGACGTGAAAGCGCCGTGAGAAGATCGTCGAAGCCTTTCTTCTCGACGGCTCGACCGACGGTGATGAGCGTGAAGCAGCTAGCGTCCGAAGGCTCACGGCGCGGCTCTTTGGGAAAGCGGGAAAAGTCGAGACCGTGATAGACGAGCTCGATCTTCTCGGGATCGTCCGTCAGGCTTCGAAGATACTGAAGATTCGCCTCGGTGCAGGTGACGCCCCATGCGGCGCTCGCGAGTTTGTCGGCGAGCTCCGCTGGTGGTGTTGTCCAGATATCCTTGGCGTGGGCCGAAAACGACCAGCCGATGCCCGTCATCAGGCTTGCATAGCGCACGACCGAAGCGGGGGTGTGCAGGAAGTGGCAGTGCATCCACCCGATATCATCTGGCATTTCTGCAGCAAGCACAGCCGCCTGTCCGAAGCGGCGCTGACGGTTGGCTGTCGGATCGCGGGCGAAGTCCTTCGCGAACTCAGCTTTTGCCGCTTCAAAACCCGGAAGCTTCTCCACCTTCCGCCGTGCCTGTGACACCCGTTTCGGATCGTCTTTGAGATATTCCGGAAGATAATAGCGCTCGGCTTCGATTTCGCGGTGGATGTCGTGTTCATAAGGATCGGTGGGATGGCGCAGCGAGACGATGCGTTGCGCGATGCCGCGCCGCTCCAGCCCTCGGATCTCCTGGGCGATGAAAGTCTCCGACAGGCGCGGATAGCCTTTGAGGATTGTCGCGACGCGCATTTTGAACCCGCGAGAAGCCTTGCTCACGGCAGGCTGCGCTTGAGGGCAGGGGCTTCCAGAAAGGGCGTGAGCAATTCGCGGATCGTCTCCCACCCATCGAGCAGGCCCGGAACGAAATGCTGCGATGGCAATGGTCGCTCTGGCAAATCCGCAAGCGCTTCGGTGATGGCGCTCACATCCGGGTAGTCGTCGATCGGCAGATGCGTGCACAGGCCGAGCTTCTCCGCCTGTTCGGCTCGGATCGCCTGCTCGCGCCTCGGAACGACACGTGGGATGAGAAGCGTCGGCTTGTCGAAGGAAAGAGCCTCGCAAAACGTGTTGTAGCCGCCCATGCCGACCAGGGCGACGGCATCGTTGATGAGTGGTTCGAGTTGCGGCGTAAAGCGCATCGTCTTGACGTTGCGTAGCGATTGTGCCCGCTCGAAGAACCCCAGCTGATCGTTATGCGCCATGAAAGGTCCGAGCACGATCAATGCGGGAAAGAGCGGCCGCTCCTGCGCCTCATAGGCGCGCAGCACCCAATCGACGAGCTCAATGCCGTCCGCTCCGCCGCCCGGTGTGACGAGGATGAAGGGATCGCCGTCGAAAGGCTGCGGATGGTTCGGATCGTGCCGCGGCAGTTGGCGCCGCAGATAGCCCGTGAAGACGATTTTGTCACGGACAGCGTCACTGATGGGCAGCCCGGCGAGTGGGTCATAGATGGAAGGCAGGCCATAGACCCAGATATCGTCATAGAGGTCGCTGAGGGCCCGGTAGGAATCCTTGCGCGCCCATTCCTGAGCGAGGATCTCCTGATCGTCGAGCACATCGCGGAGACCGAGTATCAGGCGCGTTCCCTGCCTCTTCAGGAGAGACAGCGTCGGCCGTACTTCGCCTCTCAATCCGTAGGGCTCTTTATCGACGATAAAAATGTCCGGTCGATAGATGGAGGCGGTATGCTCGATGATCGATGAGCGCAGCGACAACGTCTCGTCGATGTCGATCTTCGGATTAAGGGAGGTGTATTCGCCGTTCCTGAGCTTGATAACGCCCGGAACCCGAACGAAATCGACGCGCGAGCGGTACTCGAAGCTGCCGATGATCGGTGATCCCGACAGGATCATCACCGATGCATGTTCGAAATTCTCGACAATCGCCTCGGCGAGTCCCTGGCATCGCCGGAGATGACCCAGCCCAAATGTATCGTGGCTATAGATAAGAACGCGTGATTTCTGTGTCATGCCGCTGCCGAGCCCGCCGTACACGAAAGGGCATGACCATTCCCCAGTACCAACTTGCCCCGGAGAAAGGTATCGCGCCCGTTCTTGTCCAACAAGAGAGGGGGGGAAGGGCTGATTGCCCCGGCGCCTTGAAGCCTTCATTGGCCGCGCATGGCAAGCAAAAAGCAGCGCTGGCTTCATGATGATCGCCTGCAAGGCGAGTGAGAGCCCGTCGCCGGACGGCTTTCTATAGCGATCTTTGAGTGCGGAACCGGCTGGCTTTGCGGCGAAGTGGAGCCGATTTCCGGGCAGTTGGCCACGGCCGGGCTCTGCCGTTCTGGCATTTCTCTCCAGAGGCTCTTGCGTAGCCGTCTTGAAGCGCAGCGAAAGCGCTTGCCTGCCATTGAGGGCTCCGCCAAGCTATGAACCGTGGACGATGTAAAGGCTCCTCACTCTCCGTCGTTGCGTCTCGATGCGGCTCCCCGCCCGGTGCTCGAGATCACCGATCTCGTGGTGGAATTCGCCGGCGACGAGGGTCGCACACGCGCTGTCGATGGCGTCTCTTTGAAAGTGCCCGGGGGCTCCACGGTTGCTCTCGTCGGGGAATCCGGTTCCGGAAAGACCGTGATTTCGCAGGCGATTCTGGGAATAATGCCGCAAAAGGGCCGTATCGCAGGCGGGCGGATCGTCTTCACTGACCCCCGCGATGGCATCAGCGTGGATCTTGCGGTCAAGGACCCGCGCAGCCCTAAGATGCGAGCGATCCGCGGCGATCGTATCTCCATCATTTTTCAGGAGCCTATGACGGCGCTGTCGCCGCTTCACACGATCGGTGACCAGCTGGGTGAAGTGGTGCGGTTGCATCGTGGCGCCGGCCGGGCGGAAGCGCGGGCGCTGTCGGCCGAAATGCTGAGGCTCGTTCGCTTTCCGGATCCGAAGCGGGCATTGTCTGCGTATCCTTTCGAGCTCTCCGGAGGCCTCCGCCAACGCGCCGTCATTGCCATGGCTCTGATGTGCCGGCCGGCGCTCTTGATCGCCGACGAACCCACGACCGCGCTCGACGTCACCATCCAAGCCGAGGTTTTGAACCTCATCTGCACGGTGCAGGCCGAGCTCGACATGGCGGTGCTTCTGATCACGCATGATTTCGGCGTCGTCGCCAATATCGCCGACTATGTGGCGGTCATCTATCGCGGCCGCATCATGGAAACGGGGGCGAGCGAAACCGTCTTGCGTGCGCCAGAGCATCCCTATCTGCGTTCACTCCTGCGCGCTGTTCCCCGTTTCGATATGGGGCCGGAGGAGCGCCTTCAGCCCATCCGCCCGATTGAGGCCCAGCCGGCCACGTTTCTACACCGTCCCGCACAGGACAAGCGGGCGCGTGGCAACGAGCCGTTGCTTGAATTGCGCAAGCTCAGCAAAGTCTATCGGCTGCGCAAGATGGGAGACGCGCTGACCCTAACGGTGCGGGCGGTCGATCGGCTCGACCTGACCGTGAAATGCGGCGAATGTCTCGGTCTCGTCGGGCAGTCCGGCTCGGGCAAAACGACCACGGCGAAGCTCGTCCTGGGGGCCGAAACACCCGACGAAGGGCACGTGCTTTACCGCCTCGGCGGTGAGATGCGCGATCTGGCGCATCTTTCTAAAGCGGAACGCTTCGCCTTTCGTCGCAAAGTACAGATCATCTTCCAGGATCCCTTTTCCTCGCTCAGCCCGCGCATGACGGTGCGCGAGATCCTGACGGAGCCGTTCGCCATCCATGGCATCGGCACGGCGGCTGAGCGATACGAGCGGGTGAAGGAGCTTGTGCGCATGGTGGGGCTGAGCGTCAGCCACCTCCGGCGCTATCCGCATTCTTTTTCCGGCGGGCAGCGCCAGCGGATCGGTATCGCTCGGGCATTGGCGCTCTCTCCGGAACTTCTCCTTTGCGACGAGCCGGTCTCGGCGCTGGATGTCTCGGTGCAGGCGCAGATCCTCAATCTTCTGAAGGATCTGAAGTCCGAGCTGGGTCTCACGTTTCTGTTTGTCAGTCACAATCTCGCGGTCGTCGATTATATCGCCGATCGGGTGGCGGTCATGTGCGCCGGTCGCGTCGTGGAGGTCGCCGACAAGAAAGCGATCGTCGAGGATGCGCGTCACCCCTATACGCAGGCATTGTTGACCGCGATCCCGACGCCGAGCCTGGATCACAAGCTCGATTTCTCTGCTCTGGTGGAAAACGGCGCAAGCGAGCCGTCCTGCTGGCCAGAGCCCTACAGGCTTCTCCCCGGTATGGAACCGCGCCTGCGCGAGGTCGCGCCCGGCCATCTCGTCTGCCTTCCTGAATCCCACGATAAGGCCGCCTGATGCGCGTCCTTAGTTTTCTTTTGGTTGTTGTTTTTGCCGCGGCTTTTGTCGCTCCGGCTCATGCGCAGCCGCCGTTGATCGAGACGGAGACGTTGAGCAACACACATGACCCGGCGACGCTGCCTCCGATCGAAGAGCGCGTACCGGAGGAGCCTCTCGTCTATGATGACTTTCCCGAAGGCGGCGGGCCCGGTCGCCATGGCGGTGAACTCAAAACGATCATCACGCGGTCCAAGGATGTGCGGCTGGCCAATGTCTGGGGCTATGCCCGTCTCGTCATCTTCGATCGAAACCTAAACCTCGTGCCGGACATCCTGAAATCCGTGGATATCGAAGGTGATCGCATCTTCACCTTCCATCTCAGGAAGGGTCACAAATGGTCTGACGGGCATCCGTTCACGGCCGAGGACTTCCGCTATTATTTCGAGGATATCGCATCCAATCCGGAGCTGATGCCGACGGGACTTCCGAGCTTTCTCCTGGTCGACGGCAAGGGGCCGCGCTTTGAGGTGCTGGATCCGCTGACCGTGCGCTATTCCTGGGATGGCCCCAATCCCGGATTTCTGCAGAACCTCGCCAAAGCACGGCCGCCCTTCATTTATCGTCCGGCGCATTTCCTGAAGAAATGGCATGGGCGCTATGGGAATAAGGCATTCATCGAGAGCGAGATGGCACGCGACCGCAAAAGGAGTTGGGCGGCCGAACACAATCTCATGGACGATATGTACGGCAACGAGCATACCGGGATGCCGACCTTGCAGCCGTGGGTTATCCAACCCAGCTCAGGTCGCCGCTTCATTCTCGTCCGCAATCCCTACTATCACCGCATTGATCGCAACGGACGCCAGCTTCCCTATATCGATCGCGTCGTAATGGATGTCGCCGACGCACGCCTCGTCGCTGCGAAGGTGCATGCGGGCGAAGCGGACTTGCAGGCGCGCGGCCTGAGTTTTTCAGACATTACCGTGTTGAAAGACGGAGAGCAGGAGCGCCGTTATCAAACGTTGTTTTGGCCTGATGCTCGAGCTGCGCGGATCGCGCTCTATCCAAATCTCAATGTCGAAGACGAAGCTTGGCGAAAACTCTTTCGCGATGTGCGCTTCCGTCATGCGCTTTCGCTCGGAATCGACCGTGAGCTCATCAATCGTGTTCTTTTCTTCGGCCTCGCTGAACCTTCCAACAATTCCGTCACACCGCTGAGCCCGCTCTTTCGACCGCCCTATCGCAGTGCCTGGACCGAGTATGAGCCTAAGCGGGCGGAAGCTCTCCTCGAGGATATCGGGCTTACCGAGCTCCGCGGCGATGGCATTCGCATGCTGCCAGATGGACGGCCCCTGCAGATCATCGTGGAAACGGCGGGAGAGAGCCCGGAGATCGTCGACGCTCTGGAGCTCATCCGCGAGACATGGCGCGAGATCGGTGTCGATCTCGTCATCAAACCGTCTGAGCGTGACAACATCCGCCGTCGTGCCAATGCCGGGCTCGTGCAGATGATAGCCGATGCCGGCTTCGACAATGGCATTCCGACAGCTGACATGCCGCCTGACGATTTTGCGCCGGTCTCTTACGAAAGCTTCATCTGGCCCGCCTGGGGCGAGTATTATGCGCATCGTGGCGCCAAGGGAGAGCCGGTCGACTATCCACCCGCGAGCGAGCTCCTGAAACTCTATGATGCCTGGCAGCACACGGTGACGCTGCAGGAACGCCAAATGATCTGGAGGCAGATTCTGGAGATTCATGCCGCGGAGACGTTCTCCATCGGTATTGTCGCCGATGTTTTTCAGCCTGTCGTACGCTCCAACTATCTGCGGAATGTGCCTCCCGCCGGCATCTATGGCTGGGATCCCGGCGCCCAGTTCGGTCTTCACCGCATGGATGCGTTCTGGTTCGACGACAAGCCGAAGATGGTGGATGCGCCCCTCTTCGGCAGGACGAAAAGCCTTGCGTCAGGTGAGTGAAGCTCGCTTGATCGTCTGCGAGAGGAGGGGCTGATGCTGCGCTATATGCTCCGCCGCCTCCTGGGTATGATCCCGACGCTGTTCGTCATTTCGTTTCTGATCTTCTTGATCATCGAGTTGCCGCCGGGCGACTACCTCACCAATCAGATCGCCGCCTTGCGCGCTGCCGGCGAGGGGGCGAGTGCCGATAAGATCGCCTTCCTTCGAACCGAATTTGCGCTCGATCGCCCGTTTCTCGAGCGCTATTTCATCTGGATCGGCCTCTGGCCGGGCCCCACGGGCTTCTCCGGTCTTCTGCAAGGTGATTGGGGCTGGTCGTTTGAATATAACGCTCCTGTCGAGACTGTTATCGGCCCGGCCTTGCCGCTCACCATTATCTTGAATTTCGCGACGATCCTTTTCGTCTATGCGGTGTCGCTGCCGATCGGCGTCTATTCAGCCATGAAGCAATATTCATTCGGAGATTATTTTTTCACGTTTCTTGGCTATATCGGCCTTGCGACGCCTAATTTTCTCTTGGGGCTCGTTCTTCTCTACTATTTCAATGTCTGGTTCGGCATGTCGATCGGCGGCCTCATGGATCCCGTGTATGTCGACGCGCCGTGGTCACTCGCCAAGGTCGGCTCACTGCTGTCGCATCTGATCGTGCCGACAATCGTCATTGGCACGGCCGGCACCGCCGGGATGATCCGACGGCTGCGGGCGAATCTTCTCGATGAACTCGACAAGCAATATGTGCAGACCGCTCGTGCCAAGGGCCTGTCGGAGGAACGCCTGGTCGCGAAATATCCGCTCAGGATGGCGCTCAACCCCTTTGTCGCCGATATCGGCAATCTCATTCCTTCACTCGTCTCCGGCTCGGTGATCGTCTCCGTGGTGCTCAATCTGCCCACCGTCGGGCCGATCCTCCTCGATGCGCTGCAGTCACAGGACCAGTTCCTGGCAGGCTTTATCCTTCTCTTCGTCGCGATCCTCACTTTGATCGGCATGCTCGTCTCTGACCTCCTGCTCGCCGTGCTCGATCCCAGGATTCGGCTTGGCGGGACCGCCCGCAAATGAAGAAGCGGCCATCTTCCGAGGGTGAAGTCTTTCCGCGCTACGTCGATCAGGCGCCCTTTGATCCGTCTGTGGCCGAAGTTCTGACGCGCGAACAGGAGCGGTTTTATGCGGCCTCCGCGGCCCGCATCATGTGGTGGAAGTTCCGCCGCCACCGCCTCGCCGTCTTCGCAAGCCTCGTTCTCTTTATCTTTTATCTGACGGTGCCCTTCGCGGAGGTGATCGCGCCTTATGCGCCCAATGAGCGGCATGTCGATTATCTCTATGCTCCGCCCCAGGGTGTGCAGCTCTTTCACGACGGACGGCTCATCGGCCCCTATGTCCATCCCTATATCGCCAATGTCGATCTTGATCGTCTGCGTTGGGAATACACCCGCGCTCCAGAGGAAGTGCAGAAGCTGCGCTTCTTCTGCCAGGGCGAACCTTACCGTTTCTGGGGCCTGTTTCCTGCGCGCTTTCATCTCGTTTGCCCGCCGGTGGGCGGAACGCTCTTCCTCGCCGGCACCGACCGCCTCGGACGCGACGTCTTCTCGGGTCTCGTCTATGGCGCCCGCATCTCTCTGACCGTCGGGCTCGTCGGCGTTGCGATCTCTATGCTGTTCGGCGTCGTGATCGGCGGAGCCGCTGGCTATTTCGGCGGCTGGGTCGATGCCGCAGCCCAGCGCGTGATCGAAATTCTTCGCTCCCTACCGGAGCTTCCGCTGTGGATGGCTCTGTCCGCGGCGCTCCCCGTCACCTGGAGCCCGATCTTCATTTATTTCGGCATTACCATCATTCTGGGGCTTCTCGACTGGCCGGGCCTGGCGCGCGCCGTGCGCTCGAAACTCCTGGCATTGCGCGAGGAGGAATATGCCAAGGCGGCAGTTCTCATGGGCGCCTCGCCCACCCGCGTCATCGGCCGCCATCTCGTCCCGGGCTTCATGAGCCATTTGATCGCGAGCGCCACTTTGTCGATCCCGTCGATGATCTTGGGCGAGACGGCTCTCTCCTTTCTCAATCTGGGACTGCGACGCCCGATCATCTCCTGGGGGGTGATGCTCAACGAGGCGCAGTCCGTGACGATCATCACCGTTTATCCATGGCTGGTTGCACCCGTAGTACCGGTGATCATCGTCGTGCTAGCATTCTCCTTCTTTGGAGATGGTTTGCGGGATGCGGCGGACCCATACAAATAGCCCTGGGCCGGACGCGGCAAAGCGGGAGAGAAGCGTGCGGGACGGCGGGCTCGACCGTAATTTCTTTCGCTATATTTGGCGCTACTCCAGGCGTCAGCAGCTCGTCATTCTAGCGATCACGCTGGTTTCTTTCCCGATCCTCTATGTCACGCTGGAGCTTCCCAAGACGATCGTCAATCAGGCGATCGGCGGCAAGGACTTCCCGAAGATCGTCTTCGGGAGAGAGTTTGATCAGATCGAATATCTGATCCTTCTCTCCTTCGGCTTTCTCTTCGCCGTCGGTCTCAACGGCGTCGTTAAGTACGTGATGAACGTCTATAAGGGGCTCGTCGGCGAGCGCACCTTGAGACGCCTGCGCTATCAGCTCTTCGAGCGTGTTCTGCGTTTTCGTCTGCCGCACTTCTCGCGTGCGTCGTCGGGTGAGATCATCGCCATGATCGCTTCTGAGGTGCAGCCGCTCGGCGGCTTCATTGCAGATGCCATCGCCGTGCCGATCTTTCAGGGCGGCACGCTCCTCGTCTATCTCTTCTTCATCTTCATGCAGGACCCGCTGCTTGGTGCTGCGGCTGTCTCACTCTACCCGTTCCAGGGCTGGCTCATTCCGCGCTTGCAGAAGCGTGTGAACATGCTGGCACGCGAGCGCGTACGCAATCTGCGAGAATTGTCGGAGGATGTCGGAGCTTCTATCGCCGGCATCCGCGATATCCATGCCAACAACACGGCCGCGTACCATCTCGCCGAATTCACCAATCGGCTGCAGAGAAATTTCGACATCCGCTACGAGATATTCAAGCGGAAGTTCATGATCAAGTTCATCAACAATCTGATGAATCAGATCACTCCCTTTTTTTTCTATGCCGTCGGAGGATATCTGGTCATCAAAGGGCAGATCTCCTTCGGCGCGCTTGTCGCCGTGCTCGCGGCTTATAAGGATCTTGCATCTCCGTGGAAGGAGCTTCTCGATTATTATCAGAATTTTGCCGATACCCAGGTGAAGTATGTCGCCGTCGTCGAGCAGTTTGATCCGCCCGACCTTTACCCGGTGGAGCGTCTGCACGCCGACCCGGAACTCGATTTTTCAGCTGCGCAAAGCCTCGTTCTCACCCATGTCTCCTATTCGGGTGAGGGAGTCGGGCAGGAAGTGAACGACGTTTCGGCGGAAATTCCGCTCGGTGAAAAGCTCGCGGTGCTCGGTTCTGAAGCGAGCGGTCGCACACAGCTTCTGATGATGATGGCGGGCCTTCTGTCGCCCACCGCAGGGCGAATCGAGATTGGTGGATATAACCTTGAGACGCTGCCTCAATCTGTGCTCGGCCGGCGCGTCGCCTATGCCTCGGCGCATCCGTACATTCTCAATGAGACGATCCGCTTCAATCTGGTTTATGGGCTCCTGCATCGCCCGATCGCGCCGTCCGATGGTGTCGACGAGGCCCTTCTGAGAGCTCGTCTTACCGAAGCCGAACTGACCGGTAACGCATCCTACGAGTATCTGAGCTCATGGGAAGATCTGGCCGAAGCGGGGGTCGGTTCGGTGGAAGAACTCGACCACCGCATCATTGAGAACATCGAAGCCTTCGGCATGAGCGACGAGGTTTATCGCCTCGGCCTCCAGGCGCGTTTGCCGGAGGCGCTCGGCGAGGAGGCCCGCGAGCGTATTCTTTCGGCTCGCAACATGATCGCGGAGAAAGTGATGGCGGGTGGGGCCAAAGCGGATTTCGTCGAGTTTTGGCGCGAAGACAGCTTCAATCGCAGTGCCACACTGGCGGAGAATCTGCTCTTCGGAGTGCCGCGCGACCCTGACGTGACGACCCGCGAGTTGGCGGACGTCCCGGCCTTTCGCGAGGCTGTAAGAGAGGCGGGGCTCGAGGATGTTTTGGTGGCTGCGGGCCGTGATCTTGCCGCCGCCATGGTGGAGCTCTTTTCGAACGTCAGCGGACAGAGCGATGCTCTGGCGAATTACTCCTTCATTCCGATGGACGAGTTACCGGAAGTCGCGCCGGTTCTGCGGCGGGCTAAAGATGGGATCGGCCGTTTAAAGCCGCGCGACCGCGCCCGACTGTTGGGTTACGCGCTGCAACTTGTCCCGGCGAAGCATCGGCTAGGTATCGTCACTCCTGAACTTGAGGCTCGCGTTGTCTCCGCCCGCCCTGACCTCGTGAGAGCGCTGCGGCGCAAAGCGCCCGGTGTCTTCCATTTCTTCTCGCGAGAATCCTTCAACGAGGCTCTGACGGTGGAACAGAACCTCCTCTTCGGGCACTTGCGCGCCGATCGCAGGAAAAGTCGTGAACAGGCGGAAGCTGTCATTGCCGACGCTGTCGAGCGTTTCGAGCTCCGTCCTCCTATTCTGCGGGCGGGGCTTGATTTCCGCGTCGGTATCGGCGGATCGCGTCTGTCTTCGCTGCAGCGGGTCAAAATCGGATTGCTGCGCGGGTTGATGCGTCGTCCGGAGATCCTCGTTGTCGACGATCTTTTCAAAGGCAATGGCGAGGAGGGCGAAGATGCGCGCCTGGGCAAGCTCTTGCAGATGATGGAAGGTCGCACGGTGATTGTCGGAATGACGGGAATGTCCCTCTTAGATCAATTCGATCATTGCCTTAGCTTGCGTGGTGGCGCAATTCTTGCCGATGAGCGGCCTCCGTCACGCTCTCGGTCAGGAACCCGCGGCCGGAACGAAGACGATCCAGATGCGGTCGCTGCCGAATGATGAGGAACGCGCGGTCATGAGCATGGACGAGGAAGTCAGGGCCCTTTCGCGGGTGCCGATTTTCGCTAACGTCGATGTCGCGAAATTGAAGCTTCTCGCTTTTATCAGCGAGCGCGTGGTCTTCCACCCCGGAGAGGTCTTGTGCCGGCAGGGCGAGGAAGGCGACACGGCGTTCATCATCCTGTCCGGGGATTGTGACGTGCTCGTCGATACCGGTCAGGGGCGGAAGAAAATTGCCGAGCTTGGCAGCACGGACATTGTCGGCGAGATTGCCGTCTTGTTTGAGGTGCCGCGCACGGCGACGGTTGTCGCGACGCACACGACCGAGGCCCTGGCTTTGTCGCGCGATCAGATGTTCTCGCTGCTTCGGGAATTTCCCGATGTGGCCTTCGATATCATGCGTGTGCTCGCCCATCGCCTGGAGCGCACGACGCAGGATCTCGCAGAACTGAGGGGGCGGCTGGCAGGCGAAGCGGTGTAAAAATGGAAAACCATACGGGGCTTTCGATCCGTTTCTGGGGCGTGCGGGGCTCTTACGTGGTGCCGGGCGCCAAGACCGTGCGCTATGGCGGCAATACGTCATGCATGGAAATCAAGGCAGGCGGGCAAAGCCTCGTTGTCGATTGTGGGAGCGGTGTGCACGACCTCGGCGAAGCTTTCCTGAGGGAGGGAAAACGTCGAACGACCGTGCTTTTTACCCATACCCACCTCGATCACATTTGCGGTCTGCCTTTTTTCAGACCGGCATACTGCAGGGATTTCGAGGTCCGTTTCGTGGCGGGTCATCTTCTCGCGGATATCAAGCTTCGTGACATCTTTGAACGCTTGATGGATCCCGTGCTCTTCCCGGTTCAGCCGGTCGTCTTCAAAGATTGCGCGTTTCACGATCTGAGTGTTGGAGAGGAATTGGTTTTCGCGGACGGCCTGCGTGTGACCAGTGAGTGTCTCAATCACCCGGGGGGTGCGCTGGGTTACCGCTTCGACTATCGCGGCTCTTCCATCGCCATCATCACCGATCATGAACACGGCGACCAAAGCAAGGACGAGGCCGTGGAGCGTTTCGTCCGCGGCTGCGATATCATGGTCTACGATGCCACATACACGACCGCGGAGTACCGCGACCACGTTGGTTGGGGGCATTCCACCTGGCAGGAGGGGGTGGCGCTTGCGCGCCGAGCCGGAGTCTCCCGGCCCGTGATGTTTCATCACCATCCAGAGCGCTCGGATGACGCTCTTGACCTTCTGCGTGCGCAGATGCGGAAGGTTTATCCGGCTGCAGAAATCGCCTGCGAAGGCATGGTGCTCCATGCTGGGGAGGTGACGGCGCCGGTTGCATGAGCCGAACAACGAAGGCACTCCCGCCTGGCCTCAAACGGCGGATCGACGAACTCGATGAACGAGCCGAGATCCGCATTGGCTGGGCGCAGCTGGCTCTCATCGTCTTTTTCGGTTCGGCTTACGCTTTTCTGCCCCGTGCGGAAGGCTCGGCAGGCTTCAACTTCGTGCCATACGCCCTTGCTGCCTACGCCGTGTTCACGGTCCTCCGGCTTGGTTTGGCTTACCGGCGCCGGCTTGGAACTTGGCTGATCGTCGCCTCGATCGTCTTTGATGTGGCGCTCCTAACGGCAATTATCTTCTCGTATCATGTTCAATATGACGAACCCGCGGCCTTCGTGCTCAAGTCGCCGACAGTTCTCTATTTCTTCCTTTTTATCGCACTGCGAGCGCTGCGCTTTGATCCGACCTTTCTTATCTTGACGGGGGCACTTGCGGTCGCAAGCTGGGTGTCTCTCGTCATCTATGCGATCTATTTTGACCCGGATTTCGCGGGGATCACCCGCAATTACGTGGAATACACCAATGGCTCGAAAGTTCTCGTGGGGGCCGAGCTCGACAAAATCATCGTCATCTCCGCCACCACCTTCCTGCTCGCCTATGTCTTGATGCGCTCGCGCGCACTTCTCGTTTCGGCGGTTCGCGACCACGTGATTGCCGGCAATCTTTCTCGCTTCTTCGCTCCGGAGATTGCCCGCAATGTTGGTGAACAGGAGCCGACGGAACTCGTGTCGGGCGTAGCAACGACGCGCGATATCGCTGCACTCTTTATCGATATTCGCGGCTTCACCGCCCTGGCGGAGGCAATGCAGCCCTCAGACGTGATGGCGCTTCTGACCGGCTACCAGAGTGCGATGGCGACCGTTATTGGTCGCTTTAACGGCCATATCGACAAATATCTGGGTGACGGCATTCTGGCGACTTTCGGTGCGGTGGATGTTTCTCCATGTTACGCCGCCGATGCGCTTCACGCTGCATTTGGCGTCTATGCCGCGGTCGATGCCTTGAATGAAGAGATGGTAAGGGAGGGGCGTGCTGTTCGCCTGCGGGTCGGCTGTGCAGTTGCCGCCGGATCCGCTCTTGTCGGCGTTGTTGGTGGTGCGGAGCGGCTTGAACACACCGTCATCGGCGTGCCGGTCAATCTGGCGGCCAAACTGGAAGATGCCAATCGCGTCGAGGGCACTGCCGGCCTTACCACAAGATCGACGCTCAAACTCGCCAAGCGCCAGGGCTTCGTGACGCCGCAACGCCTTGAGCTCCGCAGAAAGCGACAAGTTGCCGGCCTATCGGGGAGCGTCGACCTAATCGTTCTGAAGAGCGCTCCGATGAGGGCAGAGACGGCCCCGATCAGGGCTTTATCGTAAAGGGGAACGGCCTCTCGCATGCCGCAACTCCGCTGGGAACCTCACTTGTCTGCCGAATAGCGGCGCTTTAACCTCAGATGCATGAGCTGGTGGTTGGCGGCACTAATGAAAGAATGGTCGGAATCGAGCGGACGAGAGGCGCTTCCGCCTGGAGACAGGCTGTGAGCGGCCATGTCGTTGTGGCTGGAGGTGCCTCGGGCATTGGGCTCGCAACCGCCCGACTTCTCGCTCACAGCGGCTTCCAAGTCAGCGTGCTTGATGCCAGCCGCGATTCCCTTGCCGGGGCCGATGCCGAACTCCGGGGCGGAGATGCCCTTCTTCTGGAAGCCGATATCACCGACGAAGACGCTGTCGAGGAGGCGTTGGACGAGGCGGAGGAGACTTTTGGCCCACCGGTGGGACTTGTCAACTCGGCCGGATTTGCCCGCGACCTTTCCTTTGAAGCGACTGATGCGGAAGGTTTTCGCGAGGCACTCGAAATCAATCTCACGGGGTCTTTCATAACCGCCAAGGCCGTCGTGTTGCGCATGGTCGATGGGGGAGCGGTCGTCAATGTCTCCTCGGTGTCTGGACTGCGGGGCTTCCCTGGACGCATCGCCGATGCCGCAGCCAAGGGCGGCCTTATTGCGATGACGCAGGCGATGGCGGCAGAACTTGGCCCCAAAGGTATTCGCGTCAACGCCGTTGCTGCCGGTGCCATCGATACGCCTCATGTCCATCATTTGCACGATGCAGAGATGCGCAGATTGTGGCGCGACCACATTCCTCAGCGCCGCTACGGGGAGCCTGCAGAGGTCGCGGCAGCCGTCCACTTTCTGTTGTCGGAGGCGGGCGGCTACATCAACGGCCATGTCCTTTGTGTCGACGGCGGCTTTCTGGCTGCTGGTATTCTGCGTCCCGATTAGGCCGTGAGCTGAACTATGGAAGATCCCATTCTCGTTGAAGTGACGCGCGGCGGGCGCGTCGAAAGCCGTCACCGTGGTGCATTCGTGGTGTGTGATGCGCAGGGAAGCATGCGCGCCTGCGCTGGTGATGTCGAGCAGGCTGTGTTTCCGCGCTCGGCGGTGAAGGCGCTGCAAGCCTTGCCGTTGGTGGAGACGGGGGCGGCAGATGCCTATGGCTTCGGGCCAGCGGAGCTGGCGCTTGCTCAGGCCTCACATGGTGGAGAGCCCGCCCATGTGGCGCTCGCCCGCGCCATGCTGGACCGCTGCGGCCTGACGGAGGCGGCGCTTTTGTGCGGTCCGCAATGGCCGAGCCACGAGGAATCGATGCTGCATCTCGCCGCAAGCGGCGGCATGCCGAGCCCCCTTCACAACAATTGCTCTGGCAAACATGCCGGCATGCTTGCAGTCGCTGTCGGTTGTGGCTTTGACCCCGCCGGATACGTGGAGCCTGATCATCCTGTTCAGCGTCTTGTCCGCGAAGCCTTGGAAGGCGTGACGGGCGTCGCCCATCCCGTAGAGCGGTCGGGCATCGATGGCTGTTCGTTGCCGACCTATGCCGTGCCTTTGCGCGCCCTCGCGCATGGCTTTGCCCGTTTCGGCACCGGTGCAGGTCTGTCGCCCGAGCGCGCCGCCGCGGCCCAGGCGCTCTTTGCCGCCGCCACCGAGCATCCCTGGTACGTCGCCGGGACCGGCCGTTTCTGTACTCTTTCCATGCAGGCACTCGGCGGGCGTGCGCTCGTCAAGACAGGCGCCGAAGGCGTCTTCTGCGCGGCTTTGCCCGAAGTCGGCCTCGGTATCGCTCTCAAGGTCGATGACGGTGCGACACGCGCCTCAGAAGCCGTGATGGCGGAGATTCTGGCCCGCCTCGTGCCGGAATGTGCGGCCTCATTCGCACCTTGGCGTCCTCGAGAGCTCGTCAATCGCCGCTTGATTCCAACGGGCCATGTGGGCGTGATCGAAGAAGCTTTCGTCGGTCTCAGCTGAGCCGCTTTTCCGCTCCGCGGGATATCTCAAAATGCCGGGCGTCGCGGAAGATCGTCGGCGTCTGCCAGTTCTTCGGCGACTGCACACCCTCTTGCGCTGGGGCGATCGGACCACGCAATTCCGCCGGCGCCTCACCGTGCGGTCCGGGCAAGAGAGTCGCGGGAAGGACTGCGAGGGCTGTGAGGAGCAGCCGGTGAGAGAAAGACGGCTTTTTCATCCGCGCGATCATGGCCCAAGATGTCCCGCGCCAGTCACTTTTGGTTAAGATAAAGTTAATGCAAGGCCGCAAGTTCGCGACGTTGCCTGTGTGCTCGGAGCTTGAGGAGAATCTCATCGCAGCAGGCGCGCCATCGCCTCTTCGGCCGCGGCGGCCGCGCTCTGTCCGCCTCCTCTGACCGTATCTTCGAGTCTTGTGATCTCGTCTTCGAAGCCCGCCAGGACACGTTCGCGGATGCGCTCGTCGAGAATGGCGTGAAACCAAATCACGGCCTGCCGCCTGCGCCGCGCGGCGAGGCTGCCGGTTGTCTCACCTTGTTTGCAGAAGCTGTTGATCGTCTGCCAGAGTTCGTCGAGCCCTTCATTGGCAAGCCCCGAAATTGCCAGTACCGGAACAACCCAGCCATCCGGCCTTGCCCCGAGAATGCGCAAAGCCGACTGCAGATCGCCGGCCGCCTCGCGGGCGCGCGCGGCATTTGTTCCCTCCGCCTTGTTGACGGCAAGGATGTCGGCAATCTCTACGACGCCCTTCTTCAGCCCTTGCAATTCGTCACCCGAGCCGGGCAGGGCGAGAGCCACGAAGACATCGACCATGTCGGCCACGGTCGTTTCTGACTGGCCGACGCCCACTGTCTCCACAATGATGACGTCAAACCCAGCTGCCTCGCAGACGAGCATGGCTTCGCGCGTGCGGGCCGCAACGCCGCCGAGTGTGCCGCCGGTCGGTGAGGGACGGATGAAAGCGTTCGTGTCCTGCGCCAGCCGGCCCATGCGGGTCTTGTCGCCGAGAATCGAGCCACCGGTGCGCGTCGAGGTCGGATCGACGGCAAGGACGGCGACCTTGTGGCCCGCTGCGGTCAGATTGCTGCCGAAAGTGTCGATGAGGGTCGACTTTCCGGCGCCCGGTGAGCCCGTCATGCCGATGCGGATACTGCGCCCGGTTTTTGGCCGGAGTTCTTCGATGAGCAGGGCTGCCTCGCGACGATGGTCCTCACGCCGAGATTCTACAAGCGTGATGGCGCGCCCGAGTGCCCGCCGTTCGCCGGCAACGACGGCCTGTGCAAGAGTTTTGATCGCCTCGGTCTGGTTCTTGTGCCCCATGGTGCTGTGGTAGCTGCCGGGCAGACATGGGTCCATGCCCTCGCGGATGTCTTACCCGTTACTCCACCAAAACCGCGGTGCCGGAGGCCGAGACCATCATCATGCCGCCGCGATCGCCGGTTGAAATTGTTTCATAGTCGATGTCGACGCCGATGATCGCATTGCTGCCGAGTGCCCGGGCTTCCGCCTGCATTTCGGCAAGCGCTGTTTCGCGCGCTTCGCGCAGAGCGTTCTCGTATGCTCCGGCACGTCCGCCGACAATGTCGCGGATGCCGGCAAAGAAGTCACGAAAGACGTTTGTTCCAAGGATGGCTTCGCCGGTAACGACTCCGAAATATTCGCGGATGCGACGGCCCTCGATTGTGGGCGTGGTGGTGACGAGCATATCGGGCTCCTTCAAGCGATGACCGCAATCTGCCGTAAGCGCTGCCAGCTGAGAAGCCCGAGTTTCCCTGGTGTGGGCAGGTGACCGGGATTCGTTCCAATTCAGAGTGTCGTCGAAAGACAACGTTCACGCTTGCAAATGCTGTGTCTATGCAATCATAAATTGCAATAGTAGCCTAAGAACGTCGCCTGGGAGATGCGGCGACCACAGGTTCGGACCTGTAAAACGGAGGATAAAATGGCTGAATATTCAATCACTGTTGAAATGGACCAGAATACCGTCAAGGCCCTTAAGGATTCCGGGTACTATATGTATGGCTTCAAAGCTGTGCGCGGGCAATCCTCAGGCATGCCGACGGTCTGGTTCTCGAGTCAGAACTTCCTCACCGACACAACGCTGACCTGGGAGGAGAACTACCAGGCCTATATCTCGAACGATCAAATCGAATCGAACGTCGTGATCCACGCCTCGGCTAAAGCCGACATCGATCTCGGCCAGACGATGAATGTCGACAATGTCGGCAATGTCAGCGTGACCGGCGAGGGGACGGCCGGCGCGATCTCGATCATGAACAATTCGACGACGCAGTACACCTGCGGCATGTCTCAGCAGAACCCGAGTGGCGACTATACGACCCTGTGCGCCTTCCCGCTCTATGGCAATGGCCTCGATCTGATCGTGCCGATCGAGACGGTGCTGCTCATGTTCGCCACCAAGCCGGTCAAGACCGCGACGGTGATTGCCCAGGCCTTCGCACAGGGCGCTCTGATCGACCTGACCGGTGTGAGCTCCCGCTCGCTGACCTTCGACATCAACAAGGGCTGGGATGCGTCGAGCGCGACGTGGATGAAGAAGATCGCAGCCAACAGCCCCCTGCAGCCTCTCCTGATCCTCCCCCAGGTCAGCGAGAGCAAGGCCGCCAGACGGCTGGTTGCAGCTGCCGCTTGAGCTTCTGTGGCATTTCGCGACAGCTTGGCGGACTGCGATCGGGAGGGGGCGATTGCGCCCCTTCCTTTTTCTCCTGCGAAGCTGAGATTCTCGCCTGGTTGCCAGGTGCCGGGCTTTCTAAGCGGATAATGGCATGGCCTCGCGTAACGTCACCATCGAACTCGATAACGCGACGCTCTCCCAGCTGAGCAAGCAGGGTGCCCGGCTTTACGTGCTCCGTGCCGTGACCTCGGCCGATAGAACCGGCCAACCCACGGTCTGGTACACGAATTCGACGCTTCTCGCGTCCAACTACGTCAGCTGGGACGCGACCTATGAAGCCTATATCTCGACCGATCCACTGACCGCCTACGAGGTGGTTCGTCCCCAATCGAAAACCAAGATCGCGCCCTCGCAGGTGGCGGTCATCTCGGAGCCGGGCACGCTCACCACCCAGACCGGCGATCTTGAGGGGCGGTTCCAGATCGAGAATTCGAGCAAGACGGCCTACACTTGCGGCATCATCGGGGATTCCGCTGTCGGCGGCAATTATTGCGCCTTTCACGTCACTGTCGGTGGCCTCGTTGTCATCACGCCGACCGACAAAGTGTTCTTCATGTTTGCGTCTCAGAAGTTCGATGTCGGGACGATCATCTTGCAATCGTTTGGTGCAGGAATCATTGTCGATGTACCTGCTGGAAATACAAATCTGAATTTCAATATTAACTCGGGATGGAGTGCGGATACGTCTACAAACTTCGAGTTGGTCGCTGCCGGAGAAAAACTTCAAGAAAAGTTAATCATTCCAAGTCAGATGATATTTGCTAGTCAGATGCAGAATTAAAGTATAGATGAAAAAATTATTGTCACATAGGAGAAATAGAATATATTGGATGTTGCAAGTTAACTTGCAGGATGAAGGAGATGCGGAAATGAAAAAACATGTTGTTTCCGGCTTTGCCGCTCTCGCGATGTTGGCCGCGATGGCTGCGCCAGCGGTTTCCAGCGAGACTCAAACCAACGGTTCGACACAGGTGGTAACGGAAGCGTTGAAGAAGCTCGCCCAGGCCGACGATGCGAGTGCCTGCGCCAACATCCCGACGAGCGAACTCGGCCGGTGCACGCTCGACAATCCGCCGGAGGTCCTCAACAACCTCAATTGCCCGGCCTGTTGTGCGCACCGCAATGCGCTGACGTGGATCTCTGCCAACCACAACGTGGCCTGCCAATGAGATAGGCGGCTGAGCACGGCTGTTTCGCTGCTTGAAAAACGGAGGCGGCGGCATCTGCGTCGCCGCTTCTACTCTTGCCCAAATCTGTCCACTTGCTGCGCGAGCGCGACAGCGATGCTCGGCGTTGCGGGCAGGAGGGGCGTCAGCGTTGCCTGATACGCGTGATAGAGATCCGGCTTGCCTTCGTAGATGCGCTCGCTGTCGCGCCCTTCGGCATCGACTTCGTTGAGCCATCCACCGCGTTCGCGGTCAATCATGGCAAGGTCGATATAATCCCAAAGACGCCGGTACCATTCGCCATAGATTTTTCGCCCCGTCCGCTTGAAGAGCGTGGCCGCGGCAGTGATCGCTTCCGCGTGCACCCAATGAGCGCGTTCGGGGACGCTGGGCCTGCCGTTCCAATCGAGCGTGTAGACGAGGCCTGGCCGTTCATCGGCCGCCCATCCGAGATGCATCGCGGTCTCAAACAGAGCAATGGCATCCTCCAGGAGCCAGCTGGGCGGTGTCTCTCCATGGGCTAGAAGTGCTGCTTCCAGCTTGAGAAGCAGATGCGACCATTCCAGAGAATGTCCCGGCGTCGTGCCATAGGGGCGGAGATCGTCTTCCGGTTTGTCGCGATTGTAATCGCGCAAGATCTGCCAGTTTCGGTCGAAATGCTCTGGAATGCAGTAATCATTGGCGCGTGCATGGTCGTGGATCAGGCGTTCGGCGATGCGAAGCCCGCGCTCGCGCCATTTCGGTGCATCGAGGGCGTCCGCAAGCGCGAGGCACATTTCCAGGGAGTGCATGTTGCTGTTGGCGCCGCGATAGTCCTCTTCGTTGCTCCAGTCTGAGGCGAAGCTCTCTCGCATCGCGCCTTCCGCGTCATCCCAGAAATGCGTCTCGATCACGTCGATCGCCTCTTCGAGCAGCTCCTTTGCAGCCGGTCGCTTTGCGACGAACGCTGTTGAGGCTGCGAGCGCCACAAAGGCATGCGCGTAGGCCTGCTTGCGTCTCGGGGCGCCAGCATCCGGGTCCCGCAGCCACCAGCCGCCGTTTTCGCCGTCACGTAACGGCCCCGATGCGAGCGAAGCCAAGCCGTGATCGACGAGCGGAATGCATCCGGGAAGGCCTTGCAGCATGCCGAGCCCATAAGAATGCACCATGCGCGCGGTCACGATGGTTTCGGCGACCGGCTTATCCGGAAGGCGTCCATCGAGATCGAGCGCAGCAAAGCCGTGGGCGACAAGCGACGGCTTGGAAAAGTCGAGAAGTTTGCGACCTTGCGTTCCGAGCCAAGCCTGGTGCTGGCGTTGGACGAGCCAGTTGCCCGGCTCCGGTCCGAAAAGTGCAAGAGGATCAAGCATTGACGATCATGCCGCCGTTCACGTGGATCGTCTGACCGGTAATGTAGGAGCCGTCTTCGCTTGCCAGATAAACGAAGGCGGGGCCGACTTCAGAAGGCTGGCCGATCCGGCCCATCGGCGTATCCTTACCCATCTCGGGCATGCTCTGCGGATCCACGCGACCCCAGCTGGCGGGCTGAATGGGCGTCCAGACTGGGCCTGGCGCAACCTGGTTGACCCGCACGCCTCGTTTGGCGACTTGCTTGGCCAGAGCTCGGGTAAAACCGGATATAGCCCCCTTGGTGCTCGAATAGGCGAGGAGATCTTGGTCTCCCAGGAAGCCATTGACTGAGGAGCAGCTGATGATCGAGCCGCCCTTGCTGAGATGCGGCATTGCGGCCCGGCTCAGATAAAAGATCGAATGAATGTTGACGTCGAAATGCCAGTTCCAGTCGGCATCGGAGATCTCGGTCACATCCTTGGCCACTTTCTGAATGCCGGCGTTCGGTACCAGAATGTCGAGGCCGCCGAAGGCGGCAACAGTCTTTTCGACCGCCTCCTGACAGAAACCCGGATCCCGCAGATCGCCTTCAATCGCTATGGCGCGCGTCCCCTCTGCCTCGATCCGGCGGATCGCCTCTCGCCCGTCATCGGCTTCTTCCGGCAGGTAGACGATGGCGACATCCGCTCCTTCGCGAGCAAAATGCAGTGCCACGGCGCGGCCGATACCGCTGTCGCCGCCGGTAATGAGCGCGCGCTTCCCGGCAAGGCGTCCGGCTCCTTTGTAGCTGTCTCGGATATGTTCGGCCGGCGGCGTGAGTTCGCTCTCGCGGCCCGGCATGCGGTCTTGGCTTTGCGGTGGGATCTCGGTCAAGGGATCGCCCTCCGTTGTTTATGGGATCAATAACGCAACGGAGAAATGCCGAGCCCGTTGCATGATCGCTGTCATGCTCGGCGATATCTGCGGGTCGGCGCGCGTGGGCGCTCGACTTGGTTTTCAAGAGGCTTGCGGGGCGGCGGGAAGCCGCCCGCAGTACCTCGTCAGACCCGAGGCTTTACTCGGCCGCTTCCTGACTGTGATAGCCGCGCCGATGATTGAGCTCATCCAAAAGCTTCGCCGCCGATTCCGCAATCACGGTTCCGGGAGGGAAAATCGCCGAAGCTCCGGCCTTCTTCAGCGCCTCGAAATCCTGCGGAGGGATCACGCCTCCGACGACGATCATAATGTCTTCGGCCCCCTCGCGATCAAGCGCCTGCCGCAGCGCCGGTACGAGCGAGAGATGGCCCGCAGCGAGAGACGAGACACCGACGACATGCACGTCGTTTTCGACCGCCTGGCGCGCCACTTCGTCCGGCGTGGAGAAGAGGGGCCCGACATCGACATCGAAGCCGAGATCCGCGAAGGCCGACGCGATCACCTTCTGGCCCCGGTCATGCCCGTCCTGACCCATCTTGGCGACGAGGACACGCGGCCGCCTTCCGTCGGCGCGCTCGAACTCGGCCGTCATTTTTAAGACTTTTTCGACCGCTTGATTCATCGAGCCGACCTCGCGTTTGTAGACGCCCGACAAGGTCTTTACCTCGGCCATGTGGCGGCCGAAGACCTTCTCCATGGCGTCGGAGATTTCGCCGACCGTGGCGCGTGCTCTCGCGGCCTCGATGCTGAGGGCGAGGAGATTGCCTTCGCCGCTTTCGGCCGCTTTCGTCAAATTGGCGAGGGTTTCCTGCAGTTTCGTCGGATCGCGCTCCGCCTTGAGGCGGGTGAGTTTGTCGATCTGCTCGCGCCGCACGGCCTCGATGTCGACCTTGAGGACGTCGATCTCCGGTTCTTCGTCGCTTGGGTAGAGATTGACGCCGATGACGGCCTGCTTGCCGGAATCGATGCGCGCCTGCGTTTTCGCGGCGGCTTCTTCGATGCGGAGTTTTGGCAGGCCAGCTTCAATGGCCTTGGTCATGCCGCCGCGGGCTTCGACCTCTTCGATATGGGAAAGGGCGCGCCGCGCGAGATCGTCGGTCAGTTTCTCGATCGCGAACGAGCCGCCCCACGGGTCGATCGTATCGGTGGTGCCGGATTCAAGCGCCAGGATGAGCTGCGTGTTGCGGGCGATGCGGGCGGAGAAATCCGTTGGCAGCGCAAGGGCTTCGTCGAGTGAATTCGTATGAAGACTTTGCGTGCCGCCTTGCGTCGCTGCCATCGCCTCGATCGCCGTGCGCGCGACATTGTTGAAGACGTCCTGCGCGGTCAGCGACCAGCCGGAGGTCTGGCAGTGGGTGCGCAGCGACAAAGAGCGCGCATCGGAGGGAGAAAAATTCTCCTTGATCAGCTTCGCCCAGAGGAGGCGGGCGGCCCTAAGCTTCGCCACCTCCATGTAAAAATTCATGCCGATGCCGAAGAAGAAGGAGAGCCGCGGTGCAAATTTGTCGACGTCGAGCCCGGCTTTGACGCCGGCGCGCACATATTCGATGCCGTCGGCGAGCGTGTAGGCGAGCTCAAGATCTGCCGTCGCCCCGGCTTCCTGGATGTGGTATCCAGAAATAGAAATCGAGTTGAAACGAGGCATATTCTCCGCAGTGTAGGAGAATATATCAGAAATGATGCGCAGAGACGGGGTCGGCGGATAAATATAGGTGTTGCGCACCATGAACTCTTTCAGGATGTCATTCTGGATCGTTCCTGAAAGATCCTTCTGCGCAACACCCTGTTCTTCCGCCGCGACGATGTATAATGCCATCACCGGCAGGACGGCGCCGTTCATCGTCATCGACACGCTCATCTTGTCGAGCGGGATGCCGTCGAAGAGTTCCTGCATGTCGAGAATGGAATCGATGGCCACGCCCGCCATGCCGACATCGCCGGAAACGCGTGGATGATCAGAGTCATAGCCGCGATGGGTGGCGAGGTCGAAGGCGACCGAAAGGCCCTTCTGACCGGCGGCGAGATTGCGGCGGTAGAAGGCGTTCGATTCCTTCGCCGTGGAGAAGCCGGCATATTGGCGGATGGTCCAGGGCTTCTGCACGTACATGGTGGGGTAGGGGCCGCGGAGATAGGGCGCGATACCCGGGTAAGTCTCTAGAAAATCGACGTTTTCGACGTCGGCCGCGCCCGGGCGGGGGGAAAGCGTGATCTCTTCCGGTGCGGTCCAGGAGCCCTGTTCGTGAGTTTTCGGCGCGGTTTCGGGCTTTTGCCAGGCGATCTGGCGAAAATCGGGAAGCGGGCTCATGCCGACACCTTTTCGTTGGCCGTCAGGGCCGTGATTTCAGCCGCAGAGAGCGGCGTGAGAAGACCGGATTGTTGTGGAATTTGAGAGGCTTCCACGGCAATCTCCGGCTCCTTCGGATTGGGGTAGAGCGTCGCCCCGACAAAGGGCGAGGCGCCGTCCGCGATCTTTTCAAGCAGCGCCTTGCGCGCCTTCGCGATGCGCCCGGTAAAGGCCTGATCGATAAGGCTTTTCAGGATTCCGCCCTCGGCTTCGATCGCCTGAAATTCTGCCCAGCTTTTCTCACAAAGGGCGTCCGTGAGGGCTTCGACGGCGCCGGATCCGGCGGCGGGATCATCAAGATGATGTATGCCGGATTCCGCCATCAACAAATGCTGGATGTTGCGGGCATAACGGCGCGCGGCGCGGTCGGGCAGCCCGTGGGCGGAAGAAAACCCAAGCACACCAAGGGTTTGTGCCCCGCCGGCGGCCGCCGAAAAGGCCGCGATCGTGGTGCGGATGAGGTTGTTGTGGGCGTCCGCCGCCATCATCATGCGCGACGCCGTCTCGCCGTGAAGGCGCGGGGAAAAGTCCGACACACCGCAGACTTCGCCGAGCCGGCGGGTAAGAAGCGACACAGCGCGGAATTTGCCGATGGTGGCGAACTGGTCGTGCCCGGCCGCGAGCGTAACGCCGATTTTCGGCAGGACTTCGCCGGGCGAAAGCCCCTCGGCCGCAAGACCGCGAACAAGGCCCGCGATCGTCGCCACGACGGCGGCGAGCTCCTGCGCCTCGCTCGCGCCGGCGGAATGATAGATGCGTCCGTCCGCTTCGAGGACCGTACCGGCAAAACCGGCTGTCTCGAGTTCTCTCAAAAGAACAGCGAGAGCGAAAAAATCGACCGACGAGATATCCCCGCCGAAACGGGCGAAGCGGCCGATCGGATCGATGCCGAAGGCGATGGAGCAATCGGCCGGGGAGAAGTTCATCTTGGCGACCAGCGCGGCGACGCGGCGCGCGGTTTGAACCGCGTCCGCCCCCGGTTCGAGACGAAGATGAATGGCCGGGAGCTCGACGCCCTCGAGCGCGGTGGCGATCGCCTCCTCGCTCTCCGGCAGTCCGAAGCCGGCGGCGGACGGCGCACCCGCGAAAACGAGGGCGAGCCCATCGGCGCCGCCCGACAGATCGGCGAGCGCCTGGCGCGAGGCGGCGGTCGGTTCGGGATGGTCGATGCGCTGCACGATCCGCCAGGGACCGCTGCGTGCAGCTATCGGCGCGGCATCGGCGGCGCGGGGATAAAGCGGCTCGATCGAGATGCCGTCGCGCGTCTCTGAGCGCAGCGAGGCAAACTCCGCGCCCTTCAGCGCCTTGTCGGCGAGTGTGCGCCAGTCTTCGGCGGCGGGCTGCGGAAAGATGTTGAGCGGCGGGCGCTGCTGCCCGGTTCCTGATGCCCCGGTTCCTAGCGAAGAAGGACCGGGCGAAGAGGCCTCAGATGAACGGCTCGATGACATGACAAATCCTCCCGGCCTTTTTGGTTCGGCCGTTTTACTCTTGGGCGAAGCGAGGGGGCAAGACAGGCGGGGATTTCGCCCGCACATCGACGCCGCTTTCGCCACACCGCTTTTGGCTGGCGTCTTACCGGCTCGAAAGCCTGGCGCCCATTCGCCAATAGTCGTTGCCGCTCAAGCGCCTCGGCGGTGAGGGGCAGGGAAGGGCGCGGATGGCGCTGAGATGTGCCGGAGTGCGCGCGCGTCGGGCGCGCGGCCAGGCGGGACCCTCAATAGGTCATCATTACGGGCAGGCTTTTGGCTTCCTCGACCCAGCCGGCGACGCGCTTTTCGCTCGGCAGGAGCTGCACCATCGGCCGCGCCGCGTTCGCCTCCTGCATGCGCTTGACGAGATTGGCGACGTTGCGCCGTTTCAATTCCTTGACGGTGTCGACGCCCGCGGCTTCGAGAAGCTCCGAATATTCCTCCGCCACGCCGCGAATGCGCATGAGATCGGCCATATTTGCGAGGCGCAGGATGAATTTTTCCGAGATGCCGGTTTCCTGGGCGAGCATCCGCCGCCCCTTCGGCGTCGACGCACGCTCCAGGAGTTTTGCGGTCGTGCGAACGCGCACGCGCTTCAACGCGGCGCATTCTTCAGGCGACAGGCATTCCATGGCGGAGATGGAATAGGACGGCACGCTCTTCCTCCAGCAGCCCCCCTCTGCCATCATTTAGACGCATTTTCGCCCGCAACGCCAGCGCCGAGATCACGTGGGTGTGAGCGGCCCCCGGTCGCGCCCCGGATGACGGCCTGGACGACGGCCCGGACGACGGCGCGTGGCCGGCCCGAGCGACGAGCCCGAACGCAGGTGTTTGAAGGTCCGGCTTCAGAGAAACTGGGAAAGCCCCGGCGTGCCGCGCACCAGTCTGTCGGTCGTTTCCGTGCCGACCTTTTCGCGGGCAAAGCCGAAGATTTCCTCGCCGAGCGTCTGGATCTGGCCGATGTCGAGGCCGAGCCCCTGCAAAGCGCCCAGAATTTCCATGATGCCGCCGCCCATCAGCCCGCCGAGACCGCCGAGCGTGACCGCATCCTGATCGGGCGTCGGCCCGACATAGTCTTCCGCCCCTTCGATGGCCGCGACGAGCTTCGCCATCTCCGCCTCGGGGCCCTCCCGGTTGAGGAAGGAGAACACCGCGCGGATGGCAGATTGCGCCGTCTCCGCGTCGACACCAAGGGCGCGCCTGACGCGCTGAACGAGCTCTTCCATGAGGGTTTTCCCGGGACGTTTTCGGCGAGGGGTTATGGCCGCGGGGCGGAGGGGAGGCAAGGGGGAGGGGAGGCTAAGTATCATGGGGCCGAAAAATACGAAGTTGCCTCCGGTCGCACTTCCCGTCTTATCCTGGAGGGATTACTATTCGTTCAACTAGATATGAGGGTTTTGTACAATCGCAAACCGTTGATACGAGTTTGGCTAAACCAATAAGGCGGTGTGTCGTTGTGAATTCAGATAACAATTCAAATATAGAAAATTGGGTCCGTATACGCCCCTTATCCGAATTAGAAGACATAGATAGTGTGATAAGAACGGCCGGAGGTCGACGAGCTCATGAGGATTCGGATAAAAGGAAAGAAAAGAACGCAGATTACCTGATAGGAAACAATATCATAGAGCTAAAAATGCTCGATGATGAGCGTCTCGAAAAGCCGGAAGCTCAGGCAAAAATTGCATCACTTTTTGGGAGCGCTCAGCCGGGGCGTCCGGTGGTAGTCATAGATCCTCATACTTTAAAGCGAAATGACAGATTATTGTATGCGTCAATTATGCAAAGCCCAATAAAAGGAGCCGTAAGATCGGCAAAGAATCAATTAAAACAAAGCAGAAAAGAGTTTGGTAATTCATATAATACATTATTATTTGTTGTAAATAATGGATTTACAGCTCTGACACACGAGGAAATTTTAAATCATGTTGTAAAGAGGGTGCGCAATGACACTTCGGAGATTGATGGTGTCGTAGTCTCCGGATGCTACATGCACGGAGATGGTTTCGACGCCTATGCTCTGTGGCCGATAGATTATGTGCCGATAAATGATGGCTGTCGATTTGGGGAATTTGAAGCTCTGAAGTCGGCGTGGGGCGACCTTGCGCAACGACATATGTCTGGGTTCGTGAGGGGCGAACACGGTCCTGCTGCCGCGAAGGGGGTGCAGAAAGACCTCGTCTTCGATTGGGAAGGGCGCACCTTTGTGAAGCCCGCTATCCCTATTGGCCGCGAGAGTGCGTTTTTCGGGAGGCGCCGGCCGCGGCTCCATCGCCTTCCTTTTGATCGCGTGAGGCACGTAGCGCTCACCATTCCTCAGCTTTCGGCAGTAGAATACCGCAGGGTAAGAGCTGCACTTAAGGATGAACCGTTGTTGGAGAGTTTGGAAACTTGGGAGGCTCATGTGGAAGAGGCATTGTCCCATAGTACTCCTCTCAAGCCGGTGGTCCCAGTCGATATCTCAAGGGGCGGATGGGAAGCATGGAAGCGTCGAAATCCCGACTCCAATGGGCTGCACTCCCTTCGACTTGCGGCTAATGAACGGTACGGCGTTAAGGCGAGCAAGCTAGTCCATGCGGCCAAGGAGTATGTCCCGGGTGCTGCGCTTCCGAGAAGATATATTGCGGTTGTCGTTGAGATTATTGGGCAAGATGAGGAGAACGACATTTCCCATATTGGTATAGCTAAGCAGAACGAAATCGAATGGATCATTGAAAACGAAAGGGTGCCGCATTTTCATGCGCTATCTCTTGCTGCCGCACATGCAATTAAGCTTGATATAAATGACGTTTTATGGAGACACGATCTAAAATACGCGTGGCAATAGAGAAATTATAAGAAATAAAATTATAGATTTTTAGTTAGAAAGATATTTTTTCAAGGCTCTCGGTGTGCGCGAAAGCTGCCTTCGCCCTCGATCGCTGCTTGGCGCGACCTTTCGCCGAGGGCGAGCAACAGACCGTGCCGCGGGTGATGCCGTGCTTGCTATCAAGTTCCTTTTCCCGCCGGGCCTGGCACCCGCTTCCGACCTTTCAGCTCGCGGAGAAGAGGGGAGGCCGTGCCGCTGGCTGATGGCGCGCTCGACAATCGGCGCCACCCCTCACCCGCCGCTTCGCGGCGACCTCTCCCCACGGGGGAGAGGAACAGGCCGTGCCGCGCGCCGGGGCGGTGGCTTCACTCGTGCTTTCCTGGTTTGTCGTGACCTGTGCCGAGCTCCGGTTGCGGCCGACGGATGGGTGAGGGCGTGTGTTCGGGCACGGCGGAGTTCCCCTCCCCCTTGCGGGGAGGGGTTAGGGGAGGGGTGTCGGCGGCTTTTGCGCGTTTGGCGCGGCGGTGCCCTGAGCTGGCTCGGAGTGACCCCTCACCCGGCTGCCTTTGGCAGCCACCCTCTCCCCGCAAGGGGGCGAGGGTTGGGCCATGCCGCGGGTGATGGTTTGCTCAATAATCGGCGCCACCCCTCACCCGCCGCTTCGCGGCGACCTCTCCAGCCTGTGTTCCTTTGGGGGGAGAGGAACAGGCCATGCCGCGGGTGAGGCCGTGCGGGGCCGCCGTTTCCCTTCAGCTCGGGGATTGTGCCGTGTTCTCCGGTCATCTCCGGCGGGCGAGGGCTCATCACGCAGGTCTCCGGCCGCGACCTGGCGTCATCCAGAGACGACGAAGGCGTGGATGCGGGAGAAATCGCCTTTGCGGGTGTCCTGGCGGTTGGCCATGTAGATGAAATCTCCATGGTCGAAGAAATCGAAACCGACCTCTCCGCCGGATGCGATCTTCAAGAGAAGGAACCAGTCCTGAGCGGTCGTGAGGTCGTGCCAGCTCGCACGGCGGGCGTGTTTCGCCGCCGCGTCCTGCAATGTTGGAAGGTCGCGCACGCCCGTCACGCCGAACATCTGGTGTTGGGGGCCGTCGCCGACGTCGAAGGCTTCGCGGATGGCGGCATAGAAGTCGTACGGGTCTTCGAGCCCGACTTCCACATAGGCCTCGGGCAAAGAGCCGGGCAGGCCGAAGGGAACGCTCAGAGCGCGATCGAACCGCAGGAGCTGCCGCGAGCGACTGATCTCATACTCCGACGCCAGCACGACGACGGGCTCGCCATCGCGCAGAAACGCCAGGCGCCCGGTGACGTCGGTGGCCGCGACGAGATCTTCCTCGCCCTTTGAGGTGGCGACCATACGATCGGTCGCCTCATCCCATTCCACCATGTTCATGGCCCGGCTGGCGGTCTCCTCCGCATCCGAAGGCAGGTCGTGCGCGACCAGCGCCGTGTCGCTTTGGGTGTAGAGGACAGTCCCGTCCGACATATCCGTGCCGCTGAAGAAGGATAGAAGCCCGGCGGCTGGCAGGTCATCCGGCAGATCGGCGGTCAGATCGTGCGGCAGGTCGGCGAGATTGATCTGGGCAAGAAAGTTGAGATGGAAACCGCTGCGGTCGCGCGGCCATGCGCTCGCCTCGGCGAGGTCGGGGCCGCCGCCGACGCGGCTCTGCCCCAGGCCTTCGCCGTTGCTTTCGCCCGCTTCCGTCAAGACGAGCGTCGGCAAGGCGATCCGACGAAGCGCCTCGCGTCGATCGCCGAGGCCTGCGGATTGAACGGCTTCGTCGAAGCGCGTTTCGACATCTCGGACAGGCGGCGCGGGCTTTTCGCCGGGACCCGCCGGGCGGGCTGTCTGCCGCTGCACAGCGGCCCTGCTTCTTTCCATCGCCCGGGTGAGGAGATCGTCCATTTCCGCTCTGGCTTCGGCGCGGGCCGCATGCGCGCTCTCGCCTTCAACCTTCAGTCGCATCGACTGGAGAACCCGGAGGAATTCGCTCTCCACCGCCGGAAGATCCTGCCCATCGCACATGGCTGTCGCGTGGTACCAGGCGGACCCCTCCGGTGGGACGAGAAGAACGCGCAGACGATGCCAGGGGCGGCTTTCACCGGTCTCGGGGTCTTCCAGGCGGTCATCGACCCGGCTCCACTCGCCGGACAGATCGGCGAAGGCGACGGGCCGGCGCTCGGTTACGGGCCGGGCGCCGGAGAGCGTTCTCGTCAGCCAGTCTTCGGGCGAAATCCCCTCGGATGGATCGCTCGTCCAAACGCTCATCTGAGCGGAGAACATCGTTCTCGGCTGTCTGAGGAAGAAGATCGATCCCGCCAGAGCCGTGACGGCTTCGAAGAATTGCCCCTTATCGACGGACAATTCTCCGGTTCCGATTCTGTCCATGCGTTGAGGCCCCCCGACCGATGGCAGCTTGGAGAGAGCTTATGCTAGAAGCCGCCCCCGCACTTTCAAGCGGCAACCGCCTCTTCATCGCTCCTTTCTCCGTCCGCGCTTGAACCCCAATGCGCTCAGGGCGTTGGCCCCGCAAGAAGACTTGAAACACGTGGGAAACGGCATGTCGGAGACAGCGGAAAGAGTGGCCCCGGAGAGAGCGGTGGAGGGCCGGGCGCCTGAGAGCGGGGTGTCGGGAAGTGCCAACGGACAGGGGCGTGCGAGCGGGGCGAAGGAGGCTGCCGTTTATCGCATGGTGATGGAGGAGCATGTCTGCCCCTATGGCATCAAGGCGAAGGATCTGCTCGAACGCGAGGGGTTTGCGGTCGAGGATCACTGGCTCGAAACCCGCGAGGAGACGGACGCCTTTCAGCGCGAGCATGATGTTGAGACGACGCCGCAGGTCTTCATCGCGGGCCGCCGCATCGGCGGCTATGACGAATTGCGCGAGCATTTCGGCCAGCATGTGACGAAGGAAGGCGAGACGAGCTACCGGCCGGTGATCGCCATCTTTTCCGTCGCCTTTTTGATGGCGCTCGCCGTCAGCTTTGCCGCCTTCGGCACGATTTTGACGGGGCGCGCGCTCGAATGGTTCATCGCCATTTCGATGTGCCTGCTGGCGGTGCAGAAGCTGCAGGACGTGGAGAGCTTTTCGACCATGTTCCTGAACTACGACCTGCTCGCGCCGAAATATGTGCGCTACGCCTACTTTTATCCCTTCGGCGAGGCGGCGGCCGGGATCTTGATGATCGCCGGGGCGCTCACCTTCATTTCCGCGCCGATCGCGCTCTTCATCGGCGGGTTGGGGGCGGCCTCCGTCTTCAAGGCCGTCTATATCGACAGGCGGGAGCTGAAATGCGCCTGCGTGGGCGGCGGCAGCAATGTGCCGCTCGGCTTCGTGTCGCTGACGGAGAACCTGATGATGCTCGCGATGGGGATCTGGATGCCCTACCGGATGCTGGTTCTGGGCTGGTGATCGGCGCACGGCTTTTCTGCGGGTCCGCCATGCGCCTGTGATTTGCCGAGCGGGGGCGCGATCGGCTAGGGACGGGGGAACCCTGGCGCGCCCGGGCGGGGGAGGCATCGTTCGTGGGATGCCGCGATCGCAACGCCCGTCCGGCCGGCGCGAAAACATGAAGGCTCACATGCTTCAAAACACCCTTGCCCGCATCGATTCCGCCGTTTCCGGCGAGGCGCTGGAGCGGCTCTTTCAGCTGATCCGCATCCCGTCGATTTCCGCCGACCCGGCCTATGCCGCCGCCTGCCGCAACGCCGCCTCCTGGTGCGCGACGCAGCTGAACGAGATCGGCTTTGAGGCGTCCGTGCGCGACACGATCGGCCATCCGATGGTGGTCGGCCATTACAAGGGCGCGGGCGCGGACAAGCCGCATATCCTCTTCTACGGCCATTACGACGTGCAGCCGGCGGACCCGCTGGAGCTGTGGGAGACGCCGCCGTTCGAGCCACAGGTGGCGGGCGAAGGCGATGAGGCGAAAATTCTCGGCCGCGGCTCCTCCGACGACAAGGGCCAGTTCATGACCTTCATCGAGGCGGCGCGCGCCTTGATGGAAGAAGAGGGGACGCTGCCGGTCAATGTGACGGTGCTTCTGGAGGGCGAGGAGGAATCGGCGAGCCCGTCGCTGCTGCCGTTCCTCAAAGACAATGTCGAGGAGCTGAAGGCCGACGTCGCCTTCGTCTGCGACACCTCGCAATGGGACGCCAATACCCCGGCGATCGCGACGCGCCTGCGCGGGCTTCTCTATGAGGAGGTGTTCATCGAGGGGCCGTCCTATGACCTCCATTCCGGGCATTACGGCTCGGCGGCCAGGAATCCGATCCATGTCCTGACGAAGGTGCTCGCCGATCTGCGCGATGACGAGGGGCGCATCCAGATCCCGGGCTTTTACGATGGCGTCGCCGAGCTGACGGCGGAGGAAAAGGCCGAATGGGAGAGCCTCGGCTTCGACCCGCAGGCGTTTCTCGCCGAGATCGGGCTGAAGGAGCCGGGGGGCGAAAAGGCCTATTCGGTTCTGGAACAGATCTGGGCGCGGCCGACGGCGGAGGTGAACGGCATCATCGGCGGCTATACCGGCGACGGCAGCAAGACGGTGATCCCGGCGAAGGCCTCGGCGAAAGTCTCCTTCCGGCTCGTCGGCGAGCAGGAGCCGGACAAAATCCGCGAGGCGTTCCGCGCCTTCGTGGCGGCGCGCGTGCCGGGCGATTGCAAGGTGACGTTCAAGAGCCATGGCGGCGAGGGCGCCATCACCCAGCCATCCGACAGCGAATGGGTGTCGCGGTCGCTGACGGCGCTTTCAGAGGAATGGGGCACGGAGGCGAAACTCATCGGCATGGGCGGCTCGATCCCGATCGTGGCGCAGTTCAAGCGCGTGCTCGGCATGGACACGGTGCTCGTCGGCTTCGCGCTCGACGACGACCGCATCCACTCGCCGAACGAGAAATACAATCTGAAGAGTTTTCGCCACGGCATCCGCTCCTGGGCGCGGATTCTTTCGGCGCTCGGGGCGTAAGCGGGGCATATTATGCAGGCGATCTGCGTCTTCTGCGGCTCCAATGCCGGAGCGCGCGCCGATTATGCGCGCGTGGCCTGCGGTCTCGGCGCGGCGATTGCCGAGGCGGGGCTGCGCCTCGTCTATGGCGGCGCGCGCGTCGGGCTGATGGGGGCCGTCGCCAACGCCGCGCTGACGGCGGGCGGCGAGGTGATCGGCGTCATCCCGCATGCGCTCGTGCAAAAGGAGGTGGCGCATAAGGGGCTCACAAAACTCCACGAAGTCGGCTCCATGCATGAGCGCAAAGCGCTGATGGGCGACCTCTCCGACGGGTTCGTGGCGCTGCCGGGCGGGGCGGGCACGCTCGAAGAGCTCTTCGAAGTGTGGACCTGGGGCCAGCTCGGCTATCATCAGAAGCCGGTCGGGCTGTTGAATGTGGCGGGGTTTTACGACGGCCTCGCCGCCTTCCTCGACCACCAGGCGGCGGAACATTTCATGCGCCCCGAACACCGGGCGATGCTGATGGTGGAGGCGGATCCCGGCACGCTTCTCCACCGCTTCAAGACCTATCAGCCGCCGCAGGTGGAGAAATGGATCGCCGGCCGCGAGAGGTGAGCGTGGCATGAGGGGCATGGGTTTTGACGAGGCGGAACGCGCGCGCCTTGAACGGGCGCTTCAGGCCCGCGCGCCCGGCGCATTTCACTTCCCCGAAATCTATGGGGACGCCTGGGGCGGGCTTTATATCGGCGACCGGGTGAAGCTCGGCCGTACGTTCTTGAACGCCGTGCGCGCCGGCGACTTTCCGGGCGTCGAGGATACGGGCCGCAAGACGGACGGCGGCCGGGTCTATCGATGGACCGGGCGATGAGCCCGCCCGTGGACAGGGAAAACCGCACCAAAGAGACCTCCGAGGGCGAAGGCCCGGCGGGGGAGGGTGCGGGCGCCCGCGCGGGGGGCGGCGATGCGGACGCCGGCGATGCGGCCGCCGGCGGTGCGACCGAAGTGGAGCTGCGCGCCCACCATCTCCTGTGCATGCTGACCTTTGCGGGCAAAGGCTATTCGCCGGGCTTCGTCGCCCGCTTCGAGGAGGTGGCCGCGGCGATCAATGCGGGGGCTGCCGTCAAAATCGTCGACGGCCCCGACCCGCTCTGCGCCTGCGTGATCGCGGCGGAAAAAGAGCCGCATTGCTTCAAGGCCTCGGTGACCGAGCGCGACCGCAAGGCCGCCCGCGATGTCGGCGAAAACCTCGGCCTGACGATTGAGGCCGGCACGGTGATCCCGCTCTCCCGCGCGCGCGTCGACGAGATGCGCGCCTGGTTCCACCAAGGCACCACCCGCCCCGCCTGCACCGGCTGCGAATGGGACACACTCTGCACGCGGCTGGCGGAAGGTGGATTTGAGGGGTGCCGGGTGAGGGGGGTGTTCCGATAAGAAAATGCCGCAAACGGCAGGAAGGAGACGGTCCGGTTTTGCCTAAAAAAGCGGACACCTTCCATTCGCATCGCGATGGGCCAGTTCACAACCCACATCGAATTGCGCGGGCTTTATTAGTCCCAGAGTGGCTTCAGGATCTCGCCACCCGCTCGCCGAATTCCCACACAATCCGAGCATAGCCGCAGCGAGGGAACTCCGGGCATCATTTCTGCGGCATTGACCAGCAAATAATCCTCCGAAGGATCGCCACAGACGGAGCAGACTTCGAGTAACTTCATGTGGTCAATCGACAGCCGGGCAATCTGACCGAGGGCGGGCTCGACCCGGTCGACGATTGAGAACCATTGTTCCGAATGCGGCACTATCCGTTCGAGACTGTTCTTCGCATTGTCGGGGAAGTGGTGCCGGAGCCAAGCCAGCGCTGTGTCGCGTCGCAGCCGGTCGTTGTGCACGAGCCGCTCATAGAGCTTTACGAGTTGCTCGGTCGTCCGCCGACTGTAGGCGCGCAATGCCTCTCTGTAGTGAACGAGATTGACCGCATAGCGTAGGCCGCCTGAATGGAATTCGCGGATTGTGCCGATGCAATAGTCGCGTAGATCGTCGATTGTGGAAGCCGTTGTCAGCGCTTCCATTTCGGCCAGAGCGTAGTGCCAGGGATTGACCCGAAAGTCGGTCTTCCACAGGTTGAGATAGCCAGAGTCCCGAAAGGCCTTTGCGATTTCGTCATCCCATTCTGGGTGGGTTTGCACCAGCCGGTCGAGATCGGTGAAGTTCTCGACTGTGGAATCGAGCCGGCGTGCCGCCGCCAATATCGCGTTTTGGCTCTCCTGCATTTCCGCGATCGGATTCGGACGCGCTGCCCAGGCGGCGATCTCCTCTTCCGAGACCGGCTCGGTCATGTCTTCGAGTTCGATGAGCAAGGTGCTCCGGCGCAGCTCGTCCGGCGTACAATAATCCGCATCCGCGACAAGCTGGATACCTGCATGGGCATAGGCCCGGGCGACAAGGCGCGAGCAGAATAGCTGGCGATTTCGTGGCCTTGGACCGGCGAGGACCGATCTCGTTGCCTCGATCTTCGAATAGCGCGCGCCGACCTCGGAGCGCGCGAAGTCGAGGACGGCGCCAAGCCGGAACGCGCTCAGCGGT
Source organism: Afifella sp. H1R (assembly GCF_021462425.1). Lineage (NCBI taxonomy): Bacteria > Pseudomonadati > Pseudomonadota > Alphaproteobacteria > Hyphomicrobiales > Afifellaceae > Afifella > Afifella sp. H1R. Next base: position 107,860 of record NZ_JAKEDY010000003.1, read on the forward strand.
TCGCGCAATCGAAAGACCTGCACTCGGTCATCCGCTGCGTAGCGCTCGCGCTGGATATTGTGAGCCTGAACGCCGAAATCGGTCGAATCGATGATCGAGCCGCTCTGCACGCAGATCATCGCATGCGAGACCGCGCCTTTACTCGCCAATCGTACCAGCGTGCTGGTCTTGCCCTCATCGGCCGTCAGCACGATGTCTCCGGGTTCGAGCAACTCAACCTTGATCCGCTTGACGCTCTCGGCCGGCTCACTCATCTCGGCGGTCTCTTCTCAAAACGGGAGCTTGCGCTTCTCGGAACGACGCCGGCGAACCTCGAACTCGTCGACATCGAAGGTAACACCCTTGACGTGATGTACGCTCACTTGCGCGGTATCGACCCGCAGGAAGTCTTCTCGAAAGTCCGCATCCTCTGAGAAAGCGAAGTCGGGTGGCTCAAGCATCGCGTTAAGACCGAAGAAGCCGTCTTCTTCTTCCTCCTCTTCGTCGGCCGCCTCTTCCGGTTCGGGAGGCGTTTCCTCCCAAACCCAGTAATCGGACTCGGGTCCGTCCTCTGTCTCGTCATACTGGTGGGCACTCAGCTCGGTACCCTCGGGAAATTCCAGTTCCGCGACTTTAGACGCATGATTGAAAAGCACGACATTCTGATGCTCGCCTGGGCGTTGCACCGAGCGGAAGAGGATCCCGTCGAGCCCAGGCTCAGGACGCCTTGCAAGATAGTCGGCGATCGTCTGCGTGATCAGATATTCGGTCGGCTCGTCGTCGGGCATGACCGGCATGGTTATGCGATCGCTCAGGCGTCCGAGGAACTTGGCGAGCGCAAGCTGTTCGACATAGGAGGGGTCGAAAATGCTCCCTTCGGCATAGACCGAGCGCAGGGCCTCGACATCGAGCAGGCGCACCGGGCACACAAGCTCGAACCGACCGACCAGTGCGCGGCTGCCCACCGGCGGACGCACTTCGGCCAGCGCGACGCCCGGATCGGATGCGCCGTAGAATACCGAAATACCGTGCGCGTTCATCCGTCCGGCGCGTGCAATCCGGCTCGGAGGCGGTCCCAGATGAAGATCGGGCCGAACGAGTGCCTGGTCCAGCTCCTCGCTGTGATGGAATACGCGAGCCCGGAAGAAGCCCCGAATCTTCGCGTCCGGTCCCGCGGTAACGATCACCGGCCGACCGTCGCCCGCGGTACGCCCGTCGAGATCCGCGAAAATCCGGTTCAGGAATTCTTCGGCCCCCCGGTTGAAGAAGCGCGCTTGTGACTTCAGTGAGCGTTCGATGGCCCGAAATTCGAACGCAAATTCGTGGTCCGCAATGGCCTTCTCTTCGTAGTGGCTGTCGGCATCAAACTCGCATTCCTCGCCCATCTGCGCGGACTCGAAATCCGAGTATTGTTCTTTTAGGATGTCGAGCACATCCTGCGCCGGCTCTTCGTCGATCAAGGCTGCGTCGCCTATCGCATAGAGTACCGGTTCGCCATGCCGTTCGAAATCGTAAGCCAGCTCCTTGTCGCGTAGGAGCATAGATTCGTAACCGTCCGGGTCGGGAGAGGTCCGGTCGTAATGCCGTTCAAAGGCTCCATCGATATGGCCGGCCAAGTCCTCAATCGGGATGCACGGCTCCTCGTCGTCCTTGCAATAGCTGCAGGCGCCGATTTCACCCTCGCGTTCGATCAGCGCGCTTAGATAAGCCTCGCCGACGCAATTATGGCAGATATTCCGTTCATCGTTCTCAAGCACATCTTTCCGTCCTGTCCAGCCTCAGCATAGCACCCTTAGGTAGTTAGATTGCTGAAACAGCCCAGAATCTCAATATGGGGAGGTGCGATCAGTCTCGCATCTGCTTGCAAATGCCCTTCTGGCTGCGATGCACGGCGCTTGCCGATGCTGACGGAATAGCACTCGGCCTCCAGCACGCAGCAGTCCTGCCGCACCATGGAGGCGTCGATTGATGGTCATCGGCGATGCGCAGGGGAGGCTAGACGACTTCGTTTCGTTCGATGATCGCTTTCTGGAAAGGAGTGGGGCGGCGTGGCCGGTCTGCATGGCGTTTCTTCCAGAATAGCCAGACGAGGATGCTATCACTATCAACCTCGTTGGTTACCTCGCCAAGGACGCGGTGGTGTGTCGGCTGTGCCACTGGGTCGAATATCAGTTCGAGCCGTTCGGGCTCGCGACTGACGGCTCGAAATACAGTAAAGGCATCATCGATTTGGCTGTGCTCTTCGACCGGGATCGAGGGAGATACCTGGCCTATGAGTGCAAGCGGCTCAACGTAATCAATAGCGGAAGCCGCAGTTCCTTAGCGACTGTGCACCTCACTCAGGGCATGATGCGTTTTCTTACCGAGTAACTGCCCGTGGGATGCATGCTGGGCATGTGTTCGGCGGCGGCGTGCCCTTTGCGCAATCTCGGATTACGGACGCTATTGGCAACTATATTCCTCTCGCACTGACTGAAGAACCTAAACCGCTTGCCGGAATTGAATCGACTGCGGGCTTTTTCACCAGCCACACCCGCCCAACCTTATCTCAAATTTAACTGCGCCACGCGGTACGTTCAAAACCGTGAGCAGCCGCGCCAATTGCCTAACGTCCGCTTGCGGCCCTCCGCGCACGTTGTCCAATGTCCGAAATTAGGGCGCATAGCGGTCGATCGTCACTACTTTTTGTCCTTAAGGACCTTGTAAAAGAAAAAGGGCGCGAGCAGGCGGCCCGCGCCCGATGTTTCTCTCAACCTCCCGCCTCCTACAACACCTCCGCCAACCCAATCGGAAACCGCCGCACCCGTTTTCCCGTGGCGTGGAAGATGGCGTTGGCGAGGGCGGCGCCGGTGCCGGTGATGCCGATTTCGCCGACGCCTTTGATGCCGAGCGGGTTCACATGCGGGTCTTCTTCCGGCACCAGGATCGCTTCGAGCCCCTGAATGTCGGCATTCACCGGCACGCTGTATTCGGCGAAATTGGCGTTGACGATGCGCCCGGTGCGGCGGTCGTGGACGGCTTTTTCGTGGAGCGCGAAGGAGAGGCCCCAGATCATGCCGCCGAGATACTGGCTTTCCACCATGCGCGGATTGATGACGCGCCCGGCGGCGAAGGCGCCGATGAGCCGGGTGACGCGGATCTGGCCGAGCTCCGGATCGACGGCGACCTCGGCGAAGACGGCGCCATGGGCGTGCATGGCATAGGCCTCCTGGGCGGCCGCATCGCTCCCCGCCTGGCCTTCGGCCGCGATCTCCTCAAGGCCGGCGCGCGTTAAAATGTCGGCAAAGCTCTCGGTTGCCGTCTCGTCGTCGCGGCGGGTGAGGCGGCCTTCGCGGGCGACGACCCCGACATTGCCGGCGCCGAAGAGGGGGGAGCGCTCGTCGGCAACCGCGAGGGAGGCGAGCTTGTCGATGACGGCGGCGCCGGCGCGGTGGATGGCGTTGCCGGCGGTGGCCGTGTGGCTCGAGCCGCCGGCGAGGCCGGCATCGGGGAGGTCCGACGTGCCGGAGCGGAAATCGACCGCCTCGACCGGCAGGCCGAGAGAATCGGCGGCGATCTGGGCAAACGCCGTCCAGGCGCCCTGGCCCATATCGTGGGCGCCCGCCTCCATCACGCCGGTGCCGTCGCGGCGGAGAACGGCGCGGGCATTGCCCTGGAACATGAGGGCGGGAAAGATCGCCGTCGCCATGCCCCAGCCGAGAAGGCGGCCCGACGGGTCGCGCATCTGGCGTGGCTGGAGCGGCCGGTCCGACCAACCGAAGCGCTCGGCCCCTTCGCGGTAGCATTCCTTGAGCGCTTTCGAGGAGAAGGGTTTTCCGGAGATCGGCTCGACCTCGGCATAGTTTTTGAGGCGGAAGGCGAGCGGGTCCATGCCGGCCGCGTAGGCCGCCTCGTCGATGGCGCTTTCAAGGGCGATCGAGCCCGAGGCCTCGCCCGGCGCGCGCATGAAGGAGGGCGTGCCGATATCGATGCGCACGCCCTCATGCGCGGTGTGGAGCGCCGGCACGTTGTAGAGCGACTGGCCGACGCCGGAGGAGGGCTCCAGAAACTCGTCGAAGCGGCTGGTGGCGGCGCGGGTGAGGTGATCGAGCGCGGTGAGGGCGCCCTCTGCGTCGATGCCGAGACGGACCGTCTGGCGCGTCTGGCCGCGATGGCCGACGGGGCCGAACATCTCTTCGCGGGCGAGGACGAGCTTCACCGGGCGCCCGGTGAGTTGCGCGGCGAGAATGCCGAGCGCTTCCGGGCTCGACACGGCGCCTTTCGAGCCGAAGCCGCCGCCCAAGAACGGGCTGCGGATACGGATGTTCTCAGGGTTCAGGCCGAAAAGGCCGGCGATGCGCATCCGCGACATGGCAAGGCCCTGAGTCGGCATGTCGAGGAAGAGGCTGTCGCCGTCGAAGCGGGCGACGACGGCATGCGGCTCCATGGCGTTGTGGTATTGCGGCGGCGTCTCGTAGACCGCCTCGACCACCTGGGCGGCCGCGGCGAAGCCCGCATCGACATCGCCCTTCGTGGCCTCCGCCGGCTGGCCCGGGCCGACGGCTTCGGGCGTGTAAGGCTCGGTATCGAGGGTGACTTCAGGGGTGTCCGCCTCGTAGCGCGGGGCGAGGAGGGCCGCACCTTCTTTCGCCGCTTCCAGCGTCTCGGCGATGACGACGGCGATCGGCTCGCCCGCATAGCGCACCGTCGGGTCCGACAGGAGATGCATGCGGAACATGAGCGGGTTGGACTTTTCGTAAGGGTCCATGGCGAGCGGCGGGCGGTTTTCCGGCGTCATCACCTCGACGACGCCCTGATGCGCCCTGGCGGCGGCGACATCGAGCGAGGTGACGCGGCCGCGGGCGATTTTCGCCGGCACGATGACGGCGTGGAGGAGGCCGTCCGGATGGTTGTCGGCGGCATAGATGGCGGCGCCGGTGACTTTGAGGCGGCCATCGGCGCGGGTGAGCGGCTGGCCGATATTGGAGCCGTGGCGCTGGCGCGGGCCGGGCGTGAGCTGTGCGATCTCAGACATGGGAGGCACCTTCTGGCTGGACATCTTGCTGGATGAAGCCGTCGGGGAGGGCGGCAAAGGGCGAGGCGGGGAGCGCCGGCATCTCCTCCGGCGTGCCGGCGGCGGCCATCGCCAGCGCCCGCACGACGAGGCGGCGGCCGAGCGCGATCTTGTAAGAATTGTCGCCGGAGGGTTTTGCGGCCGCGAAGGCGATCTCGGCGGCCTCTTCGAAGGTGGCGCGATTGGCGGGGCGGCCGGCAAGGCGCGCTTCGGCCTCTTCCGCGCGCCAGGGTTTTGCTGCGACACCGCCCAGCGCAAGGCGGGCCTCGGTGATCGTGCCGTTCTCGAGTGTGAGCGCGGCCGCGGCCGAGACGACGGCGAAGGCATAGGACGTGCGCTCGCGGACCTTGAGATAGCGCTGGTTGGCGGCGAAGGCGGCGGCTTCGGCCGGAAGGCGCAGGGCGACGACCATCTCGCCCGGGGAGAGCACGTTTTCCCGCTCGGGCGTGTCGCCGGGCAGGCGATAGAAGTCGGTGATCGGCACCTCGCGGCGGCCTCCCTGTCCCTCGATCTCGACGATGGCGCCGAGTGCCGTCAGCGCGACGCAGAAATCGGAGGGGTGGGTGGCGATGCAATGCTCGCTGAAGCCCAGAACCGCATGGCCCTCATTGGCGCCGCCGAGCGCGTCGCAGCCGGAGCCGGGCGCGCGTTTGTTGCAGGCGCTGGCGGTGTCATAGAAGTAGGGGCAGCGGGTGCGCTGCAGGAGATTGCCGCCGACGGTCGCGGCGTTTCGGAGCTGCGCCGAGGCGCCGGAGAGAAGCGCTTCGGCGACGGCCGGAAAGCGGGCGGAAAACGCCGCGTCATAGGCGAGCGCGGAATTCTTGACGAGCGCGCCGATGCGCATGGCGCCGTCCGAAAGCGTGTCGATGTCGCCGAGACCCGGCAGATGCGTGACGTCGACGAGGCGGTCGGGGCGCGCGACGCCGCCCTTCATCAGGTCGAGAAGATTGGTGCCGGCGGCGAGATAAGCGGAGCCGGGCTCGGAGGCGGCGGCGACGGCCTCGGCGATGGAGGCGGGACGGAGATAGTCGAAGCGGTTCATGCGGCGTCCCTTTCGCGGCTTGCGAGCTTCGCTTCGGCCTCGAGCACGGCCTCGGTGATGCCGCGATAGGCGCCGCAGCGGCAGAGATTGCCGCTCATCAATTCGCGCACGCGCTCGGGATCGCCGTGCGCATGGCCCTCGGCGATGAGGCCGACGGCGCTCATGATCTGGCCGGGGGTGCAATAGCCGCATTGAAAGCCGTCATGGGCGATGAAGGCTTCCTGCACAGGATGCAGGCGGCCTTCTTCGGCGAGGCCTTCGATGGTGGTGATTTCGGCACCGTCATGGCTGAGCGCGAGCGCCAGGCAGGAATTCACCCGCGCGCCATCGACGAGGATGGTGCAGGCGCCGCACTGGCCGCGGTCGCAGCCCTTCTTGGTGCCGGTGAGATGCAGGCGCTCGCGCAAGAGATCGAGGAGCGTGACGCGCGGATCGTCGATTGCGACGGATCGTGGCTCGCCATTGATGGTGAGGCTGATAGAGAGGGTCATGCGGCCACCTTTGGACAAGAGGTCGGGCCGGAAACGCCGTCGCGGCTTGAGCGCATTCGGCGGTTTTCCGTCGCGCAGGCCGGAAGGCGCACTGCGCACTGCCGGGCCTGGCTCGCATGAGTTATATGGAGGGTGCCTCCGCTTTCAAGGGAGGTGCCGTCGAAAGATTGGCGTAAAAGATTAGATGGAACGGAAAACCGAACAGCCAAGGCGCAGGCCGCGCGCCGATTATCTGCGCAACCGCGAGCGGCTTCTCACCGCCGCGGCCGAGGTGTTTCGCACCCATGGCGGGCAGGCAACTTTGGAAGGTGTGGCGAAGGCGGCGGGGCTGGGCATCGGCACGCTCTACCGGCATTTCCCGACGCGCGAGGCGCTGTTCGAGGCCGTCTATCGCCGCGAGATCAACGAGATGGTGGCGCTCGCCGAACGGCTCGAAGGCGAGGCAGACCCCGTGGCCGCACTGCGCCAATGGGTGCACGCCAATATCCGGCTGATCGCCACGAAGCAGGGCATGCTGACCGCGCTGGCGCTCGCCGTCGACAAATCCTCGGAGATCTACACCTATTCCTACACGAGCCTCACCGGCGCGATCGCGCGCCTGCTGACCCGCGCCAAAGAGGCCGGGCGCATGCGCGAGGACGTGACGCCCGAGGATCTGCTTCTGACCCTCATCGGCATGTGCCTGGTGCGCACGGGGCCGGAGTTCGAGGACGATGTGACCCGGCTTGCGGATCTGTTTTTGGACGGGCTGACGCGGGGGTAGGGGGATTCTGGCGGGGTGTAGCAGGACGCGCTCTGCCTGAGATGGGTTGAGGATGCGGTAGGGGATTAGATGCTCAGGGTCTCTTTTCTTTGGGGAGGAATGACTGCAATGGGCCGATACCGGACGATCCGCTTCGGAGCGAGAATGGAGGAAAGCCGCCTGTCGGCAAATGCCCCTCTTCACTCGAACTCTCGGACCGGTCGCTATCTCACGACAGACCCGGCGCCGTTCCAGCTCTCAGATCCTCCCAACTAACCACCAGAATGGTTTCTGACCCGCTGCTATTGCCGGATAGCAGGACTTTCTTGGTCACGTCATCGACTACCGGAATCCAGGGCATCGGGGGCACGATACCCACAGCGATTTCTCCGCCCGCGCCAATACAGATACAGGGGTTCTTCTCTCCACGCCTACGGGCAGCAGCGATCTGTTGTTCGAGCCAGTCCCAATCATGGCCAATCGATGCCACGGGTGCCAATGTGTGGGCGAGTTGGGGGTGCCAACTATCGACGATCTTAGGGATTTCAATCAGCAACTTATCGATCAGAATCGCCGGGCTCAGCTTATCGACCGCAGCCAAAGCGGTGTCCTTCCCATCGCTCAAAGGCAGCAGATCGCCAAAGCTTGCGGTGATGGCTGTGGTCGCGGCTCTGCCATCTCGACCATCGCCGGTCGCCGCTACGACAGACCATTTCAACCAGTCTCGCGCCCTTGCCACCGCGAAATCACGAAGAGATGCGACCTGCGGATTGTCCTGCCTTGCGTCGAACTGCGGGTCGAAAATGGGATAAACCTGCCAGCCTACGGCAAATGCCGCATGCATCAATTCCTCATTGTCACCGATAAAGGTCCGCAAGATCCAGTCGGCAAAGGCTGACACCGACGCAAATGCCTCTTCTCCGGTTTCGGATCGGCGAACGGATATGGTGGGCGGGGCGTCATCCATATCTTCGGCAGACAAATAGCGGAGCGCAACCTCCTGCAACATGGCGGCCATGTCGACCTCCGCCCAAAATGAACCGGCTTGCAGCATGCGCTGTTGTTCTGGCTCGGCATCCGCAATCTGGGCGGAAAGCGAACCAAATCGGCCGAGCACTAATCCCAATCTGAACAGAGCCGAAAATGTCCACTGACCCTTGATCAGCGGTGGCGTAGACGCAATCTCGTCGAGCAGAAGCACGCCGAGGATCGGATGGCGCCAGTCCATGCCTGGTCTGGCGCAGCTCGACATGAAATTCCGCATGCGGTCAACTTGGCGAACGGCATCCCGCGCATAGTCACCCAACACGCCCCAGAAATCGACCGAAACCGGCATGATGTGGCGATCCAGCGTCAACCCCGGATAACGCCAGCGCTCGATGTTCCTGATGCCTTCCCATCCTTGGGCAAGCGCCCATTCCGGCGAGCCATATCCTTTTAGATACTCGACGGCAGCGCCGCCGTCACATGATAGCCAGTCCCAGGATGCCGACAGTTCGCCCGTCCGACCATCTTTCAGGATGAAATCGGATATGGGCGAACGGTTGTTCTCCATAAAGCCCTCAATTTGCGCCCTCTCCAAAAAACTGAATGGATTCACGACGCCGGCCAAGATCAGATAGGGCGAGGTGGCCATCCTAGGATAAAGATGGTTGTAGGCCACCATTGCAAAGCCAGAGCCCCCGGAACGCTCCGCCTCGCGGACCATCAGATTGGCAGCGGTCGAGCACACGTCATGAATATCGTCTTCGTCCAGGTCCTGCGATGGTGTGAAGGACAGTGTCGCTGTCACGATTCCATTGGCAGTCAGTTCTTTCTGGCCGATCGCGCTCCATGCGGTCGGAATATGGACGATCAGTCTAGGGCCTTCTTCGCCATCTTCGAAGCGTAGGCACAAAATGCGTCGCCGGGACCAGCTGTTGAGTCCGGTAACGGCATGATCGAGAAGCGTCGAAAAATTACGCGACACGATCACCATCATGATATCGTTCGCGCTGGAAAACGGCGAATGGTTCAACGCCTCATGCTCATAGGCCATGATCTCCGTCACCGCCTCGCGGGCGCTGCCATCCTGGTTCTTTACCTCGAACAAGACGAACCGGGAGGTATCCCGCGCACAGTAAAGCAGGTCGACAAAGAGGCTCTCTCCCTTCTCGCGAGAGATACTGCGGTTGTTTTTACTGACCAGCTCAAGCGTGTGAAACGCTCCGAGTACATGCTGGGCTGCCCTAAGGTTTCCCAGCCGCGTCAGATAATCGATGGGAAAGGGCGGCTTGATTTCGGGTGATCCGGTCCATGCCAGCGATTCTCGGACCTTATCGGTGCCGATAATGACGTCCGACAATCTGTCCTGCGCAATGATTAATTCGAGCCAGTCCTGAACCTGCTGCTCTTTGTCGAACTTCGGTTTGTTTAGCTGCCCCACCATCGCCCTTTCGATCGCTATTCCATAATGGGCCTTACGCATTTTCCAAAAAGAGCGTCCGCTTTCAAGCGGCAGACACGATGACCGGAACGACCGCAACGGGCGCTAACCTTCCGTTCGTTGGATAGGAAGGTGTTCGTTGCGTCAGTCTGCCTCTTCGTCTTGAGGGAGCGCGTTGTAAGGCCGGTATGGCCTCCATATGCATGGCTCTGCTTGGGGAGGCGTTTGCCGCGCTGCGGCCGCTTTCGCTCGCAAACCTCGCGCCGATACACGGCTTTTGGAGATCAGATCATGGCGTCGGAACGGGTGATCCGGAGCGGGCAGTGCCATTGCGGGGCGGTGCGTTTTGAGGCGGAGCTTGTCGATGATCTTGCGACGGCGCGGCGGTGCACCTGCTCTTTTTGCCGGATGCGGGGTGCGGTCGCCGTCTCGGCGGTGACGGGCGGTGTCCGGATTCTTCAGGGCGAGGCGTTTTTGACGCGTTATCGCTTCAACACTGGCACGGCGGAGCATTTTTTCTGTTCGCGCTGTGGGATCTACACGCACCATCAGCGCCGCTCCAACCCGCTTCAGTACGGCGTCAACGTCGCGTGTCTTCAGGGGCTGAGCCCGTTCGATTTCGCCGAGGTGCCGGTCACGGACGGCGTCGAGCATCCCTCCGACACCGGTCGGCCGTCGCGCCTCGCCGGCGTTTTGCGCTTCATTCCCGCGGAAGACGACGCGACGTCGTGAACGGGCGGCGAGCGAGATGAGAACTGACGCTGCGGCCTGACGGGGCCTCGGCGACCCCCCACCCACCGCGCCGGACGGCGCGTCGACCTCCCCACAAGGGGGAGGTGGGAGCGTGCGGCGCGGCCTTGCTGGAGAAGTGGGCGCCGAAGGGGGTGGAGTGGCGCCCGGACCGCGAGGGCGGCGGGAATGGATTTGAGAGTGGCACGGGTTTGAGCGTGGCACGGCCGTCCCCCTCCCCCTTGTGGGGAGGGGTTAGGGGTGGGGGTCCGCTAAGAAAACCGGCGCTGGGTGGTTGGAACGAATTCGGCGACCCCCACCCGCCGCTCCTGGCGGAGCGTCGACCTCCCCACAAGGGGGAGGTGGGAGTGCGCGGCGCGGCCTTGCTGGAGAAGTGGGCGGCGAGGAGGGTGGAGTGGCGCCCGGACCGCGAAGACGGCGGGAATGGATCCGCGTGCCTGGATTTGAGGGCGGCCCGGATATGAGAGCGGGCCCAGAGTTCAGAGGGGGCACGGGTTTGAGAGTGGCACGGACGTCCCCCTCCCCCTTGTGGGGAGGGGTTAGGGGTGGGGGTCCGCTGGAAGAAACAACGTCTGAGATCTGACGGGGCCTCAGCGGCCCCCACCCGCCGCTCCTGGCGGCGCGTCGACCTCCCCACAAGGGGGAGGTGGGCGTGTGCGGCGCGGCCTTTCGGGGTTATGCGGCGGCGGCGTTTGCGGGGCGGGGGTGGATGGCGATGCGGTTGCCCCAAGGGTCGGTGAAAGAGCGGTCGGTGAAAGAGGGGGCGGTGAAAGAGGGATCGGTGACGGTTTTTGCGCCGAGGCGGGCGGCTGCCTCCGGGGTTGCGGCGAGGGCGAGTTCGCTGAGGCCGGCCGCATCCGGGCTGCGCCGGCCGGCGCCGCGGCTGTTCCAGACATTGGTGCCGATGTGATGGTGGTAGCCGCCGGTTGAAAAGAAGCGCGCGGCGGGAAGCTCCGAGACGAGGTCGAAGCCGAGCTCGCCGGCATAAAAGGCTTCGGCCGCCGCGAGATCGCCGACCTGCAGATGCACGTGGCCGATGACGGTGCCGTCGGGCGCGCCGGACCAGCGGCCGGGGGCCTGGAGGAGGCTTTGGACGTCGAGCCGCAGCGTGTCCATCACGATCATCTGGCCCTCGAAGGTCCAGTCGGTGCGGGGCCGGTCGGCGTAGATCTCGATGCCGTTGCCTTCGGGGTCCCGGAGATAGACGGCCTCGGAGACGAGATGGTCGGAGGCGCCTTCGAGCCGTCCGCCGGCCTCGCCGAAATGCCGGAGCCAGCGGCCGAGATCGTCACGATGGGGGAGGAGGAAGGCCGTGTGGAAGAGGCCGGCCTCGAAGGGCAGGGAGCGCGCCTGCGCGTCGCGGCGGAGCTCGATCAGCGGCCGGTCGCCCTCGCCGAGGAGGCGGCTTTCGCCGTCGCCGGCGATTTTTTCAAGCCCTATGACGCGCTCATAGAAATCGCCGACCGTGTCGAGATCGCGGACGGTGAGGGCAATGTGGTCGATGGAAAGCGGGGCGTTGCTGGTCGCCATGAAACATCTCCTTGGGGCGCGCCGCGGAAGGGCGCGCCGGGTAATGGTGCGCGTGCTGGGGGGCGCGTGCTGGGTGCGCGTTCATGGACGGAATTTAGGGCGGGCGGTCTGTCGCGATAACGGGCTTGATGGGCGAATGACTGTCGCCGTATTGTGGACAATATGGATTATGCGGACGGGATCCGAAGCTTTGTCGCCGTGGTCGAGACGGGCTCCTTCACGGCGGCCGGAGAGCGGCTCGGCATCTCCAACAAGCTTGTCAGCAAATATGTCGCCGCGCTCGAAGAAAGGCTCGGGCGCGCGCTCCTCTACCGCACGACCCGCTCCGTCTCGCTGACGGAGGATGGCGAGCGCTGGCTGCCCTATGCGCGAAACGTGCTGGATTCGCTGGAGGCGGCGGATGCGGCGCTGATCGACAGCGACACCGGGCTCGCCGGGCGGCTGCGCATCACCTCCGGCACGACCTTCGGCGAATTGTGCCTGGCGGACGCCGCCCAGACCTTCATCGACACCTATCCCGGAATGCGTGTCGATCTCGTTCTGTCGGACGAGATGACGGATCTCGTCGCGGGCGGGTTCGACCTTGCGGTGCGCATCAGCGTGCCGCGGGATTCAAGCTACAGGATGCTGCGCATCGGGGCGATCACGTCGCAGATCGCGGCAAGCCCCGCCTATCTCGAAGCACATGGCACGCCGCGCCATCCCGACGATCTCGCCGATCACCAGGCGATCCTCGATTTGAACGACGACCCGCCGCGGCGCTGGCGTTTTCGCGACGGCAAGAAAGAGAAGGTTGTGGAGGTGGCGGGGCGGCTTGCCGTCAACAGCGCCTCGGCGGCGATCCGCCAGGCGATCGCCGGGCACGGGCTGGTGCGTGCGCCCGATATCTTTCTCTCACCGCATCTCGCGCGCGGCGATCTCGTGACGGTGCTCGATGCGTTTTCGGGAGGCGGGATGGCCGGCGGGATGGCCGGCGGTATGGGGGGCGCGCGCGCGATCCATCTCCTGACCGCACCGAGCGCCTTCCGCTCCGACAAGGTCGCGGCCTTTGCGTCCGTGCTCCGACAGCATCTCGACCGGCTGAGGGGGCGGGCGTGAGCGGAGAGGTGCGTCGTGCGCCGCGGCCTTGCTGGAGAAGCGGGTGCCGAAGGGGGGCGTTGCGGGGCAGGCTGTGCGAAAACTGTCCGTCACGGATCGTGGTCAGCTTCCGACCAAAATACGTTGTTGGTCGAACGACGAGGCAATGGCTGCTTTTGCCACAACCCGTCATGCGGCGATCGCCGCAGAGCGGGGGAACTTCGCGCCTCGTTCTCGGTCATGTGATCTCCTGGCGTGATCGGGAGCCGACGTGCGGCGGCGGCGGTGCCGCAGCCGCTGGCACGTCGCTGTCAGTCTTCGATCCGTATGCCCATCAGGCGATGCACGATCGCGAACACGTTCTTGCCGGGCGGCGCGGCGAAATCGGGCGCGGCCGTCATTAGAATGTCGGCAACAGAGGTGACGATCGCTCCCGCTCCTTCGATCCGGCGCAACGCGGCCGTTTCGGTTCGGTCGCTACGAGCCCCGCAGGCGTCGAGCGCCACGACGGCGCGATAGCCAGACTCGATTGCGTCGAGTACGGCGAACTGGACCACCGCCTCGGCGGAGTAGGCGGCAAGAACGAGCGTGCGCCGGCCGGTTGCTTCGAGCGCGGCGACGAACGCGTCGTCGCCGAACGGGCTCGCACAACGCCGCGTAAATACGCGATCCTCCGTTGCCCGGGAGGCAAGTTCGGGCAGCGGGATCGCCGGGCCGCCGTCCTCGGGCACCACGCTGAACAGGAGCGGCCAGCCGAGCAGTTCCGCCGCGCCGGCAAGCGCGGCGGCGCCGGCTGCGATCATCACAGGCGGGTTGGTCCGGCTGTTGCGGACCAGCGCCGGCTGCAGGTCGGCGAACAGCACGACCGCGTCGGCTGGATCGACGGTGCGAGTCAACGCGGTCACCAGGCGTAGGCCATGGGCGCCTCGCCGCCGGGGCCGGGCCAAATCTCGTCGAGGCGCTTCAGCGTGTCCTCCGACAGCGTGACGTCCAGCGCGGCGATGTTGTCGCGCAGCTGGTCGAGCGTGCGCGGGCCGGTGATCGCTGCGGTGACGACCGGATTGTGGAGCAGCCACGCCAGCGCCACGTGCTGGGGTTCGGCCCCGATCTCGCGGCAGAGTGCCTCGTACTGCTCGACCTGCGGGCGTAGCTTCTCGAGCTGCTGGGTCAGCCTGTCGCTCGACCGGCGGCCCTCGTCGTGCTTGGCCAGGATGCCGGTCAGCAACCCTTGGCCGACCGGGCTCCACGGGATCAGCCCGATGCCGAGCGCACGCAGCGCGGGGACCATCTCCAGCTCGATAGTCCGCTGGGTCAGGTTGTAGAGGCTCTGCTCCGACGCGAGGCCAAGCAGTCCGCGCTTCTCCGCCTCGTACTGCGCCTGCACGATATTCCACGCGGCGAAGTTGCTGGAGCCGACATAGGTGATCTTCCCCTCTCGGATCAGCTGCTCCATCGCCTGCCACACCTCGGCCCAGGGCGTGTCGGGGTCGACATGGTGCATCTGATAGAGGTCGATGTGATCGGTGCCGAGCCGCTCCAGGCTCGCCTCGCACGCGCGGCGGATGCGGTAGGCGGAGAGATACTTGTCGTTCGGCCCGGTTTCCATCGGCTGATAGACCTTGGTCGCCAGCACGATCCGGTCGCGCTTGCCGCTTTTCGCCAGCCAGCGGCCGATGATCTCCTCGGAAATGCCGTAGCCCTTTTCCATGTCGGGCTTCTGCGGCCCGCCATAGACGTCGGCGGTGTCGAAGTGGTTGATTCCGGCGTCCAACGCCTCGTCCATGATGCGGAAGGCCGTGGCCTCGTCGGTCAACTCGCCGAAGTTCATGGTGCCGAGGATCAGCGGGCTGACCCGGAGGCCGGTGCGGCCGAGATGGCGATAGTTCATGGTCATGCCTCCCCGGTCTGACGCTTCTTGCCGAACACGGGGAAGGCGGACGCCTCCCCGTAATTGTCGCTCGCGTCGATCGCCTTAAGCGTCGCCATGTCGTCGTCGGAGATAACGAAGTCGACCGCGGCGTTGCTGCGCAGGTGCTGCGGATTGCTGCTCTTGGGCAGCGGCAGGAGCCCCAGCTGGAGGCAGTAGCGGATGCCGAGCTGCGCGACGCCGACGTCGTAGCGATCGGCGATCCGGCGCAGCTCCGGATGGTCGAGGATCGCGCCGTGGCCGACGGGCGAATAGGCCTCGACCAGCATGCCCTTGTCGCGGCTGTAGTCGATCAAGTCGAACGGCGTGTTGCCGACATGCGCGAGGACCTGATTGACCATCGGCGCGACGCTGCCGTTCTCTGTTAGGTTGTCGAGATCGGCGCGTTCGAAGTTCGACACGCCGATCGCGCGCAGCTTGCCGGCCTTGTGCGCCTCTTCCATCGCGCGCCACGCCGCCAGATTGCCCTCGTCGAACCGCTCGCCCTGGCGAAACTCGGCCCAGGGCTGGGGGCTGTGGATCAGCATCAGGTCGATGTGGTCGAAACCGAGCGTGGTGAGCGACCCGTCGATGCGCGCCTTCGCCTCGTCATAGCTCTTGGCCTCGGCGACCAGCTTGGTCGTAACGAACAGTTCGTCGCGCGCAACGCCGCTGGCGCGCACCGCCTCGCCAACGCCACGTTCGTTCTCATAGGCCTGGGCGGTGTCAATATGGCGGTAACCTGCGTCGATGGCTGCACGGACCACCTGTCCGACGGCATCGTCGTCGATGCGCCAGGTGCCGAGCCCTAGCTTCGGGATCTGAACGCCGTTCGACAGGGTGTAGGTTTCTTGGAGAATCATGGTCTGTCTCGCTTGATGCTCGGCGACGACCGCAGCCGGTCGCGCGTGCCGATTGAAGGGGGATGGCTGGCCTCAGGACCTTGCTTGCCCTGGGCGCGGGCCATAGCCCGGCTCCTTGGCGAGCTGGTCCCACTTGCCGAGGATGTCGGGCTTGAAGACCTGCTCGGTCCAATCGGCCGACGCGACCTCCTCGAAGCCGACCGACACCGCGTCGTCGCCATAGCCGAGGATGCCGGTCACATCGCGCGTGATGGCGTCGGCAAGCAGCCGCTTCTGGTCGTCCGACTTGCCGGGCCAGAGCTTCACGATAACGTGCGGCACCGGATCACTCCTTGCCGAGTGGCGACATATACTGCTCGTCGCTCACCTTCTCCATCCAAGTCACGTTCTTGCCGTCGATCGATTCCTGGATCGCGACGTGCGTCATGCCCTCGTGCGGGGTGGCGCCGTGCCAGTGCTTGTGCTCGGCCGGGCACCACAGCACGTCGCCGGCGTGGAACTCGTACTTCGGGCCGCCCTCGATCTGCGTCCAACCGACACCCTCGGTCACGATCAGCGTCTGCCCGGCCGGATGCGTATGCCATGCGGTGCGGGCGCCGGGCTCGAAGTGGACGATCGCGCCCGTCACCCGCGACGGCGCCTCGCGCTCGAACTGCCCGGTGATGGTCGCTTTGCCGGTGAAGTATTCCGCCGGACCCTCGACCGTCTTCATGTTGTCCTTGCGCTCGATGCTCATGGTGCTGGTTCCTTCCTGCGCGTGCGCCGCGCCTGTTGCCGAGATCAGGACGGCCATCGCCGCTGCTTGGAGCTTGATCATCGTCGGTTCTCCCTCGGGCGGCGCGCCGGAATGGTTGCCGCTACACCTCGGAGATGGGGTGGCGGCCCACCCGGATTAGTATGCGCCTGATGGATGATCTGATGAGCCACGCTCAGCAATGTGCTAGGGCACTAACATGAGCCTGAGCCGTGCCGACTTGGCGGACTTCGCCTATTTCATCGCCATCGCGAAGCATCGCAGCTTCCGAAAGGCCGCCACGGAGATGGGGGTGTCGTCCTCCGCGCTGAGCCATGCCATGACCGCGCTGGAGGAGCGACGCGGGGTTCGGCTGCTCAACCGGACGACGCGAAGCGTGACCCTGACCGCCGCGGGCGAGGAGCTGCAGGCCGGCATCGCAGGTGCGTTGGATGTGATCGGGGAGGCGGCCGAGCGCCTCGACCGCTACCGCGACATGCCCGCCGGACGGATCAGGATCAACGTTCTCGAGGACGCGGTGCCGCTGCTGATCGAGCCGGTCATGCCGGTGTTCGTCGAGCGCTATCCGGAGGTCGAGGTCGATGTCAGCGTCAGCAATCGGTTGATCGACGTGGTCGACAGCGGCTTCGATGCCGGCATTCGCTACGGTGGCACGGTGCCGGAGGACATGATCGCCCAGCGACTGTCGCCCGACATCAAATGGGTCGCCGCCGCTGCGCCTGCCTATTTGGAACGGTTCGGCGAGCCAGCGACGCCTAACGACTTGGCCAACCATCGCTGCGTCCGCATCAAGCTCGGCAACGACCAGCTTTACCCATGGGAGTTCGAGCGCGATGGCGAGGAGTTGGCGATCACCGTGCCGGGTCCGTTGACTGCGGACGCGAGTCACACGGTCTTAGGCTTCGGGATCAGCGGTGCCGGTATCATTTACGGTTCAGAGCCGATGCTGCGACCACACGTCGCGCTAGGTACCCTGCAGATCGTGCTCGCAGAATGGGCTTCAATTGGAAGTGGATTCCACGCCTATTATCCGAGCCGGCGGCAGCTTCCGACCGGGTTGCGACTGTTGATCGACTTGATCCGGGAGCTTCAGCCGCTGAAATGATCGAACGATAAGTTTTATGAGGCGGAAATCGGACCGGAACACCGTTTCCTGTGTCTTCACGGCGTTGCAGCGAAGTGAACCTAAGTCTGCTTATTGTCCTTCGTCGGGCAAAACCCGTTAGTCGGAAATCGGCCCAACTCTAGGAGTTCTGCGCCACCGGTTGGGCAAACGCGAATGACCGCTCCTGAATGGAGCTGCCGTTTGGTATCCCGCTTGGGAATGGCAGCAAAGTCCCATTGTTTGCCTTCCGCGTCCTGACTCGATCCTGCGACCGTTGGTCGAATCTTTGGCAGGAAAAACTGTCTCCATGTGGTCGAAAACGCTAAACTCTCTCGGGCAGAAGGGAGTTCGGATGGGCTTTATCGAAGGCGTAAATCGTGGGCAGGCGGCTCTCCTGCCGCCTTGCGTTGATGACTATGTAGCGCCCGACGGGCCCTACGTTGAGAGATCACGAACCGCGACGGGAGCTCGATGAGATGAGGCCGGGCCGATGCTGACGATTGCCCAATTCGCCGAAGGCGTGATGCGCCACGGGGAGATGACGGTCCTGATTTATGAGCCGCAATCCGTGTGCTACCTGATGAGCGGCCAGCCAGTCTGCGCGAGAATCCACAATCGTGGCGAAACGACACGCGAACTTGCGCTCTCTCTTGTTTCAGCGCGCTTCGGCGAGATCGCCAGAAGCAATGTATCGCTTCCGCCGCGCCGAAGCGCGTATTTTTGGGGCCATCAGCCCGAGCTCGCCGAAGGCGACCGTATCATCCTCACCGTTGAGGCCGACAACCCGAGCGAGAGGCTGACGGCAACCACGACCGTCTACGCCCACGACCGCGCCCGTGTCGGCTCAGAACGGACGTTCCCCGGCGCGAGCGAAGCTGAGATCAGCGCATTCGAGGCGGCGGCGAGGATGCGCTTTTGCGACGACTACCGGGAGTTCCTTTCGACCCGCAACGCGCTTCGGCTGGTCTTCTTCCGCGGGGCGGACTGGCAACCGATCGAAGAGTGGGTCTCGGCGCTGAACAAGGCGGAAGAAAGCCTGCCGGACGAGCTTCAGTTCGAGGACCTCACCGACATCTTAGGCATCGGTACGCCCGATCTGGGCCTCAATCAGCCGGAGCCCGTGCGGGCCGACCCTCGGCTTCAGTTCTACGATCTGAGGCTCTACCCTTACGGCTATCTCCTGGGCGACGATGGGGGCGGCAATCCAGCCGTCCAGGTGCCGAGCGGCAAGCACGCCGGCACGGTGATGAAGATCGACCACGACGTGTCCGGGCTCATGACGGACCTTTTCGAGGAAGATCTCGCGGAGGGGATGCGGGAGGAACTGCCGTTCCAGAGCCTTGATGGTGTCTCCAGTGACGATTGGTGGGACGCGATGATCGAGAACGGGGTCGTGTATCAGACATTCCCGAGCTTCAGCGACTTTCTCGACCGCCACGTTCGCCGGCAGACGGTGCTTATGGAAACGCTATCCCAATTCCGCGTCTGAAAGCTCGGCCTGGGTCGCAGGGCCCGGCACGTGCCCGGGGTCGTCCAAGCTGCTATCGGCGCGCGAGGCGGGTCAGAAACTGCCAATCCCTCTCGAAAGATTTCAGGCCCTCCGAAAGATTTCAGGCATCGGGAGTGGGTATTAAACTGCACTCTTTGTCCGATGAGTGGCTGGTGCTCGCGGGGGAGGCATTCGAATATCGTGCGAGCCTGCCAAACCGCTCATTCGCTGCGAAAGCGGATGTGGGGGCGGCCGGTGTCGTCGGCGGGGCTTACCTCCGCCTTGATGCGGAAGACGTCGCGCAACAGGGGCTCGGTCAGGACGTTCGACGGCAGGTCGCAGGCGACGAGGGCGCCGCCCGCAATCACGGCGATGCGGTCGCAGAACATGGACGCGAGATTGAGATCGTGCAGCGCCACGACGCTGGTGAGGTCGAGATCGCGCACCATGCGCAGGATCTCGATCTGGTGGTGAATGTCGAGATGGTTGGTCGGCTCGTCGAGGAACATGATCGTCGGCGATTGCGCGAGCGCGCGGGCGATATGGACGCGCTGGCGCTCGCCGCCCGACAGCGTCTGCCAGGGCTGGGCGCGACGCTCGGCCATGTCGACGCGCGCGATGGCGGCGGCGACGGCGGCCTCGTCGGCGGGCGACCAGCCGGAAAGGGCCGAGCGATGCGGCGTGCGCCCGAGCTTCACCACGTCGCGCACGCTGAGATTGGTGTCCGATGCCGCACTTTGCTGAACGAAGGCGAGCTGGCGCGCGAGAGCGCGGCGCGACAGGTTTCCGATCTCGCGCCCCTCGATCTCGACTTGTCCCGAACGCGGCCGCTTCAGCCCGGCGAGAAGCCGCAGGAGCGAGGATTTGCCCGAGCCGTTCGGCCCGATGAGCCCGAGCGTCTCGTTCTTTTCGACGCGCAGGGAGACATCGCGCACGATGGTTTTTCGTCCGACGCCCCAGGTCAGATTGTCGGCGCGGATCGTCATGCGCGTCATGTCGTGGGCCGCGCGCGATAGAGGATGATGGCGAAGAACGGCACGCCGACGAGCGCCGTGACGACGCCGATCGGCACCGTCTGCTGCGTGGCGACGACGCGCGAGGCGATATCGGCGAGCACCATGAAGACGGCGCCAAGCGCGGCCGAGGCCGGCAGAAGGCGCAGATGCAGCGGGCCGACGATGTAGCGGGCCGCATGGGGAACGACGAGGCCGACGAAGCCGATCGCGCCGACCATGCTGACGATCGTCGCCGTGATCAGCGCCGTCACCGCGAAGAGAACGAGGCGGATGCGCGCCACGGGCACGCCGAGCGCCGCCGCATCCTCGTCGCCGAAGGTGAAGGCATCGAGCGAGCGGGCCATCCACAAACAGACGGCGAGGCCGAGTGCGATGACGAAGGTGAGAAGCTGAAAATCCGGCCAGCGCACGCCGCCGAAACTGCCGAGAAGCCAGAACATCACGTCGCGCGCCTGCTGGGCGTTGCCCGACGTCGTCACGATGTAGGAGGTGAGGGCGTTGAAGAGCTGCGCTGCCGCGACGCCCGCGAGGATCGTATGGTTCGGGCCGCTGGTGGCGCCGTTGGAGAGAAGCGCGACGAGGGCGAAAGCCGCAAAGGCGCCGGCAAACGCGCCCATCGACAGGGAGAGGCTGCCGGCCCCGATGCCGAGGACGATGACGCAGACGGCGCCGGTCGAAGCGCCCGCGGAGACGCCGAGAACGAAGGGTTCGGCGAGCGGGTTGCGCAGGAGCGCCTGCAGGATGGCGCCGCAGAGCGCGAGACCGGCCCCGGAGAAGGCCGCCACCAGCGCCCGGCTGAGGCGCAGATCCCAGACGACGGATTCCTGAATGGGCGGAATGTCGGCGCCGGTGAGCCCGAGACCGTTGGTGATCGCCAGAACCACCGTCCCGAGCCCGATCCTGAAGTCGCCGATCGTCGTCGCCAGGGCGACCACGAAGGCGAGCGCCACGAGCATGAGCGCGAGGAAGAGGGCGAGCCAGCCCGCCCCGTCTTCCGCGATCTCTGCCAGAGCCCCTTCTTTAGTCTCTGGCGCTGTCTCTGCCGTCGTCACTGGAGGTCAAGCGTCCGCAATTGCTTGGCGACCTCTTCGGCGCCGTAGAGGGTCTGGATGCTCGGATTCATGGCCGCGCCTCTCATGACGACGATGCGGCCCTTTTTGACCGCCTGCATCTGGCTGACGGTCGGGTCGGAGGTCAGATAGGCGATCTTCGCATCCGCCGCGTCGAGCGCCCAGCGCTTGCGATCGACCTGCGAGGCCACGATGACGGTCGGATCGGCGGCCATGATGCCTTCCCATCCGAGCGTCGGCCAGTCGGCTTCCGTCTCGATCGCATTCGAGCCGCCGAGGAGATCGGCGATATAGCCCGACGGGCCGTTGCCGCCGCCGAGATAGGCATCGTCCGCGGGCGACGGGCTGGAGAACCAGAAGACGAAGGTGGGGTTTGCGGGACCGGAGAATTCGGCACGCAACGCCGCCTCGCGCGCCTTCAGATCGGCGATGAGGGCCTCGCCGCGATCGGCGACGTCGAAGATCCGCGCCAGATCGTCGATCTCCTGATAGAGGAGATCCATGGTCCACAGCGCGTCGCGGCTGCCATAGGCGTCGTTGGCGTCGAGCGTCGTCGAACAGGCGCTCGACGCAAGATAGGTCGGGATGCCGAGGCGTTCGAAATCGTCGCGCTTGGCGACCTTGCTGTCCGGCCCGAGGAGCGTCGTCAGCATCGCGGCGACGAAATCCGGCTGTTTCGACAGGACGGATTCGAGCGTCGGAAATTCGACCGTCAGGACATCGACCTCGTCCTTCGCCGCGCGCAGCTCCGGCAGCACCTCGTTCGGCCAGAAGGCGGTGGCGGCCATGCGGTCCTTCAGCCCGAGGAGGAGCATGATCTCGGCGGTGTTCTGCCCGAGCGCGACGGCGCGCTCGGGCGCCTTGTCGAAGGTGATTTCCCGGCCGCAATTTTCGATCGTCAGGGGATAGCTCGTCGCTTCCGCCTGCGCCGACGCGCTGAAGGCGGCCATGAGAACGGCGAGCGAGAGCAGAATCCTGTTCGGCATGTTCGGGTCCATTGTGCACAGGGAAACGTGGCGCCTGCCTATTCGGACATGCTTCAGAAAACAAGACTCTCGCGTTCATGATTTTGTGGGGCGGCGCGGTGGTGGGGGCGCGCCGGGGCCCTGAGCGCGCGTGAGTGCGGACGACCCGGAGCACTATTTCAAGGTCTCCGTCATTGGCTGGGACATGAACATCGGCCGCGATGTCGGGCAAAGCCTGCCGGGCTTTCTCGGCTGCCAGTGGTGAGGGGGCGCGCAAGGGGGCTCGCTTTGATATCGCACCGCTTTCTAGGCTTTGTGGGGACTAAATGAGTTCGCCTGGCCGGAAGCGGGCTGGCCGGCCTGGAGGGAGTGAGGAGGATAGTTGACGCGTAGCCATCTGAGCCTGTGACAATTGCTCAACTCGCGGCGAGGGTGTGACAGAATCAAACTAGGCCCTGGTTGCCACTATCACTTCGAGGGCAGTGTGTACGCGACCGACAGCACCCTGGTACAAGAAAGAGTGCTATTGATTCTCAGTTTTGATGTGTGTGCATGTCTGAAAAACAGCGTCTACGCGACCCAATTCATGGCTTGATCGTTTTTCATAGAGACAACCCTGTCGATCAAGTCGTCTGGCAGCTTATCCAAACAGTTGAGTTTCAAAGGCTGCGTCGTGTGAAGCAACTCGGTGTCTCTGATTTTGTTTTTCCGGGCGCTACTCACACTAGATTTGCACACTCAATCGGGGTTTTTCATAACGCCAGAAATCTAATGGAAGTAGTGAAGCGAGAAGAGGGAAAGCTTGATGAGCGGCGCACACTGGTAACGCTAATTGCAGCCCTTCTTCACGATGTCGGGCACGGCCCTTTCAGCCATACATTTGAGGGTGCTCGTGAATTACTTGCGCAGAGTCGAGGCGACAAAGCGATCGATAAACACGAGAAATTCTCAGCTGCTATTATTCGTGCGCCAGAAGGCCAAATTAGACCGATCCTTGACCGGTGGGATGAGGGCTTGGCCGAAGATGTCGCCAGTTTGATTGAAGCTGAAGACCCCATCGACATTTATCATGCCGTCGTCTCCAGTTCGTTCGATGCCGATCGACTCGATTATCTTGTTCGAGATCGTTACATGACTGGCACCGGGGCGGGATCGATCGACACTGAGTGGCTGATCGACAATCTGACGAAATATGACATTAACGTTTCGCAAGATGATGATGAAGAAGTCCGGACGGTCCCGACGTTTGTTTTCCGAGCGAAGGGGCGGCAAGCGGCAGAAGATTTTCTACTTGCGCGTTATCGCCTCTATTCCCAGGTTTATCTTCATAAAACAACTAGGGGATTCGAGAAAATTCTGTCAGCTATATTTCAGAGGATTGGTAGTGATGACGTCTCGCATAGTCACGTGGGCCTTACGGAGTCCCATCCGCTCTGGCGCTTTTTCCGCATCGGTGGCGAAGAACTATCAACCTATCGCAGGTTGGACGACACCACCGTCTGGGGAGCGATGGAGCAGTTCGCGCATTGTGATGACGAACGAGTGAGTCTGTTGGCAAGGCGGATGCTCAATCGAAGGCGATTGTCTGTCGTTGATGTCTCTGCTGGCTTCGGTCATGACCCGGAACGCATGTTGAACGCAGAGAAACGGCTCGATGACTTCGCGCGGGATCGGCTGGGGATAACCATATTTAAGGACGAGGCGCCCTATAACCTCTACTCCCGAACAGGGGGAGAAATGACGAAGGCCCACAAGATGGTCAGGGTGCTCGCTGGTGATGGCGTCCCGAAGGAGATCACCGATTTTCCTGACACGATCATAAGCAAGGGCCTCGTTCCAAAGCGCAAGCTGTCACGGTACTATTTTTTGGACGAATCAGAGCGTGCGGAGGCCGACAAGGCGATGAGAGGAAGATGAATCATGGCTGATAAAGGTCAGATCCTTGTGCGCGAAGTTATAGAGGCCGCAGGCGGTGAAGTCGTGGGGCGAATTCGCTTGCAGAAAATCGTCTATCTTCTTGAGCAGCTCGGGCTCAAGAGCGGATTTAGCTTCTCCTACTACCATTACGGCCCCTATTCCGAGGGGCTGGCGGAAGCTGTAGAACGGGCGCAATTCTTTGACAAATCCGTCCGGGAGGACACGGGATACACCGCGTATGGAAATCCCTTTAGTATCTATTCAACCTCGAATACTAGCTCGCACGCCGAATTTGTCGGAGCTCTGAAGGCTGACGAAGCCCGACGACTTATCCAGCTTATGAAGGCGGAGCAGTCAGTTGTCATTGAGCTCGCGGCCACTATCCATTGGCTGAAGCATAAGGAGAAGATTACTAACTGGAAAGCTGAACTGAAGAGGCGTAAGGCGTCGAAGGCCGATGACGTAAAGATTCAGCAAGCGGAACGTCTTCTGGATGCGCTTCATCTTGATGTTTCTTAGGCGGGTAAATTTTATTTCTGCCGCGTTGTTAGGATCGCCTGCGCGGGATAGGTGCTAAGAACTGTCCGCTACCACCGTTCATTCGGTGGTCTTGCGATTCCGACTGTCGTCCCTTGTCCCTCCATGCGGGCAAGCTATCCAGCAGAAACGAGCTCGCAGTTGAATGGGCCTTTGGTGGCAACCTCTGTCCACGTCGAATGGGGTCCGGCAGCGCGCTTCGCTAGAGTACTCACATTCGCCCGCCAGAACGCTCCCATTGGCGCCTCACACCCTTTAGCAGGGCTTTCAAATCCAGAAGGACGGCTCCGGAAGGACGGCGGCGGGGAGATCGTGGTCTTCGGTGGGCTGGCCGGCGCGTGTCGCCGGGCGCTCCAGAGCTGCGACTGGGGGAAGGTTGACGTTCCGTGGGGAGGCTTCTCAGTCGCTCCCTCCCGCCTTTTTTGGGGGGGGGCTGGGGGCTCGAGGTGGAAAGGCCGTCGCTGTTGCGAGCGATGACCTATTCGGCAAGCCGACGCTTTGCCTCAGGAACGGCGAAATCGAGAAGGACCTTGAGCGACGTCCGCCAGGCTTCGGGATCATTGTAGCGGCCCGCAAAGGACGCAACGACGAGGCCGGGATCGGGCTGCACGGTCAGCCTCTGGCCCCCGTTTCCGACCGCAATGGCGATAATGCGATCCTTGCCGCCTGCAAGATACCAGAGATAGCCGTACCGCGTCGTTTCGTTGACCTGTGCGCGGGGCTGAAACGAGAGCGCCAGCCAGTCTGAGGGCACGATCTGCTTGCCCTTATAGCGGCCTCCATCGGCGACCATCTGCCCGATCTTCGCCAAGTCCGGCAAGGTCAAGCGCAGCCCTGACGCCGCCGAAGGTTCGCCGTCCGAGCCTGCGATCCATTCAACGTTCTCAATGCCCAAAGGAGCGAAGAGCTTTTCCTTGGCAAAGGCATCGAGTTTCATGGCGGTGCCGGTCTCGATGAGTTTGCCCAAAAGCGCAACCGCTCCACCGCTATAGATCCAGCTTCCCCCCGGCGGCTCGCGGATGGGTTGTTCCAGGACGTAGCGATAGCGGTCAGGCGCCATTTCCATCGCGACTTCGCTGTTGTGGGGGTCGTCGTAGGGCAGGTCTTCGTCCCATTCGAGCCCCATCTGCATGGACAGCGCGTGCCGGACCAGAATCCGGTCTCGTCCTTGTTGTTCAAGAAGGTCGGGGTACTGAGGAAAGTGAGCATAAAGCGGCTCTTCCGGCCCCGGAACCTTGCCCTCGGACAACGCAATTCCATAGAGCAGCCCGACCACGGACTTCGTCACCGAACGCAGATCGTGCAATGTGTCCGGCCCATGGGTCTGGAGCCCAAGCGGCCGGCCCCAGCGTTCGTCCTCGCCGGGGAAGTACACTTCTGCGAGCCTTTCGCCCTTCAAATCCACGATGGCGCCGTGGAGCCCCGGGAGGGCACCGGCCTCGAAGCCGGACCGCAGCTTCTGATCGAGTGACTGAGCGTGAACTGGCAGCAGAGCGCCGATCCATAGGACGGCCGCGGCGAGCGGCAAAATAGCTGACCTCTTGAGCATGCAGAAACG
This sequence comes from Afifella sp. H1R, assembly GCF_021462425.1. NCBI lineage: Bacteria > Pseudomonadati > Pseudomonadota > Alphaproteobacteria > Hyphomicrobiales > Afifellaceae > Afifella > Afifella sp. H1R. The sequence goes on from NZ_JAKEDY010000003.1 coordinate 134,129, forward strand.
TCGCATCCTCTCCCGCGAAACACAATCGGGCAAAGAAGGGGCGGGCGGGCAAGAATGAAGGGTCTCGGCGCTTGCCATGCCGAGACCGACGATCCGATCCAGTTGCGGCGCCCTTTGGCAGATCTCTGAGAGGGATCTCAGATGGATTTCAGATGAATGTCAGTGGCAGCCGTATTTTTCGACGAGATGGTCGACGATCACGGGGGCGGCCTCCGTCTGCGTCCAGGTGGCGGTGTCGGGCGCGGCCTTCTGGAAAGCGGCGATCAGCTCCTGGGCGCTGAGGCTGCCGGAGATGTCCTGGCACAGGAACGGCTTTTCGCCGGCGGCGAGGCGGGCGCGCTCGGCCGCCGCAAAACCTTCCACGAGCCCGCTCAGATAGGCGACGACCTTGTCGCGGGCCTCCTTGGAGGTGTCCGCCTGCACGAGACCCTGGACGACGGCCGCGACCGTGACCCGCGCCTTGGGGGAGGGCGCGGCCGCGGCGGGAGCAGCACAGGCGAGAGTGGCCAGGCCTGCCGCGAGCGCAAGGCTGAGAGAGCGGCGGCCAAATGACATCGAGACGACCATCGGGAGCTCCATTGATTTGCCGATTCCTCCTTCTATAACAGAAAGAAATTTCTGTAAAACAATAAAATAATCTTGCCGCGCAGGGAAGCCTGCGCTAGAGACGACGCGTCTCTCGTTGCTGGAGGTTTCCATGCAAGCTGATCTCGATGCCTCTCTCGGGCTGGAGCCGGGGCGGCCGCGCGAGGCGGCCTGGCGCATCCGCCTGCTTTGCCGGGCTCTCGCCGCGACCTGCCTGATCGTTGCGGTCACGCTGCCCGCGACGATCCTCTTGATGTGGATGTTTCAGGACGGGGAAACGCTTTATCGCGCCGCCCTTTCGGACCCTTCGGCGCAGATCTCCGCCCATGTGCCGCACGATCTCGCGCTCTGGCAGCGGCTTGCCGGTGCGGCGCTGACGCTTATCCCCGCGGCCATCACGGCCGTGGGGCTTCTCAGGGCGCGGCGGTGTTTCCGCCTCTTTGCCGCCGGCACCTATTTCGACCCGGAGGTGGTGCGCGGGTTGCGCGGATTTGCCGGCATGACGGCGGTTTCCGTGGCGCTCGGGCTTTTGATGCGCGCGCCGGCGAGCGCCGTCATTTCGCTGTCGAACCCGCCGGGCGAGCGCTTCGTGACGCTCGGGCTCGCAAGCGGCGACCTGAGAGATCTCTTCTTTGCCGGCATGGTGTGGGCGATTGCGGCGGTGATGGCGAAGGCGGTCGTTCTCGCCCGCGAAAATGCCGCGTTCGTGTGAGCGGGGCGGGAGGAATGTCGATCGTCGTCACGCTGGATGTCATGCTCGCGATGCGCAAGATGAAGTCGAAGGATCTCGCCGAGGCGGTCGGCATCACCGAGGCGAACCTGTCGCTCCTGAAGCAGGGACGGGTGAAGGGCGTGCGCTTCGAAACGCTGGCCGCCATCTGCCGCGCGCTCGACTGCCAGCCGGGCGATCTCTTGCGATATGACGACGAGGCCGGCCCGGCTGGCTGAGAGGTTTTTCGGGTTTTTGGTCGCCAGGCGGGGCGGCAGCGGGGGAGCCCGGTGCCGCCCGGTCATGCGTGAGACGGCGTTCTAAGCGTCGAAGCTCGTCGAGCGGGAGAGGCCGTCCCAGGCGGCGAGCTCGGCCTGCATGGCCGTCAGCTTCTGCTCGACGAGCCCGAGCGCATCCTCGCCCAGAAACAGGCGCAGGGGCGGGGTCTCGGCCGCGACGAGAGCGAGGAGGGCATCTGCGGCCTTTTTCGGATCGCCCGGCTGGTTGCCGCTCTTGGCCTGGCGGGCGGCGCGGATCGGGTCCATCACCTCGTCATAATCGGCGATGCTGCGCGGTGTGCGGTCCATCGAGCGGCCCGCCCAGTCGGTGCGGAACTGGCCGGGGGCGAGCGCCGTCACGCGGATGCCGAAGCCGGCGAGCTCCTTGCCGAGCGCTTCCGAAATGCCTTCGAGGGCGAATTTGCTGCCGCAGTAAAAGGCGATCCCCGGCATGGTGATGAAGCCGCCCATGGAGGTGACGTTGACGATGTGGCCGCGCCGGCGCTGACGCATGCCGGGGAGCACCGCCTTGATCATGGCGACGGGGCCGAAGACGTTGGCCGCGAACTGGCGCTGAAGATCGTCGATGGAGGATTCTTCGAGCACGCCTTCATGCCCATAGCCGGCATTGTTGACGAGAACATCGACGGGCCCCGCTGCCGTCTCCGCGCCGGCAACGGCATCCGGGATCGCGGCATAATCGGTGACATCGAGGAGGAGGGGATGGGCGCGGCCGGGTGCGGCGGCGGCGAAGCGCTCGCCGTCTTCCGCGCGCCGCACCGTGCCGACGACGCGGTGGCCGGCGGCAAGCGCGCCCTCCGCGAAGGCGCGTCCGAGACCCGAGCTGACGCCGGTGATGAGAAAGGTTTTTGTTGCCATATGGCTCATGCTAGCTCCTGATCTGATCAACAGATTATATCATGATATAATTCCGCCATGCCCCGCCGCAAGTCCACACCCTCCCTCTCCGATGCAAAGGCCGGTCCGGCCGCACCCGCGGCTGCGCCTTCCGGGGCGAGCGCCTCCGGGGCCAAGACGTCCGCGAAACCCCGTCCGAGCGCGACCACCCGCGAGCGCGTGCTCGCGGCGGCCGAGCGACTGCTCGAGAAAGGCGAGCCCGCCTTTTCGATGCGCGAGCTGGCTGCCGAGGCGGGCGTGAGCTTTGCCACGCCCTTCAATCAGTTCGGCAGCAAGGCGGCGATCATGTACGCTTTGTCGGCGGAGCTGATCGCGGCGATGCATGCGCGCCTGGCGGCACGTGAACCGGGGGGCGACGCTGCCGCGCGCATTCTGGCGGCGGTTGCGATCGCCGCCTCCGTGATGCTGGAGCGGCCAGCGGTGAACCGAGTGATCATGGCAACGCTCGGTGCGCCCGAAGGCCATCCGGGGCAGGTTCTGGCGCTGTCGCGCGCCTATTGGGCGCGGGCTCTGGGGGAGGCCGAGGGGTTTTCAGATCCGCGGTTCGCGCGCGAGACCCTGCCCGATCAGCTGGCCTTCACGTTTCGCGGCATCCTGTCTTTCTGGACGGCGGGCGAAATTTCCGACGCGGAGCTTCGTGCCCGCACGGCCCGTGCTGCCGCAGCCTCGCTCCTGGGCTTCGCCGGCCCGGACCTGCACGACACGTTTCTGCGGGTTTTGACGCGTGCGGAGGTGTGAGGGCGCGCGATCGAGGCTCTGCGCCTGAGAGGGAGGACCGCCCGGATCGCCCCCGGGGAAGCGGCATGCATAAGACCCGCACCATGCCGGCCCGCCCGCTCAGAGCTCACCCGCATCCGTGCGCCTCACACCCGCAGCAACGCCTTCAGATCTGGGAGGCCGGCGGCGGGGAGGGCGTGGTCTTCGTCGGCCTGCCCGGCGCGGGCGATCCATGCGGTGCGGAAGCCATCGGCGGTGGCGCCGGCGATGTCCCAGCGGTTCGACGATTGAAACGAGATCGCTTCCGGATAGACGCGGAAATAGGTGGTGGCGAGCTCGCAGGCGCGTTCATCCGTCTTGTCGAGGCGGACGTCGTCGACGGTTAAGGCCCGTCCTCCTCGGCGATAAGTTCGATATCTCGCGCCCGAAGAGCCTTGAGGAGTTTGGCTCCAGGCTTGCTGTTTTCGAGCCCGCTGATCCGCTTGAGATTGGGAACGAGATCGAGATCGTTCGCGGCCTTCGCCGTGACCGGAACGGGGTCGTCTCCGGCTCCGGGGTCCCAGAACGGAAACAGGTGCTCGATGTAGCCCGGACCGCCATCGAGACCGCTCGATTGATGAAGCCTCTCGACCGTCGCGAGAAGGTCGTCGGGGATTGCGAGATCGCGGAAGTATCTGGCGACTTCGGGAATGATGGCATAGCCGTCGTCCTCGACGGAGATCTCGCGCTTGTCGAACTCTTCCGCGAATTCGTGAACATCGAAGCGCGGCCGAAGGTCGTCTCGGCGATACATCAGCTCCTCGATGACGAGAAGCTTGAACCCGAAATCCTTGAAGCGTTTGTCGGCAGGTTTGGGCATCGCAAAGCGCCGCGGTCGCTCGGCATAGGATCGGGCTTCGTCGAGGAGGGTTGCGATGGGCGCGGTGGTGTCCCCGGGCAAAAGCTTGACGACCGTCTGCAGCGCGCGGCGCGTGGTGTGAGACACTGCAACGCGGCGCACGGCCTTGGCGCGCCGCCGGGCGAGCCAGCCGTCGAAATCCTGGCGCACCGCGTCCAGCTCGCGCTCGGACTTGACCAGCCGTTCCTCGTCGTTCGCCTTTTCTTGCGCAGCGGAAAAGCCAAGCGTTCCCCGGTAGGTGTTGGTCTCGATGCGGCGACGTTGGCGCTCCACCTCCTTCGCTAGCCGGTCGATCGTGTCCTCTTGCGTCGTGGGTTCAAGTCCGAGCGCGGCAAGAACGAACTCTTCGACGAAAGGCACGGCACGTTCGCGGGGCCAGGATCGCCCGTCGTAGAGAGCTTTTGCGAGAATCGTCGGCGCCTGCGAATGGCGGGGATCGTCGCGGCGCGCATAAAAGCCGAGCATATCTTGCTGCATCCAACCCATGGCGCCTTCGGACACGCTTCGACGTTCCAGAACATAGAACCGGATGATCTCGGCAAAACGCTCGGCGCTTTCCGGCGCATCCGCCAGCAATGAGAGTGCTGCGATGCTATTCTGCCGCGGAAAGGCGCGGAAAAGCCTGGGTACGCGCAACGCCGCTTCCACGGCCTGCGGCCACGGGCGTCCTCCGAAAGGGCAGTGCCAACTGTAAATGTCGATCATGGCACCCGCGACATCGCCGAGGGTTCCGGTGTGGCGAAGCCGTGGCTTTGGGCACAGCCGCCGGTCGGGCATTTCGAGCGCACGATCGATCCAAGCGAGATGCTCCTCGTGGCGTGCCAAGAGGTGTTCAAAGGCTTCGGCGCGCCGACGCCCGAGAAAGGAACCCGACGAAAAGGCAAGCACGAAGCGATACTGATCGAGTGTGTCGGGCAGGAGCGTCGAAACGCCGTCCTCTTCCTTGAGGAGGGCGTGGACGGCTTGAAAATAGTGGCCGTAAAGCGCGGATATGACGCTCGCGTCCTTGGCAATCAGGTCGTTCAGCTCCGCACGAAGCTGCTGGACCGCATCGAAATCATCCGCGGGTGCGCGTAGGAACGACCGCACCGTCTCAACCAATGCTGCTTCATGATCCGCCAAACCGATCACTCCCCCGATACGCTGTGGTCTGCAAAACGACGATACGGGATACGCGTTGCGAAATCAGGCGCTCTTCCTGTGCTCAGCCTCAGTTTTGCTGTTGGGCGGCGACGAATTCTTCGAAGCGTTGCTGCTCAAGGTCGTTTCGGCCAGCACCGCTCAAACCCGCATCCGCGCGCCTTCACACCCGCAGCAACGCCTTCAGGTCTGGGAGGACGGCGGCGGCGGGGAGGTCGTGGTATTCGTCGGCCTGGCCGGAGCGGTTGATCCACACGGTGCGGAAGCCATAGGCGGTGGCGCCGGCGATGTCCCAGCGGTTCGACGATTGAAACGAGATCGCTTCCGGATAGACGCGGAAATAGGTGGTGGCGAGCTCGTAGGCGCGCTCATCCGTCTTGTAGAGGCGGATGTCGTCGACGGAGAGGACGGCATCGAAGAGGCCGTTGAGCCCGGCGGCCGCGATCGCCGCATCGAGCATGTCGCGCGTGCCGTTGGAGAGAATGGCGAGCTGGCAGCCGGCCGCGCGCAGACGGCTCAACGTCTCCGGCACCTCCGGATAGCAGTCGAGGCTGCGATAGGCGGCAAGAAGCGTCGGCTTCATGGAGGAATCGAGCGCGGGATAGGACTGGAAGGCGTGGTCGAGCGCGGTTTCCGTCAGCGTCCAGAAATCGACGTAGCGCCCCATCAAAGAGCGCACCCAGGAATATTCGAGCTGTTTGGCGCGCCAGTGATGGGAGAGTTTTTCCCAATCCGGCCCGACGGCTTCTGCATGCCGGCGCACGGCCGCATGCACGTCGAAGAGCGTGCCATAGGCATCGAAGACGAAGATCGATGGCTGCATGCGGCTTCCCCTTGTCTCGCGCCCCTTGTCTCGCGCGCCGTCGGCTTTCGGGCGCCAAATCGCCGGCGCGCCCGCATTCCGGGCCCGCCCGCAGATGCCGCCGGCCGGCGGCTTGTGACGAGATAGGGTCTAGCAAGACGGCGGCATTCAGGCTACCGCCAGGAGTTCATATTGGCGGCGACGGGCGTCTTCGCCGCGCCCCGGCCGTGCCGCGAAAGACGTGGCGCAACCTCGTTCAAACGGGGCCGGGACGGGCGTTTTTGAAGGCGCGGGCCGTTCGCCGCAAAAAGCGACAGACGAGAGGCACGACATGGCTGAGTGGTCGAAAACCTGGACCTTTGTGGATGGCGACTGGCATGAGGGGAATGTCCCGCTCATCGGCCCGCGCAGCCATGCCATGTGGCTCGCCTCGATGGTTTTCGACGGGGCGCGGCGCTTTGAAGGCGTGATGCCCGACCTCGAACTGCATTGCGCGCGCGTCAATGCCTCGGCCACGGCCTTGGGGCTCGAGCCGAAGGTCGACGTGGAGACGATGGTGGGGCTCGCCAAAGAGGGCGCCAAGAAATTCGACGACGAGACGGCGCTCTATATCCGCCCGATGTACTGGGCGGAGGAGGGCGGCTTCATGTCGGTGCCGCCGCTCGCCTCGTCGACGCGCTTTTGCATGTGCATCTATGAGACGCCGGTTCTGGAGCCGAAGGGCTTTTCGCTGACGCTTTCGCCCTATCGCCGGCCGACCATCGAATGCGCACCGACGAACGCCAAGGCGGGCGCGCTTTATCCCAACAACGGGCGGGCGATCTTGGAGGCGAAGTCGCGCGGCTTCGACAATGCGCTGGTGCGCGACATGCTGGGCAATGTCGCCGAGACCGGCACCTCCAACATTTTTATGGCGAAGGACGGGGTGGTCTTCACGCCGGCGCCGAACGGCACCTTCTTGAACGGCATCACGCGCCAGCGCGTCATCTATCTTCTGCGCCAGGCGGGCGTGGAGGTGCGCGAACAGGCGCTGACGATCACCGATTTCATGGCGGCCGACGAGATCTTTTCGAGCGGCAATTATTCCAAGGTCGTGCCCGTCAATCGCATCGAGGACCGCGATCTGCAGCCTGGCCCGATCGGCAACCGGGCGCGCGCGCTCTACTGGGAGTGGGCGCACGCCTGAGGCCGCCCCTGCTATTGGCGGCTGTCGTTTGCGACCGGTGTTGGAAGCGGCCGGCCAGAACCCCAGATAAAGCTGACGTCTGTTTTCAAGGGAGTTGTGTATGTCCCGCTTTCTGCCTGCCGCCGTTTCGGCCGCCGCCCTGTCCGGGCTTCTCCTTCTCGGCGGGACGGCGCCGGCCGACGCCACCTGGCTGCGTTTCGACGACGGCGTGGGGACCTGCAAGGCGCTGACGGCGCGCTATGATGCGAAAAGTCTGTGGTTCGGCTGGGTCGCCTCGCAGGGCCAGGGGCCGGCGGGCGGCGAACGCGGCAGCCGCCGCTTCTATGCCGAGGGCTGCTTCCGCACCAAGATCGAATGCCAGCGCTTCGTCAACGAAGGGCTGAGCTTCTCGCGCGGCCGGCTCATCGCCATGCAATGCGAGCCGGGCGTGCCGCCGCGCGCGCTCCGCTGAGGTTTTTTGGGGGCAGACTCCCACTTTTTGGGGGGACCCCCACCCCTAACCCCTCCCCACAAGGGGGAGGGGGACCGTGCGGCTGACGCCGGAGTTTTTGGTGCGCCGCTGCGGGCTTGCGGAGGGGCCGGCCCTCTGCCGGGTCGATCGACCCTCTTCTGGTTCGACCGACCCTCTTCGCGTGCGAGATGTCGTCGTTTTGGCGGGTGGTTCTGCCCGGCGGATGTGCGCTCCCCCACCTCCCCCTTGTGGGGAGGTCGACGCGGCGGCGAAAGCCGCAAGTGTCGGGGGACGGCGCTGATGGCCGTTCTCCGAAGTCAGTTTTTTGGCCCGATTGCAGGTGTTTTGGGCGGACTCCCACTTTTTGGGGGGACCCCCACCCCTAACCCCTCCCCACAAGGGGGAGGGGGACCTTGCGGCTGATGCCGGAGTTTTTTGGTGCGCCGCTGCGGGCTGGCGGAGGGGCCGGCCCTCTGCGGGGTCGATCGGCTCTCTTCTGGTTCGACCGACCCTCTTCGCGTTCGAGATGTCGTCGTTTCGGCGGGTGGTTCTGCCCGGCGGATGGGTGCGCTCCCCCACCTCCCCCTGTGGGGAGGTCGACGCGGCGGCGAAAGCCGCAAGCGTCGGGTGGGGGTGATGGCACTGATGGCCGTTCTCCGAAGTCTGCAGTCGGGAAGGCTCCCACTTTTTGGGGGGACCCCCACCCCTGTCCCCTCCCCACAAGGGGGAGGGGGACCGTGCGGCTGACGCCGGAGTTTCTGGTGGGTCGCTGGGGGCTTGCGGAGGGGCCGGCCCTCTGCGGGGTCGATCGACCCTCTTCTGGTTCGAGCGACCCTCTTCGCGTTCGAGATGTCGTCGTTTCGCCGGGTGGTTCTGCCCGGCGGATGTGCGCTCCCCCACCTCCCCCTTGTGGGGAGGTCGACGCGGCGGCGAAAGCCGCAAGCGTCGGGTGGGGGTGACGGCGCTGATGGTCGTTCTCCGAAGTCAGCAGTCGGGGAGGCTTCCACTTTTTGTGGGGGACCCCCACCCCTGTCCCCTCCCCACAAGGGGGAGGGGGACCGCGCGGGTGATGCCGGAGTTTTTGGTGCGCCGCGGCGGGCTTGCGGAGGGGCCGGCCCTCTGAAGTCAGCACTCGGGCAGACGCCCACTTTTTTGGGGACCCCCACCCCTAACCCCTCCCCACAAGGGGGAGGGGGACCGTGCGGCTGACGCCGGAGTTTCGTCGGTCCGCCCGGTCAAGGGGCGCATGATCAAGGGGGCGCATGATCAAGTGGCCGGATGATCAAGAGGCTGGCCGGTCAAGGGGATGATCCGGGGATAAGTCTCGCCTGGGCGCGGTTCAGCTTTCCGGGGCTGCCTTTCCGGTCCACGCCTTATCCTCCGGTGTTGTCCGCGCCGCTGCTCTGGCCGCTTTTGTCGGCGCCGAGGGGCGGGATGGCTTTGAGGTAGGCGGCGATGGCGGCGCGGTCTTCGGGCGGGAGTTTGGCGAGGTTTTCCTGCACCGGCACCATCGGCCCGCCGACGCTGTCGAAATCGGGCGTGAAGCCGCTTTCGAAATAATAGGTGAGGTCGGAAAGGCTCCAGCCGCCGATGCCGTCATCGGACGGTGTGATGTTGGGGATGCGGCCTTTGCCTTCCGGGTTCGGCGCGCCGGCGAGCCAGCGATCGGTCTCAAGCCCGCCAAACGCATCGCGCGGCGTGTGGCACTGGGCGCAATGGCCGGGCCCTTCGACGAGATAGCGCCCGCGCATGAGCTCGTCGTTGCCCTCATCGACGGCGATCACCGGCGCGTCGGAGAGATAAAGCCGCTTCCACAGGCCGATGCCGCGGCGCAGCGAATAGGGGAAGGGGAGGTCGTGGCCCGCGACCCGGTTGCCGCTCGCCGGAAGCGTGTCGAGATAGGCCTTGAGATCGAGAAGATCGGTGAGGCGCATCTTGGCATAGGAGGTGTAGGGAAAGGCCGGATAAAGATGCGCGCCGGACGGCGAGAGCCCGCGCTTCATCGCATTGACGAAATCGATGTCGCGCCATTGGCCGATGCCGGCCTCGGGGTCTGAGGAGATGTTCGGCACGCGGAAGAGGCCGAAATCGGTGTCGAGCTCGAGCCCGCCGGAAAGCACGAGCTTTGCCTCGCCTTCCGCTTTCGGCGCGGCATGGCAGGAGGCGCAGCTGCCCGCCAGGAACAGGCGCTCGCCATTGGCGACATCGGGCTCATGCGCGGGGAGCGCCGTTGCCGCAATCGGCTGCGGCATCGTTACGACATAGAAGCCGGCACATGCCGCGGCCGCCAGGACGACGACCGCAGCCAGAAGCTTTTTCGCCACGAAAGCCTCAGTCCTTTTCGACGCGATAATCTTCGTGACAGGATTTGCAGTTCTTCGCGACCTTGCCGAACGTCTCCTTGAAGGCGTCGAGATCCTGCGGCTTCGCTTTCACGGCCGCGGCGGTCGCCTCTTGCAGATCGCCGATCTTGGCGTGGAAGCCGTCCATATCCTGCCAGATCTTGGGCGAGGCTTCGGTGTCGCCCGTGTCGGAGCCTTCCGGGAAATAATGCCCGAATGTGTGGGCGCCGGCATCGAGCGTGGCGAGGACGAGCTGGCCGACCGCGGGATTGTAGGGGATTTCGCCCTTGATCATGCCGCCGCCGACCTTGGCGGAGGCCCCGAAGGATTCCATGATCGTCTGGCGCGTCTTGATGGGATCGTCGGTGCCGCTCGATGCCGCATCTTGGGCATGGGCGGCGAAGCCCGCGACAGAGGCCGCGGTGAGGGCGCCGGCGATGGCGAGGGAGATGCTGCGAAGCATGAGGCTGCCTCCTGTTTGTCTTGGACAGGTCTAGTTATAGGGGGCGGTTTCGCGGCAGCCAGCGGCAGAGACCGCGACGGCGCCCCTTCACGCAGGCGTGACGGCGCGCGAGCGATCGGGAGGGTTCGTGATGGCGGCATTGAGAAGCTTTTGGGCGGCGCAGGGGCGCGGGGCGCGAGGTGAACTGCGCGCGGCGGCGAAGGCCGGGGGCTTGGTCGGGGTCTCCGCCGCTGTCGGGGCGGCGGCTCGGGCGGTGGTCTTGGCGGGGGGCCTGGCGACCCTCGTGGTGGCGGGTGCGCTCACGGCGACGCCCGCGGCGGCCGTGGTCGGCCATCCGCCGGCACCCGAAGGCGGCGGCGCCTGCGAGGATGGCGGCTGGAGCTGGGTCGGGACGTTTTCGGGCACGAGGGAAGACCCGATGAACGACTGGCGCCGCCCGGTCTTCCTGCGCGCCTGCTTTCCGAACGAATACACCTGCCGCCGCTGGGTGAACTCGGTGCAGACCTGGGCGGAGGCGCCGGGGCTGATGCGGTGTGAGAGGCTGGGGCGGTAGGCTGATGCGCCTCGGAGCTTGATGAGCACCCGCTCGGACGCATCACCCCTAAAAACAATTTACCCCGGCCGCATGTCAGAGGCAGAGACGGTACCGGGGTTTACGGTAGATATATGTATCCGAGGTGGGGAGAGGTTCAAGTTTTTTTTTGGGGGGGGGGACAACTGACCCAGACCTGACTGTTCGGCAACCGGATCACGCATCCTGAGCCGATACTTCATCGGGGCGGCGATTGAATTTCCCGTTTTCGTCACCCGCCTGCCAGCCCACCTCTGAAACGGAATTACTCTTAAGTGACACCCCTTTGGCGGCGCGAAGGCTTACTTGGTCGTGCCTGCGTTCAATCGGGCCCCCCTCTTGGTCATCTCCTGGGTATCGGCTCAAAGCTTCCTTCGGTTGTCTGCGGATTAAATGTCAGTTCGAACGCCTCGAACGGCTGCAATCTTGGCGCCATGTCAGACCAGTCAAATTGGAGCGGGTCGCTATAGGTGATTGGGAAATAGCCCCCCTCCGGCTTCGGAAGCTGCGCTTCGCAACGAAAGCCAAGCCGACCAGCCTCCGGTACATGCGCATCCAGATCGTCAGAGTGCAGCCACACCTGGAAACACACTGATCCCGCCATCAGCAGGAAAATCATATAAGGCGATCGTGAGCCAATATCTCTTCGTCGCAGCAGGGTTCCGGCGAGCGCAGGCGGCGCATTACCCACAAAGGCATAAGAAAATCCGACCTGCAAAGGTCCACCATGCGGCTTGGCGTTTCGGTCCGCAAGGCTGTCGATAGCGCCTTTGAACCTAGGCAGTTCCTCGAAAGGAAGCATCGACAAACCAATCTTCATCAAGGCTTTGTAGGCGTAGAGAGGAACAAACACGTCCCCTTCGACAGGCATGGTCAACTTGATCAGGCCGGTAGCCTCGTTGATGCCCACCAGTCTATTAGCATCGCCCTCAGCCTTGATGCTGAGCTGCCGCTTCCCTTCTAGAATAGCGTGACGCATGGTCGATTTCGATCCGGATAGTCCTGTCTTTCGGACACCAGTGCGGCCTCGCACGCCACCAAGTGTCAGGAACGGGCCTACCGCTTTACACAAGGCATCCTCGTAGACCGAAAACTCGCCATTGCATGCCCGGCATTCATCGAGTGAGAATAATGTCCGGTTGCCAAGCGCAGCTGGGAACGTATGGGCATTCGTTCGCTTACCGAAGGCACTCAGGTCAGTCACGCCGCAATATCGGCAGCGTGTTCGCTCGCCGAGGAAACGCCGCACGCTGCCGGGCTCAACCATTTCTTGTGCAATTCGTTCATACATTCTGCGTCTGCCTTGATTTAATGATTAAGGCATAGACCGCCTAAAACATGATACGCTTTAATCTGCCCCATAATCGACCCGAAACTGCCCAGGAGATCGGATCGATGAAGGTTCCGCCCTTGCCAAAATATAGACTTGCTTTTAAGAATCGTTGTATTCTGGTTCATAGAACGAAGCCGGCTTTCTGGTCGTATCAGCAAAGGGTCGAGCGACCGAAAAAGATCGACTCTACAAAGACAGCTATCCAACATACCTTCCAGAAAGCTGCCATTCACCTTCCGGCCCATTTCGGCCACTTGCTAGGAAGTGCTGCCTTCGCCCCACGAACGCCCAACAACCACCGCGGCCTCACCCCTAGACTATATCGATGCAGTCGAAGGCGCCGAGCGCGTGGTCTTCGCGGGAATTCTGGTGGTCGGACGCGCGGGTTCGGGCCGAGCGTTCAGCGGATGGCAGCTTAGGCTAGGCACCGTAGGCGGTCGCGATGCGCGTCCGCAGCTGCTGGAATCCGGGGTCAGCCTCGCTGGCCCAGCGCGCCGAAAACCCAATGAACGATGTCGATCTGAATTCAGCTTGAGCGAGGCGTTTGCCTTGAGCTCGGCGCGCATCCGTCTTTTTCAGAGCAATTCGAGCGTTGGTCGAAACTCCTGCGCTGATGTTTCGGCGAGGGTGGCCGCGCAGCTGGAGGGGTGGTTTTGCAGGTAGTTTTCGATGAGGCGGAAGCCGAGGGAATAGCCGAGCCATCTTGGCAGGTCGCCTCGGCCGTAGAACCAGGCTTCATGGTTATAGTCTGTTCTGTCCCATTCGTCCGCCACGCGCGCCGAATGGGGGCGGATGTCGTCGTCTGGCAGCCGCTCCCAGGGTTCTGGCGGGCCGCCAAAAAGCTCTTGAACGAAATGGCCTGCCAGTCCTTCCGAGACCAGCGCCTCGCCCAATGACGAGCCATAGCCGGGTCCGTCCCAACGCGCGGCGTGATGAAGCTCGTGGGCGAACATGCGCTCCAGAGACATGTCCGCGTTGGGGAGGAGGGCTGGATTGCCGGGATCCACGGTGACGAAAATGACGCCAGGCTTGGGCGAGCGACCGACATGTCCCTTCTCGGGGATGACCCATGTCCCGCTTTGCACCACGACATCCAGGGGCCGGAGCGGCATGAGGGCCGCCGCCTTTTCGTGCGTCGCCGTCAGGGCGTCGCAAAGCCAGGCGCGGATGTCCGCGAGGGTGCCGCGCGCATCGAGGACATGGAGTGTGAGCGAGGACATGCCGGCAGCATAGCGCATCATCCTGCCCGGCGAACATTGGCTCTCGGATTGTCCGAATGGCGCCGGCTCGCTGGCGGACGTTCGTTGCCGCATTGGGGGGGGTCGAAAGCGGTCGGTTCGCGCGCCCCGAAGCCGATCCTGGGAAATCGGTCGCTCAGACGGCGATGTGATGGCTGACCAGGTCACGGCCGACAAGGCGGTGAACCATGATCATTGGAGGTTCGTGGACGACGGGCACATCCGGTCCGCCGAACCAGAGCGGATTGGCGGGGCAGATCGAGCCGCAGATATGCGCGGGAACTCCGCCGAGCAGGCTGGTCATAGGCCGGTGAACGTGGCCGGACGATATGGCGAGCGGCCGGCGCGGCCGTCGCTGAAGCAGGTCGCCGAACTCCCTTGCTCCTTGCGCCATGACCGCGTCCATCGGTGCGATGCCGCTGGCAAAAAGGTGATGATGCGAAAAGACGAGCGATGCATCGGCCCCCGGCGCGTCCAACACCTCTTCGATCCAGTTGAGGTGTGGGACGACATCACCCGCGGACGTGTCGTTCAATGTCGTATCGATGCCGATGAGCCGCACACCACCGATCTCGGCCACAAAGTGCATGGCATCGCCGCGCGCAACAGAACCGGGACGGTCGGAAAACACGGCACGCATGGCGCTGCGATCATCCGAGTTGCCGGGCAGGAGCAGGACGGGGCAGCGCAATTCGCCGAGGCGGGCAGCGATTTCCCTGTATTCTTCGCTTGAGCCGTCTTCGATGAGATCACCCGACATGACGAGCGCGTCCAGATCGAGCCCGTCGAGCCATGACAGCGCGCGGGCGAGCCTTGTCATGTTGTCATTGTCCGGCGCTGCATGGATGTCGGAGATCTGCGCTATGATCATCGGGGCGTCCTCCATCGGCGGCGGCAGGACGTTACCACATGGCCGAGGCCGGATGACGGAAACGCGAGGTTCCCTGAAACGCTCGCCAATCATACGCGGGCGCCTATGATGCGGAGGACAGGGGATCTGGATGACACGGGATGCGGACGCCAGGCGTCGGGTTTGTCCGGGGCGGCGGCTCCGCAACTGGCCGAGATGAGGGGCATTCGATCATGACCACGGGCGGCGCAGACGCGGCGGAGGGGCCGTTCGCGTTTCGGCTGAAACTTCCCGCGGGCATCGAGGCGTGGATCTATCCCTCCGCCTTGGTCGTGGCGGTGGTCTTCAGCGCGCTCGTTGCCTATCACCATGCGCATCAGCCCGTCGCGCTCGCGGTCATCCTTCTCGTCGGTCTCGTTCTGTCGGATCTCGCGCATGAGCTCGCGCATCTGATCACCGCGCGCGGCTTCGGGCTCGCCTGCGATCGGATCGTTTTGTCGGTCGACGGGGCCTTCGTTTTTCTCGAAGAGCCGAAGTCGCGGAGAAGTACCATCGCGATCGCCTTCGCCGGCCCGGCGGCGAACCTTGTCATTGCGGGCGTCGCGTTCGCGATCTGGGGCTTGAGCCCGTCTGCGCCGGTGCAGCATCTGCCGGGCTTCGCGACGCCGCTGCCCGCGTCCCCGACGCTCGCGCACGAGGCGGCGTTCTTTCTCGGCCTCTTCAATCTGGCTTTCGGGCTCGCCAATCTCGCGCCGGCCGTTCCAACCGATGGCGGCGTCATTCTCTGGTCGGTGTTGCCACGACGGGTGTCGGAAAGGACTGCGCGCCTGATCGTGTCAGCCCTCGGGCTCGTCTTTGCCGTCGTCTCGACCGTGGTGCTGATCGCGAGCGTTCTTGCGATGGTGCCGCTTTATCTGCCGCCGTCCTTCGGCGACAATTTCCGCGAGTTCCGCCGCGCCTGGCGGATGGTGCCGGCGGAAGGCGGCGCCTGAGCTTCCGCCGCGGCGGCCTTATGGCCGCTCTCTCCTCACCGATAGACCATGTCGATGCAGTCGAAGGCGCCGAGCGCGTGGTCTTCGCGGAAATGCTGGTGGTCGGCCTGGAGGCGGTCGGCGGCTTCTTCGGCGAAGCGCACGAGATCGGCGATGAAGAGTTTTCGCGGCGTGGCGGCGGCGATGATCGAGGGCTCGACGTCATAGTCGATCTGGCCGAGATCGTCTGAGAGCGCATGCGCCTTGGCGAGCGCCGCGCCGCAGACTTCGGCGTAATCCTTCCAGGTGCCGTAGCTCAATTCGTCGAGATCGATGTCGTCGCGGAAGGGGGCGCGCTCGCGGCTCATGAAGCTCTCGCCGTCGATTTCGACCGCGCCGTAAAAGATGTCGCCATGGGCGAGCTGCACGGCCTGGCCGTGGACGATGCGGTCGGCCTTGGCGCCGGCATGAAATTCGGAGGGCGGGGTGAGCCCGTCGAGGGCGGAGCGGCGGGCGCGCTTGAACTCGATGATGATGTCGTCGGTGGCGTTCTTCGACGGGCCCTCGATGAGGACGTAATAGCGGGGCAGGCCGAGCGAGGCCGTGCCCTGGCCGTGGCGCACGCACACATCCTTGACCTTGAGCTCGCCGGCGCGGTCGGGCGCGTCGATCCCGTTCGATTTCGCCAGATCGTCGACCGCCTTCTGGAATTTTGTCACCTGACCCGAGATCGGCTGCAGCTCGTCGCTCGCCTTGAAGCCGCGGCCGGAGCTTTTGAGGTAATCCGCCCACAGCCAGTCGTGGCGGTCCTCCCAGGCTTCCTTGAAGAGGCGGCGGATGACTTTCGGCGAATTGTCCATGCGGTAATCGTCGTTCTTCTCCGTCGCGTGCTCGGCATAGGCCTCCATCGCCTTGAGGTAGCCTTTGACGAATTTTGTCACGACCTTGCGCCGCTTCTTGCGGGTGAGGCCGCCTTCCTCGCGCGCGGCGATCCAGAAGCCGACGGCGCCGCGTTTGATGTCGAAGGTGAAGGGTGCGTAGATCGTCTCGTCGAAATCGTTGACGCCGAAGATGGGCGCGCCGTTTTCATCCGGCATGACGCCGAAATTCTCCGGATGCACGTCGCCGAGCGCCATGACGGAGGGCATGTTGGCATCCTGGCCCGCGAGATCGCGGTAGAAGAGAAGCGCCGTGCCGCGGAAGAACTTGAAGAAATCGTCGGCGAGCTCGTCGAATTTTTCCCGCGCGCCGTGGTTGCGCTGCTCGATGCGCTGGGCGTGGTCTTCCCGCAGGGTGGAGCGGACATGCTCGCGCCGCGCCTGGCCGGTGAGGAGCACGGGCGGGACGATATGCTCGCCGGAGGCGATGCGCTGGGCGAGGTCGCGAAAGGCGTCGCGCTGGCCACTCGCCTTGCGGGCGGGCTTGATGTCGGCGGATTGGGTTTCCGTATCCGCCGTTTCGGTCGCGGGCGTGTCGGTTGACGGCTTTTTCTTCGCTTCGGCCATGGTCGCTCTTTCCTCTGGCGTCAGCTTGAAAACGCAAACCAGGAGTTGCCGTTCCGAGGGCGACTTTCCGGGGGACCGTTCGGGGGGACTGTTCCGGACGCGGGCTCTCCAGGGTCGTGACGCTGCAGGCCTGTCTCTGAGGCCGGACCGTCGCGCCGGCTGTGGGCTTCCTGCACCAATCTCTCTGAAATGTGCCATTCCGCCGGGGAATGTCTGTCTGCCTGCGGCCTCTGCCTTGCGTTTTCAGCTTCAAGCAGGCTTTGGATGCTTTCCAGGTTCGGCGACCCCAGTTTGCACGTGCCGCTAGGTGTTGCCTACGGATTGCGTCTGCCCCCGCAGGAGGCGATGGGGGGTGGAGGTGAGAGCGGACATTTGGGTCGCGATGGTGGGCACGATCGCGGCGGAATGAAAGGCTGGAAGCGGCAGATCGGCATGGGCGGGCCGGATCGACCGGGACCGGATGCAGTGGGAACAGAATGTTGACGGGACCGAACCCGAGAATGTCGCCTCGCCTTATGGGGATTGTTCGAAGCAGCCTCGCGTTGATCGTGGCGGCGCTCATCGTCATCGCTTCGGGCGCGCCGGGCCGCGCCGTCGAATTGAGCGAGACCGAACGCCAATGGGTGGCCGAGCATCCGACCGTCACCGTCGGCGTCGTCGCCGACAACGAGCCCTATTCGTTTTTCCGCAACGGCTCGATGATGGGCTGGACGCTCGATGTGCTCGACCGCATCGAGGTGGAAAGCGGCCTCACCTTCGTGCCGCGCATGGGCACCTGGCCGGAGATTTACGGCAATTTCCGCGCCGGCCGGCTCGAGGTCGTTGCCGACATCTCCCTGACCGAGGCCCGCCTGCCTTTCATCGCCTTCACCGATCCCTATCACCAGCGCCGCACGGTGATCTTCCAGAACGTCGACCATCCGCTCGCGCCGCCGATCGATGTGGAGGCGCTGTCGAAGAAGCGCATCGGCGTCATCAAGGACATTTATTACGGCGGCGCCCTGCGCAAGGCGGGCATCGAACCCGTCGAATACGACACCTACCGCGATTTGATGGCGGCGCTCGCCTTCGGCTGGGTCGATGCCGTGATCGCGGCGGAGATGACGGGCAATTTCTTCGCCCGCGAGAACGGCTTTTCCAATGTGGAAGCGGTCGGGCCGGTGCCGATCGCCGGCGTGTCGCTCGAAGATTTCCGCCTGGGCGTGCTGAAGGCGGAAGCCGAACATGTCGGGGGAGATGCCGGCAACGCATCGCAGAGGGCCGCTGAGGGCGTGGCGGCCGAGGCCGCGCGCGACCGCGACCGGGAGATGCTGCACGAGATTTTGGCGAAGGCCGTCGCCGCGCTGCCGACGGAAGAGCTCGCCGCCATCACCGAGCGCTGGCTCAGCTATCGCAGCGGCCGGGTGTTTTCCGCAGGGCCCTTGCGGCTTCTGCCGGAGGAGCAGCAATTCGTCGCCAATGCGCCGCCTTTGAAGGTCGGCTTCATCAGCGATTACGAGCCTTTGAGTTTCTTGCGCGACGGCAGGGGGCAGGGGTTTGCGGTCGATCTGATGCATGAGATCTCCGCCGCGACGGGGCTTGCCATGATCCCCGTCTACGACAGCGGGGCGAACATTCTGCAGGCGTTTCGCGACGGCGACATCGACATCATGAGCAACATGTCGCGCACGGCCGAGCGCGAAGACTACACGCTCTTCACCCGCGAATATCACCGCATCCCGA
This sequence comes from Afifella sp. H1R, assembly GCF_021462425.1. Classification (NCBI taxonomy): domain Bacteria; kingdom Pseudomonadati; phylum Pseudomonadota; class Alphaproteobacteria; order Hyphomicrobiales; family Afifellaceae; genus Afifella; species Afifella sp. H1R. Next base: position 152,808 of record NZ_JAKEDY010000003.1, read on the forward strand.
ATGCCGTCTTCGTGCGCTCCGGCTTCGGCCCCTATCGTGGTCTCGAATCGCTGGAGGGCCACAGCGTCGGCATCGCCGAAGAGATCTATTATGCCGACGCGCTGAAGGCGCGCGTCGCCGATGTGCGCACTTACGCGACGCAGGAAGAGATCCTGCAGGCGCTGGCGCGCGGCGAGGTGGATGCGGCGATCCTGGCGCTGTCCAACGGCAGCGCCATCATCCGGCGTCTCGGGCTCATCAACATCGATATCGGCGGCGAATTTCTGATGCCGGGGGTGGAGCGCGAGGATCTGCGCTTCGGCGTGTCGCCCCGCTATCCTTATGCGCGCAGCATCATCGACCGGGCGATGAGCGCCATGTCGGCGACGCGGTGGAACGAGCTCGAAACGCGCTGGCTCGGGCCGACCGTCGCCGGGATGGAGCGCCAGCGCCCGCTTCTGACGAGCGAAGAGCGCAGCTATCTCGATCGGAAGGGCGTCTTGAAGGTCTGCGTCGATCCTCTGACGCCGCCTTACACCTCCGTCGACACGGATGGCGATTTCACCGGCGTCGCCTCCGAGGTGATGGAGCGGCTCGCCCGCCAGGGCGGCTTTTCCTGGCAGGTGGTGCCGGTGCCGATCTGGGGCGGCGGCCTTAAGAAGGCCGAAGATTACGAATGCGACGTCCTGCCCTTCGTCACCGACAGCGCGGCGGCCGACGACCGCTGGACGTTCACGCTGCCCTATCTCGTCTTGCCGATGGCGGTGGCAAGCTCGCTCAACGAGCCGATCGTCAGCACGATGAACGATCTGGCCGGCAAGCGCGTCGGCATCGCCCCCGGCGAAAGCCCGCTGCGCGTTCTGCAGGAGCGCTATCCGAACGTCGACCTGGTGGAGGTGGCGAGCGAGGCGGCGGCTTTGACCGGCGTGCGCCGGGGCGAGCTCGACGCCGCCCTCGGCACGCTGCCGAGCCTCGGCTATCTCCTGGCCTCCAAGCGGCTTTACGACGTGAAGGTGGCCGGCCGCATTTTTGAGGATTGGCGCGCCTCGATCGCCACCCGCGCCGACGAGCCGATGCTGGCGGCGATTTTTGCAAAACTCGTCGCCGGCCTCGACGAGCAGGACGTGCAGACGATGCTGAGCCGGCAGATGCTGGTGCGCATCGACCAGCGCGTCGATTACAGCCGCCTGCTTCTCCTCGGCGGGGTGGCGCTCGTCACCCTCGTTCTCGTCGTTTACTGGAACCGCAAGCTGCGGCGCCTCAACGCCGCGCTCGAACGCGCCAACCAGAAGCTTCAGGACGTGTCGATCACCGATGCGCTGACGGGCCTATATAACCGCCGCCATTTCGACGCGCGTGCCGCCGACGAATTCGGCCTGTGCCAGAGGAATGGCTGGCTGTTTTCGGTGGCGATGATCGATGTCGACCATTTCAAGAGCGTCAACGATGCGCGCGGCCACCTCTTCGGCGATCAATGCCTGCGCCACATCGCCCGCCTGGCCCGCGAGATTTTCGGCGAGGACGGCGACATTCTGGGCCGCTATGGCGGCGAGGAATTCATCATCTTCACGCTCGGCGGCGCGAGCGAGGATTTCTTCGACCGCCTGGAGCTTCTGCGCCGGCGCGTGGAAGGAGAGCCGTTTTCGACCGGCGAGGAGACCTGGCGCCTGACGGTGAGCCTCGGCGGCTATGCGGCGATCCCGGCCCCAGAGGCGAAGCTCAGCGATTTCGTGCGCGAGGCCGATGCACGGCTCTACGAAGCGAAAGCGCGCGGCCGCAACCGGGTCGTCGGCGAGACACGGGCGGAGAAGGGCGCCGACGCGACGGCGGAAGGGCGCGGGGAGATGGAGGGGGCGGAGTAGGGGGAGCGGCTATGATGCAGCCGTGAGACGCGCGGCCGCTGTGTTGCGACTCGGGCGGTTTCCTGTGGGGCCGAGATCGGACTGTGTCGCCCGATCGAAGTCCGCGTCCTGCAATCAAGCGCCCCTGCGACCAGCTTCTATCGCAAGCACGGGTTCCAAGCGATTGGATGGGAAAAGACGGAGATCATGCCTGCGGTCGAAGAGGAATGCCTGGTGATACGCCAGACCGTATGATCCTTGGTTGCTTGCGAGTATTCGTGGGCGACGGTTGGGCGGGGAGCGACATAACGTTTTGAGAGAATGTCGCGCGAAGCCCGATGTTTGGAGGGGGTGAGATCACCCACCGGCGAGCGCTAAGCATCGTGCGTTGTCAACGTATTGAGAGAGTGGCCTAAAAAGTAGTTTAACCTGCGAGGGCGTCTTCAATCAGGGTTTTCAATTCAGGAGCTAGTACGAAGCCCTCCGGAATCGTGAAGCTATTGAGCAGACTCTCATCCCTTCCGGCTCTCTTGACGATAGGCTTCAGCGCGGCGTGCAGCATTTTTCCCTTTACCGTCGAGGGAGAAATTCCTCCTGCGGCCGTCCACAATGCTTCCGCATCCGGCGACCCACCGTTGGGCCATATCACGCGAACAACGTTCTGACGCTTAGCGAGGAAGGTCCGGTGTGCCCGACTTACCTTCTTGGCTGCATCCTGCCTCCAGTTTTCTGCGTCTTTTAGAGAAATTCCGTAGAGAGCTGCGAGATAAGTGGCCTGACAGAAATAGGCTTCGATGTCCGAGTCTGTTGTAACCCATGGGTATACGCCCGGTGTCTTGAAGCTTTGTCTCCAGCGCTCGGTCTCTTCGGGTGTCATGAAGTCCCCGTCGCGATGCAGAAGTGCCTTGATCTTAAGTTCACCGTCAACGAGCAGCCCCTCCAAAAACTTGTCTCGAGGTAAATTCTCAATTCCGAAGCACCTGCAGACTGCGACTTGCCGTGCAAGGTCAGGCCACTGTCGAAGAAGCGCCCTCAGCGGCTTGTCATCCTCGTCCTCAACGAAAAATAGCGCCCCCTTGTCGAGCCCGCCCCAGCCAAGCAATCTTCGTATCGCCGCGTCATCCCGGGTTTCGACCATCCCGTCTTTCATCCAAACAAGCTTCGCTGTTGGGCTCGCCGCTCGGACAATATGTGGGCTATGAGTAGTAAGGATGACCTGCGTGTCGTATTCAGGCGCCGCTCGCTCAAGCGCCTCGATCAGACGTTCCTGCTTGTCTGGGTGGAGATGCGCGTCCGGCTCGTCGATGAGCATCACCTTGGGCTCAAATAAGATCAGGTAAGCGAAGATCTGCACGACCTGGAGTACGCCCGTAGCAGCCGTTTCCAATGGACGGGTCTGGCCTGCGGAGCCGTCGGTCCGGATCGTCGCGGAGATATGATAATCCTCCCGTTCGTCGAACGCGACGGCTACCTCGACGCCTGGATGCACCTGCTGAACCAATCGGTTCAGTTTTCGCAGCCGCTTGACACCTTCCGTATCGTCGCTTTCGTCGAGCCGCCGGCTTCTAAGGTTTAGCAGAATGTTTCGAAGCACTCCGCCGGCATCGCCGCTAGCGGCCTGACGCCGGAGAGTTGGTTGAGCGAGGATAGATTCCTTCTCCGATAAGCCCGCAAGTCCAGGGATATAAGCTGTAATGAATTGGAAGCGTTGCTTGTAGGGGGTGACCGCGCCACCACCATCCATGTACGCCGTAATTCCGCCTCGGTTGCGAGCCGCGCGAATACGGATTGTGGCTGACGCAGCTTCTCCACCAATCGGGCGATGCGAGAACACGACCTCTACAGGCGAAGAAGTTGCATCCGACTTTAATTCACCTTTGTGGAGGGTCGATAGCGGCTCACTGGAAGGGAGATAGTCAAGTCGCTCAAACGAGATCATCTCTTTGGTATTTTTTGGCAGAACATAGCTCGCTGCGCGTGCGGCCCAGTGAATCGCCTGAAGAACGGAAGATTTGCCGCATCCATTTGGTCCCACGAGAATCGTTACACGGTCGAGTGGAATCGTCGCTGCCTTCGCAGCTTTGAAGCTGCGCACCGTAATCGACTCTAGGGTGCTCCAGCGTCGTGCCCTACTAGAGCGAGTGTCAGCCATCCCGATCGGAGTTGACGATACGTCTCCGGCAGCGGCAGAGAAGCCGGCATTTTCAGCCGCTACAGGTTTCTTCGGTACATCTTCGACATACCCTTGGATGCCGATGGCCTTCAGATATCCCTCAAGCGCAGGGGATGGTTCAGGTGATTTCTCCTTTTGCGAGCGGTCTGTCTGCGAAGTGGAAGAAGAGCTATCGTTCACTTGATCGCCGTCCGTCGTCATGCATAAAGTTTGGACGTATATTCTGGATAAGTAAACACTCCCCATATAACGCGAAATATAAGGTTTTTAAAGCAAGTCCAGTTTTATAGGGATTTCTATCGAGATAAGTTCTAAACTGATTTATCATTAGAAAGTGCTCGCCATTGGGGCTGGGCAGAGCTCATGCGTGGAGTTCCCGGCTTCGTAGAGCTCGGCGACGTCGTCCCAGGTGACGAGGCTGTCGAACCAGGCCTTGAGGTGTTTCGGCCGCGCGTTGCTGTCGTCGAGGGAGACGACGAGGATCACAGCTGCGATCGTCGCACCATCCGGACCCGGAGTGCGCAACGCGACTTCGCGGTTCGTCCCATCTCCCGTCGCCGTGCTACGGTCGATCACCGACGCGAATGCGGCGTTCCAGTTCTTCGTAATCGATCCGCGCCTCGGCAAGATGTTCCTGATCGTCTGCCTCCTCAAGACGTGCGATGCGCTCCAGCATCAACGCGCGCGCTTTCTCGGGGTTTCCACGTTCGTAGGCGAGCACTCCGCGCTGAAACAGCATGTCCTGGACGCGATCGAGGTCTTTGTCGTTTTCGCCGATCTCCTGGACACGGATGAGGTAGGGTTCGATGTTCTCGCGCCGTTCGAGCGCATGGAGGTTCTGGGCGATGTTGGTCAGAACGGACGCGAGAACGGAAGCGGTCGGCCCATGAAGCCGCTCACCGATCGCCAGCACGGAGCGATTGATGGCCAGCGCCTCCTCGTGGCGTCCCGCCTCGTGCAATTCGTACGCCTGACTTTGCCTGAGGCCCGCACTCTGGTCCTCCGAGAAGGTTGCGAGCGTGTCGGCGATCGCAGCGGCTGCGCCATATTGATCGGCGGCCAACGAATGCCATGCGTTGTTGCCAGGCAGCGTCGCATAACCGCTGGCGAGTTCCGCGTAGGTGAAATGGTCGTACAAGCGACGCTGAGGCGGACGGTCTTCGCCGATCCCGATCTCCATCAATTCGCCGAGCGGCTTGAGCCCGTCCTCGAATTCCATCAGCGGCGCTCTATTCACGATACGCCCCATCATGGACAGGATTTCCCGGCGCTGCCCAAGCAGGTCTTCGCGCTCGCCCGCATAGCTGCGTAGCACGCGCAGCGCCTGCATGGCCTCGGAGGCGCTGAAGCGTGCATCAGGATCGTCGAGGTGCCGACGCATGTCGGCAACGCGTTCCACGAAAACCTCGTCGTTGTGAGGCGATACCTGCTCGAATTCGACATTGGCCCCAGCGGTCATGGCATGCGTTCCGGGTACGGTTCCAAAGAGAAAAGCGGACAGAAGAAGGACGAAACGGATCCCCCCGGCGAGGAAACGCCGATCGCTGCGCGCCGATGCCGCCGGCTGCATGACGTTCGCTCCGGCCCGGTCTCGTCCGATCATACGGTGCTCCCCTATCTTGCCGACAGAACCTCGCGATCCAGACGATCCAACGGCGAGAAGACTTTGAATGATCGAGATGGGCGGTGCAAATTTTCAGCTTCGGGCGCGCGCGCTCTTTCATCGCTTTTCTGCCATCAATTCCGCGTCGCCGATCTCCAGGCAGATGGTGTCGTGGCGACGCTCGCCTTGAAGGCGCGTGCAAAATGGCTCTGGCTTGAGAAGCCGCAGGCTGCCGCGATTTGCACGAGAGGGTCGGTGCCGCGCAGCAGCTCCTTGGCACGGTCGATGCGCCGTTCGGTGATCCAGGCGTGCGGGGCCATGCCGCGCGAGGCGCGGAACATCCGGTGGAGGTGGAAAGGCGAAAGACCCGCGAGCGCGGCAAGGTCCGGCAGGCGGATCGTCGCGTCGAGATGTGAGCCGATATAATCGTCGATGCGGCGCAGGATATGGGGGGCGAGCCCGCCCCGCAGAGAAATCCGGCGAGAGCCGATCTGCGCAACGATTTCGGCCATGGCGGCGTCGGCGAAGAGGATGTCGCCGGCGTCGGCCGCGCGGGCAAGGGCATAGAGCGGTCCGGCCAGGGCCGGCATCTCGGCGAAGGTGATTTCCGGCAGGTCGAGCCGGCGGGCGTCGCAATCGTGAATGCGAGAGAAGTCGGCACGAAGACGGTCGTCGGGCAGGTAGAGATGCACGAAGCTCGAGTGCGTCGTGATCTCCCAGTCCGAACTCTGCCCATCGGGGAAGATGCAGACCGCGCCGGGCCAGCCGCGCGCGCCGCGCCCGTCGATGCGCCGCGTGCCGGTGCCGCCTTCGAGGTAGAGGCTGAAGGCATGGCCTCGCGCCCCATCGTAGGAGACGCGGTCGTCGTGGTTCTGCCAGATCGTGACGCCGCGGCCCCCGCCGAGATCGAGCGTGGCGGCCGCGCGGGCGACCGGAGAGCCGAGAAGGAAATCGCGAACAGAGGCCATGAGCTCCTCTAGGCCAGCCGTGCACGGCAGGGAATGGCTGGATCGCAATCCGCCGCAAGATCGTGCAAGAGGCCGGGCCCAGGACGGCGTAGATGACGCGCCACAGGAGCGTCAGATGACCACCCCATTCCTCTTCGTCGCGACCGTTCTCGTCTGGGGAACGACGTGGATCGCCATCGCTGCGCAGGTCGGCGACGTTCCCGTCACCGTCTCGATTTTTTACCGCTTCGCCCTGGCCGGAATGTTGATGCTCGCCGGCCTTGCGGTGATACGCCGCCTGCGAAGGCCGGCCGTCTGGCGGTTCGTCGTGGTGCAGGCGCTCTGTCTTTTCTGCCTGAATTTCGTGGGGCTCTACACCGCAACGTCGCTCGTGCCCTCGGGCCTCGTCTCGGTGATTTTTTCGCTGGCCTCGATCTTCAACGCCATCAATGCGCGGCTCTTCTTCGGCGAGAGGATCAGCCGGCAGACGGTGCTGGCCGGAGGCTTGGGCGTCACGGGCGTCGTCTGTCTCTTCTGGCCGGACATCGACATGGGCGGGGGCGCCGAGACTTTGCGCGGCATTGGCTGGGCCGTGCTCGGCACGGCGTTCTTCTCCTGGGGCAATATGGCCTCGCGGCAGAACACGCGTCTCGGCATCACCCCCGTCACCGCGAATGCCTGGGGCATGGGGATCGGGGCGCTGTGCCTTCTCGCGATACTGACCGCGACGGGAGAGCCGCTGGTCCTGCCTGCAGGAGGCGTCTACTGGACGGCGCTGCTCTATCTCGCGATTGTCGGCTCCATCGTCGGGTTCACCGCATATCTCATGCTGGTCGCCCGCATCGGATCGGCGAAAGCGGGCTACGCCACTGTTCTCTTCCCGATCGTCGCGCTCGCCGCATCGACCCTCTTCGAGGGGTATGCGTGGACCCCGATATCGATCCTGGGGATAGCGCTTGCCGTCGTCGGAAACATCGTCATGTTCTGGAGACGGTGAGCCCGGCATGACGGACGCGGGTTTTGCTCGCGTCGCTGACGACGTGCGACCGACGCCCCACCGACGCCCCCACCGACGCCCCCACCGACGCCCCCCACCGACATCCAGTGACGCGCGGCCGCTGTGAGCGGCGATGGCATGCCCGCAATCTCGCGCCTCGCCCACAAAAAAAGCCCCGGCCACATGGGCCGGGGCAGAGCTCCCGCAAGGAGCTTGAAGCGCATTGCGCCGACGGCCTGGTCGGCCGAAAAACCGATTTCGCGGCTTCGTAAAACCCGACGACGTCGTCCCAGTCGAGGAGGGCGTCGAACCAGGCCTTTCGGCCCTTTGCCGGGTTCCGTCTTTGCCACGGGCCGCGCCCGCCTGTCGGCCTGTCCGGTGGCCCCGACGCGGCGCGGAACTCGGCCGGGGAGCATGTGTTGAATGGGCGAGGACGGACGTCGAGACAGAAGTGGCATAAGATCGCTCTGACGGCCTCGGCCGCCGCGTGTCCGCCTCTCTCGCATCGAAGAAACCACACGCGACCATGACTGAAACACGCCGCCTTTTTTTGAGCCTTGCCGCTGTCTTCCTGGTGCCGCTCCTTGCCGGCTGTGACGGCTTTCCCAAAGACATCGCCGGGACCATGCAGAACGTGAAGGAGAGGGGCGTGCTGCATGCCGGCATCGTGGCCGACGGTCCGGCGGAGGGCGAGGAGCGCGCGCTCGCCGAACGGGTCGCGCAGGCAGCAGACGTCATGGCGGAGTTCGAGGTGGGCAGCGACGAAGTCCTTCTGCACCGCCTCGAGGACGGCGACATCGACCTCGTCCTGGGCGAGTTCGCCAAGGCCTCGCCCTGGAAGAAGCGGGTGGCCTTTACCGCGCCGGCGGAAGCGAAATCGCCGTCTGCGCATGAGCCTGTGCTGCGGGCCGCCGTGCGGCCGGGCGAAAACCGCTGGCTGATGTTCGTCCAGAAAACTTTGAGGCAGAAGACCTGAGACAGGAGGACCGCGATGCCGCCGGTGCCCGATAAGCTGAAGTCGGACCTGAACCGGGCCATTCACCTGGAATGGTGGACGCTCGGATGGCAGGCCTCGATCGTCGTCATCATGTTTCTCGTCATGGGATCGAGCCAGGCGATGAAATCGGCCTGGGCGGAGGATCTTCTCGGCCTGTTGCCCGCAACCGTGTTCCTGCTCGCCGTGCACTTCGAACGCAAAGCTCCGAACCGGAAGTTTCCCTACGGCTTCCAGCGCGTCAACAGCCTGGCCTTTCTCGCCTCGTCGAGCGTGCTCGCCTTCATGGGGCTTTATCTCCTCTACGATTCCGGCAGCAAACTCATCGCCATGGAGCATCCGACGCTTGGCCCCCTGGAGGTGTTCGGAGAGACGATCTGGATCGGCTGGGCGATGATGGCCGCTCTCGCCTATTCGGTCGTGCCGCCGGTCATCCTCGGGCGGCTGAAGAAGCCGATTGCCGAGCGGCTCAAGAACAAGGTGCTGCACACCGATGCGCTGATGCAGAAGGCCGACTGGATGACGGGCGTGGCGGGCATTCTCGGCATCGTCGGCGTCGGCTTCGGCCTGTGGTGGGCGGATTCCGCCGCGGCCGCTCTGATCGCCTTCGACATCGTTCACGACGGCTATCGTGCCGCGCGCGTGGCGATGGCGGAGCTCATCGACGGGATGCCGCGCGAACTCGGCAGTACGGCCATTGCGGACGACGCAAAGGCCCTGCGTGAGGGGCTCCAAGAGCGCTTTCCGGAAGCCGAGGTGCGGCTTCGCGAGACAGGGCGCTACATCGCCGCCGAGGTGGTCGGCGCAGAGGCGCCGGCAAAGGCGATGGCCCTGAAGGATTACTGGGCGGGAGACCCGGAGCGCGCATGGCGTCTCGCCAATCTCTCCTTTGCGCCCCGCGAGGGAGCCTGACGCCGGTCTCCCTGGGCTTGCGACCAAGCCGGAAGGACGACGCGCCGCCGGCGCGCCCGCAGCTCGTCACAAATCGGATCCCCACAAAAAAGCCCCGGCCACAGGGGCCGGGGCAGAGCTCCCGCAAGGAGCTTGAAACGCCTTAGAACGCATTGCGCCGACGGCGTTTTCAGCCGGCGGCCTGTTCAGCCGAAAAGCTTATTTCGCGGCTTCGTAGAGCTCGGCGACGTAGTCCCAGTTGACGAGGTTGTCGAACCAGGCCTCGAGGTATTTCGGACGCGCGTTGCGGTAGTCGATGTAATAGGAATGCTCCCACACATCGACGCCCAGCAGCGGCGTGGCGCCGTGGACGAGCGGGTTCTCGCCGTTCGGCGTGTTCATGACGGAGAGCTTGCCGTCCTTCATGGCGAGCCACGCCCAGCCGGAGCCGAACTGGCCCTTGCCGGCATCGATGAACTTGGAACGGAACTCGTCGAACGAGCCGAGATCGGACTGGATCTGCGAGGCAAGACCGCCCGGCAGGGAGGTGCCGCCGCCGCCGGCCTTCATCCACTTCCAGAAATGGATGTGGTTGTAGAACTGCCCAGCCTGGTTGAAGAGCTTCGGGTTGTCGGTGTGGCTCTTCTTGACGATCTCCTCAAGGTCCATGTTCTCGTATTCGGTGCCTTTGATGAGGTCGTTCATCGTCGTGCAATAAGCGTTGTGGTGCTTATCGTGATGATATTCGAGCGTCTCCGCCGACATATGGGGGGCGAGCGCGTCGTAGGAATAGGGCAGGTCCGGCAGGGTGAATGCCATCGATCCATCTCCTTGTCTTGAGATTGCAGTCGGGTGCGTAGTCAACACGACCGGCCCGGGGCCGGTTCCAGGCTACATAAGTGCGATGGCCTCTTTGACAACGGCTTTCCGCAAGGGAAGGCCTCTGATACCGGCCGCGGCCGCCTCTCGGGCCGCTTGTCCCGGCAGGGCCGCATCGCTAACGTCCCGGGCACCATCGAGCGGCCGAGGGAATCGAATCGAATATGGCGCAGAAATTCCACGTCCTGGGAGCACTCCTCGCTTCCGTGTGTTTTGCTGGAACGACACAAGCATCTGAGTTTACTGGGGTTTTGAGCGAGGCGACGAGCTTCGCCGGCGAGCGTCCCGGCGCGCCTCCGACCTTGGTGAAAACGCCCCTTCCGCGCCTGGCGCAGGCCGAGATCTCCGTTACGCCGGCGGACGAGAGCGAGGCCACGGGCGGCGAAACGGCGCCTGAAAAGGCCGCCGACACGGACAGGGATGCGGCCGGCGACGAGGTCGCCGAAGAGCCTGCCGACGAGATCAACGATAAGGGCGGCGCGGCCGATTCCGCCGGGGCGGAAAAAGGTGCCGCGGACGGCGCGAAAAGCGAGGTGCCCGAGGGCGAAGCCTCAGACAGTGAAGCCTCGGAGAGCGAGGCCTCCGGTGGGGCAGAGAGCACGCCGGCCGAGTTGAAGGCGGAAGACGCCTCCGAGGCCGGCAGTGCGCCCGCAGCGGCCGAAAGCCCGGCGGAAGACGGCCTTTCGACGGAAGACGGGGCGGCACCGGTCGACAGTGCGGTGCCGGCTGAGGGCGAAGGCGCGGATGCGGCCTGTGCCGGGGCGGAAGAGGCCTTTGCCAAGGCGATCGGCGCGGACGGCGCGGACGCGCTCGAAGCCTATGTGAAGGATTTTCCGGACTGCAGCCTGAGCGATGTCGCGCGCACGGAAATCGACCGGCGCGAGGCGGCGGCAGAAGAGGTGGAGCGCGTCTCGCGCGACGCCGAAAGCCGCATCTCCGACATGCAGAAAAAGCTCGACGAAGAAACCCGCAAAGGGGTCGCGGCCGCCGCGGAAAAGCAGGCGCCGTTCCTGGCGCTCGCCTGCGATACGCTCGCCGCCTCTCCGGAAGATCCCGAAAGGCCGGCGGATGTGCCGGGCGTGCCGTTCGCCATCCTCGATGCGCCGCGCGCGATCGAGGCCTGCGAGACGGCGCTTGCCGCCAATCCCGATGAGCCGCGGCTCGAGTTTCAGCTCGGCTACGCGCTCGACAAGGCCGGGCGCGACGATGAGGCGATGGCGCATTACCGCAAGGCGGCCGATGCCGATTACACCCACGCCTGGACGCTGATCGGCACGATGTACGATTTCGGCGAGGGCGTGCCGGAGGACGACGCGGAGGCGATCACCTGGTACCGCCGCGCGGCGGAAGCGGGCGATGCGCTGGCGCAGCGTTATCTCGGCACGAAGTATCGCAACGGCGAAGGCATCGAGGAGAATTGGGAGGAGGCCGCGAAATGGTATGGCCTCGCCGCCGAACAGGGTGATGCTTTTGCGCTGAACGAGATGGGCTGGCTCTATGAGACCGGTCGCATCGTCGAGCAGGACGACGTCAAGGCGGCGGCCTACTACCGGCAGGCGGCGGAGAAGGGCAACCGCACCGCGCAGCACAATCTGGGCCTTGCCTATCTCTACGGCCGTGGCGTGGCGCAGGATCCGGTGACGGGTGCCCTGTGGCTGTCGCGCGCGGCGGAAGCGGGCGACACGGATTCACAGAGCGAGCTTGCCGGCCTCTACCGCGAAGGCCGCGGCGTCGACAAAGATCCGGAACTCGCGCTCACCTGGCTGCGGCGGGCGGCTGACGCCGGCAACGCCTCGGCGCAGAACGAGCTCGGCCTTGCCTACGAGCGCGGCGACGGCGTGGAGAAAGACATGGTCCAGGCGGCGCGCTGGTACCGCAAGGCGGCGCTCGCCGGCGAGGGCTCCGCGCAGAACAATCTCGGCGTTCTCTACCGCGACGGCAACGGCCTGCCGCAGGACGACGAGAAGGCGGTTTCGTGGCTGCAAAAGGCGGCCGACCAGGGCAACGCCGTGGCACTCGCCAATCTCGGCTTCATGTACATGGAAGGCGGCAATGGCGTTGAGGCGGACCCGCTGCGCGCCGCCAATCTGATGCTGGAAGCCTTGGCGCAGGGCGAAGACAGGGCCGAAAGGCTCTTGATCGACGACAATGCCCGCGGCCAGCCCATAGCCTTCCGGCGCGCCGTGCAGGAGCGGCTGCAGGACAAGGGGCTTTATAACGGCCCGATCGACGGCATTCTGGGGCGCGGGACACAGGCGGCCTTGCGCCGCTTCCAGGAGCTGCGCGGCTGAGACGAATCCCGGGGCGCTTCGGCGCCTCGGGCTTTCTTGTGAGCCCCGGGGTCTTTTGTGGGCCCCGGGGTTTTTTGTGCCCCGGGGTTTTTTGTGCATGCGAGCGCTCGGGCGATCGCCCGTGTCAGGCCCCGTCGGCGGGGACAAGCCGTGTCGTGGCGACGCCGAAGATGGCGGCGATGAACATGACGAGGCAGATCGCGCCGAAGACGAGGCTGCCGGCAAAGAGGCCGAAGGCGTTCGACGCAAAGCCCATCGACAGAACGGCGAGCCCTGCCGTGCCGTAGCCGCCGAGGAAGAAGGTGGCGTTGACGGAGCCGAGGATCTCTTCCGGCGTGTGCCGATTGACGAGCTGGACGCCGGTATATTGCCCGACGCTCTGAGCGATGCCGGCCGCCGCCGCGGCGAGTGCGAAGAGCGGCAGCGACACGGAGACTTCGCTCAAGAGCACGAGCGCGAGGCTTGAAAGCGCCAGCGCCAGGCTGAGCCAGGCGGAGCGCCACACCGTCAGTTTGCGCGCAAAGACGCCGCCCAAACCGCCTGAGGCAAAGACCAGGAAGGCGGCGGCGCCGGCGACGATCGGACTTGCGTTGTGGAGAAGATCGGCGAGCATGGAGGGCGCGAGCGAGATGAAGAGCGCAGAGAGCGCGAACGGCCCGGCAAAGATGACGATCGCCGTCACGAGGATGGGCCGGTTCTCCGCCGGCAGGCGCGGCATTTGCCAGATGCGCGCGCTCTGAGACGGTCGCCGGAGCGGCGGCAGATTGCGGGCGAGGACGAGAAGGAGCGCCGCGAGCAGGCCGGCGAGGAGGACGAAGACGAGCCGGCTCGGCGCGGGGGCGAAGCTTGCTAGCGCGCCGGCCGTCAAGGGGCCGAGGCCGAAGCCGAGAACGACCGACAAAGTGGCATAAAGCGAGATATGGCCGATGCCGCGCCGGCGCCCGGCGAGGAGAATGGCCGCCGTGCCGGCACTGACGCAGCCGCCGGAGGCAAGCCCGATCAAAAAGCGCGCGACGCACAAGACGGCGACATTGGGCGCGAAGGCGAAAAGAAGCGCGGCCGCAACCGCAAGCAGGAGCGCCGGCAGAAGCACGAGGCGCGGGCCATAGAGGTCGGAAAGCCGGCCGCAGCACAACAGCGCGAGCAAGACGCCGAGATTGTAGAAGACGAAGATGACGCCGATCGTGCCCGGCGCGAAACCCATCGCATGCTGCCAGATCGGATAGATCGGCACCGGCGCATTGGCGGTCGCAAAGACGACGAGAACCGCCGCCATCAGGGCGAAGAGCGGCAGGGTGGGTTCTGCAGATGCGGCGGAAGGGGCGGCGGCACCGGCGGGGGGCGTGGCCGGCGGCTGGGACGAAGATGGCATGGCGGGATCGTGCTCTGGCGGAGGCGGGCGAACGGACGTCCGCGGGAGATACAGCGGAGTTAGGCGAAGACGCCGCTGCGGCAAGGTTTTGGGGTTGCGAGGCCTCGCGTGCCGGACCGGACGACCTCACTGGGCCGGCGCGCGCGCCCTGAAACGCGTGAGACCTTTCTTGCACGTATCGACGCGAGGTTTCGCGGCAGGCCTCCTGCGTGGCTGATCGAGGCGTGGTCTTTTATAGGCGAACTGCGGCGGGCGGAATTTATTCCTCACCTGCCGCCGTCAGCTCCCGTGGCGCCTTTTCGGCCGGCGCCTTGCGGGGCTGAAAGCTGAGCCGCAGGCCGAGCGCTTTGGCGACCTTCAGGATGGTGTCGAGCGTCGGGTTGCCTTCCCCCGAGAGAGCCTTGTTCAGGCCTTCGCGGCTGATGCCGGTGTCGCGCGCGAGCTGGCTCATATTGCGGGCGCGCGCGACGACGCCGAGGGCATGCGCGACGAAGGCCGGATCGTCGCCGCCTTCGTCCATGACGGCTTCGAGGTATTCCGCGATCCGAATCTCGTTCGTCAGAACCTCGGCAGGGTCGAACGGGCGCAGTGTTTCCACGGTCATATCTGATCTTTCCACTTGTGAGCCAAGGCCTTCGCCTTCTTGATATCGCCGGCCTGGCTGCTCTTGTCGCCTCCGCACAGGAGCAGGATCACGACGGCCGGTCCGAAAGGGCGCTGCACGGGTGGAAGTATCACTGTCGCCGCAACGATAGCGCCAACGCCCTTTTACTCATCGGCAGCTGTGTGACTTCGCCGGTGAACCGCTCATGCTGCGCGTATTGGCAGATTTGGCAATCATAATTACACTTGAGGATAATATAGAAGATCGATTCGCAGTAATGGCAATCAATTTTCATCCTCACGCTGGCACTGTCTTAATTTGCGATTTCAGGGGATACGAGGAGCCCGAAATATGCAAAAAGCGACCAGTCGTCGTGATTACGCCGAGACTGCCATACCGTAGCGGCTTGGCGACTGTAGTGCCGATCAGCCTCACTGCGCCAAAGCACGATCAACCATATGTCGTGCGGCTGTCCAAAAACTATCATCCCGAAGAATGCGACGAGCTGCCATGTTGGGCCAAGTGCGATCTGGTCGCGAGCGTAAGAATGCAGCGACTAGACCGCTTTAAAACAGGGCGTCGCAAGTGGGAAACGCCAAGGATGAGCGGAGAAGATCTGCAGGCCGTTCGTCTCGGAGTCGTGCATGGCTTAGGGCTCGGGGGCTTGCTTAAATGGCCCGATTCTACTAAATAAAACGCGTATCCCGTATATCGGGCTTTAAGACCTAGATCACTAGGCAGGCTGCCCACCGAACGATGACAAGTTCAGGGTAGCCTAGGTATTGTCACATGTCCCAGAACCCCGCTTCGGCGGGGTTTTGTGTTTCTGAGCTCATTTCACAATCTTACCTTTGCCTCGCCACCTGCGCATAGAACACGTTCCCCCGCTTGTCCCGCGACGGACGCACCACGCCCTTCTCCATCTGCTGCGGCAGAGCCCAGCCTACGCGCCCTGTGGCGCCGACGACCTGTCTCCGGTCTCGCTGGTTTCCTGAGGGGATGCTCTTTCATCTGATAGCCGTCGCGTGCAGGGCAGGAGTTGCCAACTGGAGTTATCAGACGCGGCGTGGTCGGTCTGCCGGGGCGTCGCCTGGCGTCGGCCCGCTCGCTTGACTTTGGGGGCGGAAGGCCTAGCCTGAGGGCATCATGATCCGAGCGCTTCTTTCCATTCTGCGAATGCTCCAAGGCCAGCCCGTCACGGGACTGTAGCCCGAAGCTCGGCCGTTGCGCCTTCCGAGCTTCGGGGGTGCGCAGCGATTTTTCATGATCCGTCATCTGTTTGATCTGTGACCCGGTCTGAGACCGGGACGATCCGCGATCTGAACGATCGGCGCGAAGGCGTTTCTTCCAAAACTCGTTTGCGTGGTCCGGCGAGAAAACTCGTCGGCCGAAGGGTCGTGCAACCATGTCTCAGATCGCCGAAAAAACTCAGATCGTCCAGAAACCTGTCGTCCAGAAACCTGTCGTCCGGAAACCCAAAGCCCTGCCGCGTCTCGTCATCGGCAGCGAAGATCATGCGCGCCTTTATGCGATCGCCAACAGCCTCGGCGGACCGCTCGCCGAGCTCGGCGAAAAGCTCCTGAGCGAGCTCGACCGCGCGCGGATCGTTCCTCAAGAGAAGGTCCCTGCCAAGACGGTGCGCATGGGCTCGACCGTTTCCTTCGCCACGAGCGACGGTTTCGAGCGGACCTACAAGCTCGTCTATCCCGAAGAGGCCGATGTCGCGCAGGCGCGCATCTCGGTGCTGACGCCGATCGGCGCCGCGCTCATCGGGCTCTCGGAAGGCCAGACGATCCCCTGGGAGGCGCGCGACGGCCGCGCCCTGTCGCTCACCGTCCTCAAGCTCGCGGACGAGGGGTGAGCCCGATGTTGTGCCGTGATGTCCGCGCCTGCCGCGGAGCGGAGGTTTTGAAATTCTGCACGTCTGGCCGGGCCGGCATCAGCCAGCCCGGCCGTGGGTCCTTCACGAAACGACATAACCGGGACACCAGACATGCCAGATGCGATTTTTCCCAAAGTTACTCCGCGTGATTTCTCCATCCTCGAGAACCTGCTCGAGGCCCGCCTCGGCAGCGACGAGCTTCTCGTGGCCGCATTGCGACGCAAGCTGCGCGAGGCGCAGCTCGTCTTCTCCGAGGATCTCCCTGCCGATGTCGCAACGATCGATTCGCGCATCCTATTGCGGGTCGACGAGCGGCTGCCGGAGGAACGAACCCTGGTGACCCCCGCCCATTACATCCCGGGCGTGGGTCATCAGTCGATCGCCACCCCGCGCGGCGTCATGCTGCTCGGACTCACGGAAGGCGAGAGCGTCGACGTCGATCACCTCGACCGGATCGAACGCGTCGAGGTCCTGAAGGTGCTGTACCAGCCGGAGGCGGAACGCCAGCGCTGGGCGCGCATGACGCGTCCGCATCTGGTGCCCGTGCGAAGCGCCGCGAGCAAAAGCGGGGCTGCAGGCGGGGTCACGGGCGGGATAGCGTCGGGCGGACGGCCGGGCGCTGCCAACACAACGCTCATGTCGTCGCATGACGACGATCCCGGGCCGGCAGCCGCCTGAACCCGGCCCGGGGGCAGGACCTCCCGGGTCAGGACTTTGCGGAGAAGCGCGCGAGGATGCGTGCGAGGAAGCCTGACAGCGTCGCCCGCATGCGCCGTTCGCGCGCATGGAGAAGATGGAAGGGCCGCGCCGGGCCTTCGTAATCCGGCAGGAGCCGCACGAGCCGGCCGGATGTGAGATCGTCGGCAACGGCGCTTTCATAGCCGAGCGTGATGCCGAATCCGTCGAGCGCCGCCTGGTGGATCGCCCGCCAGTCGTTGATCGACAGACGGCTCGCGCTCGGCACCCCGACCGTCTCTCCGCCCTTCGAAAAGGGCCATTCGCGCCCGAGCGCGCCGGACCAGGGGCTGAAGCCGAGGCATTCGTGGTTGCGCAGATCCTCGGGCGTTTCGGGCGTGCCGTGTTCGGCGAGATAGGCGGGCGCGGCGCAGGCGACGAGCCGGTAGGGCGTCAACGGATGGGCGAGAAGGGCGTGCGTCTGCGTCGACTGGCCGGCCAGTGGGCCGGACAGCTGGCCCGACAGCGGACCGATGCGGAAGACGAGATCGAAACCCTCTTCGATCGGATCGACATAACGGTCGCTCAAGACGAGGTCGCAGGTGACCTGCGGGTGGGCGCGGAGATAGGCGGTGACGAGCGGCACGAGCACCTGGGCGCCGAAGGTCACGGGCGCGTTGATCCGCAACAGGCCGCGCGGTTCCGAACCGGTTTCCGACGCCTGCGCTTCGGCGTCCGCGACATCGGCGAGGATCGCCTTGCAGCGGTCGCGGTATTGCCGGCCGAAATCGGTGAGGCTGTGGCGCCGTGTGGTGCGGTGGATGAGGCGGGTGCCGAGACGCTTTTCGAGCGCCTCGATATGCTTGGCGACCATCTGGGGCGAGATGGCGAGGACCGTCGCGGCGGCGGAAAACGAGCCGAGCTCGGCGACGCGCACGAAGACGGACATGCTTTCCAGCCGATCGGGCATTCACCACTCACACTTGGGACAGGAACAACCAGAGAGGCATTTATCACTCCTGGTTGGTCACCGAAACTCGGCGCCCTGATTTTCAGGAACCTGGTTTTCGAGGAGTGAGGCATGGCCTTTTACATCGTGACGATGACGCATCCGGACGGTCCCGGCTGGAACGAGCATGTGCTGGAGCATGTGGAATATCTGCTCGACCTGATCGACGAGGGCACCTTGAAGGCCTCGGGGCCGCTGAAGGGCACGCCGCTGCGCGCCGGCTTCCTGATCATGGTCGCCGACAGCCGCGAAGAGATCGAGAAGATCGTGGCGGGCGATCCGTTTGCGCGCGAGGATCTGATCGTGGAATTGACGATCGAGGAATGGGACCCGCTCTTCGGCGCATTCGGGGCGGAATCGAGCAAGGTGCTGCCGCCGGACATGAAGCCGCTGGCAGCCCGGCTCGGCTATCAATGATTGGCTATCAACGAGGTGAGGGCGCGACATGCTCTATGAACTTGCGACGCTCTCCTGCCCGGTGCTGGGCGTTACCAAGGCGGCCGAGGGCGCGCGGCGGTGGATCGGCGATGAGGATGCGCTCGGTGCGCCGCTCGGCATGTGGCGCTCCGACATCGGCACGATCGGCGAGCTTTTCGTGCTTCGCTCCTTCGAGGCGGAGGAGGAGCTGCGCGCCGAGCGCGAGCGCGCGCTGATGAGCGAGGACCCGTTCTTCGGCCGCGACACGGCGAAGGGGCTCCGGATGGAGAGTTTCGCGCCCTTTCCCTTCCTGCCGGCGATCAACCCCCGGCAATATGGCGGCCTCTTCGAGTTTCGCACCTATCATCTGCGGCCAGGCGGGCTGCCGCGGACGCTCGCGGGCTGGGAGGCGGCGATTGGCCCGGCTGCGGCCTATACCGATCACCTCGTGACGAACCTTTACGCCTTGGACGGGCCGCCGCGCATCACGCATATCTGGGGCTTTTCGAGCCTCGAAGAGCGCGCGCGCCTGCGCTCAGAGCACTACGCCGCCGGTCTCTGGCCGCCCAAGGGCGGGCCGGAGGAGATTGTCGAGGCGACCTCGACGATCGCCAAGGCGGAAGAGGGGTGGCCGATCGGGTAGCAGAACCGGGAGGCCGCCCGGTTCTGCCGTTCTGTCGTTCCCGAGACGGGAAAAGCGACCTCACACAGCCGGGAGCGGGGCTTTGTCGGTGAGGCCCATCACCTTGAGGGCGAAGGCGTATTCGATGGCGACTT
Organism: Afifella sp. H1R; assembly: GCF_021462425.1. NCBI lineage: Bacteria > Pseudomonadati > Pseudomonadota > Alphaproteobacteria > Hyphomicrobiales > Afifellaceae > Afifella > Afifella sp. H1R. The sequence goes on from NZ_JAKEDY010000003.1 coordinate 172,139, forward strand.
CCTTCAAGGCGTCGAAGCGGCCGGAGGCGCCGCCGTGGCCGGCATCCATATTGGTGCGCAGGAGAAGGATGTTGTCGTCGGTCTTGGTGTCGCGGAGTTTGGCGACCCACTTCGCCGGTTCCCAATAGGTCACGCGCGGATCGGTGAGCCCGGCCATGGCGAGAAGCGGCGGATAGGCCTGCGCGGTGACGTTGTCATAGGGCGAATAGGCGAGGATCGTCTGATAATCGGCCGCGCTTTCGACCGGGTTGCCCCATTCGGGCCATTCCGGCGGGGTGAGCGGCAGCGTGTCGTCGAGCATGGTGTTGAGGACGTCGACGAAGGGCACGTCGGCGATGACGCCGCCGAAGAGATCGGGCGCCATATTGGCGACGGCGCCCATCAGCATGCCGCCCGCCGAGCCGCCATGGGCGACGATCCGGCCGCGCTTGGTCAAACCTTCGGCCACGAGATGCTCGCCGGCGGCGATGAAATCCGTGAACGTATTGGCCTTTTTGCTGCGCTTGCCCTCTTCGTACCAGGCAAAGCCCTTGTCCTTGCCGCCGCGGATATGGGCGATCGCATAGATGAAACCGCGATCGACGAGCGACAGGCGGGTCACGGAAAAGCCGGCCGGAATGGCGATGCCGTAGGAGCCGTAGCCGTAGAGAAGGCAGGGCGCGGAACCGTCGAGCGGCGTGTCGGCGCGGTAGAGAAGCGAGACCGGCACCTCCTCGCCATCCGGCGCTTGGGCGATGATGCGGCGCGAGACGTATTTCGCCGGGTCGTGGCCCGACGGCACCTCCTGCTCCTTGAGAAGCGTGCGGGCGCGGCTCTCCATGTCGTAATCGAAGATGCGCGAGGGCGTCGTCGGCGAGGAATAGGAGAAGCGGATCGTCGTCGTGTCGAATTCGTAGCCGGGATCGAGGCCGAGCGAATAGGCCTCTTCGGCGAAGGCGATCTCATGCTCCTCGCCGTCTTGAAGCCGCCGCACGACGATGCGCGGCAGCCCGGCCTCGCGTTCAAGACGAACGAGGTGGCCGGCAAAGAGGGCGTGCGACAGGAGAAGGCGCCCCGGCACATGGGCGACGAGCGGCTGCCAGTTCTCCGGCGAAGGCGACGCGACGGGCGCCGTCAGAATCTGAAAATCCTTGGCGTCACCGGAATTGGTGCGGATGAAGAGCGTGCCGTCCGCCTCGTCGACATAATATTCGATGCCGTCGCGGCGCGGCGCGATGAGGACGGGCTCCGCCTCCGGCCGGTCGGCCGGGATGAGGCGCGTCTCCGAGGTCTCGTGCGTGTGGCAGTCGATGAGGATGAAATTGCGCGACCGCGTCGCGCCGAGGCCGACGAAGAAACCGGGATCCGCCTCCTCATAGACGAGGACGTCGTCCGTGACCGCGGTGCCGAGCCTGTGGCGGAAGACTTTCGACGGCCGGTGATTGGCGTCGAGACGCACATAGAAGAGATGCGTGTTGTCGGCCGCCCAGACGGCGCCGCCGCTCGTATCGGGGATGACGTCGGCGATGTCTTCGCCCGTTTCCAGATTGCGGATGTGGAGCGTGTAGAATTCCGAGCCGGCATCGTCGAAGGCCCAGGCGAGGCGGGAATGGTCGGGCGAATGCGCCGCGCCGGCGATCTTGAAATAGGCATGGCCTTCGGCAAGCGCGTTGCCGTCGAGAAGGATGGTTTCTTCACCGCCCGAACGCTTCTGGCGCACGAAGAGCGGGTGCTGGCCGCCCTCGATGTAGCGGACCGCATAGGAATAAAGTCCGTCAGGCGCCGGAACGGAGGAATCGTCCTCCTTGATGCGCCCCTTCATCTCAGCAAAGAGCTTTTCCTGAAGCGCTTCCGTGTCGGCCATCTGGGCGGAAAACCAGGCGTTTTCGGCCTCCAGATAGGCGCGGATCTCAGGATCGAGCACGGAGGGATCGCGCATCACCTCCTGCCAGTTGTCGGCACGCAGCCAGTGATAGGGATCGTTGCGGGTGTGGCCGTGGCGGGTGATTTCATGCGGCCGCTTTGCGGCGCGCGGCGGGGAGGAAGGAATGTCGTTCATGGGCGCGAGGTAGGCTCGTTTGTTTTCCGGGGCAAGGGAATGGGTCGTGCGGCGTTAACCGAGGGCCTCGCAGGGACGGTGCGCGAACCTGCGGGAACCTGCATTGCCCCTGCGGCATCCGCGCACGGGGTGACGGCTGCAAGACAAAGCCGAGCGTTGCGTGTGGAGAAACAAGCGCTCGCATAAAAGACCGATGACCTCAGTGTTTCTGCCGTCAGGAATGGCTGAAGCTCCGCCAGAAGCGCGATGTCTTGTGCCGTCTCTGCCGCCCGACATACTTGCGATCGCGCGACTTCGACTGTGCTCGAGATCACACTTCTGCGAGGAAATGCGGCGGCGGCTGGACAAGGAAGGCGGCACCCGGTCTTTCTCCTGTCGCGATTTGCCGGAAAGCATGGGTCATGCTTGAAAATCGCCGCTCTCTAAGGATTGCCAGAAGCGCCCAAATGCTTAGCTTGTCCGGCTGAGGCGGCAAAGCTGGCAGCTTGCCCCGCTCTGGATCGCCCGCTATCCGTTCCTGGTCCCTCGAACGTCACCCCGCTGATGCAAGAATCCCAAATCGACTGGACTTATCTCGTCATGGCCGCCCCGTTTCTGGCGGCGTTCGTGGCGCCGCTTTTGAAGCGGCTGTTGGGTTCTGGCGCGTCCTGGATTCTGGCGGCGGCACCCGCGGCGATGTTTGTCTATTTCCTTGGCCTGATCGCGCCGATCGCGTCCGGCAGCGTCATCGCCAACGGCTTTGCCTGGGCACCGTCGCTTCAGATCAACTTTTCCTACCGCCTCGACGGGCTGTCGCTGCTGTTTGCGCTTCTCGTCTCGGGCATCGGCACGTTCATCCTGATTTATGCGGGCGCCTATCTCAAAGGCCATGCGCATCAGGGGCGCTTCTTCTCCTTCATCCTCCTCTTCATGGGGGCGATGCAGGGGCTGGTGCTCGCCGACGATTTCATGACGCTCTTCGTCTTCTGGGAGCTGACCTCGATCACCTCCTTCCTGTTGATCGGCTTCGATCACACGCGTGAGGCGGCAAGGCGCGCGGCACTGCAGGCGCTGGTGATCACGGCGGGAGGCGGGCTCTGCCTGCTGGCCGGGCTTTTGATCATGACCGGGCTCGTCGGCGTGCATTCGATGTCGGAGGCGATCGCGCTCGGCTCGAGCTTTGCGGAGAACCCCTATTATCTGCCGGTGCTGATCCTGCTTCTCGGCGGCGCCTTTACGAAATCGGCGCAGTTTCCGTTCCATTCCTGGCTCGCCAACGCCATGGAGGCGCCGACGCCGGTCTCGGCCTATCTGCATTCGGCGACGATGGTGAAGGCCGGCGTCTATCTGCTTTTGCGCGTCCATCCCTTCATGGGCGAGACGGTGCTGTGGACGACGATCCTGCCGCTCTTCGGCGGCGCGACGCTTCTCGCCGGCACGCTTCTGGCGCTCCGCCAGACGGATCTGAAGCTCATCCTCGCCTATACGACGGTCGCCTCGCTCGGCCTTCTCGTCATGCTGACGGGGACGAGCAACGAGACGGCGATTTTGGGTGCGCTCGTCTACCTTCTCGCCCATTCGCTCTTCAAGGGCGGCCTCTTCATGATGGCGGGCTCGGTCGACCACGAGGCGGGCACGCGCGATCTGCGCGAGCTCGGCGGTCTCGGGCTCAAAATGCCGGTCACCTTCCTTTCGGGCCTCGTTCTCGCCTGGGCGATGGGCGGGCTTTTCGTGACGCTCGGCTTCTTCGCCAAGGAGGCGATGTATGAAGGGCTTCTGCACGGAGAGGGCACGACGCCCGTAACGCTTGGCGTCGCCGTCTTCGGCAACGGTCTCATGTTCGCGGCCGCCTTTGCCGTCGGATTGCTGCCTTTCATCGGCAAGCGGCCCGAGAATCTTTCCGGCGCGCATGAAGGCCCGATCGGGCTGTGGATCGGCCCGCTCGTCCTCGCCTGTCTCAGCGTCGCCGGCATCGTCTTTGCGGCCTTCACGCAAGAGGCGCTGATCGGCCCGACGCTTGCCGCCGTCGCCGGGGCAAAGCCCAATCCGGATCTCTCCTACGCCATCCACGTGAACGAGGCTTTTGCCGCCTCCGGCGTCACCTGGGCGATCGGCATCCTGGCGCTTCTCGCCCTGCGGCCGGTGCGGCGCGGGCTCGCGGCGATCCTCGATGCGATCGGCTGGGGTCCCGACCGGGGCTTCGACCAGCTCGTGAACGGGCTCACGACCGGCTCGGCCGCGGTGACGCGCTTCATCCAGAACGGCGATCTGGAACGCTATCTTTCCATCACCTTCACGGTGCTGGCGCTCGTCCTGGTCGTGCCGCTTCTGGTCTTCGGCGAATGGCCGCATGCGCCTGAGACCTTCGCGCTCGCGCCGCATGAATGGGCGGTGATGGGGCTTGCGGCCGTCGGTCTCGTCGCCGTCATCGTGGCGGAGAACCGGCTGACGGCGATCGTCTCTCTCGGCATCCAGGGCTTTGCCGTGGCGCTGATCTATATGCTCTTCGGCGCGCCGGACCTTTCCTTCACGCAATTCATGGTGGAGACGCTTTCGGTCGTCATCCTGGCGCTCGTGATGACGCGTCTGTCGCTGATGACGGCCGACCGGCGCAATTATTTCCAGCGCGCCAAGGACGGAACGATCGCGCTCGCCTGCGGCATCGGCACGGCGGCCTTGCTGATCGCCGTGACGAACCAGCCCTTCGATTCGCGCCTGTCGGATTTCTTTGCGGAGCATTCGCGAACCATCGCCCATGGCCGCAACATCGTGAACGTCATCATCGTCGACTTCCGTGGTCTCGATACTTTGGGTGAGATCGCGGTCGTCATGATCACCGGTCTCGCCATTCTCGCTCTGCTGCGCTTCCCGGCGCCGTGGCGTCAGACGAGAGCCGTGGAGGAAGAGAAGTGAGCACCGTCATCTTTCGCGCGATCGCGCCTTATCTCACGGCCTTGATGGTGCTGTTTTCGGTCTTCGTGCTCTTGCGCGGCCACAACAATCCGGGCGGCGGCTTCATCGGCGGGCTGATCGCGGCTTCCGCCTTCGCGATCTACGGCATCGCCTATGGCGTGCCGCCGGTGCGCCGGGCCCTGCGCTTTCATCCGATGGGGATCGCCGCTTTCGGGCTCGTCGTGGCGACCCTTGCCGGGGTGCCGTCGCTTCTCGGCGGCAAGCCGTTTTTGACGGTGCTGTGGGCCTATCCGACGATCTTCGGCATGGAGGTCGCCGTCTCCACGGCGACGTTCTTCGATATCGGCGTCTATCTGGTGGTTCTCGGGACCATCACCTCCGTGGCGCTGTCGCTGGAAGAAAGGGAGCGCTGATGGAAGGCCCGCTTGCGCTTCTCGTCGGCTGCTTCTTCGCATCCGCCGTTTATCTGATGCTGTCGGATTCCCTGATCCGCATCCTGCTTGGCGTGACCATCCTCTCGAACGCCGTCAATCTTCTGATTTTCACGGCTGGGCGGATCGTCAAGGAAGTGCCGCCGATCATTCCCGAAGAGGCGATGGTGCCGCCGTTTGCGACCGCCAATCCGCTGCCGCAGGCGCTGATTTTGACGGCGATCGTCATCTCGTTCTCGTTCTTCGCCTTCCTGCTGGTTCTGGTGTTCCGCGCCTATCAGGGGCTCGGCACGGACAAAACCGGGAAGATGCATATGGCCGAGCAGCCGGGTGATCCGGTTCCGCCCAGGGGCTATTGATGGCAGAGAGTGCAGGCCATGCAGCGGTGGACGTCGCGTCCGCCATGGTGACGGCGCCGATCGCGCCCCTGGACGCGATCATCGTCGCGCCGACTTTGATCACCCTTCTTTTCGGATCCGTCCTGTTGATGGCGCGCAAGCGCCCGGAAACGCAGGCACCGCTCGGCATTGCCGGGCTCCTGTTTTTGACGGCGGCGACGGCCGGCATTCTGGCGCGCGTCGTGACCGGCGGGCCGCTGACCATGACGATGGGCAGCTGGCTGCCGCCCTTCGGCATCACCTTTGCCGTCGATGCGCTCGGTGCCTCCTTCGCCTTCGTGTCGTCGGTGGTGGCGCTCGTCGTCGGTGTTTTCGCAAGCCGCGGCCTGCGGCGCGTGGAGAGCCGCTACGGGTTTTATCCCTTTCTGCTGCTGATGATGACGGGCGTGTGCAACGCCTTCCTCACCGGCGACATCTTCAATCTCTATGTCTGGTTCGAAGTGATGCTGATCGCCTCCTTCGGCCTCATCGTCCTCGGCAATTCCAAAGAGCAGCTCGACGGCGCGGTGCGCTATGCCGTCCTCAATCTTCTGGCTGCGGCCTTCTTCCTGACGGCGACCGGCTATCTCTACGGCGCGCTCGGCACGCTCAACATGGCCGAGATCGCGATCAAGCTGCGCGAAGGCGTGCCCGGAATGCCGATCAACACGATCACGGCGCTTTATATTCTGGGCTTCGGCATGAAGGCGGCGGCGTTTCCGGTCGCCTTCTGGCTGCCGGCCTCCTATCACACGCCGTCGCCTTCCGCGGGCGCCGTCTTTGCCGGGCTTTTGACCAAGGTCGGCGCCTATGCGCTGTTGCGCACGCTGATCATGCTGATGCCCTCGGAAGAGGCGCTCTACGACACGTTTCTGACGGCGCTCGCCATCGGCACGATGCTTCTCGGCTCGCTCGGTGCGATGGCGCATTCCGATTTCCGGCGCATCCTCGGCTATCTCGTCATCTCCGGCATCGGCGTGATCCTGGCGGGGCTTGCGATCGGCACGGCGGAGGGGCTGTCGGGCGGCATCTTCTATGCCTTCCATTCGATGATCGTCATGTCGGCGCTCTATCTCGCCTCCGGGCTCGTCGGCCAGCTCGGCGGCAGCCAGGATCTGCGCAAGCTCGGCGGGCTCTACGGCGCGAGCCCGCTGTTGGCCGGGCTGACGCTGACCCTCGTCTTTTCCGTCTCCGCGCTGCCGCCGTTTTCCGGCTTCTGGGCGAAGATCCTGGTGACCGAAGCGGCGATGGTGGACGGGCGCTGGTGGCTTGCCGGCATCGTGCTCGGCACGGGCCTTCTCAACGCCCTCGCTTCGGGGCGCGCCTTCACGCAGATCTTCTGGCGCGGCGGACCGGTGGGGACGCCGGACGGCGCGGAAAAGAGCGTGCCCGGCGAGATCGTCGCTGAAGACCGGGCGGTGCTCTTCGGCTCGCTTGGCGCTCTCACCTTGATGAGCCTCGTCATCGGCCTGTGGCCCGCGCCGCTGATGCGGCTTGCGGAAGCCGGTGCGGCCGGGCTTCTTGATCCGACCCTTTATATTCGCGCGGTGTTTGGAGGCGCTTCCTGATGGTGCTGTTTCCCGTCAACGTGCTTCTGGCACTCGCCTGGGCGTCGATCACCGGCAGCTTCACGCTGCCGAACCTGCTGTTCGGCTTCGTGCTCGGCGCCATCGCGCTGTGGCTCATTCGCGAGCAGATCGGCACGCGCGGCTATATCGGCCGCTCGCTCAGGGTGATCAATCTGTTCTTCCTGTTCATCTACGAACTGGTCATGTCGGCGCTCAAGGTGACCTGGATCGTCCTGCAGCCGAAGATGCCGATTTCGCCCGGCCTGATCGCCTATCCGCTCAGGGTGAACCGCGATTTCGAGATCACGTTGCTTGCCAATCTCATCACGCTGACGCCCGGCACCTTGTCGGTCGACGTGTCGGAGGACCGGCGCACGCTTTACATCCATGCCATCGACGTGCCCGATCCGGACCAACTGAAACGCGATATCGCACAAGGCTTTGAGCGAAAGATACTGGAGGCGTTCCGATGAGTGCTACCGAGTTTCTCGAAATCTGTGTCGCGATTTCGCTGGCGCTTCTCGTGCTTTCGTTTGCGCTGATCACCATTCGGATCGTGCGCGGCCCGACCTTTGCGGACCGGGTTCTGGCGCTCGACATGCTGGTGTCCACCGGCATCGGTTTCATTGCCGTGATCGGCGTGAAAACTGGTTTTTATCTTTATATCGACATTGCAATCGCTCTTGGTCTCGTCGGTTTTCTTGCAACCGTAGCGTTTGCCCGCTTCGTGATGCATTGCGGAGACGTGCTCGGAGGCGAATCAGCAATGTGCTACGGCTCCGATTCGGAGAAGCAGCGATGAGCGGCTTTCTCGACGTCTTGGTCGGCGTGATGATTGTGATCGGCGCGCTTTTCGCAGTCGTTGCGAGCGTCGGCCTCTTGCGTTTTCCTGACCTTTACACGCGCATGCACGCGGCCAGCAAAGCGGGAACCTTGGGCTCCGGGCTGATGTTGTTGGCCCTTGCCTTAGAAGCGCCCCATTTAGACATCTTCACTCGCGCCGTGGCAGGTGTGGTGTTCTTCCTTCTCACCGCTCCGGTTTCCGCGCATCTTCTGGCCCGGGCTGCCTACCTCACTGGTGTAAAGCCGGTTCCTGAGACGGAACCCGACGACTATTCGCGGGCTATCGGGGTGACGCGCTCCGATCCGGAAGGCGAGCGCTGAAACAAAGACTGCCATCTTCCGTAAAAGCGGGGTGGCACTTTGTTGGCGAATTCCTATCTTTCCAGGAATGAGCAAGCGAGTGCTGACATATTTTCACACCTTCTTGTTGCGCGCGGTGAAACGCCGCTAAGATTGCTGTGATGTAAGGTTTTTTCTTCTTGTCAGACCGCGCCACCAGCAGTAGCAAGGCGCACTTGATGACTTGCAGTGTGTTGCTGCAAAGGTCACATAGCGAGGATTCAATGGCAGAGGCTATCCAGAACGACAACCTGATCGAGCTCACGGCAGACATCGTATCTGCCTATGTGAGCAACAACACAATTGCGGCTGGCGATATTTCCGGTCTGATCGGCAATATCTATCAGGCGCTGCAGACGACCGCCGATGGCGGCGCTGAGCCTGAGCCGGAGCCGCAGAAGCCGGCTGTTCCGGTCCGTCGCTCGATCAATCCGGACTACATTATTTGTCTGGAAGACGGAAAGAAGTTCAAGTCGCTGAAGCGTCACCTGCGCACGCATTACGACCTGTCCCCGGAAGAGTATCGCGAGAAGTGGGGCCTGCCGGCCGACTATCCGATGGTCGCTCCGAACTATGCAAAAGCCCGCTCGCAGCTTGCCAAGCAGATGGGTCTTGGTCAGAAGCGCGGCCGCCGCTGAACGACGTTTTCTTCCGAACGTGTCAGACGCCGGCCCTTATGCCGGCGTTTTACTTTTCCGGTCGGCGGCTCCCACGCCGGCGCTATGCTTTCCCCGGACGCCGGCTCCCAGGCCGGCGTTTTGCTTTTCCCAGACGCCGGCTTTCATGCCGGCGTTTTGCGTTTCAAGGTCTGGGCCTGGCAGAGCCGCGCAAGCTCGCCGCTTTCGACGTCGAGCGCTGTCTTGAGCGCGATGTGGCGATTGAGATCGTAGCTCCCATGGCCGGCCCGGCCTTTCCTGCGCTCCGCGCGCAGGGCGCATTTGAGACGCGCAACGATGCTGCGCGCGCGCTCCGTGTCATTCGTCCCGAGCTCTTCCGGCAGACGATGGATCAACCGCGGCAGGTCGCTGTCGCGGCAATAGGTGCCGGCGCCGCTTTTGGCCAAGCGGGGAGGCGCCGGGTTCTGGCGCCGTTGGCGGCGAGTGGGCCTGCCGGCCCCGCCTGAGATTTGGGGATCGTAAAAGCACTGCGCATCGACCATGCCGGGAGCTCCTGAAGCTTTCGCGGCACGATCGCAGCCCCCGGAGCGGCGGGGATAAGTTCGGCGCCTCCCGGCGCGACAAGGTGTGCGGTAAGCTTAAAAACATATCCCCGGTTGCGCTTCTTCGCGATATAGGAAAGAAATCCTATTATCGGAGGAGGGGCCATGCAGAACCATTTTTACGACGATTTGCGGGGGCCGCAGGGGGCTTTCGGGCCTTATCGGGGCGAGGGCGGCCGCGCCGTCGCCGGGCGTGCCGCTACCGGACGGGCCGCCGCCGGGCGTGCTGTCGTCAGGGATCGGGAGGCGGATGCGGAGAGTTCCGTCTGCCGCTTTGCCGAGGCGGCGCTCGGGGCGGTCTTTCGGGTCGGGCACCATGACCTGCGCAAGGCCGGACGGGGCGTCGCGCGGGTGGCGCAGACGCGGCAGGCGGCGATGTATCTCGTCCATGTCGGCTCCGGCCTGACGCTGACCAAGGTCGGCGCGCATTTCGGCCGCGACCGCACCACCGTCGCCCATGGCTGCCGGATGATCGAGGAACGCCGCGACGAGCCGGTCTTCGACCAGGTGATGGAAAGCCTCGAATTCGCGCTGCGGCGCTGGATGGAGGTTTTCGGCGAGGATGTGAGATGAGCCGCGGGAAGAGACGCGGCGGGGCGCTCGAAAGCCTGATCGAGATGCTGCTGGCCCATCGGGAGGCACAGCTGGTGGAGGCGGATGCGGCGACCTTCTGCTGCGAGGGCGTGCCGGGGCGGCGGCGCGAGATCCCGGCCGCCCTCGTCAAGAAGCTTCTGGCGGCGGGCCTCCTCTGCGAGGCCGGAGAGACGGGGCTTGTCGCGAGCGCGGAGGCCGCGGCATGGCTTCGGCGCCAGAAAGCTGGTGAGCCCGCCTTTCTGGCGCAGCACAAATGCCTGGAACGGCAGAAGGGCGGCTCATCCTCGGCGCCCGCGCCGCTCACCGATCTCGACGAGAGCCCGATCGGCCTCCTCGCCCGCAGGGGCGGCGAGGAGGGCGCGCCCTATCTCGGCGCCCCCCTGGTGGCGGCGGCGGAGCGGCTTCGCCGCGACTTCGAGCGCGCGAGCCTGCAGCCGCGCATCACCGCCAATTGGCAGGCCGACCTCAAGGCGCCGAAAGGCTCCCGTCAGCGGGGCGGTCAGGCGGATCTGACGGAGATGGCGATCGCCGCCCGCGCCCGCTTTCATGCCGCCATGGACGCGGTCGGCCCCGAACTCGCGGGCGTGCTTGTCGATGTCGCCTGTTTCCTCAAAGGTCTGTCGAGCGTGGAGCGCGAGCGCGGCTATCCGGCGCGATCGGCGAAGCTCGTCCTCAAACTCGCGCTGCAGGCGCTCGCCCGCCATTACGGCCTAGACGAAGAGGCCGAAGGCAAAGCGCATGTGGCGATGCGCCATTGGGGCGCCGAGGGCTATCGGCCCACGATCGGCGAGTGAGAGGACGAAGAGAAAAGAAATGCGCCGCGAGCGGGGGTGGCTATTGTGCGAGCCGGCTCTCCGCGTCGCGGCGGATGCGCTGCAGCATGGCGGAGAGGCCGTTGGAGCGCTGCGCCGTCAGATGTTCGCGCAGGCCCATGCGGGCGAAGACGGCTTCGGCATCGGTCTTCAGGATCTCTTCGGGTGTCGTGCCGGAATAGAGCGCGAGCACGATGGCGATGAGGCCGCGCACGATATGGGCATCGCTGTCGCCGCGGAAGACGAGGACCGCTTCGCCGTCCTTCACCGCGTCTTCGCTGACGAGCCAGACCTGGCTCGCACAGCCGCGGACTTTCGTGGCCTCCGTGCGTTCCTCGGCCGGCATCTCCGGCAAGGCCCGTCCGAGCTCGATCACGTACCGGTAGCGATCCTCCCATTCGTCGAGGAAGGCGAAATCGTCGATGATGGACTGAATGCTCATGAAGGCCTGTCGCGTTCTTGCGTGTCCGCCGGGAGGTGTGCCCCCCGACCGTCGCCGGGCGTCTCAAAAAAGGTGGTGCAAGGCAAAATAGGCATATGAGCCCGGGGCACAAGCGCCGAAGGCCGGATGCGGCCTTGATGCGCGGTCCTGACAAGCGGCCCCTGACACGCGGCTCTGTTTGCGCGAATGGGCCGCGTTAACGGCAATCCAAAACATGATTACCACTTTGTGAAGTTTTGGCTTATTGTTGAAGCTAAGTTCTACGTTTTGCTGGAGCGAAACCCATGCAAGAGCAGCGCGCCCTCAGACGGCACCATTTGGACAAACGGTCGACCGTCATGTCGCATCGGCTCTATGCCAATTGCCAGGTGCGCAACATCAGCCCGACCGGTGCCTGCATCGAGTTGGACAGCCGGGCCGTTCTGCCCGCGAGCGTGCGTCTGCCGATGCCCAATTGCGGCACTGCCTCGGCGAAGCTGGTGTGGCAGCGCGGCAAGCTCGCCGGCGTCGCGTTCGACCAGCCTTTGAACGGCGATGTACTGACCCAGTACATCGATGCGCGCGCCCCCGTCCGCCAGGAGCGGCAGGTGGCAAGGGATCTCGCCTCGACCATCGGCAAGCCGGCCGCACGCGCGCATCTGCGCCTCATCGATTGCTCGGCCGACTGAGCCTCGCCCAACAGGCTGTTCTCGCGCGGCGGCGTGTGGCTGCGCGCCGCTGAACGAATCCGGCCGTTTGAAAAGGATTGGCGGATGGAAGCCACATGCTCCGTCCGCAGTGTGAGCCGCGTTGTGCTTCAGCCGATGAGCAGCGCGAGCGCGACATAGGCCGCGAGACCGCCGCCCATCGTCACGACGACGTTGTTGGAAATCCGGGCGATGGCCACGGCGAGCGCCGCGGCGATCCAGGTTGTGGCCTCCGTGCCGGCGAGGGACGTGGCGACGAGCGCGACGACGATCAGGCCCGGCAGATCATCCAGAACGAAAGCGAAGCGGGACTGACGCAGGCGGTCGCCGGCGAGGAACCCGAGAAGGCGCGTCGCGAAGGTGGCGACCGCGAGCCCGGCGATCAAGATCCATTGCGCAGAGCTCATGCCGACCTCCGATAGCGGCGCAGGAGAGCCGCAAGGGCGAGGCCGGCGAGAGACGCGACGAGGATTGCCGACGCCCGCGAGATCCCTGCCGAGACGAGGCCGATCGCCAGCACGAAGGTCATTCCCCAGGGAAGAAACGCGGCGATGCGTCTGGGCGCCATGCTCCGCGCCATCGCAATGAACGCCGCGGTGAAGGCGAAGCCGAGCCCGGCCGCATCGAGGTCGGGCAGGACCGCGCCGATCTGCGCGCCGATCGCCGTCGATGTGAACCAGGTGACGAACATGACGCTGCCCGCCCCGAGGAGGAAGGGCGCGCCGATGCTCGGATCCTTGCCGCGCTCCGACAGGGTGAGCGCCCAGTTCTCATCGGAGGTGAGGTGCAGGGCGAGGAGACGCCGCCATGGCGGCAGGCGGGCCAGGAGGCCGGCGAGCGAAGCCGTGATCCCGAGATAGCGCAGATTCATGATCGCGCCCGCGACGATCGCTCCGCCGAGGCCGCTTCCCGCCGAGAACTGATCGACGGCGACGATCTGCGACGATCCCGCGTGAACGCCGGCACTCATGAGCCCGACGCCCCACCAGGGAAAGCCTGCCTGAGCCGCCAGGACCCCGAAGGCGAGGCCGTAAAGTGCGGCGCCGACGGCGAGCGGCAGGATGGAGAGCATGCCTCGTTTCATGCCATCGGTTTATCTGTCCGGGGCGAGACGATGAATGCGCCTGTTGCGTTTTCGGTGATAGGATCAGCGCATAATAGGCAACCTCTCGAGTGAAAAAGATCATGGATGACAAAGATCGTGCGCTGCTTGTCGAACTTCAGCGCAATGCCCGGCTGCCGATCGCCGAACTGGCCGATCGGGCGGGGCTTTCGAACGCATCCGTTCAGCGGCGATTGAAGGCGTTGCGCGAGGAGGGCGTCATCCAAAACGAGGTGGCGCTGCTCGACCGGCAGAAGCTCGGTCTCGGAGTGACCGCCGTGATTTTAGTCGACCTGGAGCGCGACCGGCTCGACCAGATCGACGCCTTCAAGCGCAAGGCGCGCGCCGAACCGCAGGTTCTGCATCTCTACTGTATCGCCGGCGAGATGGATTTCGTGATGATCGCCGTTGCGCGCGACATGGCCGATTACGAGGCCCTGACGCACCGGCTGTTCTTCGCCGATGCCAATGTCCGGAAGTTCCGAACCTCCATCGTGGTTTCGACGGAAAAGGCGAGCTCGGAATATCCGATTCTGCCGTGAGAAAGCGGGCGCGGCGTCAGTGGCCCTCGGGCGGACGGAGATCGCCGGCCGGCTGCGCGGCGGTCGCGCGCTAGAGAAGGCGTGGGCGGGGCTGCGGCAGGTCGATCTCCACGTGCCTGGCGCTCGGGGAGCCGTCGTCGCTCGATGCGGATTGCGAGCCGTCGAACCGCGCTTCGTTTGTTTCTTGGGTTTGAGCGTCGATGCCGTCCTCTGCCGGCTCCGACACGGGCAGGCGCGCGCTCGCCGGGATCGCCTCGATCGGGGGCGCGCCCCGGCCGCTCCACGGCACGGAAAGGTCGCTTGCGCTGAGGCTGCCGTGATCGACGTCGCCGTCATCGTTGCCGCCGGTGCTGGCGGAGAGGGCGGCGGAGGCCATGTCGCGCCCGGTGGCGATCTTGCGGCCGAGAAGGGTGAAGGTCTCGCGACTCGTGGCGCAGGCTTCCGGATGCCGATCGCACACGCCGCTCACATCCTTGGCGAGAACCTGGAAGGCGAGGGCGGATTCCAAAAGGGTGACGCGCGGAGGCGGACCGCCATCGGGCGACGGAGGCAGAACCAAGATCAGTGCCGTCAACCAGAAGATTGATCGGAACAAGAACATAACCTTACCCTGTTTGCGGATTCTTCCGATCCAGCGCCGCGAAGGAACCATGAAGGCTCCAAAATCGCGTTCATCCGATATCTACAATTCGACGCAAATCCGGCTCATTCCAGGCACTAAGGGGCTATTTCCTCGAGCTGTTCCCGAAAGCTTGCTGGGGTGGTTAATACATGCTTTGTGCCGGTGATCGGCGCGACCGCCAGCCGCGGTTTGGCAGAGTTCAAGTTTCCTTAAGCCAAAGCGGCGAAGTTGAGGCACGACAAGCCGGTCTGAAGGAGGCCGGTCGACGATGGGGTTGGTGTGTGAGTGTGATGGCCTCCGAGGCGGATCGACCGATGTCCCGGACGACGAGCCGGGCTGCAGGCGGACGCCGGAAGCGACAGACGCGGGGTGACAAGACCGCGGCGGCGAAGCCGGCAGCGACGAAGGCGTCCTCAGCCCTCGGCGAGCGGAGCCGGCTCGGCCTCGTCCTGCGCCATGGCCCGGCGGCCGCGCTCGGGCTTCTGGCCGTGGCCGCCATCGTCAATGCGCTCGTCCTGCAGCATGGGCGCCATCCCGATCCGCTCTTTGCCACGCGGGAGAGAGAGCCCGTCTCGACGCTCCAGGCGGGGGAGAAGGGCGATCTCGAAATGATCATCCGCACCGGCCTCGTCGTGCCGCGCGAACGCCCGGACGCGGTTGGGGCCGCAGAGACGGCCGCCCCTGCCGAGACTTCCTCGGAACGCCCCGCTTCGGACTCGGCCCCCGACCCGGTCGTCTTCGCCGTGCAGCAGGCCCTCGCCGATACTGCCTATGGCCCGGTGACGGCAGACGGTCTCAAGGGCCATGAAACGACCGAGGCACTGAGGCGCTTCCAGCTCGATCAGGGGCTCAAGGTGAACGGCGAGATCGATCGCGAGACGCTCGACCGGCTGGCCGCGATCGGCGCCATGCCGGACAATCCGTAAGCCCGTGTTTCCACTCATGTGGTTTCGGGCCGGCTGCGAAGCTGGACCCTCACGGCCATGGTGAGGCCATGGTGAGCCCATGGTGAGATTGCGCACCGACATCTTCGTGCAGGCGTTGATTCGCCGTGTCTCGGCCACGGGTGCCTTTGCCACCGTAGCGCGCAAAGGCGCGCTCGAAGCTGGCACGCTCTTCATCATCGTCGATCGTCTCGACGGACGTCTCGATCTCTATGGTCCTGCACCACAAAGCTTTTTCATGGATGAGACGGAGATGCCGGCCGATCGTTTCTTCACACCACTTGTGCGCGAGGGCGAACGCGGCAAGATTGAGGAAAGGTTGGTGAGCGAAAGCCGTTTCGATCCTGACTTATGGGTGGTGGAGATTGAGGATCGGGAAGGACGTTCCTTCGTCGCGGTGGCAGACAGCGACGCTTCGTCGGGGCGGCCATAACCCAGAATCGCTTTATCCCCGTTCAGCAGTTGTTAACCATACTGCGGCGACAGTGGGTTCGCCGGATCAACGGACGGCCCTTCTGAGGAGGTGGATATGGCCGAAATCCTGAACTTTCCGACGCTGAGCGAAAGCCAGGCGCGCAAGCCTGCACATAGCGGCCCGTGCCAGATTCTGATGTTTACCGGAGTGCGGGTGGAATACCGCGACGAGCCGGGCAGCGTGGCGCTTTCGCGTCGGGCGCGGGCGGCGACGAAGCCGAAGAAGCGCCGCGCAAGCTAAGACAATTGTGGCGGCGCCTGCGTTTCAGCCGGCCGGCTCAAGCGGGGCCGGCACGCATTCCGCCGCCTTGAGATGTTCGATCGCGACCTGGCGTTCGCGCGGGGTCGGCGCATAGAAACGCACGAGCGCGATGAGATCGGGCTGTGCCGCTTCCACGACGATGGTCTCATCGAGGGCTGCGGACGTGCTTTCCTTCAACTGAGCATTCTGAATCGGATCGACGATCAACATGTCGAGCCGTCCGTCGATCGCCGTGCGGTCGTTGACGGAAAAGAGGACAGTGCCGCGCCGCTGGTAGAGCGCCAGCGACCAGAAGCTGTTCGGCCCCGAAAAGGACAGAGACGCCGGCGCATCTTTCAGCGAGATGCGGCAGGCGCCGTGCACGAAAAGCGGATCGAGCCCTGCGATCGCCGGTCCCTTGCCGTCGGGCGGCAGGAGCGTGAAGCCGGCTTCCGTCGTGACGGCGGCAAGCTTCGACCAGCCGTCGCTCGAGGCGAGCCGCGGCACCAGGAAGATCACCACGATATGGATCGAGGCGGCGAGCAGGAAAATCGCGAGCAGCCAGGCGAGAAGGCCGCCGAAGAAGCCGGCCGGGACGAGCCGCCGACGGCGGCCGATGCGCTCCTCGTAGATCATCGGCAGCCCTTCGGAGTGATCGCCGGAACGGTGAATTGCGTGAGCGCCGTCACCGTGCGGGCTGTGGTGTCGTAGAGGCGCGCGGCGAGCCGGATCTGGCCAGCACCTTCCGAGGAGAGCCAGTTGCCCGGCTGCGGATCGGGCGCCAGCGTGATGGTGAAGGTGCCGTCCGCCTTGCGCACGATCTCGTCGCTGCCGAGCGCCCGGCCACCGCGTTCCGCCGGCGGCAGATGTCCGCCCGCAGCGGTTTCCACGGCCATCGTCCAAAGCCGGGCCGCCGGCATCTGGCCGGAAATTTCGTAGCTGCATGCGCCGTTGAGATCGCCGCCCGTATCGTCGGAGCGGGCAAGGAGTTTCAGGCCTTCGCTCGGGCCGAGCGCGAGCTCGCCGGTGCGTGCAAGACGGGCGCGCGAATAAGGATCTTCGTCCTCCGTGCCGGCGCGCGGCCAGCCCTTCCAGGCACCGCTTTCGATCGTGTCGATCGGCGTGAGGTCGCGCAGGCTCAAGAAAGCGCTGCCGACGCCCAGGACGAAGGCGATGGCGACGCCGAGAATGATGACGAGGGCACGCAAGGCAGTGGGCCTAGCGGGTGGCCGTGCCGCCAGACGCGGCGGCGGAGGCCTCGCGCTTCAAGGCGGGAGCTGCGATCTCGGCGGTTTTGGCGCGCTCTTCCAGACGATCGAGAATGTCTTCCGTCGGCGGGGCGAGGCGGCCCGAACCCAGAAGCTCGCCGCCCTCCGGCAGGCCCTCCGCGACCGGCACCTCGTCTTCCGCCGGCGGTGGCAGCGGGATGCCCGGAAGCGGCCGATGCTCGATATTGGCTTCCGCGACGCGCATGTATTTCTGCCAGGTCATGGCGGGCAGCGTGCCGCCGGTGAGACGGTTGGTGCTCTTGAAATTGTCGTTGCCGAGCCAGACGGCGGTGGAGAAATCGCCGGTGTAGCCGACGAACCAGGCGTCGCGATAAGCCTGGGTGGTGCCGGTCTTGCCGGCGACAGAGACGCCCGGAATGAGGGCGCGGCGGCCGGTGCCGTGCTCGGCGACGCTGTGCATCATCTTGACCATGCCGAGGGCGACCTCTTCCGACAGAACGCGTTTGGGTGGTCCGTTGGCGCGGTTGAAATCATAAAGCACCTCGCCCTCGGGATTGAGGATGCGTGCGACGCCGTGCGGGCGGGCGCGAAAGCCGCCGGAAGCGAAGGCGGCATAACCCGTCGCCTGGTCGAGCACCGTCACCTCCGACGTACCGAGCGGCAGGGAGCGGGTGACGCGGATCGGCGTCTGGACGCCGAGACGTTCCGCCATTTCCGCGATCGGCTGGCGGCCGAAGGCGATCGAAAGGCGCACCGGGATGGTGTTGATGGAATGGGTGAGGCCCTGCATCAAGGTGATGCGGCCGCGGTAACGGCGCGAATAGTTCTGCGGCGACCAATTGCCGATGGAGACCGGCGCGTCGAGGATGACGCTGTCGGGCGTATATCCGCGTTCGAGCGCGGCGGCATAGGTGTAGGGCTTGAAGGAGGAGCCCGGCTGGCGCTGCGCATTGGTGGCGCGGTTGAAAGTGGAGGCGCCGTAATCGCGCCCGCCCACCATGGCGCGCACGGCGCCCGACAGATCCATGGAGACGAGCGCCGCCTGTTTGACGCCGTAGGCATCGCCCGATTCCCGCAGCGAGGATTCCACCGCGAGCTCGGCCGCGCGCTGCAGGCGCATGTCGATCGTCGTGCGCACGATGAGATTGCGCTGGCCCGGAGGGGCGAGGCGCTTCACCTCCTCAAACACCCAGTCGAGGAAATAATCGGGCGAGGGCGTCGCCTCGCGCGAGACCGGCGTCGCCGGATGGCGCCTCGCGCTGATCACCTGGCCCTCGGTCATGAAGCCGGCCTGGACCATATTGGTCAAAACCTCGTTGGCGCGTCCGCGCGCCGCCGGCAGGTTGATGTGGGGGGCATAGCGCGTCGGCGCCTTGAAGAGGCCGGCGAGCATCGCCGATTCTTCGAGCCGGAGATCGGTGACGGGCTTGCCGAAATAGAACTCCGCCGCCGCCCCGACGCCGAAGGCGCCGCCGCCCATATAGGCGCGGTCGAGATAGAGCTTCAGGATCTCGCGCTTGGTCAGATTGGCTTCCAGCCACAGGGCGAGGAAGGCTTCCTTGATCTTGCGGTCGAGCGTGCGCTCGTTGGACAGAAAGACGTTCTTGGCGAGCTGCTGGGTGATCGACGAGCCGCCCTGGACGACCCCGCCGGCACGGGCATTTTCCACAAGCGCGCGCAAGGTGCCGATGACATCGATGCCGAAATGCTCGAAGAAGCGCCGGTCCTCGGTCGCGAGCACGGCCTGGATGAGATGGTCGGGCAACTGGTCGAGGGAGAACTGCACCTCCTGCAGGACGCCGCGCTTGCCGATCTCGTTGCCGTAGCGGTCGAGCATGGTGACGGAATAATCGGACTGGGCGCGCCAGTCGCGCTTGACCGCATCGAAGGCGGGGATGGCGAGCGCCAGCATGACGATGAGGCCGGCGCAGCCGAGGGTGACGCTCTCTGACAGGAGCTCGAAGACGGGCCGCTTCCAGCCGGTGGCATGGAAACGGCGAAAGAACAGAATGGTGCGCTCCCAGGCCATGCCGGAGCTTTGGCCGAGCTCGAAGAAGAAGGTGTCGATCGCGGAATCGATCTCCAGCGCACGCAGCCAGTGCGGAAGCTTCTTCTTCGGTGTAAACGGATCGCGCATCGGGTGTTTTCACAAGAGGCTCGGCCGCGAGCCTTGTCAGGCACGGTTCTAGCACGATTTGGGTCTTTGATAAGTGGCGGCAGGGCCTTGCCGCCGATCGGCAAGGAAGCGGTGCGCGATGGTCACAGGAGCAGGGATGCTCGAAAAAGAGCCGTTCTGGCGCCAGAAGGCGCTCGAAGAACTCACTGACAAGGAGTGGGAGGCATTGTGCGACGGCTGCGGCCGCTGCTGCCTCAACAAGCTCCAGGATTACGACACGGGCGAGATCTCGTGGACGAATGTCGCCTGCCGTCTCTACGACGAAGACGCCTGCCGCTGCCGCGATTACGAGAACCGCATCGAGACCGTGCCCGACTGCCTGCCGCTGTCGCCCGAGGCGGTGCGCGAGATTTCCTGGCTGCCGCCCTCCTGCGCCTATCGCCTCGTCGCGGAAGGCCGCGATCTCTATTGGTGGCACCATCTCGTCTCCGGATCGCGCGAGACCGTGCACGAGGCGGGGATTTCGACGCGTGGGCGCACGGTGTCGGAGAGGGACGTGCCGATCGAAGACTGGGAAGATTTTCTTGTCGAATGGCCCGTCGAGGAACCGGCGCGGTAGACGCGGGAACGCGTCCTGCGCGCATTTTTCGGCAGTGAGGCGGCGTTCTTCGGGCTGAAGTTGAAAAGCGGCCGTCGCATGGTCTGCGATGCTTGACCGCGCGCTGCGGGCTTCCATCTCCTCCGGAATGTCAGACAATTTGATGCTTTCCGTTCTCGATCTGGCGCCCGTGCCGGAGGGGACGAGCGCAGCGGAAGCGTTGCGCGCCACCGCGACCTTCGCCGAGGCCGCCGACCGTTTCGGTTATCACCGCCTGTGGTACGCCGAGCACCACGGCATTCCCAACATCGCCTCCGCCTCGCCGGACGTCCTGATCGGCCATGCGGCGGAGCGCACGACGCGCATTCGCGTCGGCTCCGGCGGCGTGATGCTGCCCAACCACGTGCCCTTGCGGGTGGTCGAAACCTACCGGACGCTGGAGGCGCTCTATCCGGACCGCATCGATCTCGGCATCGGCCGGGCGGGCGGCAGCGACAGCCGCACGCTGTCGGCGCTGCGGGCGGTCGACGGCGGCCAGTTCGCCCAGCAGATGGCCGAATTGATCGCCTTCGAGACGGGCGGTTTTCCCGACGGGCATCCCTTCCAGGCGATCGAGGTGGTGCCGGGCGAGGTGGCGCTGCCGCCGATCTGGCTCCTCGGCTCGTCGGGCGCGAGTGCGGAATTTTCAGGCCTCAACGGTTTCGGTTACGCCTTCGCCGGGCATTTTTCGCCGGCGCCGGCAGCCCCGGCCTTTCAGGCCTACCGCCACGCCTTCAAGCCCTCGGACGATTTTCCGGAGCCGCGGACGCTTCTCTGCCTCGCCGCCATCTGCGCGCCGAGCGAGGAGGAGGCGGCCTATCTCGCCGGGTCGATGGAGCTCGCCTGGCTGCGCCTGCGCCAGGGCGGGCTGCGCAAGCTTTCAAGCCCGGAGGAAGCGGCCAATTACGCCTTCACGCCGCAGGATCGCGCCACCGTGGAGGCCTATCGGCGGATTGCCATCACCGGCACGCCGGACGAGGTGAGGCGGGAAATCGAGGCGCGCGCGGCCGCCTGCGACGCCGACGAGGTGATGGTGACGATGAATGTCTGGGATCCCGAAGCCCGGGTGCGAAGCCTCGATCTTCTGGCACGCGCTTTCGATCTGCCGCGGCCTTCACTCGCACCGGTTAAGACCGAATTCGCTTGAGGGATGCGTACGACAATTTTTTCGCGTAAAAGGAGAGAATGACAGCGAAGATGAAAACTGTCCAAACGGCGTTCACCAATTGAGAACCGGATTGATGAAAGCGTAGGCGCCGACATGATGCCCAGTCCGAGAAAACCTTTTTCCGCGATTCTGCAGAAGGCGTTGGATGACGTCCTGAGCTGTGCCGAATTCTGGGCCTGGGCGACGGATAAAGATCTGCGCGTCACGTATCTCTCGGCGAATTTCGAGCGGATCACCTCACTCCCGGCGGACGATTTCGTCGGATTGTCGCGCTACGACATGATTCCGGCCGGGATGACCGACGCGATGGCACGCCGGCATCGCCACGAGCTTGAAAAGCGTCTTCCCTTCGTCGGCCTGCGCTATGAATTCAACGATATCCGCGGCACGCGCTGCTTCGAGACGAGCGGCACCCCCACCTTCGACCGGCGCGGCCGCTTTCGCGGCTATCAGGGCATTGCCCGCGACGTCACCGAAGAGGTGCGCGACCAGGAGCGGCTGGAGGAGCTCGGCCGCGAGCAGCGCATCTTGAACGTTCTCTTCAACCATGTGGAACGCATGGCCAATATCGGGGCCTGGCGCTACGACCCCGAACAAGACGTGCTGACATGGTCGGAACAGCTCTATCGCCTCTATGGCATTCCCCTCGGCGCCAGGGTGACGCTGAAGGAGGGGCTCAGCGTCTTCGCGCCCGATGTCGCCAAAGTGCTGCAGGCGGCGATGGAGGAGGCGATGGGCGGCGAGCGCGCCTTCGATCTGACCTTGCCGTTTTTGTCGACGCGCGGCGAGGAGCGCTATGTCCGCGTGCTCGGCGAATGCGAAAGGCGCAACGGCAAACCCGTCAGCGTTTTCGGCACGATCCAGGACGTGACGAGCGAAAAGCGCCGCGAAGAGGAGAGGCAGCGTCTGGCGGTGAGCGATCCCCTGACCGGGCTCGGCAACCGCAACGCCTTCCGCATGGAGCTCGCCGAGGCCTTGAAGAAGCTCGGCGCGCGCAAGCGCGAGGCGGCGTTGTGCATCTTCGATCTCGACGCCTTCAAGGACATCAACGATTTCTTCGGGCACGACATCGGCGACAAGGTGTTGCGCGAAGTCGCCGACTGGCTGCGGAACACGGCGGAGCCCGGCGATCTGACGGCGCGCTCCGGCGGCGACGAATTTGCGCTTCTGACGAGCGCGGCCACGGCCGCCGAGGCGGAAGAGGCGCTCCGCCGGCGTTTGCAGCCGCTCGTGCGCCGCAGCGATTTCGGCCATTCCATCACCTACAGCTTGAGCGCCGGCATCGCGGTCTTTCCCGATGACGGGACGACGGCCGAGGACCTTCTGCGCCATGCGGACCTCGCACTCTACGAGGCGAAGCGCGGCCGCCGATCCACGATCGAGCGCTATGAGCCGCAATTGCTGCGCGAAGCGCAGAACCGCTTCCGCCTTCTCGCCGATTTCCGCGAAGGGCTCGCTTCCGGCGAGATCGAGGCGTTCTATCAGCCGCTCGTCGAGTTTTCGTCGAACCAATTGTCCGGTTTCGAGGCGCTGATGCGCTGGCGCCATCCGGAGAAAGGCATTGTGCCGGCCTGCGAATTGATGCCGGTCTTCAAAGACAAGGTGCTGTCCGTCGAGCTCGGCGAATACATGCTGAGGAAAATCGTCGGCGATCTGAAAGCGTGGCGCGACGCCGGCATCGATTTCGGCCGGATCGGCTACAACGTCACCGCCGCCGATCTTCAGCAGGAGGGGTTCGCCCCGAGATTGCTCGGCGCGCTCGCCGGAGCGGGGCTCTCATCCGGCGACATCGTTCTCGAAGTGACGGAGACGAGCGTCATCGACGAGGACAACCAGGCGATCCGCGCGCATCTCGAAGCGCTGCGGGCGGCGGGCGTCGGCGTGGCGCTCGACGATTTCGGCACCGGCTTTTCCTCCCTGACGCATTTGAAGAGCCTGCCGGTCGGCGTGCTCAAGATCGACCGCAGTTTTGTGAAGGATCTGACGTTTTCGCCCGGCGACCGCGCCATCGTGCGCGCGCTCATCGGGCTCGGCAGCGAGCTCGGCTATCACATCGTGGCGGAAGGCGTGGAGACGGCGGCCGAAGCCGCCTTCCTGCACCGCGCCGGCTGCCGCTATGGCCAGGGCTATTATTTCGGCCGACCGATGCCGGCCGACGACGTGCCGGAATTCATCGCCGAATGGGATGCTGCTGAAGAGGCGGTGAGGAGGGCGTGAGGGGGCGAGGCTGCGGAACGCCGAAATCTCTCTGACTGGCGCCTATGAGAATGCTTCTTCCCGGCTATAGGGAATGTCCATGCGAATATGCATGGCATGCTCAGAGACATCCAATAGTTTGGCCATCTGAGACGGGCCGTTCACGCCGCTTTTCTGCAGGCTTTCGATCAATTTGTTCGGCATGAGGACAGATGCGGCGAATTTGTTGGCCTGCGTTTCCTCGCGTGGGCCAATGCGCCGGTTCCTGTACTTACCCGTATCGGTGCTTCGGTAAGCGCAGTCATCCCCGACGCCGGTCCCGATCAGGTGACGGTGGAGCATGTAGTGTCCGAGTTCGTGCGCGAGCGTGAAACGCTGGCGCGTGCGCGGATGGTTCGCGTTGACGACGATCTCAAATCTCCCGCCGTCTCTCGGCTCCACCATCCCGGAAATGCTTTCCGGCAAAAACGCATAATGAACAGGAACGCCGAGAGCATATGCCAAACCTTCCACGTCCACCGGGTGGCGCTCGCGGAAACGATTGATGACCTCGTACTGCTCAGAAAGTCTCATCTCTCCCCGTTCTCGTCTTCTTGAGCGGCGGCGATAGCGTCTGGATCGTCAACCGCGTCTCTCGCCAGCTCCAGATACGCGTCCATTATGGCCGGCATCTCGGCCTGCAGATATGCGACCGCCTCGCGCTCGGCAACGTCGCGCGCAATCCGAGTTGCGACCTCTTCGGCGGTTTTGCGCGCAGTTCTCTTTACGTCAATATAGGCGACGATGCCGCTGAGGGCGAGGAGGATGCCGACAAGACCGAGAAGAACCGAAACAATTCCGAAGAGGCCAAAATCATTCGCCAGCCGGATAATCGAATCTCCCGTTTCTTCCGTCATGGTGCGGCTTCACTCGTCCTTTTGCGCCTTTGTGCTCTTTTCGGAGGTCTCTGCGGCGCCTTTCGGATTTTTATAAAACGGCTTCGATGTGACAAGGGGAAGTATTGCTGTTGTCGCTGCGTCTCAAAGTGCGTGAAAACTGATCCTCTCGGCTGTGTTTTGCGGCAAGCTGAATAAGCGTGGTCTGTCCTCTGCGAGGCCGCCGCGTTCTTCCGCCGCTTTGCCTCGTAGATTCAGGTGCGGGGCTCTTTTGAAACCTGATCTGGATAGGCCTTCGGCGAGGACTCGCTGCTTGACGGGGCACTTCCTCAGAGCTAGGAAAAAATTCCTTGACGGCCGTACGGTGCTTTGCTAGGGTTCAGGCACGGTCGGAGATGTGCGGCTGACGCACGGTTTGGGGCCGATCGTTTTCCGAGATTTTTGGGGTTTGCGCGGCGCTGCTGGGGCGGGGCCGGGGAGTGCGCTTGTTCTCGTCGGCTTGCCCGCTTGCCCGCTTGCTCGCTTGTCCGCTTGCCCGATCGCGCTTTGTCGCTCGCTCATGGCTGGCGGGCTGCGGGTCCGGGCGGCGGTGTGACGAGCCGATCGGGCGGCGGGCCGGGCTTTTCAATACGTTCAGATGCGGAGGGGTTTTGGCCGAGGAAGCTGACTGGGCCGCGATCCGGGCCGCCTATGAGGCGGGCGCGGAGCCGCTCTCCGCTATCCGCCGGCGCTTTCATGTGAGTGCCGGGGCGATCGCCGAGCGCCGCCGCCGCGAGGGCTGGACGCCGCGCTCCAGCGATCTTGGGGAGATCAGCCGTCGGAGGGCAGTCGAGAGGGCGAAGGCCGAGAGCGAAGGCTGGTCTGGAGAGGGATCGACGAAGATTGCGGCCGGCGGGCATGCCGATGCTGCCGTCTCCAGGGCGCCCGGGACTGTGGCGCAGGGGTCCCGTCGTAAGGCGGGGGCGCGGGCGCGTCCGAGAACGCCGGAGCGGCCGCCGGGGCGGGTCGAGCGGCTCCTACGGCTCGTCGATGCCGAGCTTGGCCGGCTCGAACAGCGGTTTTCCGGGGAGGGCGAGGTGGACGAAAAGGATGTGCGGCTTTTGTCGGAGGCGGCGCGCATGCTCGACCGGGCCGAGGCGCTGGCGCGCAAGGGCGGCGACAAGGCGCCGAGCGAGACGGACGATCAGGATTGGCTGCGCGCCGAGCTGTCGCGGCGGATTGTGTCGTTGAAGAAGCGGGCCGAGCGGCGGTGATGCCGCGCAGAGGCCCCTGAGCGTCGCGACAACACGAAAAGGTGGCCTGGCCGCCGGGGAGGCGGCGATGCGGCAGAAATGTCCGCCGGGCCTGCGCGCCGAATGGACGGCGCTCGTCGGCGCCGAGGATCTCGACGCGGCGATGTCGGAAAAAAGTACGGACGAGCTTGCGCGGCTTCTCGACTGGCGGCTTTGGGCCCGGCCCGACCAGCTGCCGCCCGAGGGCGACTGGACGGTCTGGCTCTATCTCGGCGGGCGCGGCGCCGGCAAGACGCGCGCCGGGGCGGAATGGGTCAAAGGGCTGGCGCTCGGTCAGCGCCCGTTTGCCCGCGAGCCGCTGGAGCGCATCGCGCTCGTCGGCGAGACGCTCGCCGATGTGCGCGACGTCATGGTGGAGGGGCCGTCGGGGCTTTTAGGCCTTCACCGGCCGAGCGAGCGGCCGAGCTTTTCGACGACGCGGCGCCGGCTCCTGTGGCCGAACGGGGCGCAGGCGCTGATGTTCTCCTCGCAGGATCCCGAAAGCCTGCGCGGGCCGCAGTTTCACGCCGCCTGGTGCGACGAGCTCGCCAAATGGACCTATGCCGAGGCGACCTTCGACATGCTGCAATTCGGGCTGCGGCTCGGGCTGAACCCGCGCCAGCTCGTGACGACGACGCCGCGCAACGTGCCGCTCGTCAAACGGCTTCTGGCGGCGCCGCGAACGGCCGTGACCAAGGCGACGACGGCGATGAACGCCGACAATCTGGCGCCGGGTTTTCTGGAGGCCGTCGTCGGCCGCTATCGCGGCACGAGGCTCGGGCGCCAGGAGCTCGATGCGGAATTGATTTCCGACCGGCCGGACGCGCTCTTCAAGCGGGCCGATATCGAGGCGGGGCGGGTCGAGGCGGCGCCGGAGCTGATCCGCGTGGTCGTCGCCGTCGATCCGCCGGCCTCGTCCGGGCGCGAGGCCGATGCCTGCGGGATCGTGGCGGCCGGGCGCGGGGCGGATGGGTTCGGCTATGTGCTCGCCGACAAGACGGCGCAGGGGCTCTCGCCCGCCGGCTGGGCGGGGCGGGCCGTCGATCTCTTTCACGCGCTCTCCGCCGACCGGCTGGTGGCGGAGGCGAACCAGGGCGGCGACATGGTGGCCGCCGTCATCCGCCAGGCCGATCCGGGCGTCCCCGTGCGCCTCGTTCATGCAAGCCGCGGCAAGGTGGTGCGCGCCGAGCCGGTCGCCGCCCTCTACGAGCAGGGGCGCATCCGCCATGTCGGCGCACTGCCGGAGCTCGAAGACGAAATGGCCGATTTCGGCCTCGGCGGGCTCTCCTCGGGCCACTCGCCGGACCGGGTCGACGCGCTCGTCTGGGCGCTGACCGACCTGATGCTCACGGGCGGTGGCGAGGCGCGGGTGCGGCGGATTTGAGGGGGCGCGGAGGTTTTCCTTCCTCCTTGCGTGGAGGGTTAGGCGCCGGAGGGAAAAACGAAGTCTCGCGCCTGACGGATCCTCGGCGACCCCCACCCGCCGCTCCTGGCGGAGCGTCGACCTCCCCACAAGGGGGAGGTGGGCGTGTGCGGCGCGGCCTTGCTGGGAAACGAGCGCCGGGGAGGGCGGAGCGGCGTTGGAGGCGCGAGAGTAGCGCGACCGGATTCGAGGGCGTGCCTGGGTTTGAGAGCGGGCACAGATTTCAGAGCGGACACGGGTTTGAGAGTGGGCACGGGTTTGAGAGTGGCACGGACGTCCCACTCCCCCTTGTGGGGAGGGGTTAGGGGTGGGGGTCCGCTAAGAAAAACAAAATCTGAGATCTGACGGGTCCGCGGCGACCCCCACCCGCCGCGCCTGACGGCGCGTCGACCTCCCCACAAGGGGGAGGTGGGAGCGTGTGGCGCGGCCATGCCGGGAAACGAGCTTCGAAGAGAGCGGAACGGAGCCAGAGTGGCGAAACTGGTCTGAAACAGAGTTGAGGTGAGGGCACGGACTTTTCCCCTCCCCCTTGTGGGGAGGGGTTAGGGGTGGGGGTCGACCAAGGAAACTGACGTCCACCAAGAAAACCGGCATTGCCGTGACCGGATAGACTTCGGGTTGGTCAACGAAACCGCCGTCGCAGTGATTGGATCGACGTCAGCGACCCCCACCCGACGCTCCTGGCGGAGCGTCGACCTCCCCACAAGGGGGAGGTGGGGAGTGCGCGGCGCGGCCGTGTTGTCAGGCCGCTTCCGCCATTTTCTGGCGCGCTTCCACCACAGAGGCGAAGTTGGTTTCGGCCCAGTCGATGAGGGTCAGAAGCGGGCCGGCGAGGCTTTTGCCGAGGGGGGTGAGCGAATAGGTGACCTGCGGCGGGACGGTCGGCTGGACGTCGCGGTCGATGAAGCCGTCGGATTGCAGCCGGCGCAACGTCTGGGTCAGCATGCGCTTGGAGATGTCCGGCACGGCGCGGGCGAGCGCGCTGAAGCGTTTCGGGCCGCCGGCGAGCGCCGCCAGGATGAGGATCGACCAGCGGTCGCCGATATGGTCGAGGAGGTTGCGCACCGGGCAGCGCGTCGCGTCGAAATCGAATTGCATCCAGCTTTCGAATTTTTCACCGAGCGCGCGGTGCGGCTCCAGCTCTTGCGCCATCTCGACCTCCATAAGGGGCTTGTCGGTAACCTGGTGACGGGAAAGTGCCGTCTTCTCTGATCGATATACGGTCTCTAAATGAGACTATGTCAAGACAAGAGACCGGAGAATTCCGATGAGCACCAATCCACGTTATGCCGTCACCGGCGCGAGCGGCCAGCTCGGCCGCCTCGTCATTGCCGACCTCGTTCGCCGCGTCGGCGCCGAGGCGATTGTCGCGATCGTGCGCGATCCTGCGAAGTCCGCAGGGCTTTTCCCTCAGGGCGTCACGATCCGTGAGGGCGATTATGAGCGCCCGGAGACGCTTAATGCCGCCTTTGCCGGTGTGGAGCGGCTGTTGCTGATTTCCTCGAACGCTGTCGGACGCCGCGCGGGCCAGCACCGCAATGTCGTGGAGGCGGCGAAGCGCGCCGGCGTTCAGCGCATCGCCTATACGAGCCTGCTGCATGCCGATCGTTCGTCGCTCGGACTGGCCGAGGAGCACCGCGACACCGAAGCGGCGCTGGCCGCAAGCGGCCTCGCCGTCACGCTGCTGCGCAACGGCTGGTACACGGAGAATTACGCCGCCTCGATCCCGCCGGCGCTGGAGCACGGCGCCCTGATGGGGAGTGCCGATGGCGGCCGGATTTCAAGTGCTGCCCGCGCCGATTATGCGGAAGCGGCGGCGGCCGCGCTGGTCGATGACACCGAGCCGCGCCAAGTTCACGAACTCGCCGGCGACGAGGCCTATACGCTGACGGAGTTTGCTGCCGAAATATCGCGCCAGTCGGGCCAGACGGTCGCCTATGCCGACATGCCTGAGGCGGAGTATCGCGAAGCGCTCAAGAGCGCGGGCCTGCCGGACGCGATTGCCGCGATGCTCGCCGATTCCGATGCCGGCGCCGCGCGGGGCGATCTTTTCGACGATGGCCATGAATTGTCCCGGCTGATCGGCCGGCCGACGACGCCTTTCGCGGCAACGATCGAGGCGGCTCTGAAGGGCTGATCCGGCGGGATCTCCCTGTTTGGGCCATCCCGCAAGCTTATCCCTCACCCGGCCGGTTTCACCGGTCCCCCTCTCCCCGGCGGGGAGAGGACGGGTGCGGGGTTAAGCGTCGGGAGCGGCCGCGCGTCTCGAAATGCCGCCTGAACAAGGGAGACACGCATGCGCTGGTGGAGACAAGCGCCGGAGGCGAAAGCCTCGCGCACGGGACCGCTGATCGCCTTTGCACGCACCGGCGCGCCGGTGTGGACGCCGCGCCATTACGCGGCGCTCGCCCGGCGTGGCTATATGGAAAATGCCATCGTCTACCGCGCCGTGCGGCTGATTTCCGAGGCGGCGGCCTCCGTGCCGCTGCTTCTTTATGAGGGCGCGCGGGAGCTCGCCGAGCATCCGCTTCTGGCGCTTCTCGCCCGGCCCAATCCGCGCGAGGCCGGGGCGGAGCTGTTCGAGGCGGCCTATGGCCATCTCCTGACCGCCGGCAATGCCTATCTGGAGGCGGTGGCGGGCTCAGACGGTGAGATCCGTGAAATCTATGCGCTGCGGCCGGACCGGATGAAAGTGATTGCGGGACCGGACGGTTGGGCGGAAGCGTATGAATATACGGTCGCCGGGCGCAGCCTGCGCTTTCAGATGCCGGAGGAGGGGCTGTCGCCGATCCTGCATCTGACGCTCTTTCATCCGCTCAACGATTATTACGGCTTTGCCCCGCTCGAAGCCGCACAGAAGGCGCTCGACCTCCACAACGAGGCGTCGGCCTGGAACAAGGCGCTTCTGGAGAATGCGGCACGACCTTCCGGTGCGCTCGTCTATCAGGGGCCGGAGGGGGCGAACCTGTCGGAAGACCAGTTCGCCCGCCTGAAAGGCGAGCTCACAGAGAATTTCGAGGGCGCCGCCAATGCCGGACGGCCGCTTCTCCTGGAGGGCGGGCTTTCCTGGCAGGCGATGAGCCTGTCGCCGAGGGACATGGATTTTCTGGAAGCGAAGAACGCCGCGGCGCGCGAGATCGCGCTCGCCTTCGGCGTGCCGCCGATGCTTTTGGGGATTCCGGGCGACAACACCTATTCCAACTTCCAGGAGGCGAACCGGGCGCTGTGGCGCCAGACGGTCTTGCCACTGATCGGGCGGATGACGGGTGCGCTGTCGAATTGGCTGGCGCCGTCTTTCGGCGAGCGCCTGCGCCTTTCTTATGATGCCGATCAGATCGATGCGCTCGCCGCCGACCGGGCGGAACGCTGGAAGCGGCTGTCGGAGGCGAGTTTTTTGACCGACGACGAAAAGCGCGAGGCGCTGGGTTACGGGCCGCTCGAGGCGTGACGGTTTTCAGGCCTTCATCAGGGCGAGGCCGCAGGCGATGCAGGCGGCCGAGATCCATCGCCAGCGGCTGACGGGTTCGCGCAGGACGAAGGCGGCGATGAGTGCGGCAAAGAGGATGCTCGATTCCCGCAAGGCTGCGACGAGCGCGATCGGCGCCTGCGTGAACGCCCAGACCGCGATCCAATAAGAGCCGAGCGACATCGCCCCGGCGGCGACGCCGCTTGTCCAGGCGGGCCGGAGGCCGACGAAGGCGGCGCGGCCATGCCGGAGGGCGATGAAGGCCGTGAGGAGGGCGGTATCGCCGATGACCATCCACAGGACGAAGCCGGACGCTGTGCCGGCGACACGCGCGCCGAGGCCGTCGAGGAGCGTGTAGCTGGCAGTGAAGCCGGCCGTGCCGAGGGCGAAGAAGAGGGCATGCCCGTCCATGCGGCCGGAGGTCGAGCCCTTCGCCGCCATCAGGAGAATGCCGGCCGAGATGGCGCCGATGGCGACGAGAGCGGACGGCGCAAAGGAGGCTCCGAGGAATGCGACCGAGATGACCGTGACGAAGATCGGCGCGGCGCCGCGGGCGAGCGGATAGGCCTGGCTGAGATCGGCGCGCGCATAGGCTTCGATGAGAAAGAGCTTGTAGCCGGCATGAAGGGCGGCCGCAGCCGCGATCATCGGGAAGGCGGCCGCCGCCGGCCGGTCGACGAAGGGCAGCGCGACAGCGGCGATCGCCGCCTGCGCGATGGCGAGGAGCAGGATCGTGGAGACGCGGTCGAGCCCGACCTTCACCACGGAATTCCATCCGGCATGGAGAAGGGCGGCGAGGATGACCGCGGCGAAGACGTGATTGTCCATGCAGGCTTTCCAGGAGAGGGGTCTGCGGCCGCAGGCAGCGCGGCGTGATGTGTCGTTTCCTCTTCTGGATGATTGCGCTTTCTTAGAAAAACGATGATTTTTGGCGCTTGGTGTGAGGAAAACGCACATGAAGCGCGGTGCTCTTCCGCTCAATGCCCTGCGCGCCTTCGAGGCGACGATGCGGCATGGCCAGATGCGGCTTGCCGCCGACGAGCTCGGCGTGACGCATGGCGCCGTCAGCCGCCAGGTGCGGCTTTTGGAGGAGATCCTTGAGGTTCCGCTGTTCGAGGGGCCGCGCAACAAGCTGGTGCCGACGCAGACGGCGCTGGAGCTCGAACCGGCCCTGACCGAGGCCTTCGACGGCATCGAGGTGGCGGTCGCCCGCGCCATGCAGAGCGAGAGCCGGTTTCTCGACGTCTCCTGCACGGGCACGCTCGCCATGCGCTGGCTGATCCCGCGGCTCGTCGATTTCCAGGCGGCGCATCCGAAGATCGAGGTGCGGCTGACCGGCGAATACGGGCCGGTGGATTTCTCCCGCCATCGTTTCGACGTGGCGATCCGCGTCGGCCGCGCGCCCTGGGGCGACGCGGAGGTGACGGAGCTGTTTGCCGAGGCGGCCGGACCGGTGGTGAGCCCGAAATGTGCCGCGAGCGTCGATCTCGACGCGCCGGAGATGCTTCATGCGCTGCCGGTGCTCCATACGAAGACGCGGCCGGCGGCCTGGGCCGATTGGTGCCGTGAGATGGATCTGGCGCCGCCGGCGGGCGGGCGCGTCTTCGAGCATTTCTACTTCCTGCTCGAAGCCGCGACGGCCGGGCTCGGCGTGGCGATCGCGCCCGAAGTGCTGGTGCGCGACGATGTTGCGGCGGGACGGCTTCTGGCGCCTTTCGGCTTTGCCCCGACGGGACAGACCTATGTCGCACTGAGGCCGCGCCGGCCGAACCGCGATGCGCAGCTTTTCATCGCCTGGCTGGAAAACGCGGCGGTCGCGCCCGGCCCGGCAGGCTGATCCGGGCGCCGGCCGGTTCTCCGGCTGGGCGAACATGACAGGAAGCGAAGGGGTGACGATGCCTGAGCTCACCAAGACCTTCGCCGAACGGGGCGATCTGGCGCATCTGGCGCTGTTTCTGTGGGCGTCGGGCGCCTCCGGACTGCTCGTCTGGAGCCTGCGCGAGCTCGCCGCCTCCAACCGGCGTTTCAACGATTTCGTCAAGGAGATCGCACAGCTGAACCGGCTGTTCCGCGACCATTCCTGAACTTTCGAGGCCACGATGAAGAGACTTTGGAACGCGCTGTTGCCGGCGCGAACGGACCATCGCGCCGTCTTTTCGGAATTCGCCGTCAGGCTTCTGGGGGCGATCGCCGAGCAGAGAGTCGCGCGCCACGGAAACGGCGCTGCCGGCGAGACCGGCAGGCCGCGCTTCCGGGTGGTGCGATGAGGGCGCGCACCCGGCACGGGCCGGACATCCTCCCCGCCACCGCCGCTTTGCGGGAAAGCCTGCAGGAGATCGGCGCCGATGGGCGCTTCTCCGGCTATGCGAGCCTTTTCAGCCGGCGCGATCTGGCCGGCGATATCGTCATGCCGGGCGCCTTCGCGAGTTCTTTGAAGGCGCGCGGGGCGGCCGGCATCCGCATGCTCTTCCAGCACGATCCGGCCGAGCCGATCGGCGTCTGGGAAGAGATCGCCGAGGATCGGCGGGGGCTTTTCGTGCGCGGACGGCTGACGCTCGACGTGGCGCGGGCGCGCGAGGTGCATGCGCTGTTGAAGGCGGGCGGGCTCGACGGGCTGTCGATCGGCTACCGCACGCTGCGCGGTCGCAAGGACCGGCGGGCCGGCATCCGGCGCCTCTACGAGATCGACCTCTGGGAGGTCTCGATCGTCACCTTTCCGATGCTGACGGAGGCACGCATCGCCTCCGTCAAGACAAGCGAGGCGGGGCTTTCCGCAAGGTTTTTGGACGCCGCGCGGCGCCTGACACCCGCCCGGCCGAAAGCTGCTGGGCCGAAAGCTGTCAGGCCGCGGCGTGCGGCACCGGCCTTTTCCTGAAGACGCGAAACCAAGAGGACGAAATGACGATGTCTGCCCGAACGGCCGAGCTGCGCCCGGCGCTGGAAAACAAGATGCAGGGCGATGGCCTTGCCGAGACCAAGGCGGGGCTGACGCCTGAAGTGGGCGCCGCCTTCGACGAATTCATGAACGCCTTCGAGGCCTTCAAGGAGGCCAATGACGAGCGGCTCGGCGAGATCGAGCGGCGCCTTGCCCCCGATGTCGTCACCGAGGAGAAGGTGGCGCGCCTCAACGACGTGCTCGACCGGCAGGAACGGGCGATCGAACGCCTGACGCTCGAGGGGCGGCGGCCGCGGCTTTCCGGCGGCACCGGGGCGGAGCCGCGTCTGGAACGCGCCGGCGCCGATCTCTCCGGCCATGGCGCCGCCTTCTCGCGGTATCTGCGGGCGGGCGAGACCGCGGCTCTTTCACGGCTCGAGCGAAAGGCGATGGCGATCGGCACGTCCGATGGCGCGGATGGCGGCTATCTGGTGCCGGACGAGACGGAAGCGGAGATCGGCCGCAGGCTTGTCGAGGTGTCGCCGATCCGCGCCATTGCGAGCACGATCACCGTTTCGGGCAGCCTCTACAAAAAGCCGTTCGCGGTGAGCGGGCCGGCGACCGGCTGGGTCGGCGAGACGGATGCGCGGCCCGAAACCGACACGCCGGTTCTCGACGCGCTCGAATATCCGGTGATGGAGCTTTATGCGATGCCGGCGGCGACGGGCGCGCTTCTCGACGATGCGATCGTCGATCTCTCCGCCTGGCTGGCCGGCGAGGTCGACCAGGCTTTTGCCGAACAGGAGAGTGCGGCCTTCGTCAAAGGCGACGGCAACAAGAAGCCGACGGGATTTCTCGCCGTGCCGAATGTTGCCGAAAGCGCCTGGGAATGGGGCAAGCTCGGCACGCTTTCGACCGGCGTTTCCGGTGGCTTTCCGGCCGACATGCCGAGCGATCTTCTGATCGACCTCGTCTATGCGCTGAAGGCCGGCTACCGCCAGAACGCCCATTTCGTCATGAACCGGCGCACCGAGGCGGCGATCCGCAAACTGAAGGACGCCGACGGCAATTATGTCTGGGCGCCGCCGGCGGGGCTCGGCAGCCGCGCCACGATCATGAATTTCCCGGTCGTGGACGCCGAAGACATGCCCGACATCGCCGCAGGCTCCCTGTCGATCGCTTTCGGTGATTTTTCGCGCGGCTATCTGATCGTCGACCGCCAGGGCATCCGCATCCTGCGCGATCCCTATTCGGCCAAGCCCTACGTGCTTTTTTACACCACGAAACGGGTCGGCGGCGGCGTTCTTAATTTTGAAGCGATCAAATTTGTCAAGTTCAGCGCAAGCTAGGCGTGCGAAGAAGGGTCGTCACCGACCTGAGGATGCTGTCCTCACGAGACCCGGGGTCCCGCTCCTGCACCCCCATCCTCCGACGGGGCCCCGGCCTGCGGCCTGCCTTCGGGCAGGCCGCTCCTTTTTTCCAAGGTGACATATGCAACGCATTCTTCTGGAAGGCCCGGAGGTGGAGCCCGTGTCGCTCGCCGAGGCGAAGGCGCATCTGCGCGTCGAGCACGAGGCCGAAGACGAGCTCATCTCTGCTTACCTCGTCGCCGCACGCGTGGCGCTCGAAGGCGATCTCCGAAAAGTCCTGATCGCGCAGGCATGGCGCCTCGTCGTGACGGACCGGCCGCAAGCCGGGCGTCTGCGCCTGCCGATCCGCCCGCTTTTGTCGGTGGATGCCGCGCGGCTCATGACGGCTTCAGGCGAAAGGCTCCTCGAAGAGGATGAGATTTCGCTTGGGGGCGCGGCGGACGAGCTCCGGCTCGACACGCGGCTTTGGGGAATGATCCGCCTCGAAATCGACGTCACCGCGGGGTTCGGCGAGACCGCAGCCGAGGTGCCGGCGCCCTTGCGCCAGGCGATCCTGTTGCGTGCCGCCCATTGGTACGAGCATCGCGGCGCGGCCCTCGAGGCCGATGGGCCCGGCGCGCTGCCGGCGGGCTACGAGCGGCTGATTGCGCCGTTTCGCGAGCTGGTGCCGGCATGAGCGCGGCGCGCCGACGGTCGAGGCAGTCCGGAATGCAAGCTGTGACGCGACCTTTGACGAGGCCGGGCCGGCTTTCCCAGCGCATGGTCTGGGAACGGCCGGTGACCGCGCCCGACGGGCTCGGCGGCGAGAGCCTCGATTATCTGCCGATCGGGCATGTCTGGGCCGATCTCCGTCCCGGGACGGCGCGCGATGTGGCGCTCGGCGAAGGCCGGGTCGGCGAGGTGACGCACGAGATTTTCGTGCGGCGCGAGGTGGGGCTTCTGGCGGGCGACCGGCTGCGGCTCGGCGCGCGGCTGTTTCTCTGCGTCATCTGCCACGACCCCGACGCGAGCGGCCGCTTCACCCGCGCCGAAGCCGTGGAGGAAGTCTGATGGGCGCCGAAGAGGCCCTGCAGCGGGCGATTTATGAACGGCTTGCGGGCGATGCGGCGCTTGTCGCCCTGATCGGCGCCGACAAGGTCTTCGATCATGTGCCGCGGAATATGAGCGCGCCTTACGTGCATCTCGGCGAGATGGAGGTGACGCCTGTGGCCGCCGGCAGCGGTGCGGAGACGAAGCTCGTCGAGATCGTCTTCTCGCTCGTCGCCTTTTCGCGCGGCCGCGGCCGCCGCGAGACGCTCGGGCTGGCCGCGGCTTTGCGCGATCTGCTGCATGACGCCGAGTTCGCGCTCGCCGGCTTCACGCTCGTCGGCTGCCGCTTCGTCCAGATGAAGACGAGCGGCGCCGGCGAGGTCAGCGGCCGGCGCGCGGTGCTGAAATTTCGCGCCGTGATGGAGGAGGCGTGAGCCTCACTCGGCCTCCCAGGTGAGGCCGGTGAGGTGTTGGCTGAGGGTCCACAGGCGTTTGGCGGCGTCGGGATCGACGGCGTAGGCGCGCACGCCGGTCGTCAGACGCGTCGAGGGGTCTGAGGCGTTTTCGGCGGTTTCCGGCGCGATCGGTGCGATGTCGCAATCATCGCAATAGACGCCGCCCATGCCGTCGAGATCCGGGCTGACGGCGCACCAGACGGAGGTGGCCGCCCCCTGCGGGATCGTCTTCAGCGAGCGGGCCGGATCGATGACCGGTTCGCCGTTGTCGTCGATGGCGCCCATATCGCGCAGCCTCGACGGATCGAGATGGCGGCCGAGATCGGTCGCGACGATGCCGCCCGGATGCAGCGAGAAGGCGCGCACGCCATGGCTTTCGCCCCGCCCGTCGAGCTCCAGCGCAAAGAGGATGTTGGCCGTCTTCGACTGGCCGTAGCCGAGCCAGGGGTCGTAGTCGCGCCGCTCGAAATTGACGTCGT
The DNA here is from genome assembly GCF_021462425.1 of Afifella sp. H1R. Taxonomy (NCBI): domain Bacteria; kingdom Pseudomonadati; phylum Pseudomonadota; class Alphaproteobacteria; order Hyphomicrobiales; family Afifellaceae; genus Afifella; species Afifella sp. H1R. The sequence goes on from NZ_JAKEDY010000003.1 coordinate 208,894, forward strand.
CGAACACGACGGGCGAGAAGCGGTGGCCGCGCGAGGAAAGCTCCACGACGCGTGCGCCGCCCGCTGCGCCGGCCGCCTTCAGGGCCGGCCAGAGCCGCGCCGTCAGCTGGAAATGCCCGAGATGGTTGGTGGAGAACTGGGATTCGTAGCCGCGCGCATCGCGCGCCAAGGGCGGCGCCATGACGCCGGCATTGTTGACGAGAATGTCGAGGGCCCGGCCGGAGGCGAGAAAGGTCTCGGCGAAGGCATCGATGGAGGCGGGGTCCATGAGGTCCATCGGCGCCGAGGAGACGCGCGCAAGACCGGCGAGGGCGCGCTCGGCCTTTGCCTGATCGCGCACCGGGACGACGATCTCGGCACCGGCGCCGGCAAGCACGCGCACCGTCTCGAGGCCGATGCCGGCATAGCCGCCGGTGACAATGGCTGTCTTGCCGGAGAGGCCGATGCCGGAAACGACCTCTTCGGCGGTGGAGGCGGCACCGAAACGGGAGCCGATCGGGGCCTGGGAACTGGGCATGGGGCGAGAACTCCGTTTGGGACGAGACCGGGAGATAGGGTCTCGTCCGGGCGGCGGCTTGCCTGATCCTGTCAATTGCTTGTCCGCTTGAGCGAAGCTTCTTCGCCGGCCTCCCCCGGGCGGCGCTCCGAAACGTCTGCCTGAAATCAGCGGGAGAACCCATCATGAGTGCCCAGAAAGGCAAGGACCTGCTCCTGAAACTGGAGCGGGAGGGACAATTCGTGACTGTCGCCGGGCTTCGCGCCAGGCGGATTTCGTTCAATCAGGCGAGCGTCGACATCACCAATACCGATTCCGCCGGGCGCTGGCGCGAGCTTCTGGAGGGCGCGGGCGTGAAGCGGGCGGGGCTTTCGGGCTCCGGCGTGTTTCGCGACCAGGCGAGCGACGCGACGATCCGCGAGATCTTCTTTGCCGGCACGATCGTCGCCTGGCAGGTGGTGATCCCGGATTTCGGCACGGTAACGGGGCCGTTTCAGGTGACGGGGCTTGAATATTCCGGCGAGCATGACGGCGAGGTCGCCTACGATCTGGCGCTGGAATCGGCCGGCGAACTCGCCTTTGCGGCGTTGTGAGCGGAGGCGGAGATGGCGAATTTCCATCGCGGCGAGATCGATGCGGTGCTCGGCGGCGAGACGCGCAGGCTCTGTTTGACGCTTGGCGCGCTCGCCGAGCTCGAAGCCGCCTTCAAGGCCGACGATCTGGTGGCGCTTGCGGCACGCTTCGAGACGGGCCGGCTGTCGGCCCGCGATCTCATCCGCATCCTGGGTGCGGGTCTGAGAGGCGCGGGCGAGGCGATCTCCGACGACGAGGTGGCGGTGTTGCGGTCGGACGGGGGCGCGGCCGGCTTTGCCAGGATCGCGGCGGAGCTTTTGCGGGCGACTTTTGGGGCGCCGCAGGAGGGTGGGGACGGCTCACGCGGGCAGGGCGACCCCCCAAAAAACCCTCTTTAGCCGCAGACGGCAGGACAGGCGGCGCAAAAGCCTTTCCCTGGCAGGAGGCGATCGCCTTCGGCCTTGCCGTTCTGCGGCTTTCTCCACGCGATTTCTGGGCGATGACGCCGCGCGAATTTTCGGCCTGCCGCACGGCTTTGTGCGGCAGAGGCGCGACCCCGCTCACAGCGGGCGAGCTCGCGCAGCTGATGGCGCGCTTTCCCGATCGGTAGGACATGATGGCAGACGATTTCGATTTCGGCTCGGACGAGTTGTCCGGGAGTGCTGAGGCACTGTCGGCGACGCTCGGCGACCTTCAGCATCTGGCGGACGGGTTCGGGCGCTCCATGACGAGCGCCTTCCGTCAGGCGGCGGTGGAGGGACGACGCTTCGACAGCGTCCTGAAGAGCCTGGCGCTCGGCCTGTCGCGCCGCGCGCTCAATGCCGCGCTCGCGCCGATCGCCGGCGGTTTGTCCGGCGCTCTAACGTCGGCGTTTGGCTCGTTTCTTGGTGGTTTCGCCAAAGGCGGCGTGTTTGCGGGCGGCAAGGTCACGCCCTTTGCTTCCGGCGGGGTCGTTGCCGCGCCGAGCTATTTTCAGACGGGCAGCGGCATCGGCCTGATGGGGGAGGCGGGGGCGGAGGCGATCCTGCCCTTGCGGCGCGGCGCTGACGGCAGGCTCGGTGTTGCGGCCGCGGGCGCCGGGGGGTCGCCGGTCCACGTCACCTTCAACGTGACGACGCAAGATGCGGCGAGCTTCCGCCGGTCTGAAGCCGAAATGACGGCGATGCTGGCGCGTGCCGTGTCGCGCGGCCGGCGGGGGCTGTGAGCCGCCATGTCCGCAGGGTTTCACGAGGTTTCGTTTCCGCTGGCGCTCGCCTTCGGTTCGTCCGGCGGACCGGAGCGGCGCACCGAGGTGGTGACGCTCGCCTCCGGGCGTGAGGAGCGAAATCAGCGCTGGGCCGATTCCAGACGCCGCTACAATGTCGGCTCAGGCGTGCGCTCGCGCGCCGATATGGAACGGCTGATCGCTTTTTTCGAAGAACGGCGCGGCCGGCTCTATGGATTTCGCTTCCGCGACCGCAGCGATTTTTCCTCCGCGCCGGTGCCGGCCGAGCCCGGCCCCTTCGATCAGCGGATCGGCACGGGCGATGGCGAGACGACAGAATTTCTCCTCGTCAAACGCTACGGCGACGGGCTCGCCCCGTGGTTGCGTGTAATCGAAAAGCCGGTGGCCGGCACGATCCGTGTTGGCGTCGGCGGGGTGGAGAAGGGGGCGGGAGCATTCTCGCTCGACGTCGCCACCGGGCGCATCGCCTTTTCCTCCGGCCATGTGCCGGTGGCAGGAGCGGCTGTCACCGCCGGCTTCCTCTTCGACGTGCCGGTGCGCTTCGACACCGACCGCCTCGACATCGATCTTGCCGCCTTCGAGGCGGGCGAGGCGCCCTCCGTTCCGATCGTGGAGATCAGGCCGTGAAGGATTTTTCTGCTGCGCTGACGGCGCATCTCGAGGCAGGCGTTACGAGCCTGTGCACCTGCTGGACGCTGATCCGCGCCGACGGGGTGAGGCTCGGTTTCACCGATCACGACCGGAGACTCGGCTTTGGCGGGGTGACCTATGAGCCGCAGAACGGGCTGACGGCTTCCGGCGGCGTCGCCCATGCGGGGCTCGAAGTCGGCGGCCTCGATGTCGCCGGGGCGCTGAGTTCCGAACGGCTGTCGGAGGAGGATCTCCTTGCCGGGCTCTATGACAATGCCCGAGTCGAGATGTGGCTCGTCAATTGGGCGGCGCCCGCGATGCGCCATCTGATGCGGATCGCCTCGATCGGCGAGGTGACGCGCGAGGACCATGCCTTCAAGGCGGAGCTGCGCGGGCTCGCGCACGCGCTCGACCAGGAGAGCGGCCGGCTCTTTGCGCATCTCTGCGACGCCGATCTCGGCGATGGCCGCTGTCGCGTCGATCTTGCGGCCCTGCGCGTCGAGGCGGTCGTGACGGCGACGGATGGGGCGGGCTGGATCGAGACCGGCGAGCTTGGCGCAGAGGGTGGCGCAGGAGAGGGGGTGGCGGATGGCAGCCTGGCGCGGGGGCTTCTGACGTTTCTCTCCGGCGCCAACGAGGGCCGCGCCATCGAAGTGGCACGCCACGCTGTCGAGGGAACGGCACACCGCCTGACGCTGTGGCAGAAGATGGAGCGGGCAATCGCCGTCGGCGACCGGTTTAAGGTGACGCCCGGCTGCGACAAGCGGCTTGCGACCTGCCGCGAACGCTTCGCCAACACGCTCAATTTCCGCGGCTTTCCGCATATGCCGGGCAACGATTTCGTCTGGTCGGTGGCAAGCGGCGGCGAGGTCAGCACCACGACGCCCTTCATCGGGCGCCCGGGCCCAAACGAATGAAGACCGAACGGGTCAGGGCCGGCGCATGGAAAAGGTGACCCGTGCGGCGATCGTGGGCGCGGCAAGGCGCTGGATCGGAACGCCCTATCGCCATCAGGCCGCCCTGCGCAGCGTCGGTGCCGATTGTCTCGGCCTCGTGCGCGGCGTGTGGCGCGAGATTTATGGCGAAGAGGCCGAGATGCCGCCCGCCTATACGCCCGACTGGGCCGAGGCGCGGGGCGAAGAAACGCTGAGAGACGCCGCGCGCCGGCATCTCTGCGAGATCGAGATTTCAGCGGCGCTGGCCGGCGATGTGCTCCTCTTCCGCTGGCGCAGGGGGCTGCCGGCGAAGCATGCGGCGATCCTTTCCGGCGAGACGACGATGATCCACGCGCATGAAGGGGCGGCGGTGGCCGAAGTGGCGCTGGTGCCCGCCTGGCGTCGGCGCATCGCCTATGCCTTCGCGTTTCCCAATCTCGACGGCAACGATGCGGAGAAGGGCTGATGGCGACGCTTCTGTTGAGCGCGGCGGGCGCGAGCCTCGGCAGCATTTTCGGCGGGGTGGGAGCGATCGCCGGACGCGCGCTCGGGGCGCTTGCGGGCTATGCGATCGACCGCAGCGTCTTTTCCACCGAGCGCAAGGCGGAAGGCGCGCGGCTTTCCGACCTGACCGTGCAGAGTTCGACCGAAGGCGCCCCGATCCCGCGCGTCTATGGGCGCGTGCGTCTGGCCGGCCAGGTGATCTGGGCGACGGATTTCGAGGAAGTCGCGACGACCGACACGCAGCGCGCGGGTGGCAAGGGCGGCGGCAGCAAGGTGACGACGACCACCTACAGCTACTTCGCCAATTTTGCCGTGGCGCTGTGCGAAGGCGAGGTGGCGCATATCGGCAGGATCTGGGCGGACGGAAAACCGCTCGATCCCTCGCTCGTCACCCTGCGCATCTATAAGGGCAGCGAGGACCAATTGCCCGACCCGCTGATTGCCGCGCATGAGAGCGACCCGCCCGCGTATCGCGGCACCGCCTATGTCGTCTTCGAGCGTCTGGCGCTGGCGGAATTCGGCAATCGCATCCCGCAGCTCTCATTCGAGATTTTGCGCCCCCTCGGCAGCATCGAAAAGGATATCCGCGCCGTCTGCGTGATCCCGGGGGCGGGCGAGTTCGTCTACGACACGGCACTTCGCCTCAGTGAGGGCGATCCCGGGACCTATGCCACCGCCAACACCTTTGCGCGCCGCGAGGAGGCGGATTTCGAGACCTCGCTCGACGAGCTCATGGATCTCTGCCCGCGCCTTGAATGGGTGACGCTGGTCGTCGCCTGGTTCGGCAACGATCTGCGCGCGCCCGAATGTCTGATCCAGCCGATGGTCGACGATGCCCATAAGCGGATCTCCGGCGGCGACTGGTCGGTGGCGGGGCTTACCCGCGGCGAAGCGGAGGTGGTCTCCTATATCGACGGACGTGCGGCCTATGGCGGCACGCCGAGCGACGAGACGGTCGTCCGGGCGATCCGCGAATTGAAGGCGCGCGGCCTGAAGGTGGCGCTTTTGCCTTTCGTGCTGATGGATGTGGCGGCGGGCAACGATCTTCCCGATCCGAGAAGCGGCGAGGCGGGGCAGCCGCCCTATCCCTGGCGCGGGCGCATCACGCTCTCCGTGGCGCCGGGGCGTGCCGGTTCGCCCGACAAGAGCGCGGCGGCGGCAGACGAGATCGCGGATTTTCTGGGCGAGGCGTCGCTCGGCCAGTTTTCGGCGGGCGCCGGGGGTGTTTCCTATTCCGGGCCCACGGAATGGCGCTATCGCCGCTTCATTTTGCACAATGCGTATCTGGCGAAGGCGGCGGGCGGGGTCGACGCGTTTCTCGTCGGCTCGGAAATGGTGGCGCTGAGCCAGATCCGGGCGGAGGCGAACCGCTATCCGTTCGTGGAGGCGCTGCGCGTGCTGCGTGGCGAATGCCGGCAGGTTCTGGGGTCGGCCACAAAAATCTCCTATGCGGCCGACTGGTCGGAATATTTCGGTCATCAGCCGGCGGATGGCTCCGGCGACGTCTTCTTCCATCTCGACCCGTTCTGGGCGGAGGCCGATTTCGTCGGCATCGACATTTACTGGCCGCTTGCCGACTGGCGCGACGAGCCGGGCCATGCCGACGAGGCAGCGGGGAGGTCGATCTACCGCTGCGATTATCTGCGCAAGAACCTCGCGGCCGGCGAAGGCTTCGACTGGTATTACGCCTCCGACGAGGACCGGAAGGCGCAGCGGCGCAGCAGGGTCACCGACGGGACGGCGGGAAAGCCCTGGGTGTTTCGCTTCAAGGACATCGAGAGCTGGTGGGAAAACCGGCATTACGACCGGCCCGGCGGCGTGGAACAGGCGACGCCGACGGCCTGGGTGCCGTTGTCGAAACCGATTTGGTTCACCGAATTCGGCTGTCCGGCCGTCGACAAGGGCGCGAACCAGCCGAACGTCTTTTACGATCCGAAATCCTCGGAAGGCGCGCTGCCGCATTTTTCCGCCGGCGAGCGCGATGATCTGATCCAGCGGCGCACCATCGAGGCGCTTCTGTCCGCCTATGACCCGAGCCATGCCGCGTATGCGGGGATGAACCGGGACGGGCCGAACGGTCCGATGGTCGATCCGGCGCATCTCACGCTCTGGACCTGGGATGCGCGGCCCTATCCCTGGTTTCCCGCGCTCGAGGATGTCTGGGGCGATGCGCCGAACTGGCGGTTCGGACACTGGCTCAACGGACGGCTCGGCGCCATGGACCTTGCCCGTCTGATCGAGGCGGTGCTGTCAGATCACGGTTTCGATGCGGCGGAAGTCGCCGATGTGCACGGGCTCGTGGAGGGGTTTGTCGTCGGCGAGCGGTCGTCGGCCCGCGCGACGCTCGAACCGCTTTTGTCCGCCTATGGTGTCGATGCGGCCGACGCCGGCACGACAATCCGGTTTCGCGGGCGGGCGCGGCCGCTCGATGCGAGCCTGTCGGACACGCTGCTGATCGATGCGGCTGAGACGCCTCTGACGACGCGGCGGCGGGCGCAGGAGACGGAGCTTGCCGCGGAAGTGGCGTTGCGCACCCTGTCTCCGGACAACGAGTACCGCATGGCGGCGGCGCATTCGCGCCGGCTCGCCGGGGGAAGCCGGCGCGTCCTGACGCTCGATCTGCCGATCGTGGCGCGCGATGCGGAGGCCGAAGCGCTCGCCGAGGCGATGCTCGCCGATCTGTGGCGGGGGCGCGAGGAGATCTCCTTCGCGCTGCCGCCGAGCTTTTCCGCGCTCGATGCGGGCGATGCGGTGCGGCTGACCCTGGAGGGGAGGTCCGACACGTTTCTGGTGACACGAATCGCCGATGGCGAGGCACGCGAGGTTGAGGCGCGGCGGGTGACGTTGCGGCGGAAGGCGATGGTGCCGGCCACGCCGACCCCGCCGGGGATCGTGACGCCGCCGGCCTATGGGCCACCGCTCGTCCATGCGATGGAGCTGCCGGCGCCGGCCGACGGCGAGAAGGCGCATCAGCCGCGGCTTGCTGCCTTCGCCGAACCGTGGCCCGGCACGCTCGCCGTCTATCAGGGCGAGGCGGGGGGCGGTTTTTCCTTTCTGTCGACGATCGCAACCCGGGCCACCTGCGGCCGGCTCGCGACGGCTCTGAGGCCCGGCCCGCTCGGCCGCTTCGACCGTGCCAATGCGCCGGAGGTGACGCTCTATGGCGGGGCGCTCGCCTCGCTGCCGGAGATCGATGTGCTGGCGGGCGGCAATCTCGCGGCAGTCAAAGCCGACGACGGGAGCTGGGAAATTCTGCAATTCGCCACGGCCGAGCTGATCGGGACCCGCCGCTATCGTCTCGCCCGGCTGTTGCGCGGGCAGGGCGGCAGCGAGACCGCGATGGCGGCGGGTGCGAGCATCGGCAATGCTTTCGTGCTGTTGAACGACGCCGTCGCCGTTCTGCCGATGGGGCTCGACGCGATCGGGCGGGACAAGCGTCTGCGCATCGGGCCGATCGCCGAAAGCCATGCGGCGGCGAGTTTCGTCGAGATCGCCGTCACTCCGGAGGGGCGGGGGCTGAAGCCGGCGAGCCCGGTGCATCTGCGGGCAAGGCGCGTTTCCGCGACGGGCGATGTGGCGCTGTCCTGGATCCGGCGCACGCACTTTGGCGGCGACAGCTGGGCGCTCGCCGACGTGCCGCTCAACGAGACACGCGAAGCCTATCGTCTGGAGATTTTGGACGGCGGTGCCGTGCGGCGCGAGTTGGAAACGGCAGCCCCGAATTTTGCCTATGCCGCCGCCGCGCAGCTCGCCGATTTCGGCGCTTTGCCGGAGGTGCTGACCGTGCGTGTCGCACAGCTCTCGGAGACGATCGGGCCGGGCTTTGCGGCCGAAGCGACGCTTCGCCTCTGACGGGCGGCGGCGCCGAGACAAGGCTTTTCAAAAACAGAGAGGGAGAGCGGCATGATCGCCGTCAAGGACCTGCGGACGATCGCGAGCGCGAGGGCGCGCACCGGCATTCTGGAAGGCGTGGCCGAGGGGCTTGCCCGGCACGGAGCCGCTTTCGGGCTCGACCGGCCGGAGATGCTCGCCGCGTTTCTCGCCCAGATCGGCCATGAGAGCGGGCGTTTTCGCTATCTGGAAGAGATCTGGGGGCCGACGGCAGCGCAGCGGCGCTACGATATCCGCGCCGATCTCGGCAACAGCCCGGAGACGGACGGCGACGGCTATCGCTACCGCGGCCGCGGGCTCATCCAGGTGACGGGGCGGGCGAACGTGGCGGCCTTTGCGGCCTGGGCGAAAGAGCGTTTTGCCGATGCGCCGGATTTTTTAGCCGAGCCGAACCGCCTGGCGGCTTTTCCATGGGCCTTCGTGTCGGCGCTCTGGTACTGGGAGAGCCGCGATCTCGGCCGGATTGCCGCGGCGGGCGATCTGATCGGCCTGACGCGGGCGATCAATGGCGGGACGAACGGCCTCGCCGACCGGCGGCGGCTTTATGTGCGCGCCGCGCTCGTGCTCCTCGGCCAGGAACTGACGAAGGGGGCGGTGAAACGCTTTCAGGCCGCGCGCGGCCTGACCCCTAACGACATCGCCGGAGCGAAGACGCTTCACGAGCTGCATGCCGCGCTCTCGGAACTGCCGGCGCTGAAGGCGGGCGCCGCGATGCGCCCGGCGCCTCAGGCGGGCCGCGCTGGTCCGCCCTGGGGCCTGATCTTTCTCACACTTTGCGTCCTGGCCGCTCTCGCAGCGACCATTTTTCTGTCTGGAGGAAAAATCTCATGACCACCGTCACTCAGCCGACGCTCCTGCCGACCAACAAGCTGACCGCGGCGACGTTTGCCGCCTCGCTCGCCAATCTCGCCCAGCTTCTCGTGGCGCGGCATTTTCCCGAATTCGCCGATCCGGAGATCTGGGCCCCGCTCGCCCCGGCGCTGGCGCTGATCGTCGGCTATTTCGTGAAGGACCGGGCGAATGTGTGAGGGGATGCGGAGACTCTCGAATGTTTGCATCCGGGAGCTGCACACAATCAACTTGAAATAGGCAGTCGCCCCGTCCACACTCGTGTGGACTTCCACAGTGGTGTGGCGGGCGATATGTTTCGATGAACTCTGCTGAACTCCGCAAGCTCTTGAAAGACCATGGCTGCAAGTTCGAGACTCATAAAGGCGGCAGCGGGCATCAGACCGTTCGGCGGGGTAACCGCAAGGCGGTCATTCCGATCCATGGCTCGAGCAAGGAACTCGGAAAGGGCCTCGTCGCCCGCATCCTCAAGGATCTCGGGATAAAGTGACGTGTCCATGTACTACGAAATCGCCATCGAAATGGACGAAGCCGAAGACGGGACTTTGAGTTGGCTCGTCTCGGTGCCTGAATTCCCCGAGATCACGACTTTCGGTGAGACGAAGGAAGAAGCCTGCCAGAGTGGTTTGAAGGCCATCGAGGAGGCGATCGCCGCGCGCATTGCAGATGGAGAGGCGATTCCTGCGCCGCATCACGAACCGAGCGGACATGGTTATCCTGTGCAGTTACCGGCGCTGATCTTTCTCAAGGCGCTGCTGTATATGCTCGCCAAGTCCAAGGGCGTGACCCGCGCGGAGCTTTCAAGAAGGCTCGGCTGGCATCGCGAGCAGGTGGACCGACTGTTTCGTCTGGATCACAAATCGCAGCTCGATCAGCTCGAGGCGGCTTTTGAGGCGCTCGGCGTACCGCTTGCCTTCGATATCTCGTTTCCGGAGGCCGCATAGGGCTGGATCTTCCCCAGAAACTCTCCGCCCCATTCAGCCCGCATTCAGCCGCTCGTGCTATGAGACAGGCATGATGATGTTGCGCCCCTTCCTGTCGGTTTTCGCCCTTCTTCTGTCGCTTCTGGTGGCCGGGGAGGCGGCTGCTGCCTGTCTTGGCCCCGGTGAGGCGCGCCAGGTGGTGGCGTCCGGCCAGGCCGTGCCGCTGTCGCAGGCGCTCCGGCGCGCCGGAATTTCCGGCGAGGTCGTCGACGTCAAATTGTGCGAGGCGGGCGGCGGCTATGTCTATCAGGCCTCCGTGCTCGGTCCGGACGGAAGGCTCCAGCGCGTCAACATTCCGGCGCGTTAGGCAAAGAGATAGGCTTTCGAAGACGAATCGCAGCCGATGAACATTGGCCGATGAACATTGGCCGGCGAACCCGGGCCGGAGAACACGGAACGGCGAAAATGGCCGGTCAAAAGAGGCGGTCGATAGCGGGCGCCAAATCCCGAGCAGAGACGAAAGGCGAAGGCTCTCATGCGCATTTTGGTCGTGGAGGACGACGAGAATCTGAACCGTCAGATGGTGAGCGCGCTCACCGAGCAGGGTTATGCGGTCGATGCCGCGCTCGACGGCGAGGATGGCCATTTTCTCGGCGAGACGGAGCCCTACGACGCGGTGATTCTCGATCTCGGCCTGCCGCAGATGGATGGGCTGTCGGTTCTGGAAGCCTGGCGCCGCGAGGGGCGCACCATGCCCGTCCTCATCCTGACTGCGCGCGACCGCTGGTCCGACAAGGTGCAGGGGATCGACGCCGGCGCCGACGATTATGTCGCCAAACCCTTCCATATGGAGGAGGTTCTGGCGCGCGTGCGCGCGCTGGTGCGGCGCGCCGCCGGCCATGCCTCGAACGACCTCACCGCCGGGCCCGTGCGCCTCGATCTGAGGGCGAGCCGCGTGACGGTCGACGGCAATCCGGTGAAGCTCACCTCCCACGAATACAAGGTGCTCGAATATCTCATGCACCATCGCGGCAAGACGATCTCGCGCACGGAGCTGACGGAGCATCTTTACGATCAGGATTTCGACCGTGATTCCAACACGATCGAAGTTTTCGTCGGGCGTCTCAGAAAGAAGCTCGGCATCGATCTGATCGAGACGGTGCGCGGGCTCGGCTACCGCATCGATCCGCCGGGGGGCGAGACCGACGGCGCCGATGCTTGAGAGGCTGCATCCGAGAAGCTGGAGCCTCAGGCGCAGCACGTCCGAGGGACGGGCCAAGGGGCAGGGCTCGCTCAGCCTGCGGCTCGCCATCATCGCGGCGGCCGGCACGACGGTGGCGCTGCTTCTTGCCGCCATTCTCTTCATTTCGCTTTTCCGCGACAGCCTGCAGCGCAGTTTCGATTTCCGCCTGGTGGCGCTGCACAAGGCGCTCGTCGGCGCCGTCGTCGCCTCGGGCGAGGGGCCGAACGAAACGCAGGTGGCACTCGGCGAGCCACGCTTTTCCCTGCCGCAATCGGGCTGGTACTGGCAGATCCGCGACATGGAGACGGGCGCTGTTCTGACCGCCTCGCCGTCGCTCTTCGGCGATCATCTCGCCGTCGACGATCTGCCCGACCCGGACGGGCGGCCGCGCCGCCTCTCTTTCGACGGGCCCGGGGGACGCGGCCTCAGAGCCGTGGAACGCCAGATCACCAAGCCGGACGGCAAGCGCCTTGCGGTGCTGGTGGCCGGCGATGCCCGCGGCGTGGCGCGCGATATTTCCAGATTCACCACCATCGTGGCGATCACGCTCGGCATCTTCGGACTGCTTCTCGCGATCGGCGCGGCCGTCCTGATTCGCTTCGGGCTTCGACCCTTGCGCGATGTGCGCGCCGCCTTGCAGGAGGTCCGACGCGGCGAACGGGTCAGCCTCGGGGGGCAATGGCCGGACGAAATCGCCCCGCTTGCCGAAGATCTCGATGCGCTCATCCTCTCCAACCGCGAGATCGTGGAACGGGCCCGCCGCCATGTCGGCAATCTTGCGCATGCGCTGAAGACCCCGCTCGCCATTCTGCAGAACGAGGCGGAGGCGGGCGAGCGCGAGCTTGCCGAGCGCGTCGGCCGCCAGGTGGAGGTGATGCGCGGCCAGATCGGCCATCATCTCGACCGGGCCCGCATCGCCGCGCAGACGAACGTCATCGGCGCGATGACGCCGGTGGCGCCCGTGGTGGAGGCCCTGGCGCGCGTCATGCAGAAGGTGCATGGCCGCGACCGTCCGCTCGAGATCAGCGTGCATTGTCCGGCAACCCTCGTCTTCCGGGGCGAGAAGCAGGATCTCGAAGAGATGGTCGGAAACCTCCTCGACAATGCCTGCAAATGGGCGGGCTCCGAGGTGACGCTCTCGTGCCTGCCCGCCGGCGACGGCAATGCGCGGCGCGCGCGGCTCATCATCACCGATGACGGGCCGGGGCTTGCGCCGGACGAGCGCAAGAAAGTGCTGGCCCGCGGCATGCGGCTCGACGAGACGAAGCCGGGCTCCGGTCTCGGCCTGTCGATCGTGGACGAACTCGCCCGCATCTATGGCGGCGCTTTGACCTTGGAGGCGGCGCCCGAAGGGGGCCTGAAGGCCGTGCTCGACCTGCCGGTGGCGGAAAAGAACGGATAGGCCGTCGGAACGTCTGCTCCTTGAAAGGTGAAGAGGCCTCCGACCGCAATTTTGCCATCCTGCTCTGGAACCGGTTCGCTCGATCTGCCATGGATTGGCCGAGGGGTTTTTTCGAGAGGATTGTTCAATGAGACTTGCAGTGACGAGTGCCGCGATCGGTGCTCTGTTTCTCACCGCTTGCCAGACCGAGCCCGGGGGGATGGGGCAGCGCGAAGGCATCGGAACCCTCGGCGGTGCCGTGGTCGGTGGCGTTCTCGGCAACCAGATCGGCCATGGTTCGGGTCGTGTCGCGGCAACCGCGATCGGCGCGCTCGCCGGCGGCCTGATCGGCAACCGCGTCGGCGCGAATATGGACCAGCAGGCCCGTCAGCAGGCGCTTGCCGCCGAATACCAGGCGCTCGAATACGGCGCGCCGGGCCGTCCGGTCCAGTGGCAGGCGAGCACGGGCAATTACCGCGGCGAGATCGTTCCGGGACAGACCTACCAGATCAATTCCGTCGATTGCCGCGACTATGCGCACACGATCTACATCGAAGGCTCGCCGCAGGTGGCCCGCGGCACGGCCTGCCGTCAGCCGGACGGCACCTGGCGTCCGGTGAGCTGAGCTCGGCAGATTTCAGTGTGATCACAGGCCGCGGTGTTGTGCCGCGGCCTGAAAAAGTGACCTGCCGCGAGGTTCTTGGGCATCCTATCTAGACGAAAGCGTGTTCGTCGCATTGTGACCTGGACTTTGGACGGGTACATCTAGCCCAAGTTAAGAGCTTGAGATCTCATGCTTCTCTGGTTGGCGATTGCAATCTTCACGGTCATCGCAGTTCTGGCCGTCGTTCTTCCTCTCCTGCGGGAGGGAAAACCCGTCGATTCGCGTGAAAACTATGATGCGGCAGTTTATCGTCGACAGCTCGACGAGCTCGAGCGCGATCGCGAGGCCGGACGGATCGGGCCGGAAGAGGCCGAAGCGGCGAGGGCCGAGATCGGCCGCCGGCTGATCGCTGCCGACCGCCGCGAGGCGGCGCGCACGGCCGCCGCAGGGGGCGGCTTCCGGCGCGCGGCGACGGCTGCCGTCGCACTCGTCGGCATCCCGCTCATTGGCCTCGGGCTTTATCTCGCGCAGGGCTCTCCGGGCCTTCCCGACGAGCCCTTGCGGGCGCGTCTCGGCGATGCGCCGGACAGCAAGAACATTTCGCTTCTCGTCGGACGCGTGGAAGACCATCTGGCGCGCAATCCCGACGATACACGTGGCTGGGAGGTGCTGGCGCCCGTCTATTCGCGTCTCGGCCGTCCGGTCGACGCCGCCCGCGCCTATCGCAACGTGATCCGCCTCGGCGGCTCCACGCCAGCGCGGCAGACGGCGCTCGGCGAAGCGCTCGTCATGGCCTCTGGCGGCATCGTCACCGACGAAGCGCGCAAAGCTTTTGAAGCCTCTGCCGAATCGGGTGCCGAGCTCGACAGCGATACGGCCAAGGCGCGTTTCTATCTCGCTCTCGCCATGGAGCAGGAAGGCAACAACGAGGGCGCGACGACCGCCTTGCACGCGCTTCTCGACGACGCGCCCGCCGATGCCGCCTGGCGTCCGGCGATCGAAGAGACGGTCGCCCGCATCGAGCGGGCGGAGAAGGACACGGCGGCAGCGCTCTTTGCCAAGCCGAACAAGCCGGCGCTCGGACCTTTGCGCGAGAACGCGCCGAGCGCGCGGGCGGACGCGGGTGCGCCGCCTGCTGCGACGCCCACGCGTGGGCCGAGCCAGGAGGAAATGGACGCCGCCGGCGCCATGGCTCCTGAAGATCGCATGGCAATGATCGAGGGGATGGTCGACAATCTGGCCGATCGTCTCGAGAAGAAGCCCGACGATGCGGATGGCTGGATGCAGCTCGTCCGCTCCTACGCCGTGCTCGGACGGCGCGAAGATGCCGCCGAGGCCGCACGCACGGCCCTTGCGTCGGTCTCCGACACGGAGAAGCGGCGTGAAATCGCTCAGCTCGCCCAGGACCTGCGTCTCCCGGGCATGGAGGAGATGACGCAATGACCCGCAAGCAACGCCGTTTGTCGCTCATTGCCGGAGCCGGATTGGTGCTTGCGAGCGCCCTCGGCCTGGTAGCCTACGCGCTCAACGACCAGATCGTCTTCTTCTATGCGCCGAGCGAACTCGCCGAAAAGAACATCGCCCCGGGCTCGCGCATCCGGCTCGGCGGCCTTGTCGCCGAAGGGTCGGTGAAGCGTGAGAAGGACGGCGAAGTCTTCTTCTCCATCACCGATACGGCGCAGGTCGTACCGGTCATGTATCGCGGCATCCTGCCGGACCTGTTCCGCGAAGGGCAGGGCGTCGTGGCCGAAGGCCGGATGGAGCCCGACGGCAGCTTCCATGCCGACAGCGTGCTGGCCAAGCACGATGAGAATTACATGCCGCGCGAGGTCGCCGATTCCCTGAAATCGCAGGGCCTGTGGCAGCACAACCAAGAGACAGCGACGCAGTGATGTCCTGGATGTCTGGCTTTTCGATCGCTGAACTCGGCCATTACGCGCTCGTCCTGGCGCTGGCGCTGTCGCTCATTCAGTCGACGGTGCCTCTGTGGGGAGCTGCGGCGCGCGACAACCGGCTGATGCGGGTGGGCACCGTCTCGACCCTCATCGGCTTTCTGTATGTGGCCTTTGCCTTCGGCGCGCTCACCGTCGCCTATATCAATTCCGATTTCTCCGTAGCGAATGTCTGGGAGAACTCGCATTCGGCGAAGCCACTTCTGTTCAAGATTTCCGGTGTGTGGGGCAATCACGAAGGCTCCATGATGCTGTGGGTCCTGATCCTGTCGCTCTTCGGGGCGCTGGTGGCGGCCTTCGGCGGCAATCTGCCGGTGACCTTGAAGGCGCGCGTGCTCGCCGTGCAGGGCTGGGTCGCGACGGCGTTTCTGCTCTTCATCCTGACCACCTCGAACCCGTTCCTGCGTATGATGCCGGCGCCGGGCGAGGGCCGCGATCTCAACCCGATCCTGCAGGATGTCGGCCTCGCCATTCATCCGCCGCTTCTCTATCTCGGCTATGTCGGCTTCTCGATCGTCTTTTCGTTCGCCGCCGCTGCGCTCATCGAAGGCCGCGTCGACGCGGCCTGGGCGCGCTGGGTCAGGCCCTGGACGCTGATGGCCTGGATCTTCCTGACGCTCGGCATCGCCATGGGCTCCTACTGGGCCTATTACGAGCTCGGCTGGGGCGGCTGGTGGTTCTGGGATCCCGTCGAGAACGCCTCCTTCATGCCGTGGCTGGCGGGAACCGCTCTTCTGCACTCGGCGATCGTCATGGAGAAGCGGGGCGCCCTCAAGATCTGGACGATCCTGCTGGCGATCCTCACCTTCTCGCTGTCGCTGCTCGGCACGTTCCTGGTGCGCTCGGGCGTGCTCACCTCCGTGCACGCCTTCGCGACGGACCCGACGCGCGGCGTCTTCATTTTGGCGATCCTGGTTCTTTTCATCGGCGGGTCGCTGGCGCTTTTCGCCTGGCGGGCGCCAGAGCTGAAACAGGGCGGCCTGTTCGCACCGATCAGCCGCGAGGGCGCGCTTCTCTACAACAATCTCTTCCTGGTGGCGGCAACGGCGACGGTCTTCGCCGGCACGCTCTATCCGCTCGTTCTGGAAGCGCTCACCAAGGACAAGATTTCCGTCGGCGCGCCGTTCTACAACATCACCTTCGCGCCGCTAATGGTGCCGCTGCTTCTGGCCGTTCCCTTCGGGCCGATGCTCGCCTGGAAACGCGGCGATCTATTCGCCGCAGCACAGCGCCTGCTTTTCGCCATGGTGCTGGCCGTCGTGGCACTGGTGGCGACCTTGATCATCGAGGGCGTGCAGCATCCGCTCGCACCGATCGGTGTCGGTCTCGGCATCTGGCTGATCGCCGGAGCCGCCAACGAGATCATCGACCGCTCTGGCATCGGACGCATGCCGCTGAAGACCTCCTGGGCGCGCTTTACGGGCATGCCGCGGACGGCCTTCGCGACGGCGCTCGCCCATGCCGGCCTCGGCGTGACGGTGATCGGCATCGTCGCCACGACGACCTATCAGACCGAGACGATCGTCTCCGTGAAGCCCGGAGAATCTCTGGAAACCGGCGGCTACACGCTGACCTATCAGGATTACGTGCCGCATACGGAGAACAATTACCGCGAGGAGCTCTACCGCTTCGTCGTGTCCCGCGACGGCGACGTTCTCCTCGCCATGGCGCCGGCGAAACGCTTCTATTCCACGCGTCAGATGTCGACCACGGAAGCGGCGATCAAGACCTTCTGGTTCTCGCAGCTTTACGTGTCGATCGGCGATCAGCACGATGACGGCTCGCTCACCGTGCGCGCCTATTACAAGCCGCTCGTCACCTTCATCTGGCTGGGTGCGGTTTTGATGGCGATCGGCGGGACGGTGTCCCTCTCTGACCGACGCTTCCGCATCGGTGTCGCCAAACCCGCACGCGCCAAGCGTCTGCAGGAGGCAAAGGCGTGAAACGCTTCTTGATTGCGTTTGCTCTTACGGTGCTGCTTCTTCCCGCAGGAGGGGCGCTGCAAAGTGGCGGCAGCTTCGACCTCGTCTCGCAGGCCTGGGCGGTCGAGCCCGACGAGATGCTGAAGGATCCGAAGCTGGAGGCGCGCGCGCGCGACCTTTCCGAACATCTGCGCTGCCTCGTCTGCCAGAACGAATCGATCGACGATTCCAATGCCGACCTCGCCAAGGATCTGCGCCTTCTCGTGCGCGAGCGCATCAAGGCCGGCGACACGGACGATGAGGTGAAGAAGTTCCTGGTCGATCGCTACGGCGAGTTCGTCCTGTTGCGACCCGTGCTCGACTGGAAGAACCTGATCCTGTGGGCGGCGCCGGTGATCGTGCTTCTGATCGGCGGCATCGCGCTCTTCATCCGCTTCCGCGGCACGCGCGTCCTGTCGGAATCGAAGCTCTCCGCCTCCGAGGAGCGGGCGCTCGCCGATATTTTGAAGAAATACTAGAGCCGCCGCACCTTCATCGTCTGGAAAGCGCCTGAGGCTCTTGTGGGCGGACTTTGCTCCGCGGCAAGTGTGGCCCGCGGGTCGCAGGGCGCCGTGAAAGCTTCCGGCCAGCCGCAGCAGCTGCAACAAGGACGCCCGCCGCCTTGCCGGAAGATCGCGGATCGATCAGAACTGCGATCGATTCCCGTATTTCGCCAGCCGCAATGGGCCTCCATGACCAAGCCCTGCCTCAGTCTCGTCATTCCGATGCACAACGAGGAAGAGTGCCTGGACGGCCTCTTTCGACGGCTCGAAACCGTGTTGGGCGAGCTTGGCATTTCCTACGAAATCGTCTGCGTCGACGACGGCAGCCGCGACCGGACGCTGGCGGCCCTGATCGAGCGCCAGAAACACGCGCCCTATCTGCGGGTGATCGACCTCTCGCGCAATTTCGGCA
Organism: Afifella sp. H1R; assembly: GCF_021462425.1. NCBI lineage: Bacteria > Pseudomonadati > Pseudomonadota > Alphaproteobacteria > Hyphomicrobiales > Afifellaceae > Afifella > Afifella sp. H1R. The sequence goes on from NZ_JAKEDY010000003.1 coordinate 226,976, forward strand.
AGGAGGCGGCGCTGACCGCCGGCCTCGACGCCTCGCGGGGCGATTGCGTGGTTCCGATCGATGCCGATCTGCAGGACCCGCCGGAGCTCATCGGCCGCATGCTGGAGAAGTGGCGCGAGGGCTACGAGGTCGTCAACGCCGTGCGCTCCGAGCGCCAGACCGATACGCCGATGAAGAGGTGGACGGCGGGCCTGTTCTACTGGTCGGCGAACAAGCTCTCGGAAATCGAGATCCCGCCGAATGTCGGCGATTTCCGGCTCATGGACCGCAAAGTGGTCGATGCCATCTGCGCGCTGCCGGAACGCAGCCGCTTCAACAAGGGGCTGTTCGCCTGGGTCGGTTTCCGCCAGACCAGCATCGAATATTCCCGCGAGGCGCGCTTTGCCGGCGAGACCAAGTGGAAGTACTGGCGGCTGTGGAATTTTGCCCTCGACGGCATCACGTCCTTCAGCTCCGTGCCGTTGCGCATCTGGAGCTATCTGGGCGGAGCGATCGCGGGACTGGCGATCGTCTATGCCATCATCGTCATCGTGCGCACGATGCTCTTCGGCCGTGACGTGCCGGGCTATCCGTCCCTGATCGTCGCCATCATGTTCTTCAACGGCCTCACCATGCTGAGCCTCGGCGCGATCGGCGAATATCTCTCGCGCATCTTCATCGAGGCGAAGCAGCGCCCGCTCTACATCGTCCGCAAGATCTACGAGCCGGATGCTGAGCCCGACGAGGCGCCCGACGAGGCGCCCGACGAGGCGATGCGGCAGGGTGAGGCCGAAGCGTGACGGCCCGGCTCCGCGTCCCGGCGGCGCTTTTCCTTCTGCTCTGCATCCTGTCGGTCGGCGTCGCCTTTGCCTGGGCCAAGTCGCTCTACTCGTTTCAGTTTGGCGATCAGGCGCTGTTTTACGATTTCGCACGCTGGATCAACCACGGCGAAATCTACATTCGCGACTTCATCCATTTTCGCACGCCGGGGACTTACTATTATCTGGCGCTGGGGCAGCGGCTTTTCGGCGAGACGTTTCGTGCGACCTCGTTTGCGATCCTGCTGGGACCCTACCTGTTTCAGATCGCGGCGAGTTTCGCTCTGGCGCTGGCCGCGACGCGCGCCCTTCTCGGGCGTACTTCCTTCGCGATCGCGGTTTTCGTCGCCGCAACCTTCCTCTTCCTGACGCCGATCTTCCAGCTGCGCACGGCCATCCCGGCACTGGCGCTTGCTGCCTATCTCATGACGATGGGGGGAACGACGCCGCGCGCGGATCGGGCGTGGACCCTCGCCGCCGGCGTATTCCTCGGCCTCAGCTATTGGGTCGGCCAGGAAGTCTTCCTTCTTCTCGCCTGGGTGATCTTCTGGGTCGAGCTTGCCGCGCGCAAGGAGCCTTTTGGAGAACGGGTACGGCGCCTTGTGTGGATCGCCGGCAGCAGTTTTGTGGTCGTGGCGGGAGGCATTGGAGCGCTGGCGCTGCAGGGCATGCCGGTCGGCGAATATCTCTATTACACGTCGATCTACGCGCTCTTCATCCAGCCCGCCGGGATGGACCTGCCGTTCCCGCCCTTCGCGATCGAGAATTTCGCCTATTACGTCTTCTTCCTCGAGATCGCGCTGATCGGAACTCTGTTCGTTTTAAGCGGCGTCTTCGCCGAGCCCGCCGCGATCGCGTTCTTGAGCTACGCGATCCTGCGGTTGGTCTCCGCCCTCGGGCGTTCCGATTATCTCCATCTCGTCTTTTCGATCTCCGAACTCGTCGTTCTGACGCCGATCGCCATCGCCATGATCTGGGCGAGGCGGCGGGAGGTGGTTCGCGCGATCGATCGGCGCGCGCCGCGGCGCCTGATCGAGGCTCTCTTCGTCGCGCTTGCGATCCTCATTCTCTTCGCTGCCGCGATCTCGACCTCCTCCCTGGTGCTGCTTCTGGCGCCGCCGCTTTTGTGTCTCGGCGCGAGGATGCAAGGCTCGCCCGCGAATGAACCGGGAGGCGCATCCTCGGGCCTGACGAACCTCGTCGCCGGGGTGCTCGGATTGGTCGCGATGGTTGCGGTCTTCTATCCGAATTCGACGGCGGCGTTTCGCTTCGGTACCGACGCTCTCTTCTACTCCGTGCCGTCGCGCCCCCTCATCGGTGGCGTTCAATTTGCTCCGGACCAGGACCAGGAGCTGAAGGGGGTCGAGGCCTTCTTCGAGGAGCATCGCCCTCAGCGCATTTTCAGCTACCCGATCCGGCCGATCTATTATGCCTTCGCGCCCGAGCACGCGACGCGGCTCACCTATCTCGAGCCGCAGACGACGGAGGCGGAAGTCGCCGGCCTGATCAGCGATCTCGAGATCGCGCCCGCCGATGTGATCGTGCAGGATGTCGGCCAGATGCTGCGGGCGAGGCCCGTGCTTTATCCGCTCGCCGACTATATCGCCTCCAATTACCGCACCGCGCATGTCAACCGAGAGGGCCGGCTTCTGGAGCTTCGGCTGCCGCGCGATGAGATGCGCCCCACGATGCGTTTGATGGACCGCTATCGTCAGCTCGCCGGAGAGAATCGCGGCCGGGTCGGCTTTCGGGCGATCGATGGCCCCGGGAACAGTGCCGGGGCCGGTGGTGGTGACAATGAAGCGAGATTGGTCCTGGAGGCCAAGGGCCGGATTTCTCATCGCCTGGCGGTCGCCGACGACTGGGTCTTCACGACCGCGCTCCTGGAATGTGCAGACTGCGCCCGCGAGGCGGACGTGGAACTCATGCGCGGCGAGAAGGTGACGCGGATGCGCCTGAGCGCGGGCGCGGCGGCCGACACGATCCCCATGCCCGCGGGAACGGGGCCGGTGACGGTGATCTTTCAGCCGAACGCCGACGGCAAAAGAGCCGCCTGGATCGATCCTCGCTTCGAAGGGCCGGTGAAGTGACGGCGGGGAGGGGCGCGTGAAGCGGCTGCAACCGCGCCTCGATGCGCTCGTCGCGCGTCTGCCGCTGACGGCCGTGCAGTATCTGAAGTTCGGCATCGTTGGTGGCCTGGCGACCGCCTTTCACAGCGTCCTCTTCGTCCTCTTCATCGAGGTGTTCGGTGCCGAGCCGATGCTCGCCAATACGCTCGCCTTCGCCTGTGCCGTAATCGTCTCATACCTCGGCAATTACCGCTGGACCTTCGGCGCGACCCGCCGGAGCTGGGCGAGTTTTGTCAAATTCGCCGTCGTCAGCCTGATCGGCTTTGCGCTCAACAGTCTGGCGATCTTCATCATCGTCGAGGCGATGGCGCTGTCCTATCTCTGGGTGCTGCCGTTCATGGTCGGCGTCGTGCCGATCGTGGTCTTTGCGCTCAACCGCGGCTGGACTTTTGGCGAGGCGCGGCGCGTCGGCTGAGGCGCACGGCCGCCCGGGGATGCGGGCGGTCGCAGGCTGCGACGGCAGACGCGATCCCGGGAGATCTTCTCCGGATTACGAAGTTTTAATTCCAAGGTCACTGCGCGGTAAGCCGGGCTCACCTATCTGTGAGCGTGCAGCAGGACCTCATTGCCCCTGTCCCCTGCTGCGGCCTCCAGTCCGCTCCGCGCGCCCCCCCGCGGAGCGGACATCGAGTTAACGCCCTGGAGAACGAGCAATATGACGAACAACAAGAACCGCGTTTCGACACTTGGAAAGTTCCGGAATGCGCTTCTCGCCAGCGCTGTGACGCTTGGCGTAGCGGGTGTGGCTGCCTCCGGCGCCATCCTGTCCGACACGCAGCCGGTCCGCGCCGAGCAGGTGCAGGTTCAAAACCAAGGTCCGGCCGATTTCACCGGTCTCGTGGAGAAGGTGAAGCCCGCCGTCGTGAGCGTGCGTGTGAAATCCGAAGTCAATCCCGTGACCTTCCAAGGCGATGGTCGCCGCTTTTCCATGCCGGATCTGCCCGACGACAATCCCTTGAACGAATTCTTCAAGCGCTTCGGCCCGCGCGGCTTCGACTTTGACGACAACGACCGCGGACGCAGCCCCCACCATCGCAATCATCCGCGCTTTGGCATGAGCCAGGGTTCCGGCTTCTTCATTTCGCAGGACGGCTACATCGTCACCAACGACCATGTCGTCGAGGACGGCTCCGAAGTGACCGTCGTCATGGAAGACGGCAAGGAGCTGCCGGCCAAGGTCGTCGGCGTCGATGAGCGCACCGACCTTGCGCTCCTCAAGGTCGACGGCAACGATTACACCTATGTGAACCTTTCCCAGGACGCGCCGAAGATCGGCCAGTGGGTCGTGGCGGTCGGCAACCCGTTCGGGCTTGGCGGCACCGTGACGGCGGGCATCGTGTCCGCAGACGGACGTGACATCGGCGCCGGCCCCTATGACGATTTCATCCAGATCGACGCGCCGGTGAACCGCGGCAATTCCGGTGGCCCGACCTTCAACATGAAGGGTGAGGTCGTCGGCGTGAACACGGCCATCTTCTCGCCCTCCGGCGGCAATGTCGGCATCGCTTTCGCCATTCCGGCGAATGTCGTGAGCGACGTCGTCTCCGAGCTGCGCAAGGACGGCGCGGTGACCCGCGGCTGGCTCGGCGTGCAGATTCAGCCGGTGACGGAAGACATCGCCGAAGGCCTCGGGATCTCCTCCACCGAGGGCGCGCTCGTGGCCGACCCGCAGGATGGCGGCCCGGCCAAGCAGGCGGGTATCCAGGCCGGCGACATCATCACGCAAGTCGACGGCAACAAGGTCGACGGCCCGCGTGAACTCGCCCGCATGATCGCCGCCTACGATCCGGACACCAAGGTCGAGCTGACGGTTCTGCGCGATGGTCGCGAACGCACGATCGACGTGGAACTCGGCAAGCTCGGCAAGCAGACGGCGTCTGCCGACAGCCAGGACAGCGGCGATCAGGCCGCGCCGACGAGCCTTGAAGGCCTCGGTCTTGCGGTCGAGCCCAACCAGGATGGCGACGGCGTCGTCGTCATCGGCGTCGACAGCGGTTCGGCGGCCGATCAGAAGGGCTTCGAGGAAGGCGACGTGATCGTGCGCGCCGGCGGCAAGTCCGTGCGCAACGGCTCCGATCTCGAAGACCAGATCGCTGCCGTCAAAGAGCAGGGCCGCAAGGCGGTGCTTATGCAGGTCGAGCGCAACGGCAATTCGCGCTTCGTGGCTCTGCCGACCGACGACCAGGGCTGACGACAAGAAGCGGGGCCTCCTCTCCGGCCCCGACTTCAGAAACGGCCTTTCGGCGGTTAAAGTCGCCCCCACCGCCGGCCGTCCGGAGCGGCGGATCGCAGCGCGATCCGCCGTTTCGCGTCTCAGCCCCACCAAGGAGACGGAAAGGAAGCTCCCTCTCATGCGTATTCTCGTCATCGAAGACGATCAGGAAACGGCCGCCTATCTCGTCAAGGCGCTGAGCGAGGCCGGCCATGTCGCCGACCACGCAAGTGACGGCGACGAAGGCTATGCCATGGCCTCGCACGAGAATTACGACGTGCTCGTGGTCGATCGGATGCTGCCGAAACGCGACGGGCTCTCCGTGATTTCGGAACTGCGCGAGGAGGAAAACCGCACGCCCGTGCTGATCCTCTCGGCGCTCGGCCAGGTCGACGATCGGGTGAAGGGGCTGCGTTCCGGCGGCGACGATTATCTGGCCAAGCCCTACGCGTTTTCAGAGCTTCTGGCGCGTATCGAGGTGCTGGCGCGGCGCAACACGCCGAACGAGGCGGAAACCCGCTACCGGGTCGCCGATCTCGAGCTCGACCGTCTGGCGCGCACCGTGACGCGCGGCGGCGAGACGATCCTGCTGCAGCCGCGCGAATTCCGGCTTCTGGAATATCTGATGAAGAACGCCGGCACGGTCGTCACCCGCACCATGCTCTTGGAGAATGTCTGGGATTATCACTTCGATCCTCAGACCAACGTGATCGACGTGCACATGTCGCGCCTGCGCGGCAAGATCGACAAGAACTTCGAAAAGCAGCTCCTGCACACGGTGCGCGGCGCCGGCTACGTCATCCGCGACGATGGCTAAACGGTCTCCCGCGGGCAAGGCCGGCGGCCGGCTGCGCCTACTGCGCACCACGGCCTTCAAGCTCGCCGCCGTCTATCTCGCCGTCTTCACGATCTTCGCCGCCTTCCTCATCTTCTACATCGCCAAGAACACGACGCAGCTGTTGACGACGCAGCTCGCCGAGGCGGTGGATCAGGAAACGCGCGAGCTCGCCCGCCAGTACGAGGTGGGGGGCTTGAGCCGCGTCGCCCGCATCATCGACCGGCACAGCCGCCAGCCGGGCGCGAGCCTCTATCTCGTCACGGATCCGGATGGAGACATCATCGTCGGCAACGTGGCCGCGGTACCCCCGGAAGTGCTGACGCGCCCGGATTCCGATCTCCATCCGATCCCCTATCGCCGGCTGGAAGAGGATACGAGCGCCGACCATGTGGCGCTGGTGCGCGTCTTCGCGCTGCCCGGCGGTTTCCGGCTTCTCGTCGGCCGCGACATCGGTGAACGGCAGCGTTTCGTGGCGATCATCCGCCAGGCGCTGATCCTGACTGTCGGGCTGATGGTGGTGCTCGGGCTGGCGAGCTGGCTGTTCGTGTCGCGACGCGTCCTGAAACGCATCGATTCCATCTCCGCGACGAGCCGGCAGATCATGACCGGCGATCTGTCGGGGCGTCTGGAAGTGACGGGGACGGGCGATGAGTTCGACCGCCTGGCGCTCAGCCTCAACACCATGCTGGCGCGCATCGAAGCCTTGATGATCGGGCTGAAACAGGTCTCCGACAACATCGCTCACGATCTCAAGACGCCGCTGACGCGTATGCGCAACCGGGTCGAGGCGGCGCTGGCGCATCCCGATGACGGCGGCCGCGAGGCACTGGTGACGACGCTCGAAGACGCCGACCAGCTGATCAGAACCTTCGATGCTCTGCTGATGATTGCGCGCACCGAAGCGGGCTCGTCGGGGCTTGCCTTCGGCGAGATCGACGGCAGTGCCGTCGTCGCCGATGTGGTGGAGCTTTATGAGCCTCTCGCCGAAGATGCGGGCGTTTCGCTGAGTGCGGATCTGCCGGACGAGCCGGTGATGCTCTACGGCAACCGCGAGCTTCTGAGCCAGGCGCTCGCGAATCTCGTCGACAACGCCATCAAGCATGCCGGCGAGGTGGTGGAGGATGCGCATGTGAGGATCGGCCTGAAGCGCGGCAAGGCGGGCGTGGAGCTTTCCGTCGCCGACAACGGGCCGGGCATTCCCGAAGCCGACCGCCCGCGCGTCATCGAGCGCTTCGTGCGTCTCGACGAAAGCCGCACGCGCCCGGGCTTTGGCCTCGGCCTCGCTCTCGTTGCGGCCGTGACGAAACTGCATCATGGCGAGCTGAGGTTGGAAGATGCCGCGCCAGGCCTTAGAGCTGTCCTGGCCCTGCCCAACGAAAGAGCGCTCACCGATGATGCAAAAAGCTCTGAGGCAAAGGATCAAGCCGCTGCCGCCGTCTCCGGAGGCGGAAAAGGCGCTTGAGCGCCTTGCCCATGCCGCCGGACGCCAGGAGAAGGAGGCAGCACTTCAGGCGCTCCTCGCCGATGACGCTCTGAAAGCCTTCCTAGGGACGAGCCTCGGCGATTGTCCCTATCTCCTCGATCTGGCGGCAAAGGATATCGACCGGCTCGCCGAGATCATCGACGCGGCGCCGGAGGCGTTGCTCCAGGAGACGACGGCCGCTCTCTCCGATCTGGAGCCAGCGGATGAGAAGGCGCTGATGGCGGCGCTGCGGCAGGCGAAGCAGAAGGTCGCGCTGACGCTGGGCCTTGCCGATCTCGGCGGTGCGCTGGAGCTTGAAGGCGTCGTTGGCGCTTTGTCCGATTTCGCCGATCAGGCGATCGACACCGCGCTCGCCTTTCTCCTGCGCGAGGCGGAGAGGCAGGGCAAATGGCAGGGGGGCGGGCCGCGCGAATGTGGCCTCGTCGTGCTCGCCATGGGCAAGCAGGGCGCGCACGAGCTCAATTATTCCTCCGACATCGATCTGATCGTGCTCTTCGATCCGCAGACGCCGGGGCCGGCTGAGGGTGTCGAACGCTCCGTCTTCTGGGTCAGGATCGTGCGCCGGCTCGTCTCGCTCCTGCAGGAGCGGACCGCCGACGGCTATGTCTTCCGCGTCGATTTGAGACTTCGTCCCGATCCGGGGGCGACGCCCGTCGCGCTGTCGATCCCGGGCGCGCTCTCCTATTACGAGAGCATGGGCCAGAATTGGGAGCGGGCCGCGCTCATCAAGGCGCGGCCGGCCGCCGGCGACAGGAAGGTGGGCGAGGACTTTCTGCGCGAGCTCGGCCCCTATATCTGGCGCAAGCATCTCGACTTCGCCGCGATCGCCGACATCCATTCGATCAAGCGGCAGGTGCATATCCATCGCGGCCACGCCAAGGTGCGCGTCGCCGGCCACGATCTGAAGCGCGGGCGGGGCGGCATTCGCGATATCGAGCTCTTCGCCCAGACGCAGCAATTGATCGCCGGCGGCCGCGACGCCGATCTGCGCGGCCTGCGCACCCGCGACGTGCTGGCAAAGCTTGCCGAAAAGGGCTGGATCACCGGCGCGGAAGCCGCCGAGCTCGACCGCGCCTATGTGTTTTTGCGCGGCGTCGAGCATCGGCTGCAGATGGTGCGCGACGAGCAGACGCAGACCCTGCCACAAGACGGTGAAGGGCTTCAGCGCATCGCCAGGCTCTGCGGCTTTGCCGAGCTTGAGGATTTCGAGACGGAGCTTCTGAAACATCTCAACGCCGTCGCCGCGCGCTATCAGGAGCTGTTCGAGGAGGCGGCGCCGCTGTCGACAGAACTCGGCAATCTCGTCTTCACGGGCGGCGACGACGATCCAGGCACGCTTGAAACCTTGTCTCACCTCGGCTTCCGGCAGCCGGCGAACGTGACGGAGACCGTGCGCGCCTGGCATTTCGGCCGCTATCAGGCGACGCGGTCGACGACGGCGCGCGAAAGGCTGACGGAGTTCACGCCGGCCCTTCTCGCCGCCCTTGCCGAGACGCCGGATCCGGATGCCGCCTTCCGCGCCTTTGATGCGGTGGTGCGCAAATTGCCGGCGGGGGTGCCGCTGTTTTCGCTGCTTGCCGCCAATCCGGGCCTGCTCGAGCTTCTGGCGCTGGTGCTCGGCGCCTCGCCGATGCTGGCGGAAACGCTCGCCAAGCGGCCGCATGTCATCGACATTTTGACCGACCCGGAATTGCTGGCCGAGCCGATCGGACGCAAGGCGCTCGACGGGCAGCTTCGCACGAGCCTGGCCGATGCGCGCAGCTACGAGGATCGGCTCGACCGGGCGCGGATCTTTGCGCGCGAGATGCGCTTTCTGATCGGCGTGAAAGTGCTCGCGGGCGCGATGGATGCGCCGGAAGCCGGCAGTGCCTTTGCCGATCTCGCCGAGACGGTGATCACGGAGCTGTTCGTGGCGACGCGGCGGGAATTTGCCCGCCGTCATGGCGAGGTGCCGGGGGGCGATGTCGCGCTTCTCGCCATGGGTCGGCTCGGCAGCCGCGAGATGACGGCGACCTCCGATCTCGACCTCATCGTCGTCTACGATTTCGCCGCCGACGCGAAGGAATCCGACGGCGAGAAGCCGCTTGCGCCGAGCCAGTATTATACGCGGCTGACGCAGCGCTTCGTGACGGCGCTCTCCGCGCAGACGGCGGAAGGCGCCGCCTATGAAGTGGATCTGCGGCTGCGCCCGTCGGGACGCGCCGGGCCGCTGGCGACGCCGTTTTCGGGCTTTGAACGCTATCAGCGGGAAGAGGCCTGGACCTGGGAGCATATGGCGCTGTGCCGGGCGCGCTGCATTTTTGCCGAAGGCGACCTCGGAACGCGTGTCGAGACGGTGATTTCCGAGGTGCTCGCGACCCGACGCGAGGACGAAAAGCTCAGGGACGACATCGCCTCCATGTATGACCGCGTGCAGGCGGCCAAAGGCGGCACGTCGCGCTGGCAGCTGAAGACGGTGCCCGGCGGGCTGACGGCGCTCGAATTCCTGGCGCAGTATCTGATCCTGGCCGGACGGGCGGCCCCGCAGCCGGCGCCGCCTCACCGCATCTTCGAAAGCCTGCACGATGCAGGGGACGAAGAGCGGAGCAATGCGGGGGAAGACGGGACGTGGAAGGTGCTGGCCAAAGCCTCGCGCCTGCAGGCGGCTTTGCTGCAGGGGCTCCGGCTCATCGGCGAAGATGCGGCACGCGATCCGGATGCGACGGCGGAGGGCACGAAGCGTCTGCTCTTGCGGCTCGCCACGCAGGCGGAGATCGTCGCCGAAGCTGGCGACCTGCCGCCGAGCCAGGTGATGAGCGATTTCGACGGGCTGATTGCGCGCCTCGATCAGGCGCAGGCCGAGGTGCACAAGATCTTCGACGGGCTTTTGCGCCGGGAGGGCTCTCAGGCAGCCGACGAGGGCGACGGCGCCTGAAAGCGAGGCCTGACCTGAAAAAGAAGGCGGCGCCGGGGGTGAGCGCCGCCCAAGCCGAAGCCGTCAGCCGATCTTGATCGTCGTGTCGTCGACGAAATTGTTGATCGGAATATCCATGTTGCGCGGCGCCGGCCCATGACGGATGCGCCCGGCCGTGTCGTAGACGGAGCCGTGGCAGGCGCAGAACCAGCCGCCGAATTCGCCCGCTTCACCGGTCGGCACGCAGCCGAGATGGGTGCAGATGCCGATCATGACGAGGAATTCTTCGCGGCCCGCGGGGCTGCGGTTTTCCATCGTCGCCGGGGCGCCGGCTTCGAGATTTTCGTTGCGTGCCACCGGATCTTTGAGGTCCGAAAGCGGCGTGTCGCGCGCTGCCGCCACCTCTTCCGGGGTGCGGTAGCGGATGAAGACCGGCTTGCCGCGCCACATCACGGTGATCGACTGCCCGGCTTCCATGCCGGACACGTCGACCTGGATGGAGCCCAGCGCCAGCGCCGAACTGTCGGGGTTCATTTGGTCGATGAACGGCCAGGCGAGGCCGCCGACAGCCGCGACCGTCATGGCGCCGGTCGCGACGACGATGAAGTCGCGTCGCGTAGGCTCGCCGCCTCCGCTCGTTACAGCTGCGGTCATGGAAATTGCTCCCTTGCCGATAAAAAGGACGCCGGCCCTTCGGAGAGCATGTCAACGACGGTGTGGGGACGAGGTCGTGTCGGTACAGCCGCCGCCGCAGGCCACCCGATGGTCCGGCAAACTCAATGTAGGGGAGCGCTCACGACCGCAGAAATAGTAATATCAGAGGGGCATACTCAGCTTTTGCGAGGGTCTCGCCGAAGGCCGAGGCAAGGCGCTGCGCGCGACGTCGAGAAGGCCGGTGAGAAGCGCGTTCTGGGGTTTCCTGTCCGCATAGACGAGACGCTGCGCCGCCCGGCCTTCCATGTCGGAGAGCCAGGAGATGCCGGGCGTTTCGGCCGAGCAGGCGGAGATGTGCAGGAAGCCGCCGGCCATGCCGCCGGCGATGAGCTCGCGCGCCGTCTTTTCGGGGACCGTGCCGGCGATCGCCTGCGGGTGGATGCCGCGCCGCTCAAGGATCGCCTCGGCGAGCCTGCGGCACTGGGTGCCGGGCGGCGGCAGGAGCCAGGGTGTTTCGGAGAGTGTGTCGCTGTCGGCGCCGGCGAGCCGTTCCTGCCAGGCGCTCGGGATCGCGGCGCGTACCACGATCGTGTCGATCTCCACCGCGGCAAGCCCGGCTTCGAGATCAGGCTCGGTGGAGACGCAGCCGGCGAGAAGTTCGCCGGAGCGGATGCGCTCCAGGATCTCCGCCGAAGAGGCCTCGCAGATGTCGAGCCGGGTGAGGGGATGTGCCAGCGCCATGCCGGCGATGAGGCCTGCCAGACGATGCTCGCAGGCGCAGGGCGAGATGCCGAGGCTGATGACGCCCTTGAGAGTGCCGCCGAGCGAGCGGCCGTGATCGAGGAATTCGGCGCGGGCTTTGAGGACAGCACGCGCCCGCACCAGCATTTCGGCGCCTGCCGCCGTGAGCCGCATGCCCTGCGAGGAACGCTCGAAGAGGGCAAAGCCGAGCTCCTCCTCAAGCTGCTTGATATGCGCGCTGACGGCGGGCTGGCTGGTGGCGAGGTGCTCGGCCGCGCGCGAGATCGAACCGGTCTCGGCAACGCCGACGAGGCTGCGCAAATGGTGAAATTCCAACGGCCTGCCTTGCTGCTGCGGGGATCACATGATGCAACCTGCATATAAGGATCGCGGCCGCAGGATTAAGCCGTGATCGGCGGGCGGAACGTCGCGGGCGGACGGGGCCGTCGTGCCGGATGCTCAGGCGGCGTTCGCCGCCTGCTGGTGCAAGGGCAGGGACAGCGTGACGCGTGTGCCGACGCCTTCGGAGGAATCGATGCGCATATCGCCGCCGTGCAGCTGTACGATCGACTGGGTGATGGCGAGGCCGAGACCTGAACCCTTGTGGTCGCGGGTCATCTGGCGGGCCACCTGCTCGAAGGGCCGGCCGAGCCGCTCGAGAGCCTTTTTCGGAATGCCGATGCCGGTGTCTTCCACCGCAATCAGCGCTTCGCCACCGCGCCTGCGGGCGCTGATCTTCACCTTGCCGTCGGCGGGCGTGAATTTGACGCCGTTCGACACGACGGCGAGGAGCGCCTGACGCAGAGCCTTGCGGTCGGCATCGAGCCGGAAGTCCTTTTCCACCTCCAGGCGGATGTCGATGTTGTTTTCGGCGGCTTCCTTGCCGAGGCTCGCGACCACCTCTTCGGCGAGTTCGGCAAGATCGACCTCGCTCGGATCGAGCGAGATGTGGCCCGATTCCAGCCGCGTCATGTCGAGGATGTCGGAGATGACGCTGAGGAGATAGCCGCCGGAATCGCGGATATCGGCGCAGTATTCTTCGTACTTTTCGTTCCCGAGCGGGCCGAAGGCGCCCGATTGCATCATCTCCGAAAAGCCGATGATGGCATTGAGCGGCGTTCTGAGCTCGTGGCTGACATTGGCCATGAATTCCGATTTGACGCGGGAGAGCTCCTCGGCGTGCTCCTTTTCGAGCGCGTATTTCTCCGCGAGTTCGACGAGCTGCTGGGCCTGCTTTTCGAGCTGCTGGCGCGAGCCGCGGAGGTCGGCGACGGTGGCCGTCAGCTTGCGCTCGTTCTCCAGAAGCTGGGCTTCATGCTGCTTCAAGGCGGTGATGTCGGTGCCGACGGAGACGAAGCCGCCATCCTTGGTGCGCCGTTCGTTGATCTGCAGCCAGCGCCCGTCCTCGATGCGCGCTTCGACGGAGCGGCCGCCGAGCTGCGGGCTTTCGGCGGCGGGCAGGAGGCTTGCGAATTGCGGCCGCCGTCCGCTCGCCACGACATCGGCATAGGCGGTGCCCGGCCGCACCAGATTGTCCGGGAGCTGATAGAGCTCCTGATATTTGGAATTGCACAGGACGAGGCGGTTGGACGCGTCCCACAAGACGAAAGCTTCCGAGATCGCCTCCACCGCGTCGTGCAGCCGAAGATCGGCGGTTCGGGAGGCTTCCGCGGCGAGCTTCGATTCCGTCACGTCGACGGCGATACCGATCCAATGCGGCCCGTCGGCATCGCGCACGACCTCGCCGCGCACCCGAACCCAGATCCAGCGGCCGGATTCGTGGCGCATGCGGAATTCGCGGTCGATCTGCGCCCCCTCGGCCTGGATGAGGGCGTTCGCCATTTCGATGAGATCGCCGTCTTCCGGATGGATGCGCGACGACACATCCCCGGCGGAGAGGAGGTTGTTGATCGCGGGCAGGCCGACGATGTCGTACATCGAGGGCGACCAGAAGATCGCCCCGCGCGACAGATCCCAGTCCCACAGCCCCGAACGACCGCGCATCAGCGCCATATGCACGCGGTTCTGCGTTTCGCTGTAGATGTAATCGGCCTCCTCCGCGCGCGTCGTCTGTGCCTGATAGGCGAAGCCCAGGATCGACAGGATGATCGAGGTGCCGACGAAGACGGTGGCCTCACGGGACACGTTGCTGCGCCAGTTGGCGAAGACGGCGGACAGCGGCTGGTAGATGGCGACGGAGCCGGTCGCCTCGCCGATATGGTGGACGGTGGCGAGCACGTCGTTGCCGTCCGGCAGACGGATGGACAAAACGCCGGCGCGCTCGCCGAGCGTGGTGAGCGGCTGGCCGGGACCGAGAAGATCATCGAGCGAACGGCCGACGAGTTCGACCGCGTAAGGATCGACCGCGACGATCTTGCCGAGCGGATCGGCGAGCACGGTGACGCGGCCGGAATCCTCCGCGCCGGGCGGCAGCGCGTTGGCGAGGATGCCGTGATAGGTCTCCGACATCGCGGTTGCCGGCATCTGCCCACGCATCTCTTCGAGATTGGTGGCGATCGAGCTTGCGAGGAGGCCGAGCGTCAGCTTGGCCTTGTTCTCGATATCGCCGCGCGCATCGCTCAAGACGACGATCCGCATCATGCCGAGCGTGATGATGAAGAGGACGATGAGGAACGGGATGAGGCGGCGGATCAGCGGCTCCGCTCGCACCAGCCGCGCATAGGCAGGGTGGATGAAGAGGCGCGCATGGCCCGCCAGCGCTTGCCGGTCGAGGCGTCTTACGTTGGGTAGACGCCTGAACGCGGACGCGATGGCTTGATGAGCCCGCGCCATGCAGAACCTCCAGTGATTTGGGGGCAGCCGCACCCCCGAATCACCTCATTTGAATCTGAGCGAATCAGATTGTCCAGACCCGCAGGAAGATCGGCTTCTACCCCAGCGTACGAATGACGATATCGGCCACATCCGTGGAGAGGTCCGGACGGTCGGCGAGCGCCCGCAAGGCGGCCTCCGCATGCGTGCGGCGCCCTGGTTCGAGCAGCCGGTAGCTGCGGAAGCAGGTGGCGAGCCGCGAGGCGACGGACGGATTGCTCTTGTCGAGATCGGCAATCGCATTGGCGAGGAAATGATAGCCGGCGCCGTCGGGACGGTTGAAAGCCGTCGGATTGCCGGCCCCGAAGGTGCGCACCAGCGAATAGACCCGGTTCGGCGTCTTCCAGGAGAACGCCGGATTCTGGGTGAGGGCCTCGACCTTTTTCAGCGTCTCGTGGCCGGGCTGCATCGCCTGCACGGCAAACCATTTGTCGAGGACGAGCGGATTGTCGCGGTAGCGCTCGAAGAAGGCGTCGAGCGCGGCCGAGGCGCCGGTGAGGTTCTCGTGCACGAGAAGCCTGAGCGCCGCGAGACGCTCGGTGAGGTTGGTCGCCGTCTCGAAGGATTTGCGCACCTGCGTGCCTTCGTCCCGACCGCGCGCCTTGCCGGCGGCGATCTGATAGCGCCAGGCGGCGAAGGTGAGGGCGCGGCGTCCGGCATTGTCGGCATCGGGCGAATAGGCCGGCATCGCAGGCTCGCGCTTGGCCGCCTCGACGATGCGCTCGGCTGACTTCTCGCCGATGAAGCCGGCAAGCGCCTGCCGCGTTTCGTAGACGATGTCGGGATCGACATCCTTGGCGATCAGCTGAGCGATCTCGTTTTCCGACGGCAAGGCGAGGGCGAGTGCCCGGAAAGCCGGGTCGAAATCGGTGTTCTCGGCAAGTTCGGCGAAGGCCGCCGCGAGCCTTGGGTCGAACGAGGCGGCACCGCCGCTCGACAGCGCCTGATAGCCTGAGAGGATCGCCCGGCGGGCGAGGCTCTGCAGCGCCTCCCAGCGGTTGAAGGCGTCCGTGTCCTGGCGCGCCAGGAAGAAGAGGTCGTCGTCGGTGAGATCCGCCTCGAGATTCACGGGCGCCGAAAATCCGCGCAGCACCGACGGGACGGCTTCGGCACGCACGCCGCGGAAGGTGAGGTTCACTTCCTTCTCGGTGAGAAGAATGAGACCGCGCCCGAGCGCCTCCTTGCCGGCCTCGCCGAGGCCGGCCGGGGCATCGACGTTCTCCCAGGAGAGATCCTGACCGTCAGGGCCGACGAGACCGAAGGACAGCGGGATGAGCTGCGCCTCTTTCGGCTTGTTGTCCGGCGTCTGCGGCAGCTCCTGGGCAAGGCTGAGAGAGAGCGTTTCGCTCTGCGCATCATAAGCGTGGCGGAGCGTCACTTTCGGCGTGCCGGCCTGGTGGTACCAGAGCGAGAACTGGGTGAGATCTCTGCCGGTCGCATCGGCAAAGCACGCGATGAAATCCTCGATGGTGACGGCGCCGCCATCATGGCGCTCGAAATAGAGGTCCATGCCGGCGCGGAAGCCTTCATCGCCGAGGACGAGCTTCAGCATGCGGCAGATTTCGGCGCCCTTTTCGTAGACGGTCGCCGTGTAGAAGTTGTTGATCTCGCGGTAGGCGGTCGGGCGCACCGGATGGGCGAGCGGGCCGGCATCTTCCGGGAATTGCGCCTGGCGCAGGCCGATCACGTCGGAGATCCGTTTCACCGGACGCGAACGCATGTCGGAGGAGAATTCCTGATCGCGGAAGACGGTCAGGCCTTCCTTGAGGCAGAGCTGGAACCAGTCGCGGCAGGTGATGCGGTCGCCGGTCCAGTTGTGGAAATATTCGTGCGCGATCACGCCTTCGACATGGGCGTAATCCATGTCCGTTCCGGTCTCCGCATCGACGAGCACGTATTTGTCGTTGAAGACGTTGAGACCCTTGTTCTCCATCGCGCCCATGTTGAAATCGGACACGGCGACGATGTTGAAGACGTCGAGATCGTATTCGCGCCCGAAAACTTCCTCGTCCCAGCGCATGGAGCGCTTCAACGCATCCATGGCGTAGCGGCAGCGCTCTTCCTTGCCGTGCTCGCAAAAGATGCCGAGGCGCACGCGCCGGCCGGATGCGGTGACGAATTCGTCGTGGATGGAGCCGAGGTCGCCGGCGACGAGGGCGAAGAGATAGGAGGGCTTCGGAAACGGGTCGTGCCAGACGGCATAATGGCGGTCGGTGCCTTCCACCGGGCCGCTTTGGATGAGATTGCCGTTGGAGAGCATGACGGGCGTCGCCGCCCGCGGCGCTTCCATGCGCACGGTGTAGACGGAGAGCACGTCGGGCCGGTCGTAGAAATAGGTGATGCGACGGAAGCCTTCCGCCTCGCATTGCGTCGTGTAGACGCCGCTCGAGCGGTAAAGCCCCATCAGGGCCGTGTTGTTCTCCGGATCGATCTCGGTGACGATCTTGAGCGTGAAGGGCTCGTGCGGCGGTGTGGAGAGCGTGAAGCGGTCGGGCGTCGCTTCGTATTCGTCGGCGCTGAGCGTGCGGCCATCGACGAAGACCTGCTTCAGCTTCAGCCCGTCGCCGTTGAGAACGAGGGGCGGATTTTCAGCCGGGGAGGGCTCGCGGCGACGAAGTGCCAGAGACGCGGTGACCTGGGTCGCCGTCGGATCGAGGCGGAAATCGAGATCGACGGTGTCGATGGCGTAATCGGTCGGTCGGTAATCTTCGAGCCGCACCACTGCGGCGCCCTCACGTTGCATCATAGGCTCCTTGCATCTCGTTGCCGCATGTAGAGACGAAATGAGCCGACGGAAAGGCAGGAACCCGCGGTTTGCCTGCGATTTCGCGGAATTTGCTGCGCCTTTTCCGGCTTTCGTCCTTGCCGGCCTCTCTGCAATCGTCCATGCCGCCGCAAAAATCTCCTTCCGTCATAGCCGAGCTTCCGACCGCCATGAAGAAAACGCTGCCAGAAATCGTCGAACGTCGCCGCGTCTATGAGGGCTGGAACCGGATGGACGAGCTGACGGTGACGGGGCTCTCGTCAGAGGCGCACAAGCGCGAAGTCATCGACCATGGCGATGCGGCGAGCCTGCTTCCCTACGATGCCGAACGCCGCACGGTCCTCCTCGTCCGGCAATGGCGCGCGCCGCTTGCCGAGCGCCCCGAAGGCGGCTTCATCATGGAGGCCTGCGCCGGGATCATCGATCCGGGCGAGACGCCCGAGGAAGCGGCCCTGCGCGAGGCGGAAGAAGAACTCGGCGTGACGCTCGGCAAGGCCGAACATGTCGCAAGCGTCTACCCGGCTCCCGGCTGTCTCACGGAACTCGCGCATCTTTTTCTGGCGCCCTATCGGCCAGAGGACCGCAAGAACGCAGGTGGCGGCAAGGACGAGGAAGGCGAGGCGATCGAGGTCGTGGAGATCTCGTTCGATCGGCTTTTCGCTGTCGTGCGGGAAGCGGGGATCAACGACGCCAAAACGCTGATCCTGGCCCAGGCGCTGCTTTTACGCGGTCTGTGACACCTCGGCCTCTTGCGAGGCAGCAAACTTTTTCAAGCGTGCAATTGAACCGAACACGTTTCTGCGCGTTATCTGTCCCGAAAGCGCCAATTGGCGCAGAAGACAGGAGAGTTTGTCATGCTCGGTTGGGCATTAACCTTTCTCGTGATCGCGCTGATTGCTGCGGTTCTTGGATTTGGTGGTATTGCCGGCACGGCTGTGGGCATTGCCAAGATTATCTTCTTCGTCGCCGTGGTCCTCTTCCTTATCTCGGCCATCTTCGGCGGCATCCGCGGGCGTCGCATCTGACGCTCGCCTGAGCCAAATCTCCCGCTCGGGATCTTCGCCAAGATCCTCAGATCGGGGAGGAAAACCAGACAGGTCGCTGCCGGCAAAACGGCGGCGGCCTTTTTCTTTGTCTCTTATCGTTGTCCCCGCGACGTGGTTTGAGGTTCGGCAAAGCTCTGCGAACCTCGCCGAAAGGCCCCTTTGCGCTTGCGATCCGTGCACGCTATCAGGCCCGCACGCGCCTTGAGCGCGATCCTGACGGAGAAGCATATGTCCGAGCCCCAAGCGCGCCCCAAAGCTCACATCATCGACGGCAAGGTGATCGCACCGCAGACCATCGACAAGGTGAAGGCGGCGCGCGAGACGCTCGAAGCGGAAACCGGCGTGAAGCCGGGACTTGCCGTCGTCATCGTCGGCGAGGACCCGGCAAGCCAGGTCTATGTCCGCAACAAGGGCCTGAAGGCGGAGGAATGCGGCTTTCATTCCGAGACGCATCGCCTGCCGGAGGCAACGAGCGAGGCCGAGCTTCTCGCCTTGATCACGCGGCTCAATGCCGATCCGAAGATCCACGGCATCCTGGCGCAGCTTCCCCTGCCGAAGCACATTTCAGAGAAGGCGGTGATCGCGGCCATCGATCCGGACAAGGATGTCGACGGGCTTTCGCCGATCAATGTCGGCCGCCTCGTGTCGGGCTCGGCCGATGAAGCGCTCGTGTCCTGCACGCCGGCCGGCTGTCTCGTCATGGCGAAATCGGTGACGCCCGATCTGAGCGGGCTCAACGCCGTCGTCGTCGGGCGTTCCAACATCGTCGGCAAGCCGGTGGCACATCTGCTTTTGGCGGAGAACTGCACGGTGACGATCGCCCATTCGCGGACGCGCGATCTTCCTGCCGTCTGCCGCTCGGCCGATATCCTGGTTGCGGCCGTCGGGCGGCCGAAGATGATCAAGGGCGACTGGGTGAAGCCGGGCGCGACCGTGATCGATGTCGGCATCAACCGCATTCCCGCGCCCGAGAAGGGCGAGGGCAAGACGCGGCTCGTCGGCGATGTCGATTTCGACGAGGCCGCGGACGTCGCCGGGGCCATCACGCCGGTGCCGGGCGGCGTCGGGCTGATGACGATCGCTATGCTGATGGCGAATACGGTGATCGCGGCCTCGAGGAAGGCGGGACGCCCGGAGATTGGGGCGGGAATCTTTCAGGGCTGAGCCTGCCGCGACGGCGGGCCGTATGGCCGTGGGCGCCGGCCTTCTCTATTTTCCGGAGATGACCGATTTCATCCCTGGCCGTCAAAGCACGAGCCCCGTGGCCGCGGGCGACAAACGCCTCGACACGCGTTCGTTCCACAAGAACCATGTGCCGATCCGCGCGGCGCTGACGCCGTTTCTGGAGGGGCGCTCAGGCGATGTTCTGGAAGTGGGCTCCGGCTCCGGCCAGCATGTCGTGGGCTTTGCTAAGGCCTTTCCGCATCTCACCTTCTGGCCGTCCGACAAAGAGCCCATGCACCGGGCGAGCATCGCCGCCTGGGCGGCCCTCGACCCGCAGCCCAATCTGCGCGACGTCGTCGATCTCGATCTCTGCGAGACCTGGCGGCTCGGCGAAGAGGGTGGCGCGACGCGGCGGCCGCCGGCGAAGCTTGCCGCCATCCTCGCCATCAACATCCTGCATGTGACACCTTTCGCCGTGTCGGGACATCTGATGGCGGGGGCCGGCCGTCATCTCGCCGATGACGGCCTGCTCTTCATCTACGGCCCGTTCGCCCATGACGGCGCCATGAGCGAGAGCAATGCCGAGTTCGACGCGCAATTGCGGGCGGCGAACCCGGAATGGGGCCTGCGCGACGTGCAGGCGCTCTGCGTCCTTGCCGGCGCGAACGGGTTGAAGCCGCTCGACAAGATCGAGATGCCGGCGAACAACCACATTCTGGTCTACGGGCGCTGAGGCAGGCGAGCTCTCCTAGAAGCGCTGCCTGGCGAGAAGCGCGATCGTCTCCATGACCTCGCCGACGGCGTCGACGACGCCGCCGAGTTCCATGAAACCATGGACCTGCCCCGGGAAATGGCGGTGCAGGACTTCGACGCCGGCCTCGCGGAGCTTTTGCGCATAGGCCGCGCCGTCATCGAGCAGCGGATCGTGGCCGCCGGTGACGATGAGGGCTGGCGGCAGGCCGTGATGGTCTTCGGCAAGAAGCGGCGAGGCGCGCCAGTCGAGCCCTGCCTCGGCATCGGGCAGGTAATGGCGGACGAGCGCGATCATGTCTTCGAGCGTGAGGGGCGGGGCCTTCGCATTGGCGATGCGCGAGGGGCGCGCATTGGAGGCTTCGCTGTTGTCGGTCGCGGGATAGAGAAGCACCTGAAAGGCGATCCTCGGCGACTCTTGGCGCAGCGCCAGCGTGGTGACGGCGGCGAGGCTGCCGCCGGCGCTGTCGCCTGCGATGGCAATCCGGTTCGCATCGATGCCGAGCTCGCCGGCATGGGCGCCGATCCAGCGCGTGGCGGCGATCGCATCCTCAGGGCCGGCCGGAAACGGGTTTTCCGGGGCGAGGCGGTAATCGACGGAAACGATCCGGCAGCGGGCGGTGTCGGCCATGCGCCGGCAGAGCGTGTCGGCCGTGTCGAGCGTGCCGAGCACCCAGCCGCCGCCATGCAGATAGATGATCGCGGGTCCGGTGTCGTCGACGCCATGCGGTCTGTAGAGCCTGAGCCGGATCGGCCCGGCCGGCCCGTCGGCCGCCACGTCTCTCACCTCTGCCATATCGATGATCGGGCCGCCGAATGTGTGCTGCAGCACGCCCTGGGTGGCGCGCATCTCCGCGACACTCATCGTGTGCAGAGGCGGTCCGCCGGCCTTCGCCATGCGTTGGAGCACTTTTTCGACTTGCGGATCGATGGGCATGTTCGTCCTTTCCTGTCTGCCGACGCCTGGCGCGCGCAGAGGCGCTGCCTCCGGCTGCCAAGGGTCGGCCGTCAGATCGGATTTAGGTGGGTTCCGGAGCGCCGCGAGGAAAAACCCGGCGCGGCATAGGAGATGGCCGGCGAACGCATGGGCCGTGGGGGCGGATCGATCCGCCGCCCGCCTCAGATGACGAGCTTTTCCGTCGGCCCGGATTCAAGCTCCCACCAGGCTTCCCAGGCGCCGTGTCGGCGGGCGAGCCTCAGATAGTTTCGTTCCGCCGTGTAGATCGTGCTCTTGCCGGGGAGCGGCAGGAGTTTGATCGGATGCTGCTTCAAAGGGGCGGAGCCGAAGCTCGCAAGCGCGCCGAGGGTGGCCGCATAGGCTTTCGGTGGAGGCGGGTGGGTGATGCCGGAGGCGACGAGTTGATGGAGGTCGCCGGTATCGGAGGCGAGCGTGCCGCGCGTGGCGAGATGGATCTCGCCGGAAAGAACCGTGAGGCGCGTATCGTCCCGCTCATGCGCGGCGAGGAGTGTGCGCAGGAACTTGCACCATTCCTCGCGATGCGTTCGGCTTTGCCATTGATCGCGCAGATCGTCCTCGTATTTCTCCGCGATCGGCGTGATCCGCATCACCGCCTCGATCAGCGACAGACGGGGTCCGAGAGCCGGCACGCTCGACAACAGAAGGATGCGGCCGTCTTCGGCGTCGGCGAGCGCCGTTGCGAGCGCGCGCCAGCCCGCCGGTCCCATGACCCGGTCGCGCCGCCGCTCCGAGCGCAGATCGGGCGCGACCAGTGTCAGCCCCGGCATGTCGACGCGCCAGGTGAGCGAGGTGCCGGAGGGGTCGAGACAGGTTTCGGGCAGAGCCCCTTCGACGGCGCCCATCTGGAAGAGCAGAAATTGCTCGCGCGCGACGGCGAAGACGGCGTTGCCGACGGGTGAATCGAGTTTCTTGTCCGGAAGCGAGCCCCAGCCGTCGCAGATGTCGTGGTCGTCCCACATGGCGAGCGAGGGGACGCGGCAGAGAATGTCGGCAATGGCCGGCTGGCCGTAGAGTTCGAGATAACGCTGCAACAAAACCCGGCGCAGCGCGGCGACGACCTCCGGCACTTCCGCGCCGGAATTGGAGCCCGGATCGCCGCGATCGCGGCCCCATTCGCGCGTCAGCGGATGCGCTTCGAGGATCTCGTCGGCATAGATCTGGTCGCCGCCATGCAGAAGAAGATGCAGCGGCTCTCGCGCATGCGCCGCACCAAGCCGCGCCCAAAGCGTGTTGCGGCTTTCTTCCGGCCGTTCCCGGTCGCCTTCTTCCTGGCCGTTGCAGGAGACAAAGGCGAGCGCGAGGTCGCCGTCATAGGCCGTGTTGACGGCGTAGCGGGTGCCTTCGAGCTCGTACCAGGCGGCTTTCTGGACCTCGGCGCCGATCGGCAAGGCGAAGGTGTAGCGCAGCGCGAGGAGGCCATAGCGCGACAGGAGAAGCTCCGGCTCGACCGCACCGTTGCGCGTGACGAGGTTCGGAAGCTCCGGCGTGATCGGGCGGATGAGGAGCACGGCGAGGCGCACGCGGTTCCCCTCCATACCGCGCAGGAAGAGAAGCGGCTTCAGCCGTCCGGCGAGGCGCTGCAATTCGGCATTGTCGGCCATGTCTGTGACGCGGCCGGTCATGGGGTGTCGTCTTTCGGCGCGCCTGTTTTCGGCGTGCCCGTCGCGCGGGCAGATGTCACGGACGAATCGAGCATGGAACCTCGGCGGCTACGCGGTGACCGTGGTAAAACGCTGCGTGCGCCTGTCAACGGCGCCATCGTCGCGTGGAAGCCCGATCCTCAGCCCAGAATGTCATAGGCCGTGCGCAGAAAGATGCGCGCGCCGATGGCGATGAGGTCGTCCGGGAAATCGTATTCGGGATCGTGCAGGGGCGGATGGGTCTCGCCGGCGCCGAGGAAGAGGAGGGCCGATTTCGCGCTCGCGCCGAAACGCCCGAAATCTTCCGAGGCGCGCATCGGCTCGCCGGGAGAATGGAAGATCCGCTCATGGTCGAGTGCTCGGCGAAGATGCGCAACCGCGTCGGGATCGTTGTCTGAGGCGAAGAAGACGTCCTCATAGGCGATGTCGAAGGAGAGGCCGAAAGCGCCTGCCGTCTCCGCCACCAGCGCCTCGGCGCGGGCGACGAGCGCCTCCATGCGCGCGTCCTGAAGCGTGCGCAGGGTCGCAAAAATCTCCGCCTCGCCGGGGGCGATGCCGAAAGCCGGCTCGCCCATCGCCGCATGGGTGATGGTGACGAGCGAGAAATCCTCCACGAGTGCGTCGCCCGCCGCGAGCGCCGTCAGCTCCGGCATCAGCCGTGCGACGGCCGGCATCGGCGAGAGGCCGGTCTCGGGCTGCGAGGCATGTGCGGTGCGGCCGGTGAGGGTGATCTTCATGCCTCGCGAGGCGCAGGCGGCGGCGCCGTCCTTCAGGGCGACATGGCCGAGGCGGAGACCCGGAAAATTATGAAGCGCGAAGGCGAAGTCGGGCGCGATCTCGGCAAAGCGCGGATCGGCGAGAACGGACGCCGCGCCCGCGCCGGTCTCTTCCGCCGGCTGGAAGAGGAGAATGACGCGGCCGCTTTCGGGCCGGCGGCACGCAAGGCCGCGCGCGACGCCGGCGAGGATCGCCATATGCCCGTCATGGCCGCAAAGATGGCCCTTGCCGGAAATCTCCGAGCGGTGCGGTGCTTCCGTCCCTTCGGTGATCGGCAGCGCGTCGAGTTCTGAACGGAACATGAGCGTGGGGCCCGGCCGGCCGGATTCGTAAAGGGCCGCAAGCCCATGCCCGCCGAGCCCGGTGAGGAGCCGGTCGGGTGTCGTCGGTGCGAGGAAGGCGGCGACTTCCGCGGCGGTCTCCTCCTCCTCACCGGAGATTTCAGGGCGCTTATGGAGCTTTCGCCGCCATTCCGTCAGTTCCACGATGTCGCGATTTGAAAGGAGCATGGACGTGTCCGGGGGCTGAAAAAGACGAGGCGAGAGCGCTGAGCGAGGGAACGTTGGAGACCCTCGCCCGTTCGGCGTGCCAGGGCGCAAGGTGGCACGACCCGCTGAGGCGTGCCACCTTGCGCGCATGAGAACAAGTTCGGAGATCAGAATGAAGCCTGCCGCAGCCGCGACCTTTTTGAGCCTTTCCATGGCGATGTTTCCGGCATGGGCGGCGGCCCAGTCGACGCTCAGCGGGGCGCATGAAGTCGGCGAACTGACGAGCGTTCAGGCGACGCTGGAGGACACGCCCGATTCGTCCCCGGCGACGCTTCGCGTGCGCGGCCTGATCACGGCGCCGGAGCCCTGCCAGGTCGCGACGGCCGAGGCGGTCGGCGAGGGGGAGAGCGAGACGGCCGGAATCGCCCGCGTCCTGAAGATCCGCGTGACGACAGCGCGTGCCTCCGAGGACCAGGCGTGCACGCAAAAACTCACCGATCTCCAGTTCCAGTTCACGCAGGAGGTAGGCCTGCGCGAATTCGAGGAGGTCGAGGTCATCTCCGACAGCGATATCGAGCGCGCCTTGGTCGAGCTCGCCGAATAGGTCCGGCGCGCCGAATGGCCGGCGGACAGGTCGAACTTGCGCCACTTTGCAAATCCGTATACTTTGCATTGCAGAGTTGATTGGAGCCGCTGGTGCGCGACCTTCAGAAGGCCCTCGCCGATATCGATGAGATCCGCAACCAGATGGCGGCGGCGACGGCGTTTCGTGGTTTTGGGCCGGGCGCGCTCGCGACGACCGGGGTGCTCGCCTTTTTTATGGCGGCGGCGCAGCAGGCTTTGATCGGTGCACCGCTTGCGAATCCCATCGCCTTTTTCGGCGGCTGGATCGCCACGGCCGTGATTTCGGCAATCATCATCGGCGTGGAGATGGCGGTGCGAACCCGGCGCCATCATGCCGGGCTCGCCGACGCGATGCTCTACAATGCCGTGCAGCAATTTCTGCCGGCGGGCGCGGCGGGAGCGCTTCTGACGCTCGCCATCGCGCGCGTCGCGCCGCAGGCCCTGTGGATGCTGCCGGGCCTGTGGCTCGTCTTCGTCAGTCTCGGGGTCTTCGCCTCGGCGCGGTCGCTGCCGCGCGGCATCCACCTCGCTGGTGTCTGGTATTTCGTTTCGGGCTTCGTCGTCTTCGCGCTTGCGAGCGAGGGCCCGCATCTGTCGCCCTGGATGATGGGCATTCCCTTTTCGGTCGGACAGGTGGCGATCGCCGCGATCCTTTATTTCGCGCCGGGAGAGGCCGATGGTTGAGACGAAGGGCACGTCCGCCCCGCCTGCTGCGCCCTATTCCTATGAAGGGCTGGACCGGGTGATCCACGAAAAGGCCCGGCTCGGCGTTCTGACCTCGCTCGCCACGCATCCGAAGGGCCTTGCCTTCGCCGATCTCCGAAAACTCTGCGGGCTGACGGACGGCAATTTGAGCCGGCATCTGCAGGTGCTCGAAGAGGCAGGGCTCGTGCGCCTCGACAAGGGCTTTGAGGGCAAGCGCCCGCTCACCACCTGCCGCATGACGGGAGAGGGGCGCCGCCGTTTCGTGGAGTATCTCGCGGTTTTGGAGCGGGTCGTGCGCGATGCCGCGGGTGCGACGGGCGCGGCGGATGAGGAGAGAGACCCCGTCGATGCCGAGGACGCGAAGGGACGGCTTCGGCCGAAGCTCGCCTGATTTCTCTTTTTTGCCAGGAGGCTTTGTAATGCAAAGTGGTCGCGACGACAGACTTCATGTCGCCATCATCATGGACGGCAACGGACGATGGGCGACGGCACGCGGCCTTCCCCGGAAAGCCGGCCACGAGGCGGGCGTCGAGACGGTGCGCCGCGTGGTGCGTGCCGCGCCGGAGGAAGGCATCGGCACGCTGACGCTCTACGCATTTTCGAGCGACAATTGGCGCCGGCCGAAGGCGGAAGTGGCGGCGCTGATGCAGCTGTTGCGGCACTATCTCGCCGGCGAGGTGGACGAACTCGTCGAAAACGGTGTCCGGCTCTCCGTGATCGGGCGGCGCGACCGGCTTCCCTTCGGGCTTGGCGCCGCGATCTCGAGGGCGGAGCGGGCGACGGCGGCGGGCCGCAAACTCCATCTGCGCATCGCCTTCGATTATTCCGCCCGCTGGGCGATCGCCGAGGCCGCAAGAAACTGCGCCGCAGCGGGCGACATATCCGAGGAGGCGATCGCGAGCCGGATTTCGGGAGCCGCGGCATCGCCCGACGTCGATCTCCTTCTGCGCACCGGCGGCGAAAAACGCTTAAGCGATTTTCTCCTCTGGGAGTGCGCCTATGCCGAACTCGCCTTCACCGGGGTGATGTGGCCCGATTTTGCGGCCGGCGATCTCGCCGAGACCGTCGCTGCCTTCCATCGCCGCGAGCGCCGCTTCGGTGGTCTGCCGGGTGAGGCCGTCGAAGACCGCTCCGCCGCCTGAAATCCGTACATTTCGCGAGCCGACATTCTCGCCGCGCGTGCCCGCGTGCCTCACAGAGATTACGGCGTGTCGCGGAAGAGCCATGATCGCGCGATGACGCGCCCTAAGCTCATCTTTGAGGATCGGGACTTCAAGGGAGCGGGGAATGCGGGATAAAGCGCGCGTGGTGGTGATCGGGGGCGGCGTCGTGGGCGTTGCGACCCTCTATCATCTGGCGAAAAAGGGCTGGTCGGATGTCGTTCTGGTGGAGCGGCGCGAGCTCACCTCCGGCTCCACCTGGCACGCCGCCGGCCTCCTGCCGCTCTTCAACATGAGCTACTCGGTCGGCCAGATCCACAAATACTCCGTGCGCTTCTACCAGGAGCTGGCGGAAGAGACCGGCATGGATACCGGCTTCCGCAAAGTCTCCAATGTGCGTCTTGCCCGCACCAGGGACCGCTGGGACGAATATCAATATTATGCGGGCGTGGCGCGCACGATCGGCGTCAATGTCGTCGAGATGACGCCCGAGGAGATCAAGGAGCGCTGGCCCTACGTCGACACCGACGGGATCCTGGGCGCCATCACCCATCCCGACGACGGCTATATCCAGCCGGCCGACCTCACCCAGGCTCTCGCCCGCGGCGCGCGCAATTTCGGCGCCGAGATCAACCGCAACACCACCGTTCTCGGCCTTGAACAGCAGCCGGACAATTCCTGGCTGGTGAAGACCGACAAGGGCGACATCCATGCCGAGCATGTCGTCTCCGCCACCGGCAATTTCGTGCGCAAGACCGGCGAGATGGTGGGCCTCGAAATCCCCGTCATCCCGGTCGAACACCAGTATATCGTCACTGAGCCCATCCCCGCGATCCAGGAATTCCGCAAGAGCGGCGGCGCCGAGCTCTGCGTTTTGCGAGAATCCGATTCCTCCTGGTATATGCGCGAGGAGGCAGGCGGTCTGCTCCTCGGACCTTATGAGAAGGGCGCCCCGGTCTGCTATGTCGACGGCCCCGATCCCAATTCCGAATACGAGCTCTTCCAGGACGATCTCGACCGGCTGATGCCGCATGTCGAGACGGCGATCATGCGCGTGCCCTATTTCGGCGAGGTCGGCGTCAAGAAGGTCTATAACGGCGCCATCGCCTATACGCCGGACGGTTCGCCGATGGTGGGCCCGGCCTGGGATCTGAAGAATTTCTGGCTGAACGAGGGGCATTCCTTCGGCGTGACGGCGGCGGGCGGCGCCGGCTGGCAGCTCGCCGAATGGATCGTCGAAGGCGAGCCCTCGCTCGATCTGACAGGTGTCGATCCGCGCCGCTTCGGCCCCTATGCCTCGCGCGGCTATCTCAAGGCGAAGAACGAAGAGGCTTACGCCAACGTCTTCACCATGCACTATCCCGACGAGGAGCGGGCGGCGGGCCGGCCCCTGAAGACCGCGCCGTGCTATTCACGCATGGCCGACCTCGGGGCGGTCTTCGGCTCCGTCTATGGCTGGGAGCGGCCGAACTGGTTCGCGCCTGCGGGCTACGAGGTGCCGGCCGAAGAGCTCGACGTCGACGACACGCTGACGAACGACAACCATCCGCCCGCCGACCATACGGGAAAGATCCGCGAGCGCTGGTCCTTCCGCCGCTCCAATTATTTCCCCTTCGTCGGCGAAGAGGTGAAGAATGTGACGAACGGCGTCGGCGTGCTCGACATGTCGGCCTTCGCCAAGATCGAGGTCTGGGGACCGGGCGCGCGTGCCTGGCTCGAGACGATTTTTGCCAACCGCATTCCGAAGAAACGTGGGCGCATCGCGCTCTGCCACCTGTTGACGCCGTCTGGTGGCGTGCGCTCCGAATTCACCGTCTACGAATGGGCGAAGGACCGCTTCTATCTCGTCTCCGCGGGCGCCTATGAGCGCCACGACCACGATGTTCTGATGAAGTTCGCGCCGATGGACGGGACGGTCCGTCTGCGTCCCATCACGACGCAGATGGGGGTTCTGGTCGTCGCCGGCCCGCGCTCGCGCGAGCTGTTGCAGAAACTCACCGATGCAGATCTCTCCAACGCCGCCTTCCCGTGGCTGTCGGGCCGCTTCGTCAATATCGGCATCGCCCAGGCACATGCGCTGCGCGTCAACTTTGTCGGCGAGCTCGGCTGGGAGCTGCATCATCCGATCGAGATGCAGAACACGATCTTCGACCTTCTCATGCAGGCGGGCGAAGAGTTCGGCATCAAGCCCTTCGGCATCCGCGCGATGGACACGATGCGGCTCGAAAAGAGCTACCGGCTCATCCCGCGCGAGCTGTCGATCGAATACACCGCCTATGAGAGCGGCCTCGACCGCTTCGTGCATCCGAACAAAGGCCAGTTCATCGGCCGCGACCAGCTCGTGGAAGCGCGCGAGAAGGGCGACCGCTGGACCTTCGTGACGATGGAGGTGTCGGGCGTCACCGATGCCGATGCGCGGGGTTCTGAACCGATCTTCAAGCCGGGAACCGACGAACTCGTCGGCCGGGCCACCTCCGGCGGCTATGGCTGGCGGCTTGGTGCCTCGCTGGCGCTTGCGATGGTGCGGCCCGAAGAGGCCGATCTTGGCGGCGAGCTGGAGATCCAGATTCTCGGCGAGCGCAAGCGTGTCACGATCATTGAGGAGAGCCCGTTCGACCCGAACAATGAGAGATTGCGGGGATAGTCTGAGACACAATATATGATTGACTTGAGGTGATCTTCCGGCACCACCATGGGGTATGGTTCGGAAGAGGTCTCTGCTTGAGAAGATGAGAGCCAATCCGCGAGCGGATTGGCAGATGACGGATATTATGCGGGTTTGTGCGGAGCACGGGCTTGTCATTGTGCCTCCGACAAGTGGCAGTCACTACAAGATTTCTTCTCCTGCACTACCTGATATCCTGACCGTGCCGGCAAGACGGCCGATAAAGCCCGTTTACATACGGCATCTGGTGAGCCTTTGTGATGCTCACCGGTATTGGTCTGCCAACAGGGAAAATGGGCATGACTGACTACGCGATCGTGATTGCTCCCTTGTCGAACGAGGATGGAGGCGGCTTTGTCGGGCGTGTCCCTGATCTTCCAGGCTGCATGTCGGATGGCGCGAGCGCCGAAGAGGCGCTGAGGAACACTCAGCTGGCGATCGTGGAATGGATCGAGGAGTGCAGACGCCTCGGTCGCAGCTTGCCCGAGCCCGGGGCTGGTCGAAGCAATCTCGCCGTGTCGTTCGATCCGAACAATGAGAGGCTCAGGGGATAGGGCGGCGAAAGCGTCTTGCCGGGCTTTCTCGGGTGGCTGTAGAGAGGGCGCCATGACCTTCCCGACCGCTCAGACGCCCCCCGAAGACTGCACCACGATGGACGAGGTGCGCGCCGAGATCGACCGGCTGGACCGGATCCTCGTGACGCTCCTGGCCGAGCGCCAGCGCTACATCGAAGCCGCCGGGCGGATCAAACCGCGCGCCGATGAGGTTCGGCTGCCCTGGCGGATCGAGGATGTCGTCGCGAAGGTGCTTGCGGAAGCCCGCACGCAAGGGCTCTCGGAGAAGATCGCCGAGCCGGTCTGGCGCGAACTGATCGATCGCTCGATCGACCATGAGCACGAGGTCTGGGACCGCCACCGAACAGCGGCCGCGCAAAAGAGCTCCTAGAGCGCTTCTATCGGCCGCCGCATGCCGGCGACGCCGAGCCACCCTCAAGTCGAGCGCGAGGCGACCTCGTCGAGGTGATGGAGGAGGTCGGCCGGGTCTTCATAGACGCGGAGCGCGCCGGCGCGTTCGAGCTCGTTCTGCCCGTAGCCGCCGGAAAGAAGCCCGACGCCGAGTGCCCGGCAGCGCGCCGCCGCCAGCATGTCCCAGATGGAATCGCCGACGACGATCGAGCGTTCGATCGGGACGTCGAGACGGCGGGCGGCTTCCACGAAGAGATCGGGATCCGGCTTGGCGTGGCGCACCTGGTCGCGCGTGACGACGGTCGCTGTGTCGGGTTCGACGCCGAGCGCCTTCAAATTCGCACCGGCCGTCTCCATCCGCCCGCTGGTGGCGATCGCCCAGGGGATGTTCTGCTCGCTCAAGGTCTTGAGAAGCTCCGAGGCGCCGGGCAGAGGCACGACCGAATGCACGAGGCGCTGATAGGCCTCCGCATGCAGGACGCGCAGCCGCTCCGCCATATCCGGGCCGACATCCTTGTCGATCTCGCGCAGGAGCTGGTGGGTGAAGAGCCCGCCGCTCATGCCGATCTTGCGGTGAATGCGCCAGACGGAAAGCGCAATGCCTTCATGGTCGAGCGCTTCGCGCCAGGCGAGAACGTGCTGATAGACGCTGTCGACGAGCGTGCCGTCGAGATCGAAGAGGAAGGCGTTGGACAAGGAAATCTCCATGCTGCGCTCGCTTGGGGTAAGGGGCGCTGCAGGGGAAAGAGGGCGCTAAGCGGTCACGTCAATCGGTCGGAGCTCAGGCATTAGCAGCCATGCGCTGATCAACGCGAAAAGCAACCGATTAACAACTTTAGGTTATAGCTGCTGATGCGTTCTGTCGACCGAACCAGAGTGTTTGATGATTGGGGGTGTGCATGCGATTTCTATATCTTTGGTCGGTGCTCGCCCTGGCAGCGTGTACCTCGACGCAGTCGACGGTTCCGGGACCATCTGGCCAGCCGGTTCATCAAGCAAAATGTTCTGGTTCTTCTGACGCCTGTTTAAAGAAGGCGGCTGAAACCTGCGGTGGACCCTATCAGGTTCTCGACAGCCATAGCAGCCGTGGTGGGCTCATCATTGATGATGGCTCTGGGATCATCAGCTGGTATTACCTCACATATCAATGCGGAAAGTCAGATGGACGAATGCCAAGGTTTGAATACCGCGGCGGTCCATCGATTAATGTGAGTTCTGACCCGCCCGTTCGCATGCCGGTTACCACTCAGTGCCACAGGGTTGGCCAAATGGTTTCGTGCAGCTCGTTCTAGCGGATGGCGCGGCGTGTGCCAGCCCCAATCCGGCAAATGTGATTTGGACGGACGCGACCGATGCCGGATGCTTCTTGCATGCGGCCTCGTCCGATCCTGTCTCTGTGCCTGACACTCGCGCTGGCCGGCGCGGGCATGCGGGCCTTTGCGGCCGAGGACACGCCCGTCGATCTCGAACTCGTGCTCGCCGTCGATGTCTCCTGGTCGATGGATTACGACGAGCAGGTGTTTCAGCGCGCGGGCTATGTCGCCGCCTTCCGCGATCCGGAGGTGATCAAAGCCATCCGTTCGGGCGGCTGGGGGCGCATCGCCGTCACCTATGTCGAATGGGCGGGTTCGAGCCTGCAAGAGGTCATCGTGCCCTGGACCTTGATCGAAGATGCGGCGAGCGCCCATGCCTTTGCCGGGGCTCTCGATACCACGACGAGCGGCCGCCTGCGCCGCACCTCCATCTCCGGTGCGCTCGGCTTTTCCTTCTCCGCCTTCGACGACAACGGCTATGCGGGGCTGCGCCGGGTGATCGACGTGTCCGGCGACGGACCCAACAATCAGGGCCTGCCGGTGACGGTGGAGCGCGACCGTCTCGTTGCCGCAGGGGTGATCATCAACGGCCTGCCGATCCTCCTGAAAGGGTCGAGCGGCCGGGGCTTCATGTCGATCCCGAACCTCGACGCCTATTACGAGGATTGCGTCATCGGCGGCACCGGCGCTTTCGCATTGCCGATCCGCGACGTCAGCGAGTTTTCGACGGCCATCCGCCAAAAACTGCTGTTGGAGATCGCCGATTATCCGCCGGCAAAGCCCTCCGTGCAGACGGTCGAGGACGCCCCGCGCGTCGATTGCATGATCGGCGAGAAGATGTGGATGCGCT
The DNA here is from genome assembly GCF_021462425.1 of Afifella sp. H1R. Lineage (NCBI taxonomy): Bacteria > Pseudomonadati > Pseudomonadota > Alphaproteobacteria > Hyphomicrobiales > Afifellaceae > Afifella > Afifella sp. H1R. Next base: position 259,445 of record NZ_JAKEDY010000003.1, read on the forward strand.
GGCGGCGCATGAACGACGATTACTGAGGCGAGCCATCGGCCTCATGGCATCACGATGTCGTCCGCAGCCTGCGGTGTGCTGGTGCCGCGTTCGATTTCTTCCTCGAGGCGTCGGGCCCGTTCCCAGCGCGCCTTGAGCCCCCATCCTTCGATGCCGGAATAGGCATTGGAATAAACCAGGTTTTCGGCCCGTGAGCTGGCGATGAAATGCATGCGTCCGTCTTGCGGCGGAGGCCAGCTCTCCGCCCGGCCATATTTTCCGTAGAAGATCCTCTGGATGCGCGCCGCCATTCGGCTGGTTCCGCTGTCGCCGGCAAAACTGATGAATCCCGTTGTGAGGAAGGCTGTGAGGGCACTCGCGACGGTCCCCATCGCTTCCTTCTCGAAAGGCGCCGTGCCTTCCGGCACGGCAAGCGCCAAAGCCACGAGGATAACGAGGCCGGAGGCGAGCGCTGCGAGGCTCGCTGGAGCGACGATCCAGAGCTCCAGGAAAGCGAGACCGGCGCGCGGATACCACGGCAGGAGAAAGCGTCCGCAGGCATCCATGATCGTCGCGATCAGAATCGCGCTGACGACGAGGAGAACGACGCCGGTCCAGTGCCCGTGCACCAGAAGATCGGCGACGGCGACGCCGAAAAGGGCGAGGGAGAGCCCTTTCGCCGGTTGCCAGAGATCACCGAAGAGATCGCCGAGAAAGGCCGAGAGCCGCTCCATCCGGCTTCAGCTTTCGTGGGGCGGGTCATGCAGGCAGCGCCAGACCATCGTCCCGTCTGCCTTTCGCACTCTCGCCATGGGCTGATAAGGCACGGCCTTCTGGCATTCGTCGATGAGGGCGAGCGCTGCCACCGCCCGGGTGAGCGCGGAAATGGCAGCCACGGCGTCCCTGGCCACAAGGGCGCCTTCGGATCCCACAAGATGCTGCAACTGATCGATGCTCGTGCGGGCTTCCAGGAGCCTTTCCGCGTTGGAGCGGAAAGCCAGCGCCTCTCCGGCGCTCTCCTCGTGCGCGCCCACGGCCGAAGTTTGCTCTGCACGCAGATCCACGAGCAACCGCGTCGCGGCCGTCAGCGTCTGCAAGATCAGCGGAAGAGAAGAGGAGGTTTCTTTCCGATAATCTTCTCGTACGATTTCATGAGCTTGCAGACGAGAAAGCTCTTCCAGTGCACCGCGAAGGATGTTTCCCAGAGATGCCTGCGAATCCTGATCCTGAAAGATTTCCGCCATCGCATTCCCCCGTGACGACAGGAGAAATATAGACGGATCTCAGTCGTCGACAAAGAGGATTACGAGAGCGGCTTCTCGCGCCCCTGGCGTTCCTGTTGCGGCGAGCGGCCGTAGAGCTCGCGGTAGCATTTGGAAAAATGCGAGGCGGAGACGAAGCCGCAGGCGACCGCGACCTCTACGATCGGCACGTCCGACTGGATGAGGAGATGGCGCGCGCGGTCGAGCCGGATTTCCAGATAATAGCGCGCCGGAGAGCGCCCGAGATTGCGCCGGAAGAGCCGCTCGATCTGGCGGCGCGACAGCCCGGCGTAACGGGCGATGTCGAGCAGAGACAGGGGCTCGGCGACGTTCGCCTCCATCAACTCGATGATGAAGAGAAGTTTCGAATTCTGCAGGCCGAGGCGGGCGCGCAAAGGCAGGCGCTGGCGGTCCTGCGAGCCGCGCATGCGGTCCGTCAAAGCCTGTTCGCAAACCTTGGTGACGGTGGTGTCGCCGAGATCGATGCCGATGCGATGCAGCATCATGTCGAGCGCAGCCGTACCGCCGGCGCAGGTGGAGATGTTGTCGTCGACTTCGAAGAGATCGGCGTAGGCTTCGGCTTCCGGAAACCGTTCCTGAAAGGCGGGAAGAGATTCCCAGTGGATGGCGCAGCGCTTGCCGTCGAGGAGGCCGGCATCGGCGAGCACCCAGGCGCCGGTGTCGAGGGCGCCGATGCCGATTTTCTGGCGGTGGAGCGTGCCGAGCCAGCTGTTGAGCTCGCGGTTGTGGAAACGCTCCACGCCGAGCGAACCGCAGACGAAGACGAAGTCCGGACGGTCGTCGGTGCGGGCCCGATCCTTCGCTTCCTTGAGCGACATGTCGGCGTTCACCGCAATGCCGTTGGAGGCGGCAACGGGGGTGCCGTCGAGCGTGATGACGCTCCATCGGTAAGGGGCGTGGCCGCTCATCCGGTTGGCGATGCGCAGGGGCTCGACCGCCATCGCGAAGGCGAGCATCGTGAAGTTCGGCAACAGGAAAAAGGCGTAGTGATGCGTCCGGGGCGCCGGTGAGACAGGCTTGTGCGGCTTTTCTTTCACCGACGGACCGTGCAATGGCACCTCCCACCGACCGACAAGGTCGGGCGCCTATGTCGCAAACGGGCCATTGGCCCAGATTGGAAACGCTAGTAGGTCTTTGCTCGCGTGACAATGGCATGACGCGCCCGCCGGCGGCTTTCCTTCCTTTTGAGGCAAAGCCGTTTCGATCGAACGAGGCAGACAGGCAAAGGGGAAGACTTTTGAAGAGCGACATCGAGATTGCGCGGGCGGCTGCGCGCCGGCCAATCTGGGAAATCGGCGAAGGGCTCGGTATTCCGGCAGAATTTCTGGAGCCCTACGGCAACGACAAGGCCAAGGTCGCCACCCCTTTCATCGAATCCTTGCACGAGCGGCCAGACGGCAAGCTCATTCTCGTGACCGCCATCAGCCCGACGCCGGCTGGCGAAGGCAAGACGACGACCACCGTCGGCCTCGGCGATGGCATCAATCGCATTGGCAAGAAGGCCGTGATCTGCCTGCGCGAGCCCTCGCTCGGACCCTGCTTCGGCGTAAAGGGCGGCGCGGCCGGCGGCGGCTATGCGCAGATCGTGCCGATGGAAGACATCAACCTGCATTTTACAGGTGATTTCCACGCGATCTCGACCGCTCACAATCTCCTGGCGGCGATGATCGACAACCACATCCATTGGGGCAACGAGCAGGGCCTCGATCCACGCCGCGTCACCTGGCGGCGTGTCATGGACATGAACGACCGGGCGCTGCGCGACATCGTCTGTTCGCTCGGCGGCGTGGCGAACGGCTATCCGCGCGAGACGGGCTTCGACATCACCGTCGCCTCGGAAGTCATGGCCATTCTCTGCCTGGCGGAGGACCTGGAAGATCTGGAGCGCCGGCTCGGCAACATCATCGTCGGCTATCGCCGCGACAAGAGCGCGGTGACGGCGCGCGACCTCAAAGCCGACGGGGCGATGGCGACGCTCCTGAAGCAGGCGGTGAAGCCCAATCTGGTGCAGACGCTGGAGAACAACCCGGCCTTCGTGCATGGCGGACCGTTCGCCAACATCGCCCATGGCTGCAATTCTGTCATCGCCACCAAGACGGCCTTGAAGCTTGCCGATTACGTGGTGACGGAAGCGGGCTTCGGGGCCGATCTAGGCGCCGAAAAATTCTTCGACATCAAGTGCCGCATGGCGGGATTGAAGCCCGATGCGGTGGTGTTGGTCGCGACCATCAAGGCCTTGAAGATGAACGGTGGCGTGGCGAAGGAAGATCTGGGCCGCGAAGATGTGGCGGCGGTGGAACGCGGCTGCGCCAATCTCGGCCGGCATCTTGAGAATATCGGCCAGTTCGGTGTGCCGGCGGTCGTTGCGATCAATCATTTCACCAGCGACACCGAGGCCGAGATCGATTTCGTCAAAGCCTATGTCGCCGAACTCGGCGCCAAGGCGATCGTCGCCCGGCACTGGGAAGAAGGATCGGCCGGCATCGAGGATCTCGCCCGCGAGGCGGTAATGCTCGCCGACAGCGGCACGGCGAGTTTTTCGCCGCTCTATCAGGACGACCTCTCGCTCTTCAAGAAGATGGAGGCGGTCGTGCGCCGCATCTATCGCGGCGCGAATGTCGCCGCGAGCGAGACGGTTCTGGCGCAGCTGGCCGAGTGGGAAGAGAAGGGTTTCGGCCATCTTCCTGTCTGCATGGCGAAGACGCAGTATTCCTTCTCCACCGATCCGCATCGGCGCGGCGCGCCGGCGGGTCATACCGTCCCCGTGCGCGAGGTGCGGCTGTCGGCCGGCGCAGGCTTCGTCGTCGCCATCTGCGGGGAGATCATGACCATGCCCGGGCTGCCGAAGGAGCCGGCGGCAGAAAAGATCCGCCTGAATGCAGAAGGGTTGATCGAAGGTCTCTTTTGAAGCTTTTAAAGCGGCTGGTGCGGACGCCGCACCAGCCAAAAGCAAGAACGACAAGAAACGATCATCTCAGGGAAGGAAACAGCATGGCGGAAGCCGCAAAGATCGCACTCGTCACCGGCGCCGGGTCCGGCATCGGCAGGGAAACCGCTTCGGCCTTTTTGATGGCGGGCTGGAAGGTCGTTCTGACCGGCCGGCGCGAGGCGCCCTTGAAGGAAACGGTTGCGCTTGCGGAAGCCGACGAGGGCGATGCGCTGGTCGTGCCGGCCGATGTCGCGGATCCGGAATCCGTCGATGCCTTGTTCGGGAAGATCGAGGAAGCTTACGGCCGGCTCGACCTACTCTTCAACAATGCCGGTGCGAATACGCCAGGGGCACCGATCGACGAAATCCCGGTGGCGGAATGGAAGAAGGTCGTCGACATCAATCTGACCGGCTCTTTCCTGTGCGCACGTGGTGCCTTCGCCCTGATGCGGCGGCAGAAGCCGCAGGGCGGCCGCATCATCAACAACGGCTCGATCTCGGCCTATGCGCCGCGGCCCGGCAGTGTGCCCTATACCGCGTCGAAGCACGCGATCACGGGTCTGACCAAAACGCTCGCTCTCGACGGCCGGCCCTTCGACATCGCCTGCGGCCAGATCGATATCGGCAATGCGGGAACCGATATGGCGGCGGCCCAGGCAAAGGGGGTGCCCCAGGCGAACGGCAGCGTCGCCGTCGAGCCGCTCATGGATGCGCGCGAGGTGGCTGATGCCGTCCTGCACATGGCGTCGCTGCCTCTGTCCAGCAACATCCTCTTCATGACGGTGATGGCGACCAAGATGCCGTTCGTCGGCCGCGGCTGACAGCGGCCATCGGGCGTCTTCGGAGCGAACGCGCGCTGTTCGGCAGTCCTCTCTGGTCCCGGCTCTGTCGGGGCCAGAGAGGACGCGCGTGGCCCCTCCCGGATGATGGCGTCAGGAGTGGAGGCTCAGGCCGCGCGCGAACCGGCCTTTGTTTCGGAAAGCGCGGCTTTCAGCGGCTCGAGATAGGCTTCGTAGGCGCGCCAGGCTTCGACACGCCTGGTATGCACGGGCTCTCGCACCTGCGCATGCGAGGCGGTCTGCGTGAGGCGCTTGCTTTCGTGGAAGGCGAGGCAGCGCGGATCCCAGGGGAGACCGGCCGCATCGACGAGTTTCGGCGCGGCGTTTTCCGGATCTCCGACGAGCTCTTCATAGCGGCATTCGAACACCGTCTGCGGCAGCACCGCCGTGATGTGCGCGGTGAGCTCTTCGTAGAGCCCATAATAGCGCCCGAGCGTGGTGAGATCGCGCCGATAGGCGTGCCAGTCCCCGAGATCGGTGGTGAAGCAGGAAAAGCACGTCGCCATCGGGTCGCGCCGGGCGTGAATGAAGCGCGCCTTGGGGAAGAGAAGGGCGATCAGCCAGAGATGCAGGAAATTGTGCGGCGTCTTGTCGGTGATGCGCGCCGCAGGTCCCGCGATCTGTTTGAGCCGCTCCAGGTAGAGGGGCGCGATGCGCGACAGCTGTGCCCCATCGAGGCTTTGCAGATGTGCGGCGAGCTTTTCCGGCGGCACGGCGTTGCGCTCTCGCGTGAAGCGGATGCCGAGTTCGGAGACGGCGCGCTGAAAGAAAGGAAGCTCGCCCGCAGCCGCCGCCTGCGGATGCGCGGTAACGATCTGCTCCATGAGGCTGGTGCCCGAGCGCGGCATGCCGAAAATGAGAACCGGCACCTCGCTGTCATGCCCGAGGCTGCGGCGCTCTGAGAAGAAGTCGGGCGTCACCGCCTCTTTGAAGGCCGCCACCATCTCGGCGAAATAGCCGAGATCGAATTCCGGCAGCAGGGCGTTGCCGGCAGTCGCATGGGCGAAGGATTTCTCCTCCCGCTTCAGCCGTCGGTCGAGGCCGGAGAGGCCGAAATGCAGCATGCGCCGCTCGACCTTTGGATGCTTTGCGTCCTCGGCCATCGCTTCGATGTCGGCATATTCCGGCGGTTCGGCCTCGAAGCGGCCGGCTTCCAGCAGGCCGGCATAGACGACAGGCCGTCTGTCGCCAGAGGCGAGCATGTCCCGGTAGAGTTTTTCGGCGTCTGCGTTGCGGCCGCGATAGAGCACAAGGCCCGCGAGCCTGAGCTTCGCCGTCGGGTCGCGCGGATTGAGCTCGGCCGCGCGGCGCAGCATCTCTTCCGCCTTGTCGGCGTCGCCGGCGCGCAGATAGGCGCTGCCGAGGGCGGAGAGAAGCGCCGGCGCCTTGGGCGCGAGCGACACCGCCTCCTTGAGCTGGCGGAGGGCGGAGCTGATATCGCCGCTTTCCAGATAGGCGAGGCCGAGAAGATGGCGCGGTTCCGGCTCCTTGCGTTTGGCCGCGACGGCCGTCTTCAGCGGTTCGATCGCATCGGCCGGGCGGCCGACACCGACGAAGATGCGTCCGATCGCAAAATTGATCTGTGCGTCGCGGGGCAGAAGCGTCTGGGCCTGACGATAATGGGCGAGCGCCGCATCGAGCCGCCCGGCGCGCTCAAAGCCCGCCCCTTTGGCGACGATGGAGGCGGCCATGGCACGCTTTTCATCCGGCGAGCGCCGCCGCTTGCCGTCGGCCGAATGCGAATTGTCGTGGGTCATGGATGTATGAAGATGAATCCCGGAATGCTTGTCAATCGACGGGCGGGAGGCCGCACGGGCTTTTTGGAAACCGTGCGTTTCCCCTCAGAAATAGTGATGGCGCCGGGGCCGGCTCAGTCCGCGGCGACCATCCCACCGCCGCCCATATGCTGCGGCCTGCGCATGAAGAGGATGAGCGGCAGCACGGCGAGCGTGATCAACATCATCAGTTTGAAGTCGTCGATATAGGCGATCATCATGGCCTGCTGGTTGATGCTCTGGCTGAGGACGGCGATCGCCGTCTCCTGGCTCGCCCCGAGCGAACTCGCCGCCTGATCGAGGATCGGGTTGAAAGGCGTGATATGCGCACCGAGTTCGGCGTGATTGATCTGGATGTTGTGGGCGAGAACCGTCGTGACGACGGAAATGCCGACGCTCGAGCCGATATTGCGCAACAGGCTGAAGAGGCTGGCGCCGTCCGTGCGGAAGCGCGGCTCCAGGGTCGCGAAGGCGACCGTGGAGAGAGGCACCATGACGAGCCCGAGCCCCAATCCCTGGATGATGCCGCTCGAGATGAGCAGATGGTTGTCCATGAGCGGGGTGAAGCTGCTCATCTGGTACAAGGAATAGGCGGTGAGACACAGGCCGCAGAAGATCAGGATGCGCGGATCGACCCGCTGCACGAGCCGCCCGACGACGATCATGGAGATCATCGTGCCGACACCGCGGGGGGCGAGGACGAGACCTGTCGTCACCACCGGATAACCCATGATGTTCTGGAGCATCGGCGGCAGAAGAGCGAGGGCGGCGAGCAGGATCATGCCGACCATGAAGATCAGCACGAGGCCGGTGACGAGATTGCGGTCCTTGAAGATCTTGAGATCGAGGAACGGGTGCTCCGTGCTCAGCGCGTGGATGACGAAGATCCACAGGCCGGAGATGGTGAGGCCGAGCTCGATCCAGATTTCGGGCGAGGAGAACCACTCCACCTGCTCGCCGCGGTCGAGCAGCATCTGAAGAGCGCCGATGGCGATGGCGAGCATCGCAAAGCCGAAGAAATCGAAGCCGCGATGCCGGCGCTCCGTCTCCGGCAGGAAAACGAGCATGCCGATGAAGGCGACGATGCCGACGGGCAGGTTGACGAAAAACACCCAGCGCCAGTCGAAAGTGTCCGTGAGCCAGCCGCCGAGTGTCGGGCCGACGATCGGGCCGATCATGATGCCGGCGCCCCAGATCGCCATCGCCTGGCCGTGCTTCTCCTTCGGATTGATGTCGAGAAGCACCGCCTGCGAGAGCGGCACGAGGGCGGCGCCGCACAATCCCTGCAGAATGCGGAAGACGACCATCATTTCGAGGCTGGTCGAGAGACCGCACAGCATGGAGGTGGCGGTGAAGCCGACGACGCTGCCGAGAAAGAGCTCGCGCGTGCCGTAGCGATCCGACAGCCAGCCCGTGACCGGCGTCATGATCGCGGCGGCGACGATGTAGGAGGTCAAGACCCAGGTGACCTGATCCTGCGTCGCCCCGAGGCTGCCGCGCATGGACGGCAGCGCCACGTTGGCGATGGTCGTGTCGAGGATCTGCATGATCGTCGCCAGCATGATGAACACCGTCACCATGGGGCGATTGATCTCGCGCGGCGCCGCAGGGGCCGCCGCGTCCTGGGTCGTGGAAGTGGCCATGGTCAGTGCTGCGTCATACCCTGCGCGGCAACGGTTTCATGCGCCTGTGCCGTGGCAGTGGGAAAATTGAAGCCGAGAAAGGCGAGACCTTTTTCGACGAACTCCGGCATCTCCGGCGAGCGGCCGGTATCGACGGTCGCGCTGACGCTCATGCCGGTGCGCAGGGGAACGTCTTTCGGCAGATCGGCGATGGCGATGCGCACCGGGATGCGCTGCACGACCTTCACCCAATTGCCGGTGGCGTTCTGCGCCGGCAGCAGCGAAAACTCCGAACCGGTGCCTGCGCCGACGCTCGCCACCCGGCCTTTCAGCGGATGATCGGGATAGGTGTCGACGTCGATTTCGACGGGCTGGCCCTCACGCATATAGGTGAGCTCGGTTTCCTTGTAATTCGCTTCGACCCAGACTTCGTCGGTCTCCACGAGGCTCAGGACCGAGGTGCCGGAGGTGACGTACTGGCCGACGCGCAGCCGGTCCGTCTGGCTGACGATGCCGTTTGCCGGCGCCGTCACCACGGTGTGATCGAGGTCGAGCTCGGCCGCTTCAAGCTTCGCGAGCGCCTGCATGACTTCGGGATGCTCGTCGGTCGCGATGTCGGGATTGCCGGCAAGCGCCGCCTTGGCGCTCATGACGCTCTGCTCGGCTGACCGGGCCTTCGCCTGCGCCTGCTGCAGATCGAGCCGCGCCTTGTCGAGGGCCGATTGCGAGACGAACCCGCGATCGTGCAGGCGGTCCTGGCGGTTGAACGTGTCCTCGGCGAAGGTGAGGGACTGATCCGCCGATTCCTTGTCCGCGACCGCCGAGGCGTAGGCGGCTTTCATGCGCTCCACCTCGAGGCGGGCAGAGGCGACCGCCGCTTTGGCCTGATCGACGGCGACGCGATACTGCGCATCGTCGATGGCAAAGAGGAGATCGCCGGTCGTCACGGGTTGGTTCTCGCCGGCCCCGACCTTGACGATGCGCCCGGCGACTTCCGGCACGACATTGACCTTGTCCTGCTGGACATAGGCGTCTTCGGTCGAGATGTAGCGGCCGGAGGTCAGCCAGAAATAGCCGCCGCCGACGGCAAGGACGAGCGGCAGCGCGATCATCAGCGCCACACGCTTCTTGCGCGGCCGCTTCTTTTCGGGGTCGGGCGGGGCAGGATTCTGCTCGCGACTGTCCAAGGCTTCCAGAACTTCGCTGGAGCCTTCGTCCTCGTCGCTGGTCTCGTCCACTCGGTTCTGTGCCGGAGCTTTGGATGGGCGCGCATCCGCGACGTCGTCGTCGGGGAAGAGCGGCTCCTCACGTGGCTTTAAATCTTCACTCATAGGCTTCAGGCTTCCACATGCTGACGCTGCGGCTCGACCTCTTCCCCGGGCCGTTCCGACAGGTTACTGACAATTCGTTCAAGCGCGGTAAGCAGGGTCGCGCGTGTCCCCTCCGAGAGTCCGCTTTGCGCTTCCTCGAAGATCTCGTTTGCGAGATTGCGCATGTCCGGCAAAAGCTCACGTCCCTTGTCGGTGATGTGCAGCGTGCGGACGCGCCGGTCGTTCGGATCCTGCCGGCGTTCGATGAGGCCAGCGGTCTCCATGCGATCGACATGACGGCAGACGGTGATCGGCTCCATGTCGAGGAGCGCCGCAAGACCGGCCTGGTTGATGCCTTCGATCTTGGAAAGGCGCCCCATGATGTGGAGTTGCGCCGCGGTCATGCCGAACTGCCGTGAATTCTGTTCGAAGCGCCGCCTGAGCAGGCGCGCCGCATCCGTAATCAGAAATCCGAGAGATGTTTTGTGCTCCATAGGCGGGCATATAATAAGCATGCTTATAATGTGCAAATGAAATGTCCGTAAGGGACCTCATCCAAATGGCTTAGTCGGAAGAGGTGAAAAGGGCGTAGAGCGACAATCGGACGTCGCTCGTGCATTTGCTCTTAAGGCCTGCGGCGGCTAAACGGCTCTCATGCAGCGCTACAACGTCGTCCGCCTCATTCGAGAAGGCCTGAGCGGCCACAAGGGCTGGCAGCCCGCGTGGCGCAAAGCGGAGCCTAAACCCTCCTACGATGCGGTGATCATCGGCGGCGGCGGCCATGGGCTGGCGACCGCCTACTATCTCGCCAAGCTCCACGGCATGACCAACATCGCCGTCGTGGAAAAGGGCTGGATCGGCGGCGGCAATTCCGGCCGCAACACCACCATCATCCGTTCCAACTATCTCTACGATGCTTCGGCCGCGCTTTATAACCACGCGCTGACCTTGTGGAAGGATCTGTCGCGCGAGCTCAACTACAACATCATGATGAGCCATCGCGGCGTTCTCAATCTCGCCCATGACGAGGGCGAGGCGCGCCAGCTGAAGCGCCGCGTGGAAGCGAACCGTCTGAACGGCGTCGAGGCCGAGTGGCTGGAAGCCAAGGAAGTGAAGGCCTTTTGCCCGCCGATTTCGGTGGCGGCCGATGCCCGTTATCCGGTGATCGGCGCGACCCTGCAGCGCGACGGCGGGGTCAATCGGCATGACGCCGTCGTCTGGGGTTTTGCGCGCGCCGCCTCCGACATGGGTGTCGACATCATCGAGCAATGCGAGGTGACGGGCATCGACACGGATAAGGACGCGATCACGGGTGTCCGCACGACGCGCGGCACGATCGCGACCGGAAAGGTCGCCTGTGTCACCGCCGGCCACACCTCGGTGATCGCCGGCATGCTCGGCCTGCGCCTGCCGATCGAAAGTCATCCGCTGCAGGCACTCGTCTCAGAACCTTTGAAGCCGGTTCTGCCATGTGTGGTCATGTCGAATGCCGTCCACGTCTATATGAGCCAGTCCTCGAAGGGCGAGCTCGTCATCGGCGCCGGCATCGATCCTTATCTGTCCTATGCGCAGCGCGGCTCCTTCGACATCATCGAGCATCAGATGGCGGCGCTGATCGAGCTCTTCCCGTTCGTTTCTCGGGTTCGGATGATGCGCCAGTGGGGCGGCATCGTCGATGTCTGCCCGGATGCCTCGCCGATCATTTCCAAGACGCAGGTGAAGGGCTTCTATATCGACGGCGGCTGGGGCACCGGTGGCTGGAAGGCGACGCCGGGATCCGGTCACGCCATGGCCGATCTCGTCGCCAATGACGAGCCGAACGCGATCGCCGCACCGTTCACGCTGGAGCGCTTCGTCACCGGCAACCTCGTGGCCGAGCACGGCGCGGCAGCCGTCGCGCATTAGGAGAAGCCCCATGTTTGTGATCTCCTGCCCCTATTGCGGCGCGCGCGACCAGTCCGAATTCTCCTATGGCGGCGAGGCCCATATCGCCCGGCCGGAATGGCGCGAAGATATGAGCGACGCCGAATGGGCCGATTTCGTCTTCATGCGGTCGAACCCGAAAGGCGTCCTCGCCGAGCGCTGGGTGCATTCCGCCGGCTGCCGCCGCTTCTTCAACATGCTGAGGAACACCGCGACCGACGAAATTCTCGCCGTCTACAAGATCGGCGAGAGGGCTCCGGAGGTGCAGGCGAAGCTGCCCGCGACGCCGTGCGGCGAAGCGCCGATCGGCTCGGGCAATGATGCCGTCAAGGTGATGCAGCCGGGCGAGGCCGAGTGATGTCGAAGCAGCCGTTCCGCACGCCACAGGGTGGTCTCGTCCAGCGTTCGCGCACCATCCGTTTCACCTATGACGGCATTTCCTATCACGGCCATCCGGGCGACACGCTCGCCTCGGCCTTGATCGCCAATGGCCGCCACATGGTGGCGCGGTCTTTCAAATATCACCGTCCGCGCGGCATCTACGCGGCAGGCTCCGCCGATCCGGCAGGCCTTGTCGCGATCGGCGTCGATTCCAAGCGCTTCGATCCCAACACCCGCGCCGCCGAGCAGGAAATCTACGACGGGCTGGTGGCGAGTTCGCAGAATTGCTGGCCGTCTCTCGGCACGGATATCGGCGGCATCCTCGATCCCTTCTGGCGCTTCATGCCGGCGGGCTTCTACTACAAGACCTTCAAGGGCCCTCCGGGCACCTGGACCGCGCTGTTCGAGCCGCTGATCCGCGCCTTCGCGGGCCTCGGGCGTGCGCCGGAGGCGGGCGATCCCGACCGCTACGAGACCGTGAACCGGCATTGCGACGTCGTTGTCGTGGGCGCCGGCCCCGCCGGCCTGATGGCGGCGCTCGCCGCCGGACGCTCCGGTGCGCGCGTCATCCTGGTCGAAGAGACGGACCGCCTCGGCGGCTCCATCCTGTCGCGCGATCCCGAGAGATTGTCTCTGGGCGGTGTGCAGCCGGCGCAATGGGTGGCCGACATCCAGAACGAGCTTGCCGCGCTGCCCGAGGTGACGATCCTCACCCGCACCAACGCCTTCGGATATTACGGCAACAATTTCCTCGGTCTTTGGGAGAAGGTCTCCGACCATCTGCCGAAGGAGAAGCGCCTCGGCCATCTGCCGCGCCAGCGCCTGTGGCGGGTGCGCGCGAAGGAGGTGGTGCTGGCGGCCGGCGCGCTGGAGCGCCCACTCGTCTTCCACGAAAACGACCGCCCGGGCATCATGCTCGCAAGTGCGGCGCGCACCTTCCTGCACCGCTACGGCGTGCTCGCCGGCAAGCGGCCTGCGATCTTCACCAACAACGATACCGGCTGGGTGACGGCCTTCGATCTGGCCCGCAACGGTGCGGAGATCGCCGGCATCATCGATGTGCGCTCCGATCTCTCCGGCGAGCATATGGCAGAGGCGGCACGGCTCGGCATTCCGATCCATGCAAGCTCGACGGTGGTCGGCACCTCCGGCCGCCACCGCGTCAATCAGGTCGAGGTGCGCCCGCTGCATCGCGACGGCAGCGTCGGCACGAGTTTTTCCCACATCGGGTGCGATCTTCTGGCGGTTGCCGGCGGCTATGCGCCGAACGCCGCGCTGTTTTCGCAATCGCGCGGCAAGCTGCGCTACGACCCCGAACTCGCTGCCTTCCGCCCCGGCCGCTCCTGGCAGAAAGAGCGTTCGGCCGGCGCCTGCAACGGCACCTATGCGCTCACCGACGTGTTGGCCGAAGGTGCCCGCGCCGGTGTGGAAGCGTCGGCGCAGGCGGGCTTTGATTCCGGCGATGTGACGGTTCCCGACGTCGATGGCGTGGAACTCGGCCAGGGCCATTTGAAGGTGATGCCGGAGATGCCCTCGCATCTGCCGCCGCACCGCCGCCGCGCCTGGATCGATCTCCAGGACGACGTGACCACGAAAGATCTGCGGCTCGCTCTGCAAGAGGGCTATCAGGCGGTGGAGCATGCCAAGCGCTACACCACCACCGGCATGGGCAACGATCAGGGCAAGATCGCCAACCTGAACGCCTTCGCCTTCATCGCCAACGAGCGCGGCGAGGAACTGCCGGCCGTCGGCACGACGACGTTCCGCCAGCCCTATAAGCCGGTGACGTTTGCGGCGATCGCCGGTCAGCATGTCGGGCCACATTTCGCCCCGCGGCGGACGACGCCGATGCATGGCTGGCATCGCCGCCGTGACGCCGTCTTCGAGCCCGTCGGCGACTGGCTGCGTCCGCGGGCCTATCCGCGCGAGGGCGAGGATTTCTTCCAGGCGGTGCAGCGCGAGGCCCGTGCGGCACGCACCGATTGCGGCGTTCTCGACGCCTCGACGCTCGGCAAGATCGACGTGAAGGGGCCGGATGCGCGCGAGTTTTTGAACCGCGTCTACACCAATTCCTGGTCGAAGCTCGCGCCCGGCCGCTGCCGCTACGGGCTGATGCTCGGTGAGGACGGCATGGTCGCCGACGATGGCGTGACCGCCTGCATCGCCGACGATCACTTCCACATGACGACGACGACGGGCGGCGCGGCTTCGGTCCTCGCCAAGCTCGAGGATTATCTGCAGACGGAATGGCCGGATCTGAAGGTCTTCCTCACCTCCGTCACCGAACAATGGGCCGTCGCCTCGATCTGCGGACCGAAATCCCCGGCGCTGATCGCCGAGCTTCTCGACGATTTCGATGCCGATCCCGAGCGCTTCAAGTTCATGGACTGGCGCGACGCGACCATGGGCGGCATCCCGGTGCGCGTCTTCCGCATCTCGTTCACCGGCGAGACCTCTTACGAGATCAATATTCCGGCGACCTATGGGCGCTGGATGTGGCGGCAGATCATGGAGAAGGGCGCCAGACACGGCATCACGCCCTATGGCACGGAGGCGATGCATCTCCTGCGCGCCGAAAAGGGTTTTGTCATCGTCGGCCAGGACACCGACGGCACGGTCACGCCCGGCGATCTCAGAATGGACTGGATCGTCAAGAAGAGCGGCGATTTCATCGGCCGCCGCTCGCTGTTCCGCACCGATACGGTGCGGACGGATCGCCGCCAGCTCGTCGGTATTTTGACGGAAGACCCCGATCTCGTTCTGGAAGAAGGCGCCCATCTGATCGAGCGTCGCAACGAGCCCGAACCGCCCGTGCCGGTTCTGGGGCATGTCACGTCGAGCTATTACAGCCCCAATATCGGCCGTTCGATCGCGCTTGCGCTCGTCTCCGGGGGCGGCGGGCGGATCGGTGACCGGATTTTTGCCACGCGCGGCGGCGAGCCGACCGTGCCGGTGCGCGTGACGGAGATCGACTTCCTGGATCTGAACGAAAAGGGCGCACTGCCGCAGGCCGTGCGCCGGGAGGGCGGCCATGGCTGAGAATGCGACGAAGTCGTCTGAAGCTGTGGCGCCGCCTGAAGGCCTGACTCCGCCGGAGCGACGCACGCCGCTGGCGCTGCGCCAGCCCGTGGAAGGAGCGCCGGGAACGCTGCGCCTTGCCGAAACGCCCTTCGCGGGCAAATTCATTCTGCGGCTCGATCCGGCGAGCGGGGGCGAGGCGTTTCGCGAGGCGGCGGGTCTCGATCTGCCGGCGGCACCATTGATGTCCGTCGTCAACGGCGAGCGGGTCGTCTTCTGGCTCGGACCCGACGAATTCCTGCTTCTGGTGCCGGAGGCGGAGGCTGCAGCCTTTGCCGAGGCGGTGGAGAAAGGCCTCGCGGGTCAGCACCACCAGCTCGTTGATGTGAGCGATTATTACACCGCGGTCGAGATCTCCGGCCGCAAGGCGCGCGAAGCCTTGATGAAGCTGACGACGCTCGATCTGCATCCGCGCGGCTTTCCGGTCGGGCATGTCGCGGGCTCCAATTTCGCGCGCGCCCAGGGCTGGCTGTGGCTGGAGCACGGGGAGGAGGAGACCGCACGCTTCCGTCTTTATGTGCGCTGGTCGATGGCGGATTATCTGTGGTGCGTGCTCGCCGATGCCGGACGCGAATGGGGCGTGCCGGAACAAATCCCGGCAGCCGACGAAACCTTCCTCACAGAAAGCGTGCATTCAAAGAAAGCGTGAGCGCCTCGGCGCCACAGCGTGATCGCGGCGGGGGCAGGCGATGACACAGACGGCACATGCGAGCTTCTGGGACAAGATCGCCGAGCGCTACGCGGCACGGCCGATCAAGGATCCGGAAGCTTATGAAGCGATGCTGGCCGATGCGTCCGGCCGGTTTGCGCCGACCGACCGCGTCCTGGAGATCGGCTGCGGCACGGGCGGAACGGCGATCCGCCTTGCGCCCTTCGTGGCGGAATGGATCGCGACCGATTTCTCGCCCGAGATGCTGCGCATCGCCAAGGCGAAGCCGGCGCCGGGCAATCTGCGCTTCGTCCTCGCCGATGCGCAAAGCGCTTTCGACGGTGGACCGTTCGATGCGATCTGCGCCTTCCAGGTGCTGCATCTGGTCGATGACCTCGAAGGCACGCTGGCCGCAATCCACGCGCATCTGAAACCCGGCGGGATGATGATCGCCAAGACCTGGTGTTTTGCCGATATGAGCCTGAAGCTGCGCGCCCTGTTCCTCGGGCTGCGAACCTTCGGGCTTTTCCCAAAGGCGAATGCGCTGACCAAACCGGCTCTGCGCGAGGCGATTCGCCAGGCGGGTTTCGAGATCGTCGACGAACGTGTCTTCGGCACGAACCCGCACGGCCCCTATATCGTCGCGCGGAAAGGCTGAGACGACCTCGCCAAAGTCGTCGATGCGCAGGCAGGGCGGCTGGCGCGCCAGCCGCCTCCTCAACAATCCTCGTTCGAGATCGACATTTCGGCGACGAGATTTTCGTCTGCATCCAGATACCGGAAGCGCGTCACCCAGCCGAATTCGGCCACGACCGGATCCTGACACGTTGATGGCGTGACGCGCGGTTTCATCGTATTCGCGAGCCAGGCTTGGATGGACGCGGCATCGATGTCGGACGACGCGAACGAATATCGGTAGACGATCTCCTTTTCGCTGGCATCGAAATTCACCTCTTCCAGCGTCGTCATCTCATTCAATTGCTTGGGCAGGCGCTCGTTCTGGATGGCGACTCGCTCTTCGACGCGATCGGCGACCTGTGCCTGGAAAAGCATGCGCGAGGCCTCGTCCTGCAACGTGCGCAATCCGACGCTGATGACGACCGCGGCGAGAGCGATGGCGATGCGCACGATGCGCCATGCCGGGACATAGGCCGGCCGTTCGGGAGCTTTCTTCGGGGAGGCAAAGATGAGCCAGAGATTGGCGATCGGCACGATCCCGAGAAGCGCGAAGCCGCGTGTCCGCCCCGCATCTTTTGCACGAAGCAGCGCGGCGTAGGCATAGGCGACGCCTGCCAGCGCAAACATGGTCGGCACGCTCCAGAAGGCGGCTTCCGGCGGATTGCCATCGAATATCCCGTAGATTTCGATCGTCAGAAGCGTCGCGCCGAACGTCAGCACGAGAGAAATCCCGGCCTGCCAGATCATGTAGATCATGATCGAGCCCTTATTCGACGTGATCGGCTCCTCATCGAGAGGGCCCGTCTTCTTGAAGGTGTCGTAGGCGATAAAAACAAGAAAGCCGATGACCAGCGACGTGAGCAGCGTAACCACGCTCATAGCTTGCTCAGAACTCAAGATTGTCTCCAGATCATGTCGGGATGTGTCGGCAGCCAGGTGCACCAGGCGAGCGAAGCGATCGAGCGCTGCCAGAGCGACAGCACCGCGCGAAATAAGTTGATTCTAAAGTGCGGGAAAGAGCAGCCGTTCATGCCGCGTGTCCGGACAGGCAAGACGGCTAAGAACGGTCCTGACGCAATCCTCCGAGATGCACCGAGCGACCGCGCAACGGGGCGATGCTGTTCGCTACTCTGCTGGTTGTTCTCACGCAGAAATTCTCAAGTGCCGCAGGGCGGCTTGCGACTTGCAGACGGCGCTGTGAATGAACTCGTGAATACTTGAGGAATCTTGTCGCAGGGGCAAATAGCTGATGGCGCAAATGGACGTCGATCCGCCCTAATACGACCATGATCGCCCGCAAATCTCCGCTCGTCGCCTAAGTGCGCAGGTCGGACCCCCCTCAACAGGGGCTAGTCGGGGTGGTCCTGGAGGAAGGCCAGTCAGCCATGAGTGCCATCGAGAAGATAAGTATCGCTCTTCCGCCGCAGCTCGCTGTGATCTTGCAGCAAGCCGTTCGGGACGGTCTCTATGAATCGATGAACGACGTGGTACGCGAGGCTCTTCTGGAATGGCGTGAGCGCCGCGAAACGGCCGGCCCGACGCGACATGCGATCCCGCGCCGCGCAGAGGGTTGACGCGGGGGCTGACGCGGAAGAGCGCTGACGCGCTCCAACGCTTCCAAGACACTCGATTTCGTCGCCGGCGATGCGGCTCTGCCGCATCGTCACGAGATGCGTATGTCCGGCTTTCGTGCCATGCGAGTTCTCTCGGCACGCGCGGGGCAGACGCAGAGGTGGCGGCTCAGCGCCGGCGCCCGCCGCGTCGGCGCGGACGTCCGTCTTCGCCTCCGCCGAGCACCTTGCGCGGCGGCAGCGTGACGGCTCCGGCAAGGTGGGGGAACGCCTCGACCTTGTTCGGGAACGCCATGGCCGCCACGAAATGCTCCTGGAAGCGCGGCTCCATCGCCGTTTCGATCTTTTCGATCCTTCTGACGACCTCCTCGATCTCGCGCCGGTAGGAGCGGTTGAGGAGGGCCATGCGCGCGCCCGTGCCGGCGGCATTGCCGACGCCCTTCACCTTGTCGATCGGGCAGTCGGGAATGAGGCCGATCACCATCGCGTAGGTCGGGTCGATATAGGAGCCGAAAGCGCCGGCGAGTTTGATCGCCTCCACCTGTTCAAGCCCGAGCCTGTCCATCAACAGACGCACGCCCGCATAAAGCGCCGCCTTGGCGAGCTGGATGGCGCGGATGTCGGTCTGCAGGATTTTGATCTCCTGGCTTTTGGCGGCCTCGTCGCCCCGCCAGAGGAGATAGGAGAAGGTGCGGCCCGTCGGCTGAATTCGCTCAGACTTCGCCGCAAGACTGCCGTCGATGACGCCGTCTTCGTCGATGATGCCGGCGAGATACATCTCGCCCACGACCTCGATGATGCCGGAGCCGCAGATGCCGGTGACGCCGACATCGCGCGCGACCTTCTCAAAACCTTCCTCGTTCGACCATTCGTCGCCGCCGATCACCTTGATCTTCGGTTCCAGCGTCTCGCGGTCGATCCTGACACGCTCGATCGCGCCGGGGGCGGCGCGCTGACCGCCGGAAATCTCCGCGCCTTCGAAGGCCGGTCCCGTCGGCGAGGAGGCGGCGACGAGTTTTTCCTTGTTGCCGAGAACGATCTCCGCATTGGTGCCGACATCGACGACGAGCGTCATCTCGTCGGCGCGGTGCGGGCCTTCCGCGAGCGTCACCGCGGCGGCATCGGCGCCGACATGGCCGGCGATGCAGGGCAGCACATAGACATGCGCGCCGTCGTTGATCGGCAGGCCGATCTCGCGCGCCTCCAAGGTGACCGCGTCGGAGACGGCAAGCGCGAAGGGCGCGCCGCCGAGCTCCGTCGGATCGATGCCGAGGAAGAGGTGGTGCATGATCGGATTGCCGACGAAGACCGCTTCGAGAACGTCGTCGGCGGTGATGCCGGCGCCCTGGACGAGCTCGGCGATGAGAACGCCGATCGCGTCGCGCACCGCCTTGGTCATCTGCGCCCGGCCTTCCGGGTTCATCATCACATAGGAGACACGGCTCATCAGATCCTCGCCGAAGCGGATCTGCGGGTTGGGCGCGCCGGCAGACGCCATCGTGCGGCCGGAGAGGAGAGAGGTGAGGTGGGCCGCGATCGTGGTCGAGCCGATGTCGACGGCAAGCCCGCAGCCGACATTGTGAAAGCCCGGGAAGATCGCCGTCACGATCGGTCCGCCGCCCTCGGCCCGCCCGTCGATATAGACCGCGCAGGTGACCTTCCACTCGCCCGCGCGCAAGAGCTTCTGTATCTGCGGCAACAGGCGGGAGGCGATGCGCGGCTTCTGAAAGCCCCATTCCTTCTCAAGCGCATGGAGGAGCCGGTCGGCATCGCCGAGCGGCTTTTCCATGTCGGGCTCCTCGACTTCGACATAACAGAGCTGGGTCGCCGGATCGCGCTCGATCACCCGCGTTTCGGCACGCTTTCGCACGATCTGGCGGTTGATCTGCACGTCCTGCGGCACGTCGACGACGAGATCGCCTTCGACGAGCGCCTGACAGGAGAGGCGGCGGCCTTTGGTGAGCACGCGCTTTTCGGCGTAGCGGTTCTCCGCCTCAGTGACGCCGGAGAGATGGTCGGCTGCGGAGGAGATGCCGTGCTTGGCGAAATGCCCTTCCTGCGCCTCGATCTGGCAGCGGCCGCAGATGCCGCGCCCACCGCAGACGCTCTCGATATAGACGCCGAGCTGGCGCGCCGCATCGAGGACGGGCGTGCCTTTCGGAAAACGTCCGCGTTTTCCTGACGGCATGAACAGGACGAGGGGGTCTTTTTGAGGTTCGGTCACGTTTCAGGATCGATTGGGCTGGATTGAGAATACACGGTCGTGCGGCTTGCGCTGTGCTGCCCGCGGTTGGCAGGGCGGGATTCCCCTCCCCGCAAGGGGGAGGGGAGTTGCGCCGTGTTCTTGTCAGTCACCCATCCGCGCGCGCCGGGCCTCACGGCCACCGCGGCGGCGGCCACCGCCGCCATCCGCCGGGGCGGGCGATGCGGCGGGCGTGCCGCCCGCGGCCGGCTGGTAGTCCTTGTAGGAGCGGATCCAGGTCATGCAGTCCTTGTCGGTGCCCATGAGGACGTTCGCCGCGCGCACCGCCTCCATCTCCTGCGGCCGGACCGGATTCATGATCGCCGACGTCATGCCGGAAGCGATGGCCATCGGCAGGAAGGCGGCGTTGATGCCGTGGCGATGCGGCAGGCCGAAGGAGACATTGGAGGCGCCGCAGGTCGTGTTGACCTTGAGCTCCTCGCGCAGCCGCCTGACGAGCGCGAAGACCTGCAGCCCGGCCGTCCCCATGGCGCCGATCGGCATGACCAGGGGATCGACGACGATGTCTTCGGGCTTGATGCCGTAATCGGCGGCGCGTTCCACGATCTTCTTGGCGACGGCGAAACGCACGTCCGGATCTTCCGAAATGCCGGTCTCGTCGTTGGAGATCGCCACCACCGGCACGTTGTATTTCTTGATGAGCGGCAGGATCGCTTCGAGCCGATCCTCCTCACCCGTCACCGAATTGACGAGGGGGCGGCCTTCGGCCACCTCGAGCCCAGCTTTCAGCGCGGCCGGCACGGAGCTGTCGATGGAGATCGGCACGGAGACGAGCGACTGCACGATCTTCAGCGTTTCGACGAGAAGCGGCGGCTCGGTCTCGTTCGGGTCGACGGCGGTGACGCCGGCATTGACGTCGAGCATCGTGGCGCCGGCGGCGACCTGGGCGAGCGCGTCGGCTTTCACCGTCTCGAAATTGCCCTCCACCATCTCCGCCGCGAGCTTCTTGCGGCCCGTCGGGTTGATGCGCTCGCCGATGACGCAGAAGGGCTGGTCGAAGCCGATCGCGATCTCCTTTTTGGCCGAAGCGACGATGGTGCGTGTCATGCCTGCTCTTCCTTCACTGGTCCCGTTGCGGGGCCCGTTTTCGGGCGGTGTCGCCCCTCGTTCCGGGCTGGTCTGTAGCGGCAGGCGCCCGGCGCGTCAAAAGCGCGCCGCCTGCGCCGTGCGATCTCAGCGCTCGAAGCCTTCCTGATCGACGAGCGCTTTGAGACGCTCGGGCGGATAATCGGCCTCGATCGCCGCCGCTGAGGCATCCGCCTCCGCCTCGAGATCGTCACCGCAGGGGGTCGGCTCGCCGCGGCGCCATTCCGCGAGATAGGCGTCGGAATCACGCGCGCCGACCTTCATGGCGCAGCGGTCGATCGCTTCCGTGAAGCGGATCGGCAATTCGCGCTTGGCGCTTTTCCGCCCCGCCTTGATGATCACCTGAGCCGGAATATCGCGCCATGACAGGATGATCCGCTGAGCCATTCGTTGTTCTCCTGGGTGATTGTTGCAGCGCCCTGGCCGCAAGCGAGCTTGGCCGCGACAAGTCGGCTCCGAATTGCGACTTTCTGCCGGCTTCTGCAACCTGGAAGGGGAAGAGAGGCGATCTCTCAGCCCGGCGCCGCGCCGAGGAAGCCCGCAAGATCGCCATAGCCGGTCACGCGCATCTCGAAGGCGAGATCGAGGCGCTCTGCCGCCTGGCGCGCTTTCGCTTCGAGGGCGGGGTCCGGCCGCTGCGCCAGATAGACGAGGCGGCGGTAATGCCCGAAATAGGCATCCCTGAGCTCCGGATGCCGGTCGAGGCCGAGCGGTTCGATGACGAAAGCCTCGAACTGACGGGCGAGGAAGTCGGTCAGGAAGAAGGCGTCCATATCGGCGTCGCCCCGCGCGGCGAAGTGGGCATTGCCGGAATAGAACGCATAGCAATGCGGCCCGTCGATGCGTGAGACGCCTTCGGCCGCGCAGACCGCATCGAGCTGCCCGCCCGTGCCGCAATCGCCATAGCCGACGAGGATGCGCTCAAAGCCTTGTGCGCGGGCCTTGCGGATCGCCTCTCGGACGGCCTCCGGGATCTTTTCCGGCCGGTTGTGCAGGATGGCGGGCAGGCAGGTGAGGCGGACATGGGCGAGGCCGTTCGCTTCGACGACGTCGCCGATCTCGCGCGCCAGCGCACCGCAGGCGATGACGAGGAGATCGTCGGCTTTCGCCGCGCCCGGCTGCGGCGCTCGGCCATCTGCGCGAATGTCGCTCATCGGGCTTTCTATAGAGCTCCTGAGCTCTGTCGGCAAAGTCTGCTGCTCTGTAGGCCTTACTGTGCTACAAAGTGTATATACATGAAGCGTGGCGATATCATCTTTGAGTGGGATGAGGCGAAGTGAGAGAGAACGCGGCTCGACAGAGGCCTCGATTTTGCCGATGCGCCCCTCTTCTTCGATGGCCGGAAAATCGTCGTCATTCCGTCTCCGCGAGATGGAGAAGAGCGCTGGCGGACGATCGCGAAGATCGAAGGAGCCTATTACGCGTTGATTTGGATGTGGCGCGGCGACGTGCTCCGCGTGATTTCGATGAGGAGAGCCATGCCGGAGAAGAAAGAGCGCATCGTACGATTCACGCCGAATGACCTGGAGGAGATGCGCAGCCGAGGCGAGGTCGGTTCGGATTGGAAACGGGCCGCCCGGCAGGGTCTGCCGGATGGAAATGATCCGGACGACGCGCTTAATGCGGTCTCGCCGGACTGGGTCATGACCGAAGTGCCGTTGCCGCGCACGAAGACCCACGCCTCGATCCGGATCGATGCGGATGTCCTCGAATGGTTCAAGTCGCGAGGGCGTGGCTACCAGACGCGCATCAATGCGGTTCTGCGGCAATACTACGAGCACCATCGCGAGCCTTGAGGGCATGTACGAGCCCGCATCGGAGCCGGAACCAATCGCGCTCAGGCGCCGTTGCACAGGAAAGCCGCCGGGGTGGCGGCCTCAGGGAGTTCTGTGATGAATCTTGTGCGTCGTGGTGTGTTCTTTGTGGTCCTCGCTTCGTTCGGCCTGAGCCTGGCCGCCTGCGAGCATACGGTGCGCGGTGTCGGGCGCGATGTTCAGGAAACCGGCAACGCCGTCGAAGACACGGTCCAGGGCAACCCGTAAGCCATTTTCCGGCTGGTGCGACCGCCCACGGGACGGGGCGGCCGTGCGGGCCGAGCAACCCCTTGAACGCAATGAGCGGCGCCCGGGCGCCGCTCTTTTTATGTAAGATCGTCCCGCAGCTCAGGCTTTTGAACCGGAGCTATCGGCCAGCACCTGCGAGGCTCAGCCGGCCGCGCTGGCCCGCTGATTGTGCCGGCGTTTGATGAGATCCGTGGCGGTCTCCACCGTTACGGCGGCATCGCGGCAATAGGCATCGGCGCCGATCGCGCGCCCGAATTCCTCGTTCAAAGGCGCGCCACCGACCAGAACGATGTAATCGTCGCGGATGCCTTTCTCTTTCAGCGTATCGATGACGACCTTCATATACGGCATGGTGGTCGTCAGAAGCGCGGACATGCCGATGATGTCCGGCTGATGTTCCTCGATCGCGGCGAGATAGTTCTCGACGGGATTGTTGATGCCGATGTTGATCACCTCGAAGCCGGCGCCCTCCATCATCATCGCGACGAGGTTTTTGCCGATGTCGTGGATGTCGCCCTTGACGGTGCCGATCACCATCTTGCCGATCTTGGGCGCGCCGGTTTCGGCGAGCAGCGGGCGCAGGATCCCCATGCCGGCCTTCATGGCATTGGCGGAGAGAAGCACCTCCGGGACGAACAGGATCCCATCCCGGAAATCCTCGCCGACGATGCGCATGCCTTCCACGAGCGACTTGGTGAGGACGTCATAAGGTGCCCATCCCCGCTCCAGGAGAATGTTCACACCCTCTTCGATCTCTTCCTTCAGCCCGTCGTAAAGATCGTCGTGCATCTGCGCGACGAGATCCTCATCGCTGAGTTCGGACAGGACAATTTCCTCTTCGGCCACAGACAGGCTCCTTGCCAAGCGTTTGCACGTGGAAGCGTCTTCGCATCATGCGGACATTTAGAGCAAGCCAATGCTTTGATCACGACCTGAGATGATTTTGTCTGCGACCTGGAATTTTTCGAGTTTTCCCGCCGCGTCACACTCTGCCGCAGGCGGAAGACCATGCGGGCAAGCGGCGCTCTAGCCTTCTCTGACGATTTCCGCTGAGGCAGGAGCGCTGAGGATGGGCACGACCGACGAAACGGCCGGTGTGGACGAGCGTGGCGGACGGCGCCGCCGGGCAAGCGGCGGAGCGGAGGCGAGGCGGGCGAAACGTTCCGGCTCGCGCTCTCTCCAGATGCCCTTCATTCGCCGCATCCTCCCCGAGCAGACGGTTCTCGACGAAGAGGGCCTGGCGCTCATCGAGCAGAACGCCGACACGGTGCTTGAGGAAATCGGTATCGAGTTTCGCGAAGATCCCGAAGCGCTCGAGATGTGGCGCGAGGCGGGGGCAGACGTCTCCGGCGAGCGCGTACGCTTTCCCAAGGGTCTGTGCCGCGAGCTTCTGAAGACGGCGCCTCAGACGTTTACGCAGCATGCCCGAAATCCCGAGCGTTCGGTCGAAATCGGTGGCAAGGCGACGGTGTTTGCGCCTGTCTATGGCCCGCCTTTCGTGCGCGATCTCGACAATGGCCGCCGCTACGGCACGATCGAGGATTTCCAGAACCTCGTGAAGCTCGCCTACCAGGCGCCGGCGCTGCACCATTCCGGCGGCACGGTGTGCGAGCCGGTCGATATTCCGGTCAACAAGCGCCATCTCGATATGGTCTATGCCCATATCCGCTATTCCGACAAACCCTTCATGGGGTCCGTCACGGCGCCGGAACGGGCGGCTGATTCGGTTGCCATGGCGCGCATGGTCTTCGGTGAGGAGTTCGTCGACCAGAACTGCGTTTTGATCAACCTGATCAACGTCAACTCGCCGATGGTCTTCGACGCGACGATGCTGGGCGCGCTCAAGACCTATGCGCGGGCGAATCAGGGCACGATCGTGACGCCCTTCATCCTGGCGGGCGCCATGTCGCCGGTGACGGTTGCGGGAACGCTCACCCAGATCCTGGCGGAGGTTCTCGCCGGCACCGCCTTCACACAGCTTTGCCGGCCGGGGGCGCCGGTGATCATGGGCACCTTCGCCTCGTCGATCTCGATGCAGTCGGGCGCGCCAACCTTCGGCACGCCGGAACCGACTTTGGTGCTTTACGGCGCGGCGCAGCTCGCCCGCCGCCTCAATCTGCCGTTCCGCTCCGGCGGCTCGCTCTGCGCCTCGAAGGTCTGCGACGCGCAGGCGGCCTATGAAAGCGCGCAGACCCTCACGCCGACGGTGATGGCCGGCACGAATTTCGTGCTGCATGCGGCGGGCTGGCTCGAAGGCGGGCTCGTCTCGTCCTATGAGAAATTCGTCATGGATTGCGACCAGCTCGCCATGATGCAGCAGCTCTCGCGCGGCGTGGACCTTTCAGAAAACGGCCAGGCGATGGACGCGATCCGCGAGGTCGGACCGGGCAGCCATTATCTCGGCTGCGCCCACACCCAGGCAAATTTCGAGACCGCGTTCTACCGCTCGCCCGTCGCCGACAACAATTCCTTCGAGCAATGGCTGGCGGAAGGCTCAAAGACGGCCGAGGAACGCGCCAATGGGCTGTGGAAGAAATGGCTCGCCGAGTATGAGGCGCCGCCGCTCGACGAGGGCATCGACGCAGCGTTGAAGGAGTTCATCGAGACGACGAAGGCCTCGATGCCGGACGCCTTTAGCTGATAACACACAATATGTGTTGACACGCGTATGATGTGTTATTTAGGTTTGTCGCATGACAGACCTCGATCCCACACGCCTCAAAAACCTCCGCAAGGAGCTGGGGCTGACACAGGCGCAACTCGCGGAGCGCCTTTCCACCACGCAGCAGACGATCGCCCGCTGGGAAGGCGGGCGCGCGCATCCGAGCATCGCCGCATTGCGTGATCTCGCCGTGATTTTCGGCGTCTCCGTCGATGATATTCTGGGCACCAATCCGCTCGGGACGAAGCCCGCCTCAAGCCATTATCAGCTGCTTCAAAACGACAGCGACGGCTATTGGGGCAATCTCGGCATCCGGTTGTCGGGATCAGATACGAGCCGCTGGTACCCGCTGAGCGCTGCGAACACGGAGCGCGTGTATGAGGGCATCGGGGTGAAAGAGTGGCTGAGCCTCGCCACTCTCAACAACCGCGTGCTTCTCATCAATCAGCCGAACATCAAGGCGTTGAGCCTTTTGCCGGAAGAGGCAGATGCCCCGGAAGGTGACTGGGACGTCGCCTATCCCGAGGTCGAAGGCGTGCCGCTGGAGATTTACCGGGCGCTCGCCGATGTCGCCGGATCTCTGGACGATGACCTGGGAGAGAGTTATTCGCCGGCGCTCATCGCGACCTGTCGCGACTTCATGAAGGAGATGAACATCGACGAAGAGAACGCCTACGGCTTCGTCTTCTTCACGCACGTCCATTTCACCGACGGCACGAGCCAGTCCGGCTATATCGAGGCGAACGAGGCCGCGCAGCTCTTCTTCGAAGCAGAAGAGGACATGCCCGCGACCCCGATCCTTTTACGCTTTGCCGAAAAAGGGCTCGATATGCTGCTGCCGGAAGAAGCCGTCGCCTTCATCGACATGCCGCTCATCGACGTCATCGACGCCATGAAGAAGATCAATGCCGCGAAGGCTGTTCAGACCGGCGCGTCGAAGGGCTGATAGATCGTCTTGAAGGCGGGCAGTGCCTCGAGCCGTTCCGCATGTGCTTTGAGCGCCGGATAGGTGGCCATATCGACGAGACCCGGATGCGCCTCGCTCAAAAAGCGCAAGGCGGTCGCGACGAAAATGTCGGCATGGCCGATCGAAGAACCGAGCCAGTAGGGCGCGTCGAGCCGCTTGCGGTCGGCCTCGAGGGCCGCGAGAACGCCCGAGATCTGGTTGCGACAGCGCTCCATCCAGATGTCGGATTTTTCCCCGTGCAGGCGCAATTCGTAGATGAGGCTGACGGCCTTGTCTGCGAGCCCTGAGGCGAGCGAGGCGATCTTGATCGCGCGGTGGCGCGCCGGCTCTTCGATCGGAAACATCGCCCGCTCCGCCCCGACGAGATTGTCGAGATAATCGAGGATGGCGTGGCTTTCGATGAGGACGTCGCCATTGTCGAGGACGAGGGTCGGCACCCGCATCAAGGGGTTGTACGCGCGGATCTTGTCTCCATCGCCGAAAACCGACCAGGGCCGGTGCTCGAAAGGCATGTCGTAGAGCGTGAGCGCCACGCCGACGCGCCGCACGAAAGGGGAATCGTATTGGCCGATGAGGATCATGCTTGCCCCCTGAAAAGGTCAGGAATACGTACCTGCGCAGCGAGAGGGAGACAAGCTGGTGCTGAGCGAGATCGCAGCGAGGCTGGGACGCCACGGCCTCATCCTGCGCGGCGGGTTTCACCCTGACAAGGACGAAGTGGGGCTCGACGGCTGCGGTACGCTCCTCCTCGTCGGCAATGCCGGGCCGGCGATGTGGCGGGCCTTCGCGCCACATGCGGGGGAGGGCCCTGACCCGCTCGACCGCTGGACTGAGCACGTGGTGGAGCCCGTTGCGGAAGCTTTCGGCGGCAAGGCGGTCTATCCGTTCGATCGGCCGCATCGCCCGTTCCAGCGCTGGGCGGGGAGAGCGGAAGGGCTCGGGCCGTCGCCGCTCGGCATTCTGATCCATCCCGAGTACGGGCTCTGGCACGCCTACCGCGCCGCTTTGCTCTTCGCCGAACGTTTCGATCTGCCGCCGCGTCCAGCTCCAGACATGCCGTGCGAGAGCTGCACCGAAAAGCCCTGTCTCAAAACCTGCCCCGCCAGCGCCGTCAGCGAAGCGGCCTATGACGTGGCGGCCTGCGCCGCCCATATCGTGAGGCGCGAGGCCGATTGTCTCGCCGTCGGCTGCCACGCCCGCAACGCCTGTCCGGTCGGCGCCGCTTACCGCTATCAGCCGGCGGAGACGGCGTTTCACATGCGGGCTTTTGCGCGCTTCCTGCCCCGCGCCGCCACGGCCTGAGGAGAGACGAGCACGCTGCGCCGGTTTGTCGGCGCTCCGAAGCCTGGTCGCGGACCGATGTGCGCGGTTGCGCGGGCGCGGTTTTGGCTCGCCGAGGGAACACCAGGAGAGGGGAGCGGTTTTTGTCCGGTCAGGCCGCGGCGCGTGACGAAGCCCGCGCGAGAATGATCGGATCCCCCTTGCCCGCTTCCCGAGAACGCCTTCTTCTCCAGATTGTCGTTGCGATCCTGTCGCTGATTCCGCTTTCCGCCGGCGCAGCGGGCGTCGTCCTCGGACCCGGCTTCCTGCAGGCGTCCGCCCCATGGCCGGTCGACCTCGACAGCCATCTGCGCTTTCTCTCCGGCGTCTTCTTCGGCGTCGGCCTCGCTTTTCTCTCCTGCGTCCCGGCGATCGAGAGGAAGGGAGAACGCTTCCGACTTCTTTCCATGCTGATCGTTCTCGGCGGCCTTGCCCGGCTTCTCTCGCTGGTGCTTGTGGGCTCGCCTTCGCCCGGTCATGTCGGCGGGCTCGTCATGGAGCTCGCCGTGGTGCCGTGTCTCGTCGTCTGGCAGAGGCGGGTGGCCCGCCTCAGATCCCGAACAGGATCTGCAGCGCAAACATCACCCACATGAGGAGAAGGACGAAGAGGCCGAAGGCGAAGATGCGGAAGCGGGACCGCAGTTCGTTGGAGCCGGTGTGGATATAGGCGTGCAGGATGCGGCTCGCGACGAAGACGAAGCTCAGGATGACGAAGACGAAGCCCGCCTTGTTGGTCAGGACCGCCAGCGCCGTAAGGGCATAAAAGAGGACCGGCAGCTCGAACTGGTTGCGATAGCAATTCGCCGCCTGCAGGGCTTTCGTCGGCCAGTTCGGCTCGTTGAGGGCGATCTCGTCGGGATTGACCTCGCCGCGGCGGATCGCGGCAAACCGCACCCGGCCCATATGGAAGGCGAGGACGAAGGTGAGACCGACCTGGATGAAGGTGGGCAAAAGAACGAGGAAGAGCGGCATTGAGGCTCCGGTTCAAAGGATGAGACAGCGTAAGGCGGGTGACGCGCAAGACCAAGGGGCGGGACCGCCCCTTGGCTTTTGAGATCGCGCACGGAAGGGCGCGTCAGGCCTGCGCCGACAACGGCTCCGCCACGTCTTCGAGACCACGCTGCTCGGCCTTGACGCCGAAGACGATGGCGATTCCGGCCGCCACGAAGAGGAGGGCGGCGGCGAAGCAATAGCCGTAGAAGACGTCCATCGGGTTGCCGGTCCCGATCAAGGAGCCGAAAATCCAAGGCGCCAACACGCCGCCTGTGGCCGTTCCGATGGCGTAAAAGAGCGAAATTGCCATGGCGCGCATCTCCAGCGGAAAAACCTCGCTGACGGTGAGATAGGCCGAGCTTGCTGCCGGTGAGGCGAAGAAGAAGATCACCGTCCACATCGCCGTCTGGGTCGCTGCCGTCAGCGCGTCCTGGACGAAGAGGATGCCGGTGACGACGAGAAGCGTCGCGGCGATACCGTATGTGGCGGAGATCATCTGCCGCCGTCCGATCGTGTCGAAGAACGAGCCGAGCACGAGAACGCCGAGGAAATTGCCGATGGCGAAGGGCAGAAGGTACATGCCGGTATCGCTCGACGGGACCTCGTAGAAGCGCGTCAGGACCATCGCATAGGTGAAGAAGATGGCGTTGTAGAGAAACGCCTGCGACACCATCAGCGACAGGCCGAGGACGGAGCGTTTCGGGTAGGTCTTGAACATCGTCTTGAAGATGATGGCAAAGCCGAAGACCCGGCGCGGATGAATGGTGATCGCCTGATCCTTCGACGGCCGCTCCAGCTTTTTGCCGGTCTCTCTTTCGATCTCCTCCTCGATGCCTTTGACGACCTTTTCCGCCTGCTCTTCGTAGCCATGGGTGGCGAGCCAGCGGGGGCTTTCCGGCACATAGCGGCGCACCAGGAGAATGCAGAGGCCGAGAATTGCGCCGATGCCGAAGCCGACGCGCCAGCCGATATCGGTCGGCAGAATGTCCGGATCGAGAAGCACGAGGGTGGACAGCGAGCCGACGGCGGCGCCGAGCCAGTAGGAGCCGTTGATGAAAAGATCGATCCGCCCGCGCACCCGCGCAGGAATGAGCTCGTCGATGGCGGAGTTGATCGCCGCATATTCGCCGCCGATGCCCGCGCCCGTCAGAAAGCGGAAGAGCGCGAAACTCCACCAGTTCCAGGAAAAGGCGGTGAGGAGGACGCCGACGAGATAGAGGGTCAGCGTGACGAAGAAGAGAACTTTTCGGCCGAAACGGTCGGTGAGATACCCGAAGACGATGGCCCCGACGACGCAGCCTGCCAGATAGAACGACGCGATCGCGCCGATCTGCGCGCTGGTGAAGTTGAGAGTTTCAGGTTCTTGCAGGACGCCGCTGATGGCGCCTTTGAGGGTGACTTCCAGGCCGTCGAGGATCCAGGTGATGCCGAGCGCGAAGACGATCAGCCAATGGAAGCGGCTCCATGGCAGGCGGTCGAGCCGCGCCGGGATCAAGGTTTCGATGGGGTCCGGTTTTTGGGTTTCCGCGTCGTCTCTCTGGGTATCCGCGTATCTGTCCGTCACGGCCTGTCACCTCCGTTCGATCGGAGATGCAAACCCCTGGTAGAGATCGGGGTTCCTCGTTTTGCGGCGCAAAAATGACAAAACGCCGGCAAAAACGCGGTGCAGAGGGCTTTCAGATGGGGGCGAAGAGGCGCCTTGCGCGACCGAGGCGTGGAAAAATACCCGTCAGAGGGGAGTGAGGCGCGCGTGGCGGAAGGACATCAAAGCCATCCGCGGCGCTTGAAATAGAGGAGCGGCAGACCAGCGGAGACGAGCATCAAAATGAGCGCGAACGGATAACCGAAGCTCCAGCCGAGCTCCGGCATGCCTTCGAAATTCATCCCGTAGATAGAGGCGACCAGCGTCGGCGGCACGAAGATGACGGCGACGACGGAAAAAATCTTGATGATCTGGTTCTGTTCCAGATTGATGAGGCCGAGCGTCGCGTCGAGCATGAAGCTGAGTTTGGTGGAGAGGAAACTGGCATGCTCGCTCAGGGATTGGGCGTCGCGCACCAGGATGCGGGTGCGGTTCCTGGCTTCCTTGTCGGCCTTTTCCGCCTTGTCGCCCTTGGCACGCGGCGACAGCGTGTGGTGGTAGGTCAGAAGGCGCGACAGCGAGACGAGGCTTTCCCGCACCAGCGACAGGAGATCGCCCTGCCGGCCGATCTCGCCCATGGTCGAGCGAAGATCGGCGGTCTTGCGGCTGACCTTCTTCACCTTGCTCTGAAAGACCCCGTGCGACATGGAATCGATGTCGTGGCCGATCAGCTCCAGAAGGTCGGCAAGCCAGTTCACCTGCGCTTCGAGGAGGCCGAGCATGATGGCCTCGGCCGTATCATAGCGTTCGCCCGTGCCCTTCTGAGCCTGTGCGAGGAAGGTGCGGAACTGACGCGGTTCGGCATAGCGCACGGTGACGAGATGGCCGTTGCGCAGAATGAAGGCGACAGGCGTCTTGGCCGGCTCGCCGCTCTGGACGCCGACGACCGTCGTGACGGTCATGAAGACGGCGCCTTCCTCCGCATAGAGGCGAGAGGACGGTTCGATCTCTTCGAGGTCGGCGACGGCCGGGATGTCGATGCCGATATAGTTTTCGACCGTTGCGGCCTCGGCCGCGGTCGGTTCCAGAAGATCGATCCAGAGAGGCGCGCGGGCGGTGTCTACGGAAGGCGGAGAGGTGAGGTCTGCGCCATCCACGGGCACGAGCCGGTCACCCTGGGTCTTGTAGATCTGCAGCATCCTGGCTCCTTCTGCGGACGGGGAAGGGAACGCCTAGCGCCCCGTTTCGATCCGCTCAAGAGCGTGGTGTGCCGGCCTTCCTTCCGCCGTTCTTGAACGGCGCCATGCCTTTGCGCGCAAGCGCGTCGGCCCGCTCGTTCATCTCGTCGCCGGCATGGCCGCGCACCCAATGCCATTCGACATCGTGCTGCTTGATCGCAGCTGTGAGCGCCTGCCACAGATCGACGTTCTTGACCGGCTTCTTGGCGGCTGTCTTCCAGCCGTTCTTCTGCCAGTTTTTCACCCAGCTGGTGATGCCCTGGCGCAGATATTCGCTGTCGGTGTGAAGCGCGATGCGCGAGGGCCGCTTGAGAGCGCCGAGCGCCTCCACCGCGGCGGTCAGCTCCATGCGATTGTTGGTGGTTTCGCCTTCGCCGCCGCAGAGCTCCTTTTCCACCCCGCGATATTGCAGGATGGCACCCCAGCCGCCCGGTCCCGGATTGCCGGAACAGGCGCCGTCGGTGTGGATGACGATGGCGTCTTTATCGGTGTCTTTATCGCTCAAAGGTCGAAGCCGTATTCGCTGCTCGAGCGGACGCTGCGGTGAAAGCGCAGCTTGCGCACGAATTCGCCCGGGTCCTTGCGCGTAACAAAGGCGCCGGGTGGTGTGGTGTTCCAGTCGTAGAGACGGGTGAGGAGAAAGCGCAGCGCCCCGCCACGCGCCAGAATGGGCAGCGCCTCGCGCTCCTCCTGGGTCAGTGGCCGGCTCTTTTCATAAGCCGACAAGAGCGCATGCGCCTTGGTGACGTTGAAGGTCGTCTCCGGCTCAAAGCACCAGGCATTGAGGCAGATGGCGAGGTCGTAGGCGAAGAAGTCGTTGCAGGCGAAATAGAAGTCGATGAGGCCGGACATAGCGTCGCCGAGGAAGAAGACGTTGTCTGGGAAAAGATCGGCATGGATGACGCCGGACGGGAGATCTTTCGGCCAGTTGTTTTCCAGAAAATCGAGCTCGTCGGAGAGGAAGGCGTGCAGGCTCTCGTCGGGTTCGCTCGCCGCCTCGTAAGCGCGTTCATGCAGTGGCCGCCAATCGGCGACGGTCAGCGCATTGGCGCGATGCATCGGAAAATCGCGGCCCGCCTCGTGCATCTGGGCGAGCGCCCGCCCGAGCTCGGCGCAATGAACGGTCTGCGGCCGGCGGACCCACATCCCGTCGAGGAATGAAAAGATCGCCGCGGGCCGTCCGCCGAGTTCGCGCAGCGCCACCCCGTCGCGGCCCTTGAGCGGCGTCGGACAGACGATGCCGCGGGCCGCCAGATGTTCGAGGAGCGACAGGAAAAAGGGCAGATCCTCGGCTTTCACCCGCCGCTCATAGAGCGTCAGGATGTAGAAGCCGGCATCGGTGTGCAGAAGGTAATTCGAGTTCTCGACGCCCTCGGCGATGCCCTTGAAGGCGAGCAGCGTGCCGAGCTCGTAGTCTTTGAGGAACGCCTGAAGCTCGCCGTCCCCAATCTCCGTATAGACTGCCATCCGTGGCGTTTACGCTGCAGCCTGGTCGCGCAGGGCCCGCGGCAGCAGGAAGGTGATGTCTTCCTCCGCCGTCGTCACGAGCTCGATCTTGAGATCGAAGCGCTCGCGGAAGGCGGCAACGACTTCCTCCACCAGAACTTCCGGGGCCGAGGCGCCGGCCGTCAGCCCGACGCGGCTGATGCCGTCGAAATCGGCCCAATCGATCTCCGCGGCGCGGTTGATCAGCATGGCCTTGGGGCAGCCCGAACGTTCGGCGACTTCGCGAAGGCGCCGGGAATTGGAGGAATTCGGTGCGCCCACGACGAGCATGCGTTCCACCGTCGGGGCGACGGCCTTCACCGCCTCCTGCCGGTTGGTCGTGGCGTAGCAGATATCGCCCTTCTGCGGGCCGGCGATCGAGGGGAAGCGCTCCTTCAGGATATCCACCATCTCGGCCGTATCGTCGATCGAGAGCGTCGTCTGGCTGATCCAGGAGAGGTTCTCCGGATCCTTCGGCGTGAAGGCGCGCGCATCCTCCGGCGTCTCGATCAGGGTGACCGTGCCAGGCTCGAGCTGGCCCATCGTGCCTTCCACCTCCGGGTGGCCGGCATGACCGATGAGCACGATCTCGCGGCCGCGGCGCTCATGCAG
The DNA here is from genome assembly GCF_021462425.1 of Afifella sp. H1R. Classification (NCBI taxonomy): domain Bacteria; kingdom Pseudomonadati; phylum Pseudomonadota; class Alphaproteobacteria; order Hyphomicrobiales; family Afifellaceae; genus Afifella; species Afifella sp. H1R. The sequence goes on from NZ_JAKEDY010000003.1 coordinate 293,733, forward strand.
GATCGCTTCCTTGTGCACCTTGGAAACGAGCGGGCAGGTGGCGTCGAGATAGAAGAGGTTTCGGGCGGTCGCCGCTTCCGGCACGCGTTTGGCGACGCCATGCGCGGAAAAAATCACCGGCTGCTCGGTCTCCGGAATCTCGTCGAGCTCTTCGACGAAGACGGCGCCCTTTTCCTTGAGCGTCTCCACGACGAAGCGGTTGTGCACGATCTCGTGGCGGACATAGACCGGAGCGCCGTAGCGCCTCAGCGCTTCTTCCACCACCTGGATGGCACGATCGACGCCGGCGCAGAAACCGCGCGGGGCGCAAAGATGAAGTGTGATCTGAGGTTTGGTCATGGGTCGTCCCGTTCAGGGCGAGGTAGGTCCGAGGGTGGGGTGAAGTCAAGCGTCGCCATCACCGCAGGCCCGATTGCATATCGTTTTCAGCCCTTTCGGCGCGCAGACGCGGGGCGGCAAACATGAGGAAAACCGCAACGAGCGCGATCGCGAGCCCATACCAGGTGAGCGCATATTGCAAATGGTCGTTGGGGAAAGACATGCGCGTTTCGCCTGCCTGAGGCAGGGCCGGCCCGTCGGGCGAGGCGAGAAGGTCGAGCGTCATCGGCGCGACCGGCCCGGCGAGGTCTTTGGCCGCCGAGATCGCGGCGATGGAGCGGGAGAAGAAGAGATCCTCGCCAGGCTTGTTGTCGGGAGTGAGCCAGGTCGGCGGATCGTCGGGGCGGATGAGGCCCGAAATCTCGACGGTGCCCTCAGGTGGCGGCGCCCATTCCGCCCGATCCGGCACGAAGCCGCGATTGACGAGAACCGTGCCTCCGGCATCGAGGGCAAACGGCGTCATGATCCAGGCGCCGGGGCCGGAGGCGGGTCCGCGCGCATCGCCGAGCGGCAGGCTCGTGAAGACGCGCACTTCCTTTTCCGGCAGGTAATGGCCCGACAGCTCTATGCGGCGGTAATGCAGATCGGCGATGTCGCTGGTGAAGATCGCCTCCTCCGGCACGGGCGGCAGCGAGGGCCGCTCCGCCACCTGCGCGATCAGGTCTTCTTTCCAGGCGAGACGCCGGAGCTGCCAGTTGCCGAGCGAGACGAGGATGGCGACAGCGACGATCACGAGAACGCCGGGGACGAGGAGGCGGCGGAGGCTCCTCATTGGCCGCTGCGGTCGATTTCGCCTTCTTTCGCCTTGTTGGCGTATTGCAGCGCCACGGCCAGACCTTTCAGGGGCCTGAGCAGGATGAGGCAGAGAACGAGAACGATCGGCAGCCACAAAACGATGTGCACCCAGAAGGGCGGGGTATAGGCGAGCTCCACGATGACGGCCGCACCCGCCACCAGAAAGCCGACGAACGTCATGGCGAAAAAGGCTGGTCCGTCGGCGGAATCGGCAAAGCCATAGCTGAGCCCACAGGCGGGACACGTCTCCTTGAGCTTCAGGAAGCCGTCGAAGATGCTCGCCTGACCGCAGCGCGGGCAGCGCCCCCGAAGTCCGGCCGAAACCGGATCGGGGGATTTGGTCGGGATCGCCTCGGACGTCATGACATCAAAGGATGGTCCGGCGGACCATCCCTCCTTGCGTGTGAATTCAGTGCGTGACCGCGCCGGCCGTTCCCCACACATAAATGCAGGCGAAGAGGAAGAGCCAGACGACGTCGACGAAATGCCAGTACCACGCGGCCGCCTCGAAGCCGAAATGCTTCTCCGGGGTAAAGTCGCCGCGCATCGCCCGCCACAGGCAGACGGCGAGGAAGATGGTGCCGACGATGACATGGAAGCCGTGGAAGCCGGTCGCCATGAAGAAGGTCGCGCCGTAGATGTTGCCGCCGAAGGAGAAGGCGGCCTCGGAATATTCGTAGGCCTGCACGCAGGTGAAGAGGACGCCGAGGACGAGGGTGGCCGCGAGGCCCCATTTGAGCCCGCGCCGATCGTTCACAAGCAGCGAGTGATGCGCCCAGGTGACGGTCGTGCCCGAGGTCAAAAGGATCAGCGTATTGAGAAGCGGCAGATGCCAAGGATCGAAGACTTCGATGCCTTCCGGCGGCCAGGTACCGCCGGTCAGTTCCGCGCGCATCGGCTGAACGGCTTCTCCGGCATAAAGGCTCGCATCGAAGAAGGCCCAGAACCAGGCGACGAAGAACATCACCTCCGAGGCGATGAACAGGATCATGCCGTAGCGCAGATGCAGGGACACGACGCCGGTGTGATGGCCCTGATGGCTTTCCTTGATGACGTCGCCCCACCAGCCGATCATCGTGATCAGGACGCCGAGCAGCCCTGGAGCGATCCAGTAGACGCCCGCTCCTTTCATCGCGGCGATGGCGCCGAGTGCGAGTGCGAAAGCCGACACGGAGCCGACGAACGGCCACGGGCTGGGGTCCACCAGATGGTAGTCGTGGTTCTTGGCGTGGGCCTCTGCCATCGTTTCCTCTCTTGCAGGATCGCCGCTTCGGGCGCCCGATTGGTTACAGCTGTGCCGACGGGTTGTCGGCAGGCGCCTGCGCCACCGGCTCCGTCGGATTTTTCTCAGGGTAGAAGGTGTAGGACAGGGTGACGGTCGTGATCGGATCCATGTCCGTGTCTTTCACGAGCGCCGGGTCCAGGAAGAACTGCACCGGCATTTCCGCCTCTTCGCCCGGTTCCAGCCGCTGCTCGGTGAAGCAGAAGCAGGCGATCTTGTTGAAATAGGCGCCGGTCTGATCGGGAGCGACGTTGAAGGCCGCCGTGCCGACCGTGGTGCTGTCTGAGAGATTCTTGGCGCGGTATTTGATGAAATAGGTCTCGCCGACCTTGGCGCGGATCGAAGCCTGCTCTGGCTTGAAGCTCCACGGCAGCCCGACGACATTGGAATCGAAGCGCACGGTGATGACGCGGTCGACGATCTCCTTCGACCCGGCGCTGGCGCGCTGCGTGGTGCCGCCATAGCCGGTGACGGAGCAGAAGATGTAGTAGAGCGGTACGGCCGCATAGGCGGCGCCGACCATCCCCACTGCGACGCCGGCGAGAATGACGCCGACGAAGAGGTTGCCGCGATTCTTCTTCTTGTCAGCCATCAGCCGCCTCCCGTGAGGTTGGGGCCGATCCGAATGATGGTGATGGCGTAGAAGACGACCACGAGAGCCGCCAGAATGAGGCCGATGGCGACCGAACGGCGGCGCCGGCTGCGCTTTTGTTCTTCGGTGAGCTGGATGCGGTCTTCGGACATGGACATGTTGCTCATGCGCTTACGAGCCTCTCGAGTGCCGGGGCGAGCGCCGCGTCGAGCATCAGCATGGCGAAGAGAACGAAGAGATAGACGATCGAATAGCCGAAGGCCTTCTTCGCCGCTCCATGCTCGGCTTCCTTTTCGCGCAGCACCTTGAAGGCGTGGAAGATGAAGAGGGCGCCGAGAACGATCGCCGCCCCGCCGTAGAAGGGGCTTGCAAAGCCGAGCGCGAAGGGGGCGACGCCGAGCGGCGCGAGAATGAGGGTATAGGCGAAAATCTGCCGCCGCGTGGCGCGCTCGCCATGCGTGTTGGGCAGCATCGGGACGCCGGCCCGTCCGTAATCCTCCTGCACGAAGAGGGCGAGCGCCCAGAAATGCGGCGGCGTCCACAGCAGGATGATGAGGAAGAGAAGGACGGGGTAAAGCGTGACGTCGCCCGTCACGGCCGCCCAACCGATCATCGGGGGGAGGGCGCCCGCCGCACCGCCGATGACGATGTTCTGTGCGGTAAACCGCTTCAGGAACATCGTGTAGATGACGCCATAGAAGAAAATGGTGAAGGCGAGGAGCGCCGCCGCGAGCCAGTTGACCGCGAGCCCCAGCGTCATCACGGAGAAGATCGAGAGCGTGAGGCCGAACGTATAGGCTTCCGCCGTACTGACGCGGCCCATCGGGATCGGCCGTGAGCGCGTACGCTTCATCAGCCCGTCGATATCGACCTCGTAGGCCATGTTGAGGACACCGGAGGCGCCGGCGCCGACCGCGATGGCGACGACCCCGATCGCGGCGAGGACCGGATGCAGATGCCCCGGCGCGACCACCATGCCGGTGAGCGCGGTGAAGATCACGAGCGACATCACCCGAGGCTTCATCAGGGCGAAGTAATCGCCGGGCTCTGCCGTCATCACAAGGGCGGGATCGACCGCCGGGCTCATCTCGTTCGCTGCTCTGGCCACGCATTCCTCGTCGTTTCTTGCTGGTGCCGGCCCCGCGGTGTTGCCGGGCCGGTCCATTCGCAAGGCAGAGGCGGTTCGCCCGCTTGCCGGAGGTCTGGCCCTCAGCCCCGCGAGGGGGCGGGCCGGACGCTCATGCCGTCATTTGATCCGCGGCAGTTCTTCCCACTGGTGGAAGGGCGGCGGGGACGGCAGCTGCCATTCCAGGGTCGTCGCGCCCGGTCCCCACGGATTGGGTCCTGCGACCCGCTTCTTGGAGAAGGCTTCGAAGATCCCATAGAGGAAGATTAGGACGGCGATGCCGGAAAGGTAGGAACCGATCGACGACACGTAGTTCCAGCCGGCGAATGCGTCCGGATAATCGATGTAACGGCGCGGCATGCCCGCAAGACCAAGGAAATGGTGCGGCATGAACACCATGTTGACGCCGATGAACGTCACCCAGAAATGGGTTTTCGCGATCACCGAATTGTACATGTAGCCGAACATCTTCGGGAACCAGTAATACCAGCCCCCGAAGATGGCGAAGACCGCGCCGAGCGACAGCACGTAGTGGAAGTGCGCGACGACGAAATAGGTGTCGTGCAGCGAGCGGTCGAGGCCGGCATTGGCGAGCTGCACGCCCGTCACGCCGCCGATGGTGAAGAGGAAGATGAATCCGACCGCCCACAGCATCGGCGTGCGGAACGAGATCGAGCCGCCCCACATCGTCGCGATCCAGGAGAAGATCTTCACGCCCGTCGGCACCGCGATCACCATCGTGGCGAAGGTGAAATAGGCCTGCGTGTCGACGTCGAGACCGACCGTGTACATGTGGTGCGCCCACACGATGAAGCCGACCGCGCCGATCGCCACCATGGCATAGGCCATGCCGAGATAGCCGAAGATCGGCTTGCGCGAGAAGGTGGAGACGATGTGCGAGACGATGCCGAAGCCCGGCAGGATGAGGATGTAGACCTCCGGGTGACCGAAGAACCAGAAGAGATGCTGGTAGAGGATCGGATCACCGCCGCCCGACGGATCGAAGAAGGTGGTGCCGAAGTTGCGGTCCGTCAAAAGCATGGTGATGGCGCCCGCAAGCACCGGCAGCGACAGAAGCAGGAGGAACGCCGTCACCAGCACCGACCAGGCAAACAGCGGCATCTTGTGCAGCGTCATGCCCGGGGCGCGCATGTTGAAGATGGTGGTGATGAAGTTGATGGCGCCGAGGATCGACGAAATGCCGGCGATGTGGAGCGCCAGAATGGCGAAGTCCATGGCCGGTCCCGGCGAGCCGTAGGTGGAGAAGGGCGGGTAGATGGTCCAGCCCTGACCGGCGCCGTAGCCGCCCGGATTTCCCGGCACGAACATGGAGATGAGCAAGAGGATGAAGGCCGGCGGCAGGAGCCAGAAGGAGATGTTGTTCATCCGCGGGAAGGCCATGTCCGGCGCGCCGATCATGATCGGCACGAACCAGTTGCCGTAGCCGCCGATCATCGCCGGCATGACCATGAAGAAGATCATGATCAGGCCGTGCGCGGTGGTGAAGACGTTGTACATCTGCTTGCCGCCGTCGAGGGCGGCACCCGCGTCGTAGCCGTAGACCATCTGGGCGAGACCGTGGAAGATCTGGATGCCCGGCTCCTGCAGCTCCATGCGCATGACGACGGAAAGGCCGCCGCCGATGATCCCCGCCATGATGGCGAAGATCAGATACATCGTGCCGATGTCTTTGTGATTGGTGGAATAGACGTAACGTTTCCATCCGGTTGGATGGTCGTGCGCCTCATGTACCGCAGCAGCGTTCGCCATAGGGGTCGTATCCTCTGATAGGTTCGCGGGCGCGCCTCAGCGCAGCGCCACCTTGTCGTCGTTGTCTTGGTTTTCCTGTTCGATCGCCTGGGCGAGAGACTGGTTGGCCCCCTCGATGTCATCCACAGCCTGGCTCGCCCATTGCTGGAATTGATCCTTCGAGACGACGCGCATGGCGATCGGCATGAAGGCGTGATCCTTGCCGCAGAGTTCCGAGCACTGGCCGTAGAAGAGGCCTTCGCGGTTGGCCTTGAAGTAGGTCTCGTTGAGGCGCCCCGGCACCGCATCGATCTTGATGCCGAAGGGCGGCATGGCGAAGGAGTGAATGACGTCGGCCGAGGTCACCTGCACGCGCACGAAGGTGTCGACAGGCACCACCACGGGATTGTCGACGGAGAGGTTGCGCACACCGTTTTCCGGCAGATCCTCATCGGGGATCATGAAGGCCTGAAAGCTGATCTCGTCGGTGATGCCGTTCGACTTGCTGTCGTCGTCGATGCCGTATTCGTAGCCCCAATACCATTGGTGGCCGGTGACTTTGACGGTGAGGAACTTGTCCGTCTCGGGGTTGTATTCCGAGTAGATTTTGGAGGGATCGAACTGGCCGTAGAGCAGCCGGAAAGACGGAACGGCGATCAGAACGAGGATCAGAACCGGCAGCACCGTCCACAGAACTTCGATCGTGGTGTTGTGGGCGAAGCGGGCGGGTTCGGGATTGCGCTTGGCGTTGAAGCGGACGGCGCACCAGGCCATCAGCCCGAAGACGAAAACGCAGACCGCCAGCATGATGGCGAGCGTGTACCAGGCAAACCAGTCGACATATTGTGCGACTTCACTCGCGGCTTCCTGCAGATTGACCTGCCAATTGAATGGTCCGCTGTCGACCGGCTGCGCCAGCGCTTGGGAACCGAGGGCGAAAAGCCCCGACAACGCGCCGAAAGTTCGAGCCAGAGCTCTCATGAACACCTCTTCATCTTTCTCCGCCACAGAAAGACCATCTAGGCGGGGTCCGTTCACCAGCCAGTGCAAGAAACGGCCTCGGCTGCAAGGTTTGTTTGGAACAGACCTAAACTCCGTCAATGCCAGGGAGGCCAACTTCCGCACATCTGCGGCATTTTCGCCATCATGTGCGGCATTTTGGCCTGCGGCTCAAGAGGCGATGCTGCGTGCAGCCATTTCTTGAATGGCCATCGGCGGTCTGGTACCGCTCAATCCCGATTCGGAACCGGCGGTCGGGGCCCGCCACCTTGAGAAGGTTGATCTCAGTTGCGCTTTCCCGCTTTCCTGCTGTCCGCCCTTATTCTTGGGGCCGCCGTCTTGCTTCCGGCCGCGGCCGAAGCCCAGGGCACCGTCAAATCCAAGCATGGCGACTGGGAGGTGCGTTGCGACACCCCTCCCGGCGCGCAGAACGAGCAATGCGTCGTGATGCAGTTCGTCACCGCCGAAGACCGGCCGAATGTCGGCCTCACGGTGATCGTGCTGAAGACCGCCGACAAGCAGGCGCGCATCCTGCGCGTTCTGGCGCCGCTCGGCGTTCTCCTGCCGCGAGGTCTCGGCCTCAGGATCGATGACGATGATCTGGGCTCTGCCGGTTTCGTGCGCTGCCTGCCCAATGGCTGCGTGGCCGAGGTCATCATGGACGATGATCTGTTGAAAAAGATGCAGAGCGGCACGAACGCGACGTTCATCATCTTTCAGACGCCGGAGGAGGGGATCGGCATTCCGATCGCGCTGGCCGGCTTCAAGGACGGCTACGCCGAGCTTCCCTGAAGATCTTGGGATTTCCGGAGGCCGCCGACAGGTGCGGGGGCTCAAACGGTGATTGAGGCGTCGCTCCAAACGACGCCTCTTTTTGTATGATCCGAGAGCGGAGCGACGTCAGGCGCGTTCGCGGCGGCCCGTGCGTTTCCGGCCTTCCCCGCCTTCCTCACGCGGCGGAGCAACCAGCGGACCGATCAGCTCTTCGATATGGGCGCGGTCCGGCCGCTCGCCGCGATTGTGGCTGTCGATGGCCGTGCGGATCGCAACGAGATGCTCCGGCGTGGTGCCGCAGCAGCCGCCGACGATGCGCGCGCCGGCGTCCATGGCGAGATGGGTGTAGCTCGCCATCAATTCCGGCGTGCCGGAATAATGCACATGGTCGCCCTTCACCTGCGGGATGCCGCAATTCGCCTTGGCGATCACCGTGAAGCCGTTCTTCTGGGCCTCCATGGCGAGAACGGAGACGAGAAGATCCGAGGCTCCGACGCCGCAATTGGCTCCGAAAGCCTCCGGCGCCTGTGACAGACCGTCGAAGACTTTTGCGAGATCTTCCGGCTTCAGCCCCATCATGGTGCGTCCGGCCGTGTCGAAGCTTGCCGTCGCCGTGTAGGGCATGCCGGCGTTGATGGCGCCCTCGGCCGCAGCGCGGATTTCTTCCACGGACGACATCGTCTCGATCCAGCAGATATCGGCGCCGCCGGCCTTCAGCCCCTTGGCCTGCTCGGTGAAGGCTTCGATCGCCGCGTCCATCGTCAGCTCGCCGAGCGGGGTGAAGAGCTCGCCGGTCGGGCCCATCGAACCCGCGACGACGATCTCGCGGCCCGTCGCGTCGGCGGCTTCGCGCGCGATCTCGGCCGCCAGCTTGTTGAGCTCGAAGACGCGGTCCTGAGCGTCGTGCAGCTTCATCCGGAAGCGATTGGCACCAAAGGTATTGGTGAGGATGATGTCGGAGCCCGCGCCGAGGAAGCCGTCATGCAGCTTGCGGATTCGGTCGGGATGGTCCGCGTTCCACAATTCCGGCGGATCGCCGGCCGTCAGCCCCATCTGAAAGAGGTTTGTGCCGGTCGCGCCGTCCGCCATGAGGACGTCTTTGCGGGCAAGAAGCTCTTGCAGTTTCGCCATCTTCGATCTCACGCTTGCTTTGCGGACCGCATGAAACACCTCCGCCCGCCGCCGGCAAGGGGCGCCCCGCCATATTTGATCCCGCGTTGGGTCTCAAATCGCTCTGGAACGGTGCGCGCCGGGCTGCGTTGGCGCAGCGACGGGCGCCCTCCGGCGGTGCCGTATCTCAAGGAGATTTCATCAATGAAGAAGATTCTGACAACGCTGGCGATCGCTGCGGGTCTGGCCATGCCGACGGCCGCCCTCGCGCAGGATGGCGTCGAAATTGGCTCGCTCGATTGCCTCGTCGAAGGCGGTGGCGGTTTCATCATCGGCTCGACCAAGAATCTCACCTGCACCTACACGCCGACGGATGGCAGCCAGAAGGAGAGCTATGCCGGCACGGTGAAGAAGTTCGGTCTCGACGTTGGCGTCACTGAGGAGAGCTTCATCAAATGGCTCGTCTTTGCTCCGACCGGCTACGACTACGCGCAAGGCGCGCTCGCCGGTGATTATGCGGGTGTCGGCGCCGAGGCGACCGTCGGCGGCGGCGTCGGCGCCAATGTTCTGGTCGGCGGTTCCGAGAAGAGCATCACCCTGCAGCCGGTCAGCGTGCAGGCACAGAAGGGCCTGAACCTCGCAGTCGGGTTCCAGTCGTTCACGCTGCGTCCGCTCATTCAGTAATCTTTCGCGCATCGTTTCGGCGCACTGCTTTTCGAGGCCGCCGGGGTCGTTCCCGGCGGCCTTGCCATGTCTGCTGCGACGCTTGACGGGGCTGACATCTCCCGCGCCCTATGCTGAGGCGGTGGCAGAGATGAGACGCGCCGAGGACGGACCATGCGGAAAATCGTCGTGCTTTTTGCGCTTCTGGGCCTGGGGATAGGTCGGCCGGCACTCGCCCAGCAGGTCGATCTTGAGGGATATTTCATCGCCTTGAACGCCTGCGAGGCGACGCAGAAAAAGACGAGCGACAATCCGGGCGGGATCCGGCTCGAGATCATGCGCGCCTACAAAATGCTCGCGCGCAACGATACGCCGGGCACGCATTACCGCGTCGAGGTGCCGCGAGCGCCGGAGAGCGAGGCGCGCTGGGTGCCGATGGATTGCGGAGTTTTCGCGCCCGAGACGGCTCTTGTCGGTGAGCCTCAGCCTTCTCAAGACGGGACCGAGACCGCAAAGGACACGACCGCGGGAGACGAGACGGCCGAGCAGGTGCAAAGCGGCTTTGCCCCCGACAGTCTCGGATACGTGCTGGCGGCCTCCTGGCAGCCGGGTTTCTGCGAGACCGAGGCAGGGCACGACAAGCCGGAATGCCTGCTTCTGCGGCCCGGGCGCTTCGATGCCCTGCATTTTTCTCTGCACGGCCTGTGGCCCGACGATCTCTCCGACAAGGCGATCTATCCCTGCTATTGTGATCCGGGTCCTGCCGTCGCCTGCACGCAGAACCGGCCTCCGGCCGAGACGATCGAGCTCGATCCGGATCTCCTGGCGGCTCTTGCCGTGGTCATGCCAGGGGTTCAATCGGGCCTGCATCGCCATGAATGGAGCAAGCACGGCACCTGTTACGAGGACGACGTGACGGGTGACGACCAGGATTCAAACCCCAACGAGTATTACCGCGAATCTCTTTCGCTGATGGCGCAGCTCAACAATTCGCGGGTCTGGGAGCTGTTTGCCCGAAATGCCGGCAAAGAGCTCTCGCGCGATCAGATCGAAGAGGCCTTCGACAGCTCGTTCGGCGAGGGCGCCGGCCAGCGCGTCATCGTGCGCTGCGACGAGGCGACCGGCGACATCACCGAATTGTGGATCTCGCTCAAGGGCCGGATCGACGAGAGGCCGGATCTCGCAAAGCTGATCGACGCGGCGCCGCCGGCGGCGAACTCGAACCGGGAAGAAAGCTGTGCGAGCGGCCTGGTCGTCAAAGTGGAATGATCAGCTCACGCCGACATACCGCCCGGGCCGGTGGTTGATGGCGAGGATGAAGTTGAGCACGGCGGCGCCGAGGAGCGAGAGAAGCACGCGATCGGCATCGACGACGAAAAGCGCGATGACCATGATCGTCGCGTCGATGGCAAGCTGCACATAGCCCGCCCGCAGCCCGTAATTGTCCTGCAGATAGACCGACAGGATGTTGACGCCGCCGAGCCCGGCGCGGTGGCGAAAGAGTGCCAGAAGCCCCATGCCGATGAGAATGCCGCCCATGATCGCGGCATAAAGCGAGTTGATCTCGCCAAGCCCGATCCATTGCGGTGTCAGGCGCGCAAACAAGGAGACGAGGCCGACGGCGATGAAGGTGGCGATGGTGAAGCGCCATCCCATGCGCCCGACGGCAAGTGCGTAAAACGGCAGGTTGACGACGAAGAAGGCGATCGGGAACGGAATCCCCGTCGCATACTGGATGAGGAGCGAGATGCCTGCCGTGGAGCCCGTCAGAAGCGTCGCCGTCGAATAGATCGAAAGGCCGAGCGCCACGAGCAGCGTACCGATGAGAAGTGCCAGAGCATCTTCGTAGAGCCGGTGCTTATGGGCGGGAGGCTGATCGGTCATGTGAGGTTCTGAGCCGTGTTTCGAGACAGAGGAGGGTGGTCGCGTTCTCTCGGTCAAGCAAGCGACGTGCCGGTCCGCTCCTGCCGTCTCCAGTCCGAGTTCCCCGTCCGCTGCGGGGCAAGGATGCACGTTTTTGCGCTAGACGTGATGCGGGAAGCGGGCAAGAACCTTTCGCGCCGAGACGCCCCATTGCGGCCGTGCCTTGCTCGTAACTTGCCGGCTGTCATGGCGAGCTAGGTGATTCCCGTCACAGCCATGCTAAATTTGCTGTCCAGGAAGACTTCTGCGCGTTGGGCCGGCCGGTTGCCGCCCGCGCGCTTTTGCCGGGCGCCGTCGCCCGAAGGATATGTGCCGCTACGGCGGAGAGAGAGTGAGCATTGTCATGACGCGTGAGACCGAGATGCGGCCCCACCCCAAGGCTTTGGAAGCGCAGGAGCTGATGGCGCGCGGACGCCTGAGCCGTCGCGCCTTCATCCGCATCGCCGCCTTGACGGGAATGTCGGCGGCCGCTGCTTACGCCGTGGCGGGCCTGCCGACGCCGGTCTATGCGCAGACGATCGGCAACGTGCCCTTTCAGAATCCGGACGACGACCCGCAGGAAGGCGGCATCATCAAGGTCGGCATGCAGGTCCAGAAAATGGACGATCCGGCCATCTATGCGTGGACGGAGGCGTCCAACCAGACCCGGCATATTCTCGAATATCTGACCTATACGACGCCGGACAACGTCACCCATCCGATGCTGGCGGAAAGCTGGGAAGCCTCCGACGATCTGACCGAATGGACGTTTTACCTCCGCCGCGGAGTGCGCTGGCACAACGGCGAGGAGCTTGTCGCCGACCACATCCGCTTCAACGTCGAGCGCTGGTGCGATCCGGCGCTCGGCTCCTCCAATCTCGGTCTCGCCTCGATCGCAGCGATGCTGGAAGAGGTGGAATCCGACGAGAAGGCTGAAGGTGAAGAGGCCGCTCCGAAGCGCGTGAAGAGGCTGCGCGAGGATGCCGTCGAGGTGGTCGACGACCACACCATCCGTTTCAAGCTGTCGCGGCCCGTGCTCTCCTTCCCCGAGGATATGTACAATTATCCGACGGCCATCGTGCACCCGAGCTTTAAGGCGCCTTTTTCGGACAATCCGATCGGCACCGGTCCGTTTACTCTGGCAGAGCTTGTCGTCGGCCAGCGCTGCATCCTGAAGCGCGTGCGCGAGATCGGCGAGGAGCCGTTCCAGTATTGGGGCGGGGCGGTCTTTCTCGACGAAATCCACTATTACGATGTGCCGGAAGAGACCCAGCTCACGAGCTTTGCCTCCGGCGACATCGACGCGATCTTCGAATTCGGCGTCGAGCAGATGGAACTCGCCCAGGCGCTCGACGGGAACATTCTCTCGACTCGCACAGCGCAAACGCTCTGCCTGCGCTTCCAGGTCGACCAGGAGCCCTGGACTGACAAAAGAGTGCGCCAGGCGTTCGTCAAAGCCTGTGACAATGCCGCGATGCTTCCACAGGTTTTTCCCGAGAGCGGCGATGTCGGCTGGAACCACCATGTCTCGCCGCTCCATCCGGAATATTTCCCGCTGCCGAAGCTCGAGCGCGATGTCGAGGCAGCGAAAGCTCTCCTCGCGGAGGCGGGGCAGGAGAGCCTCGAAGTCACCGTGGCTTGCGGCAAGACCGACGGCCCCTGGCAGCAGACGGTCTGCGAGATCGTCCGCGATCAGGTGAAGGAAGCCGGCATCACCTTGAACATCAACATCATGGCGACGGCGAAATACTGGGAGATCTGGAAGGACACGCCCTTCGGCGCGACGCAATGGACGCACCGCCCGCTCGGCACCATGGCTCTGTCTCTCGGCTACCGAACCGGCGTGCCCTGGAACGAGACGCATTATTCCAATCCGGAATTCGATGCCGCGCTCGACGAGGCGGAAACGATCCTGGATGCGCAGAAGCGCAAGGCCGCCATGGAGAATGTGGAAAAGATCCTTCAGGACGACGCAGTGATGGTCCAGCCGATCTTCCGCCCGGTCTACACGATCTCCTCCAAGAAAGTGCACGGCTACCCCGCGCATCCGAGCCAGTACCATCAGTTCAACAAGGTCTGGATCGAGCGTTGAGGCCCTGAGGCGGCGACCTGCGGGCCCCGCTCGCCTCGGGTTGCGTCTCCCTCTCTCGGGCCTGGTGAGATCTGCCATGCGCTGACGGCGTATCTCGGCATCGAATGCCGCGGTGCCTGCGGTGGCAATCTGCGCTATGCGGCCGCCTTCGAAGGGTTTGAACGGGCAGCCGGACGCCGTTCCCGCCGTGAACCTGCAGCAGCGCGGCGTGAGGGCCGCATCGACGCTCCCGAAATGAGGATTGCAATGCTATCCTGCCAGAATGTCGCATCAGACGACGATGGGAGGGGCACCAATGCTGGGAACCACGATGAATCAGGTCGCCGATTTTGCTGACATTCCGGTCGTCTTCGGCCAGGGACGTGCGATGCGGATCGCGCAGGACGTGTCGGCGCTCGTCGGTGAGGCTGCGAACGTCCTGCTTGTCGCCGATTCCGGCCTGCGTCCGCACGGCCATATTCTCTGCCTCGAAGAGGCGCTCCTGGGCGCCGGCCATCAGCTGGCGATTTACGACGACGTCTCCGGCGAGCCGACGGAAGCTCAGGTGGCCGAAGCCGTTGCTGCCGGGTCCGGCGATTGGACGAAGCTCGTCATCGCGCTTGGCGGCGGTTCGGCGATCGATCTCGGCAAGATCACCGCGGCGATGCTCGCCAATCCGGGCGAGGTGACGCGCTACCGCATGGCGGAGATGCCGTTTGCCGCCAAGGCCATTCCTTTGATTGCCATGCCCACCACCTCGGGCAGCGGTGCCGAGTTCACCGCGACAGCCGATCTTCTGGCGAGTGACGGCACCAATTACTGGTACCGCGCGCCGGAGCTGATGCCCGCGCTCGTGCTTCTCGATCCCGAACTTGTCTGCACGCTTCCGGGGCTTCCGACGGCGACCACCGGCATCGATGCCCTGGTGCATGCGGTGGAAGCGGCGACCGGCCGGAGGGCGAGCCGCGAAAGCCAGGCGGCTGCGCTCTCTGCCATCTGGCTCATTTGCGAGAACCTGCCCGTCGTGATGAGCGAGCCCGACAATCTCGCAGCCCGCGCCGGCATGATGCAGGGAGCGGCATTGGCTGGGATCGCGATCGAGAAGACGGGAACCGGGCTTGCCCACAATATCGGCTATGCGCTGGGCACCCTCGCGCCGATCCCGCATGGCCTTGCGGTCGCCATCGGCATGGCGGCGACTGCGGATTGGGCGGTGGAAGGAAACCCGGAGGGTTTTGCAGCAGTGGCGGAGGCCATGGGGAGCGAGCGGAAGCCAGAGGCCTTTGCGCCGGCCTTTCGTGCCCTTTGCGCCGAGATCGGCTTGTCGCTCGACCCGCCGGCTTTGTCCGGCATTTCCGTCGAAGCGCTTGTTGCGCGCATGGGGGCTGAGGAAAATGCCCCGATGTTGGAGGCGAACACCCGCTTCATCGGCGATCGCGACCTGCCGCAGCTCGCGGCGCGGGTGCTTCACAAGGCGGCCCGAAACGCGGCGTGACGTGTCAGAAGCGCGGGAGCTGCCTGCGCCTCACTTCGCGCTGAGTGTGAGCTCCCAGGCCTTGCCGGCATCGACGAGCCACTCGACCATCGCTTCGCCGTAGCTGCGCGCGACCGCGATGTCGAAGCAATCGTCCGCCTGGCGCAGCACGAGGACATCGAAGGCGGCCATCTTGGTCTGGGCGGCACCGCCCGGCGGCAGCGTGTCGAAATCGAGCGCGATACCGTGGGCGAGGAGGCTTGCCGCAGGCGCTCCTGCCAGACGCACGATGCTGAAGCCGTGGCTGAGATCGGTCAGAGTGCCGGATCTTCCGATCGCCTTCTTGAGCTGATCGGCGATGCCGTCGGTATCGCTCAGCAGCATTAGCCGGCCGACGCCGAGCGACACCAGCATGCCATGGGCATTGTCGACAAACGTGCCGTTGTCGGGCATCGGCAGCTCCGTCACCTCCGACAACGCGTTGGCGAAGTCGATCGCGGTAGAAAGCCAGGCCTGCATCTGCACGATGACGGCCGGGCGAAATTCGGTGAGCGTGAGGGCCGCAGACGTCGCCGGCTTGCCGCGTGCCAAGGCGTGAAGCGCCGATTGCCGTTCGATCGGCGCCGGCTTTTTGGCGGTGTTGGTTTCCTCAGCCATTGGAGCGGCTCCCGTCGGGATCGTAGAATTGCGGGTCCACGACCCGCACCCGGTTATGTGTCCCGCGCAAAGGATCGGCCGCGTAGAGAACCTCTTCGTGCCGCTCCCGTCCGCCGCGCAGGAGCGCCAGCGCGATGTGGCTCTTCATCGCCGGGCTGTAGGTCGCCGAAGTGATGTGCCCTTCGGACTCGCCCGGCTTCTCCGCACTCGCGCCTTTGACGAGATGCGCGCCGGCCTGGACGGTCGCGCCGTCGAGCGCCAGGAGGCCGACGACCTGCAGGCGGTCTTGCGAGGTCAGGGCCTCGCGCAAGGCGAGCGGCCGGCCGACGCAGCTCTTCTTTTTCGACAGGATTTTTTCCATACCGAAATCCTCAAGGCTGCGCCGCCCATCGAATTCCGCCGCGCCGGGATAGCCCTTCTCGATGCGCAGAATGTCCATCGCCTCCATGCCATAGGGCGAGACGCCGAGATCCTTGCCGTCCTCCAGAAGACGCTTCCACAGGAAGGCGCCGTGATCGGCACCGATATAGATCTCGTAGCCGTCTTCCCCGGATGAGGAGAGCCGCGCCACGATGACGGGGAGGTCCTTGACCGTGGCACGATGCACGTCCCGGTACGGGAAGGCGCGATTGTCCATATCCCGGCCTTCGACGATGCGGCTCACGAGCGTGCGCGATTTCGGTCCGGAGACGGCGATGCCGGCATATTGCTCGGTGACGGACGTTACGGTGACGCGCAGATCCGGCCAGGCGATGGCGAGAAGATATTCCAGATGCGTCACCACCATCTCCGCCTTCGCGGCCGCAGTGGTAAGCAGGAAATGGTCCTTGGAGAGACGCAAGGCGGTGCCGTCGGCGAAGATCAGCCCATCCTCGCGCAGCATGACGCCATAACGCGTCTGCCCGGTCGTCAGATTGGAGAAGAGATTGGTGTAGACGCGGTCGAGGAAGGCCGCCGCATCGGGTCCCGCGACATCGATTTTGCCCGTGGAGGAGATATCGGCGATGCCGACGGCGTCGCGCGCATGTGCGGCCTCGCGCAATGCGGCCTTCTCCGCGGCTTCGCCGGGCCGCGGATAGGCGCGGGGCTCCATCCACAAGCCTGACGCTGCCATCGGCGCTCCGGCCGCGACATGCGTGGCATGCAGTGGCGATCGTCGCACCGGGCGCATCTGTGCGCCGCGGGCGCGTCCGGCGAGCGTGCCGAGCGGCACGGGGACGAAAGGCGGGCGGAAGCGCGTCGTGCCGGCCTCGGACATCGGCACCTCGCGGGCCTCCGCCAGAATGGCGAGGCCGGTGACGTTCGAGGTCTTGCCCTGATCGTTCGCCATGCCGAGCGTCGTGTAGCGCTTCACATGTTCCGGGCTCTCAAAACCCTCGCGCGCGGCAAGCCGGATATCCTCTGCGGTGACATCGTGCTGAAGGTCGACGAAGGCCTTGTCGAATTTGCCGAAGCGGCGACCTGCCGGGGTTTTTACCTCAAACAGGGGTTTGAGCCCGCCATCCTCGACCGAGGCCCGCAGATTGCCGCCGCGGCTGTCCACCTTGAAGGAGGGGAGCGGACAGCGCAGGCCGAGGAGTTCGCAGGAGGCCTGGCCCGCGACCGCGCCCTGTTTCAAAACTTCGCCGAGGCGCGCTGCGCCGATCATCGCACCCGCCGGCACCCAGGCTTCGCGCTGTGTGCCGGGCACGAAAGCGGCGATGTCCTCGTTCCATGTGGGGGCGCCGCCGGCCTGGCTTGCGAGATTGATGACGGGATTGCTGCCGCCGGAGACAAGCAGGGTGTCGCATTCGAGCGTAGTCGTCTCGCCGCTGCCGTCGGCGGCCATCACGACCGCCTTCTCGACGGCCTTCTTGCCCTGAGCCGCGATGACGACATGGCCGGTGAGGAGGCGTGCGCCCGCCTGTTCGAGCGGCTCCGTCAGCTCAGCCGGCAAGTCCTCGCGCGGATCGACGATGGCTGCGATCTGCAGCCCCTCTTCGGCAAGGGCGGCCGCATTGAGCCACGCCTGATCGTTGTTGCAGAAGAGAACCGCCTGCCGGCCGACCATGACGCCGAAGCGGCGCGCATAGGCGAGCGCGGCGGAGACGAGCATCACGCCCGGTCGGTCGTTGCCGGCAAAGACGATCGGACGTTCGTAAGAGCCGGTGGCGAGCACCACCTGCCGGGCCTGCAGCCGCCAGTGGCGCGCCCGTGTCAGCCCGCTGGCGCTGCAATCCTCAAACGCTGCGAGAACGTTGGCGTCGTAATAGCCCCAGACAGCGGTCTGCCGCAGAACGCGCACATTGGGCATGACGTCGAGCTCGTCGGCCGCTTCCTTCGCCCAGTCGAGTGCCGCCGTGCCGTTGATGCGCGCATCGTCGAGATCGATTGCACCGCCGAGCACGTGCCCTTCATCGGCGATGAGAACGCGGGCGCCGACGCGTCCCGCCGTCAGCGCCGCGGCAAGCCCGGCCGGACCGCCGCCGACGACGAGAAGATCGGCAAAGGCATTGGCGCGCTCGTAGCGTGCCGGGTCGGGTGACAGGCTCGCGCGGCCCATGCCGGCCGCGGCGCGGATCGACGGCTCGTACCACATCCACGAGCGCTTCATCGGCCCCATGAAAGTCTTGTAGTAGAAGCCGGCGCCGAAGAAGGGGGCGAGAACCTGGTTGATGGCCCCGACATCGCGGTCGACGGACGGGTAGGCGTTCTGCCCGGTGACGACGAGCCCATCGGAGACGAGCCGGGTCGTCGCCTGCACATTGGGCTCCGTCTCGCCGCCCGTGCCAGTCGTCACCAGCGCGTTCGGCTCTTCGCTGCCAGCGGCAAAGACGCCGCGGGGCCGATGATATTTGAACGAGCGCGCCACGACCGTGCGGCCGGAGGCGAGAAGTGCGGACGCGATCGTGTCGCCGGAAAACGCCTCCACCGGCTTGCCGTCAAAGGTGAAACGAAGCGGCTTGTCGCGGTCGATGCGCGTGCCGAATGTGTCTGTGCGAAAGCCCGCCATCACTCGTCTCCCCCGAACGGGCCGGCGAGTTTGGTGTCCAGCACTTCATGCGTCTCGGTGTTGCGCGTGGCGATCAGGAACTGTCGGCATCCGTGTTCGTGCTGCCAGATTTCCTTGTGCTCGCCGCGCAAATTCTTGCGCTCGTAGACATAAGGGATCCACGGTCCGGCTTCTTTTTCCCGGTGCGACGGGCGCTTTGCGCCCGCATCGCCCCAATAGGTGAATTCGCCGACATCGCGCAGCCCGCAGACGGGACATGGGATCAGCATGGCACGCTCCCGCGCCGCGTTGAGAGAGGGCGGCGCATCAATGCAATCTCGGGGTTGGGCCGACGCCGGCCTCGTCGAGCACCCGGCCGTCCTTGAAGCGGTCGAGGCGATAGGCGGCGTTGAGCGGGTGCGGCTCGTCATTGGCGATCGTATGGGCAAAGCACCAGCCGGCCGCGGGTGTCGCCTTGAAGCCGCCATAGCACCAGCCGCAATCGAGGTAGAGGCCGGGCAGGGGCCCCTTGTCGATGATCGGGCTGCCGTCCATCGACATGTCCATGATGCCGCCCCAGGAGCGCAGGAGCTTGAGGCGCGAGACATTCGGGAAGAGCGCCAGAAGCTGCTCCGTCATCTCGTGGACGGCCGGCAGATTGCCGCGCTGGGCGTAGGAATTGTAGAGATCGAGACCGCCGCCGAAGACGAGGCCGCCCTTGTCGGATTGCGTGACATACATGTGCCCGCAGCCATAGGCGACGACCGTGTGGATGAGCGGCTTCACCGGCTCGGTGACGAAGGCCTGCAAAAGATGGCTTTCGATCGGCAGATTGTCGACGCCGGCAAGCCGCATCACGTCGGATGTCATGCCGGCGACGGAGACGCCGACCTTGGCGGCCTTGATCTGTCCGCGCGGTGTCTCCACGCCGACGACCTTGCCGGCCTCCTTGATGAAGCCGGTGACGGGTGTGTTCTCGATGATATCGACGCCGAGGCGGTCGGCGGCGCGGGCATAGCCCCAGGCGACGGCGTCGTGGCGTGCGGTGCCGCCGCGCTTCTGCAAAAGCCCGCCGACAACCGGAAAGCGGGCGCCGGGCGAAATGTCGAGGCCGGGGCAGAGCCGCGAGACGCCTTCGCGAGAAACGAGCTCTGCATCGATGCCGGCGAGCCTGAGCGCATTGCCGCGCTCTGCAAGACGATCGAGCTGTTCGGGCGAATGCGCGAGATTGAGGACGCCGCGCTGCGAGAACATGACATTGTAGTTGAGCTCCTGCGACAGGCCCTCCCACAATTTCAGGCTCCAGTCGTAGAAGCGGTGGTTTTCCGGCAGGAGGTAATTGGAGCGCACGATGGTCTGGTTGCGCCCGACATTGCCCTGGCCGATCCAGCCGCGCTCGACGACGGCGATATTGGTGAGCTTGTGGTTCTTGGCGAGATAGAAGGCCGTGGCGAGACCATGGCCACCGCCACCGACGATGATGGCGTCGTAGCGCGGCTTCGGCTCCGCCTTCCGCCAGGCCGGACGCCAGCCGCGATTTCCCGTAATGCCCTGGGTCAGGACCCGCAGGGCCGAATATTCCGCCATCGCCATTGATCCGGGCTGTTGCCGCACGCTTTCGGAGAGCGCCCCCTCCAACAAGGTTAAAGCTTTGACTCAATCGGCGGCGTTTCGAAAGCGGCGCGAGCGGTTTTCTCCACCGACAGATTGCCGCCCGGCCGGCGCCGGCCCGGGTTTTCGTCGGGCGTTGAGGAACTTGCGGAAGTTGTGGGCGATGGGGGAAAACTCAGATGTCGCGACCGCCCGCGGCGTCTTCGTCCTCGTCGTCGGCAGGCGCGTCGCCATCGGGCGTCGCGGGAAGCAGCGCCCGCTCTTTGAGCCAGGGATTGATGGCGACGGCCTCGCGCAACGCCTTGTGAGCAAGCCGCGTGCGCCCCTGGTGCAGGAGGATGAGGCCGCGTCCGGAGAGTGCCGCGAAGTGCTTGGGCTCGAGCTCCATGACGCGGTCGATATCTTCGAGCGAGCCGTCGAGGTCGCCTTTCAGGAAACGCAAGGTGGCGCGCTGATTCCAGGCCTCGGCGTAATCGGGCGCCTGGGCGATCACGTCATCGAGGATCGCCGTTGCCTTGTCGTAATCGGCGACGCGGCGGGCGGTGAGCGCCTCCTGCATCATCTGCGAAATCTCTGCGGTCGGGCCGACCATCCAGGCCTGCCAGATCAGGTTCTCGATGCGCCGGCCTTCCGTTTCGCTCCGGGCGCCTTTGAGCTCATCGTAGAGACGGGAGAGTTCCGTCCTCCGCTCGGAGGCGGAAAGATGCCGGCTGGTGTCGTCGTCCATGCCGGCGGCGCGGCTCGGGTTCGAAAGGAAGAGAAGCGCGAGAAGGGTAAGCGCCAAGGAGAAGAGGAGGTTGCCGGCGCGCGCCATACCCCGGCGCCTGTCGCAAGCGAGCGGAGCCGGAGCTGCGGAGACGGTTATCACCGGCAAGGCAATCGGCATCGTGTCCTTCTGCGCGCCAAAGCGCACGGATTGGCCTCGTTGACCGAATAGTTAGGCCTGATGCCGGGGCTGACCAGCGCCTCGCCGCAATCCGCGCAAACCATTCGCTCAACAAGGCTTGAAAACCGTCCTCCGCCTCTTCCGGCGTGCGAGCCAGGATGGCATGGTCGCGCGCAAGCGACCACAAAGCGCCGCCGGGGAGAGGAAAGGCATGACGACATCGTGAGCGGAGGGATTTTTCCCGAAGCCGAAGCGCGCGTCGGCCGCCTCGTCGGTGGGCTCTGTGCTGCTCTTGCCATTCTCGGCGGTCTCGTCCTCGTCGTTTTGACGGTGATGACCGTTCTCTCCATCGCCGGCCGCGCGCTGGTGCCTTTGGGGCTTGGTCCGGTCCCGGGCGATTTCGAGCTCGTGGAAGCGGGGGTGGCCTTCGCCGTCTTTTCCTTCCTTCCCTGGTGCCAGTTTCGCCGTGGCCACGTCACCGTCGACCTTCTGGCGGAGCGATTCGGGCCACGCGGCATGGCGGCTTGTGCGCTTGCGTCCAATCTCGTCATGACGGCGATCGCCGGTCTTCTCGCCTGGCGCCTTGGTCTCGGCATGCAGGACAAGAGGCTCTACCCGGAGACGAGCTTCATCCTGCAATTCCCGATCTGGTGGCCCTATGCGGCCTCTCTCGCCGGCGCCTGGATGTTCGCCGTCGCCTCGGCCTACACCGTCTGGCGCGCCTTGAACGAGACGCTGACGACAGGCGAACAGGCGGGTCTGCGCCCGCGCGGCACGGAGTCCGGCGAGTGAGCGATGTGGCGCTTGGCGGCTGGTCTTTCGCCGTCCTCCTGCTTCTCATTTTCCTGCGCATGCCGATCGGCCTTGCGATGCTCGTCGTCGGTCTCGTTGGCAACGTCCTCGTCAACGGTTCCTGGACGCCGCTTCTGGCGCAGCTCAAATCGCTCACCTATGAGAGCTTTTCGAGCTATTCGCTGTCGATCGTGCCGCTCTTTCTCCTGATGGGGCAGTTCGCGACGCGCGGAGGCATGTCGCGGCAGCTCTTCGATGCGGCGGCGGCACTGCTCGGCCACCGCAAGGGCGGCGTCGCCATGGCGGCGGTCGGCGCCTGTGCCGGTTTCGGGGCGATCTGCGGCTCGTCCCTCGCCACCGCCGCCACCATGGCCAAGGTGGCGATCCCGGAGATGCGCCGCTTCGGCTATTCGGGGGCGCTTTCGACAGGCTGCCTCGCCGCGGGCGGCACGCTCGGCATCCTCATTCCGCCCTCTGTCATCCTGGTGATCTATGCCATCCTGACGGAGCAGAACATCGCCAAGCTCTTTCTCGCCGCCGTCCTGCCGGGGGTTCTGGCGGCACTTGGCTATATGCTTGCGATCGCAATCTATGTGCGCCTGCGGCCGGACGCGGCGGGGCGTCGCGACAAGGCCACGCGGGAGGAGAGGGTCGCCGCTCTCATCGCCGTCTGGCCGGTCCTTGTCGTTTTCATCGCTGTGATCGGCGGCATCTATCTCGGCATTTTCACGCCGACGGAAGGGGCGGCCGTCGGAGCTCTGGGCACCGGCCTCATCGCACTCGCGAACGGTGCCCTCGGGCCTCGCGCCCTGATCGAGGCGCTGCTGGAGACGGCGGTCGCCACCGCCATGATCTTTTTCATCGTTTTCGGCGCGGCCGTCTTCAACACCTTCCTTGCCTTCTCTCAACTGCCGCAGGAGCTCGCGCAAAGCGTGATGGAGGCGGGGCTCGATCCGTGGACGGTGCTTGCCGCGATCCTGCTTTGCTACCTCGCTTTCGGATGCGTGATGGATTCGCTGTCGATGATCCTCCTCACCATCCCGATCTTCTTCCCGCTCGTGAGTGGTCTCGATTTCGGCCTCGGCCCAGAGGAATTCGCTATCTGGTTCGGTATCTTAGTCTTGATCGTCGTAGAGGTCGGGCTGATCACGCCGCCGGTTGGCATGAACCTCTTCGTGATCAACTCGTTGTCGGAAGATGTTCCGATGAGCGCCACTTTCCGTGGCGTCATTCCCTTTGTCGCCAGCGACATTTTGCGCATAACAATTTTAGTTGCCTTCCCTTCGATCACCCTCGTTATGCTTCGAATTCTCTATTGAGACGACGAACGACAACCATATGTGGGAGGGGGCGCCGCCGCGCGGTCCCCGAATTCGCGAGGCTTGCAACCCGGTCGGTCCGGCCGCGTTTGCACCGCATGCATTGAGGAGCAAGACATGTCTTTTCGCGCCCGTTTCATCACTCGCCCGCTCTTCGGCTGGGCGCGCAACATTCTGCCGCCCATGTCGGAGACGGAGCGTGAAGCCATCGAGGCCGGAAATGTCTGGTGGGATGCTGAACTCTTCACCGGAACGCCGGACTGGGAGAGGTTGCTCGCCACGCCACCGGCGACGCTGACGGAGGAGGAACAGGCCTTCCTCGATGGGCCTGTGGCCGAGCTCTGCGAGAAGCTCGACGACTGGCACATCAACTGGAAGCTCCATGACCTGCCGCAGGAGGTCTGGGACTTCATCCGCGAGAAGCGCTTCTTCGGCATGATCATCCCGAAGGAATATGGCGGTCTCGGCTTCTCCGCCTTCGCCCATTCGGAGGTGATCCGCAAAGTTTCGACCGCGAGCGTGACAGGGGCCGTTTCCATCATGGTCCCGAATTCGCTCGGACCGGGCGAGCTTTTGATGCAGTTCGGCACCAAGGAGCAGCGCGATTACTGGCTCCCGCGCCTGGCCCGTGGCGAAGAAATTCCCTGCTTCGGCCTGACGAGCCCTGACGCCGGGTCCGACGCTGCCGCCATGACCGATACCGGTGTCGTCACGCGGGGCATGCACGACGGCGAGGAAGTGCTCGGCATCCGCCTCAACTTCTCCAAGCGCTACATCACGCTGTCGCCGATCGCGACGGTCATCGGCCTTGCCTTCAAGATGAAGGACCCCGACCATCTTCTGGGCAAGAAGGAGGATCTTGGCATCACCGTCGCCCTGATCCCGGCCGACACCCCGGGCGTGACGCGCGGCAAGCGGCATATTCCGGCGATGACTTTTTTCCAGAACGGTCCGGTCCACGGCGAGGACGTCTTCGTTCCTTTGTCTGCGATCATCGGCGGCGAGGAGCAGATCGGCAAAGGCTGGAAGATGCTGATGTCGGCGCTGGCTGCCGGCCGCGGCATCTCGCTTCCCTCGCTCTCGTCGGCCGCAGCCTCCTTTGCGGCGCGCACAACGGGCGCCTATTCCAGGATCCGCCACCAGTTCAATCTGCCGGTCGGCAAGTTCGAAGGCGTGCAGGAGCATCTCGCCCAGCTCGCCGGCACGGCCTATCAGCTCGACGCGGCCCGCCGCATGACCTGCGCCTCGCTCGACCAGGGCTACAAATCGGGCGTCATCGCCGCGATCATGAAGGCCCATGCGACCTATCGCATGCGCGAATCCGTCAACGACGCTTATGACATCCATTCCGGCAAGGCGGTGATCGACGGGCCGAAGAACTATCTCGGCAATCTCTATCGCGCCGTGCCGGTCGGCATCACGGTGGAGGGTGCGAACATCCTCACCCGCAATCTGATGATCTACGGTCAGGGAGCGATCCGCGCCCATCCCTTCATCTTGAAGGAGATGATGGCGCTGTCGGAAACCGACCGCGACAAGGGCATCAAGGAGTTCGACGAGGCCTTCTGGGGCCATGTCGGCCATGCCATCAAGAACGCCTTCCGTGCGATGGGCCGCGGCTGGACGTTTGGCCGCTTTGCGCCGGCGCCGGAGGAGGCGGGCGATCTCGCCGTGCATTATCGCCAGCTGTCGCGTTACTCGGCCGCCTTTGCGGTCGTGAGCGATCTGGCGCTCCTCACGCTTGGTGGTTCGCTGAAGCGCAAGGAGCGCCTGTCGGCCCGCCTCGGCGATATCCTGTCGGAGCTCTATCTCCTGTCGGCGACGTTGAAGCGCTTCGAGGTCGACGGAAAACCCGCAGCCGACCGGCCGCTCGTCGATTACACCTTTGCGCGTGGCACCAAGGCGATCGGCACGGCCTTTGCCGAGCTTCTCGACAATCTGCCGTCGCGACCGGCGGCGTGGCTTGCGAAATTCATGCTCTTCCCGTTCGGTGCCCGTCGCTCCGGCCCGTCCGACAAACTCGCCCAGACCTGTGCGGAAATTCTGC
Organism: Afifella sp. H1R; assembly: GCF_021462425.1. Taxonomy (NCBI): domain Bacteria; kingdom Pseudomonadati; phylum Pseudomonadota; class Alphaproteobacteria; order Hyphomicrobiales; family Afifellaceae; genus Afifella; species Afifella sp. H1R. Next base: position 318,931 of record NZ_JAKEDY010000003.1, read on the forward strand.
TCGAGCCTTCGGAGACGCGCGAGCGCCTGACCTCCGGGCTTTATCTCGGCGAGGGACAGCCGGACGCGGCGATCTCGCATCTGGAGCGGGCCTTCAAGCTCGTCGTCGAGGTGGAGCCGCTGCGTCGCAAGCTGCGCGAAGCCAAGGTGAGGAACCCCGACGAAGCCGCGAAGAAGGGCCTCATCTCCGAGGAAGAAGCGAACCGCCTCAAGGAAGCCGAGGCCGCGGCCGATCTCGTGATCGCCGTCGATGCCTTCCCCGGCGAAGCCTTCACCCACGGCAGCGCACTGCCGGACGAGCGTGACAACACGCCGTCCGCGGCTGCCAGCAACGTTCACGACCTGAAACGGACCGCTTAATGACCCAGCCAGTTTATCTGGTGGACGGCGCCCGAACCCCGTTCATCAAAGCCCGGGGAAAGCCCGGGCCGTTCACGCCCGTCGACCTCGCCGTGCAGGCGGGGCGGCCATTGCTCATGCGCCAGCCTTTCTCGCCGAAGGAATTCGACGAGGTCATCCTGGGCTGCGTCAACGTCATTGCCGACGAGATGAACCCGGCGCGCGTCGCAGCCCTTCGTCTCGATATGGGCGACGAGATGCCGGCCTTCACCGTGCAGATCAATTGCGGCTCCGGCATGCAGTCGATCGACACGGCCTTCCGCTATATCCAGGACGGCACCCGCGACATGATCCTGGCCGGCGGCACGGAGGCGCTCAGCCATTCGCCGATGATCCTGAAACGCGATGCGGTGGAATGGCTCGGCGAGTTCAATTCCTCGAAGTCGATCTGGGACCGGCTCGGCAAGACGACCTCGTTCCGCCCGGGCGATTTCAAGCCGCAGATCGGCTTGGAGCGCGGCCTGACCGATCCGATCACGGAACTCAATATGGGTCAGACCGCGGAGATCCTGGCGCAGATCTTCGACATCAGCCGCGAACAGGCGGATGAATATGCGACGGAGAGCCATCACCGGCTCGCCCGGGCACAGAATGAAGGCTGGCTCGCCGACGAGGTGACGCCGGCCTTCGATCGCGACGGCGTCGCCTATGATCACGATGACGGTGTGCGCCCGGACAGCTCGGTGGAAAAACTCGCCAAATTGAAGCCCGCTTTCGAGCGGCCTTTCGGCAAGGTGACGCCCGGCAATGCCTCGCAGATCACCGATGGTGCCTGCTGGGTCATTCTCGCCTCCGAACGGGCGGTCGAAAAATGGGGCCTGAAGCCGATCGCGAAGATCGTCGATTCCGAATGGGGGGCGCTCGATCCCGCCATCATGGGTCTCGGGCCCGTCGTGTCGTCGACGAGGCTCATGCAGCGCCATGACATGGGTCTCGACAATGTCGATCTGTGGGAGCTGAACGAAGCTTTCTCCGCGCAGGTTCTCGCCTGTCTCGCCGCCTGGGAAGACGAAACCGTCTGCCGCGACGTTCTCGGCCTCGACCATCCGCTCGGGCGTATCGAACGCGACAAGCTCAACATCGACGGCGGTGCCATCAGTCTCGGCCATCCGGTCGGCACCAGCGGCAACCGCATCGTGCTGCATCTCGCCAACGCTTTGAAGCGCACCGGCAAGAGCCGCGGAATTGCAACCGAATGCATCGGCGGCGGCCAGGGCGGCGCCATGCTCATCGAACGCGTAATGTGAGGACGGAAGACATGGGACGCATGCTAAGCGCGCTGTCGCCGCGCCTTATGGAAACCGGGCCCGTCGATCTGAAGATGGCGCCCGCCGACAAAATGTGGAAGCGCGGCCGTGACGCCGACAATGTCGAATGGCTTCTCCTCGACATGCCCGGCCGCTCCGTCAATGTCGTCGACGAGGCGATGCTGACGGAACTCGATGCCATTCTGACCGAGCTCGAGGCGAACCCGCCGAAGGCGCTCGCCATCCGCTCGGCGAAGAAATCCGGCTTCATCGTCGGCGCCGACATCAACATGTTCCGCAATCTGACGAAGGCGGAAGAGGTGGAGGCGGCGCTGAGGCGCGCCCACAAGGTCGTCGATCGGCTCGCCGCCGTGCCTTATCCGACCGTTGCCGTCATTCACGGCAATTGCCTTGGTGGCGGTCTCGAAATCGCGCTTGCCTGCAAGCGCCGTGTCGCGGTCGGCGAGGCAAAGCTCGGCTTTCCGGAGGTGATGCTCGGCCTGCATCCGGGCCTCGGCGGCACCTTCCGCTCCACCGAGCTCATCGACCCGACCGAGGCGATGACGATGATGCTGACGGGCCGCAACAAATCGGCCCGTTCGGCAAAGCGTCTGGGGCTCGTCGATCTTGCGACGGAAGAACGCCATGTGGCGGCGGCCGTTGCGGCGGTCGCCAAGGGCGAGCTTCATTCCGCCGCCCATGAGGGGCTGAAGGACAAGGCGCTGAGCAGCGGCCCGGGCCGCCGCTTTGCGTCCAACCGCATGCGGGCGAAGGTCGAGGAGCGGCTGCGCAAGGAGCATTATCCGGCGCCCTACGCGCTCATCGATCTGTGGGAGACGTCCGGCGGCGACGTCGACAATATGCGCGAAGGCGAGATCAAATCCTTTGCGGATCTTCTCGTCACGGATACGGCGCAAAGCCTCATCCGCGTCTTCTTCCTGCGTGAGAAGATGAAGGGTCTTGCGCCGAAGAAGAGCGATATCGGCCATGTGCATGTGGTCGGCGCCGGCATCATGGGCGGCGAGATCGCCGCCTGGTCGGCCCGCAGCGGCATGCGCGCGACGCTCGCTGACCTCGCCATCAAGCCGATCGCCAAGGCGATGAAGCCCGCCTGGAAGATGATGGAAAAGACGCTCAAAGACAGCGTCAAGGCGCGCGACGCCTGGGACCGCCTCATTCCGGACCCGAACGGCTACGGGCTCAAGGGCGCGGACCTCGTCATCGAAGCGGTGCCGGAAAAGCTCGATCTGAAGAAGAAGATCTACGCGGGTCTCGAAGAGGGCATGAAGCCCGGGGCGATCATCGCCACCAATACCTCGTCGATCCCGCTCGAGGATTTGCGGGCGGACCTGAAAGATCCCTCCCGCTTCGTCGGCATCCACTTCTTCAACCCGGTGTCGAAGATGCAGCTCGTCGAGGTGGTGAAACACGATCGCCTGTCGGACGAGACGCTTTCGGCCGCGATGTCCTACGTCACCTCGATCGACCGCCTGCCGGCGCCGGTGAAATCCTCGCCGGGTTTCCTCGTCAATCGGGCTCTGACGCCGTATCTCCTGGAAGCCATGCTCCTGCTCGACGAAGGCGTCGACAAGGAGGTGATCGACGAGGCCGCGAAGGATTTCGGCATGCCGATGGGCCCGGTGGAGCTCATGGACAACATCGGCCTCGATGTCGGCCTCGCCGTCGCCGACGAGTTGCGCAACCGCCTGCCGGTGCCGATTCCCGAAGCGCCCCAATGGCTGAAGGACAAGGTCGAAAAGGGCGAGCTCGGCCGCAAGACCGGCAAGGGGCTCTATTCCTACGACAAGGACGGAAAGCCGCAGCGCGGCAAGAAGCACGAGGCCATCCCGCCGGCGGATCTTCAGGATCGCCTGGTCCTGCCGATCCTCAACACCTGTGCGGCATGTCTGCGTGAGAACGTCGTGGAGGACGAGGATGTCCTTGACGGCGCCATGATTTTCGGTACGGGCTTTGCTCCTTTCAGGGGCGGACCGCTCCATTACGCCCGCGCTCGTGGCGTGGACGATGTTGTGGCGGCGCTCGACAAGCTGGCCGAAAAATATGGCGATCGCTTCAAGCCGGACGACGGCTGGACAAAACTCCGACAGGAACAGCGTGCGGCCGCCTGAGGTTTCCTCGGACGCAGACGCTCTCGCCGACAGGGTTATTGAGCATGTAGGCCGAGACATCGTTCTCGGCCTGCCGCTCGGCCTCGGCAAGGCGAACCTTTTTGCCAATGCGCTTTACAGGCGGGCCGAAGCCGATCGCTCGATCCGCCTGACGATTTTCACTGCGCTGACGCTGCAGCCGCCCTCCGGCTCGTCGGAGATCGAGAAGCGGTTCATGGGACCGCTCGCCGAGCGGCTCTATGCAGGCGTGCCGCGCCTTGCCTATGCGCGGCCGATGCGGGCGGGCACCCTGCCGCCCAATATCGAGGTCAACGAGTTCTTTTTCCTTGCGGGCAAGTACCTGTCGAGCCCGCACGCGCAGCAGACTTACATCTCCGCCAATTACACCCATGCCGTCGGCTATCTTCTGGAGCGCGGCGTCAATGTCGTCGGCCAGATGGTGGCGCGCGAAGGTGAGGGGGAGAGCGCGCGTTACAGCGTTTCCGGCAATACCGATGTGACGCTCGACATCCTGTCGACGATCCGGGCGCGGCGCGCCGCCGGTGAAAAGCTCGCCCTTGTCGGCGAGGTGAACAACGAGCTCCCCTTCATGCCGGGCGCGGCCGAACTGGCGCCGGAAGAGTTCGATTTTGTCCTCGAACGCGGAGATTACCCGCTCTTCGTCACACCGAAACCGCCCGTTTCGCTCGCGGATTATGCCATCGGACTGCATGCGGCGAGCCTGGTGCCCGATGGCGGGACGCTGCAGATCGGAATCGGCTCGATCGGCGACGCGCTCACCCATGCGCTCATCCTGCGCCATCGCTACCCGGAGGTTTTCCGCGCTGCGCTCGACGCGCTCGGACCGACGCCTGCGGGGCGCGAACGCCATTGCGAACCGTTTCGCGAAGGCCTTTATGCCGCTTCGGAAATGTTCGTCGACGGCTTCCTCGATCTCTTCGAGGCCGGCATCCTGAAGCGGCCGGCCGAGGATGGCGCCGTCCTGCATGCCGGGTTCTTTCTCGGGCCGCAGAGTTTTTACGACCGCTTGAAGGCGCTGCCGGAGGGGGAGCGGGCGAAGCTCTCCATGCGCGAGATCTCCTTCGTCAACGATCTCTACGGTGACGAAGAGCAGAAGCGCCGCGACCGCCGCGATGCCCGCTTCGTCAACAACGCCATGATGGCGACGCTCCTCGGTGCGGTCGTCTCAGACCAGCTGGAGGACGGGCGCGTGGTCTCGGGTGTCGGCGGCCAGTACAATTTCGTTGCTCAGGCTTTTGCGCTCAAAGGCGCGCGCTCCATCATGGCGCTCCGGGCTGCGCGGATGGCCAAGGGCGCGCCGCGTTCCAACATCGTCTGGACTTACGGCCATACGACCGTGCCGCGGCATTTGAAGGATGTCGTCATCACCGAATACGGGATCGCGGAACTGAAAGGGCGCAGCGACCGCGACACCGTCGCCGCCATGCTGGCGATCACCGACGGCCGTTTTCAGGATGGGCTCGTGAAGCGTGCTCGCAAGGCCGGCAAGATCGAGCGCGATTTCAAGCTTTCCTCGGCGGAGAATACACCACAGCGTATCGTCTCGGCTCTCTCGCCTTTCCGCCATGCAGGGCATTTGCCGCGCTTCCCGCTCGGCACGGATTTCACCGAAGCCGAACAGACGCTGCTTCCGGCGCTCTCGCTTCTGAAACGGCAGCAGGGGGCCTGGCTCGAGCTCGCCCGCACCTTCCGGGAGGGCTGGGGAGCCGGCGAGACGAGCCCTGCCGAAAAGGCGGCTCTCGATCGCATGGGGCTCGCCAAACCGAAGAGCCTCAAAGAGACGGCGCTCGCCGCCCTCGTTCTGGGCGCACTCAGGCGCAGCTGATTTACGCCACGGCGGTGGCAACCAGCTCCGGATTGCGCATGATCACGCGAACATAGGCGATCGCAAAGTCCGGCGGTGTGACTCGCGCCTGCTCCCAGTCCCGAAGAGTCCCGAGCGGAACATGAAACCGCTTGGCGAACTCGGCCTGGGTGAGGCCGAGCTGGGTGCGTGCCTTGCGCACGATACGCGCTTTCTGCCCGCGCTCCAGGGCTTCGGCCGAGACATCGAAGTCCTCGGGATCGTTCGAGTCAGAGGGCAGAACGATACGATCTTTCTTCACCTTTGTTGCTCCTTCTGACGGAGATGAAACGCGGCTGCCCGTCCCGCCAGACGAATATGGCCGTGTGAATCTTTTCGCCGACGCAGCCGATGGCCTTGAAGCGTTCCTCGCCATCCTTTGGGCGTATCGATGGAAGGATAAGAAGGTCCTCATCCTCCATGATCGTGTCGCCGAAGATCAGCGGCAGACCGTGGCGCTCCCGGTTGCAAACATCCTTGGCGGGATCGAACCTGTCGGTCATGAAAAGAGCATATACCGAAATTCAGTAGAAATACAGATTTGAAGCGTGGCGGGCGCTCTCGACTCGCTCACCATTCTCGTCGATGGTCGGATGCGGAAGAGGGCGGGATGCTTCGAACGAGCGTCGATACGAGTGATAGAGCCAGCGCGCCTGCGCGCCTCCAGCGCGTCGAGGCGGAGGCGCGGATTGCCTTCAAGCGCGCGGGCGGGGTGACGCGCCTCGACCGGCTGTTCCACCAGGGATCTGTCAAGTGGCGCCTGCCGCACGTGCCGGCGGGCATGCCGCCCGAAGCTGTCGTCATCAATACCGCGGGCGGTCTCACCGGCGGTGACCGGTTTTCCGTCACCGTCGAGATGGGCGAGGGGACGACTGCGGTTGTGATGACACCCGCCTGCGAGCGGCTTTACCGCGCGGCGGGCGGGGTTGCCGAAATCGACGTGCATCTCGATCTCGCGGCAGGCGCGACCCTCTACTGGCTGCCGCAGGAGACGATCGCGTTTCAGGGTGCGGCCTGTCACCGGCGTATCACGGCCGAGCTTGGCGAAGGCGCCCGGCTTCTGGCGCTGGAATCCACGCTTCTTGGGCGCCGCGCCATGGGCGAACGCGTGACGCGGGCCGATCTGCGGGAAAGCTGGCGGGTGCGCCGCGCGGGACGTCTCGTGCACGCCGACGAACTGGCGTTGCGCGGCGACGTCGCGGCGCTCGGCGGCGCACGTGCCACCTTGGCGGGCGGCAGCGCTTTTGCGAGCCTTCTCCTCGTGGCGGAGGATTGCGAGCCTCTCGTCGATCATTTGCGCGCAGCACTCGAACCCGGAGGCGGGGCCAGCGTCTTCAATGGCAAAATACTTGCTAGGCTGGTGGCGGAAGACGGCCTTGCGCTGCGGCGCCACCTTGTGCCCGCGCTCAGAATTCTATTAGCGGATTGTCCGCTGCCCAAAATCTGGACGCTTTGAGATAGGATCATGCAGCTCACCCCGCGCGAAAAGGACAAACTGCTTGTTGCCATGGCGGCCGAAGTTGCCCGAAAGCGGCTTCAGCGAGGCGTCAAGCTCAACCATCCCGAGGCGATCGCCCTGATCACGGATTTCGTGGTCGAAGGTGCGCGCGACGGGCGCGCCGTTGCAGATCTCATGGAGGCAGGCGCCCATGTCGTCACCCGCGACCAGGTGATGGACGGCGTGGCGGAGATGATCCACGACGTTCAGGTGGAGGCGACGTTTCCGGATGGGACCAAGCTCGTCACGGTCCACCAGCCGGTGCGTTGAACCCGGTGTGGGAGAAGGATTTCCGCGAGAAGAGAGGTATTGGTGCCATGATCCCTGGAGAGGTCATTCCGGCGGCGGGCGACATCGTTCTCAATGAAGGTTGCGAGACCGTCAGCCTTGAGGTCGCCAATACGGGCGACCGTCCCGTTCAGGTGGGCTCGCACTACCACTTCTATGAAACGAACGAAGCCCTGGCGTTCGACCGCGAGAAAGCCCGGGGCATGCGCCTCGATATTGCGGCCGGCACGGCCGTGCGCTTCGAGCCGGGCCAGAGGCGCGAGGTGACGCTCGTGCCGCTTCGTGGCGCCCGCAAAGTGTACGGCTTCAATCAGAAGGTCATGGGTGCGCTGTAAGCGCGACCGGATATTGGGCTGCTGACGTGCCCCAGCCGATAATCGCCGCCGGATCGAATTGCATGGAAGAGGGCGCGGTCGCTCAGGCGGCCGCGCCCTTTTATGCTCCCGTCAGCTGCGCACGAACAGCAGAAGGTCGCCCGAGGGCATCATCTGCGCGGCGACTACTTTCGTCACATCGAGCCCACCCTCGCGAAGCCGTGGTCCGAGCTGCTGATGGTGCGAGAGGGTGTCGCGCAACTCCGTCACCTTGTCCTGGTTGTCGGCCACGGCCTGATCGACGCGTGCGGCCGCATCCGCGCCGGCACGTTCATCGATGGTCACGACGCCGACCTGCTTGATGTCGGTGTCGGAGATGGCATCGGCGGCGTTGCCGGAATCGGCGACCGAAGCGACGACGCTGTCGACGGTAATCGGCGTGCGGCCCTGTTCTCCCGGCGCCGCCGGCTGGGCGGCCTGCGTCTGGTTCGGTTTGGCCGCGGGCGTGCCGGCATCTTGCGCGAAGGCGACGGGCGCCAGAAGCGGGAGGGCGAAAGCGGCTGCAGCTGCTGTTGAAACGATCTTTCGCATCGGTCTTTCCTCTTCATCAGAGTTGGGACAGGCCCGCCATGCGGCGGGCGCGTCGGAAGCTCCGCCAGTCTGCGTTTCGAGGGGCCGAAAATGTGATCATTCAGGGACCATTTCGCGGTGCCTGCGGCTGTGCCATCTTCTCTTTCATGATGTTTCGAAGCCGTCGCAGCGCGGCAAGTGGAGAAATTGTTTGATGGCGCGATCCAATATGTTCATGGCCGCCCTTGTCGTCCTTCTGACCCTGTCGGCCGCGGGTGCGGCACGGGCGGCCGAATGCGCCGATCCACAGACGCAGACCGACATGAATGCCTGCGCAGCGCAGAAATTCGAAGCGGCCGACGCCGCTCTCAATGAGGCGTGGCCGAAGGTTCTCGAGTATTACCGTGCGGTCGACGCCGAGCTTTCGGATGATCTGAAGGGTGCGGAAGACGCACTCCTTGAAGCACAGCGCACCTGGATCGTCTTCCGTGATGCGCATTGTGCGTCTGTCGGCTTCGCTGCGCGTGGCGGCACCATGGAGCCGCTTCTTGTGACATCGTGCAAGGCCGACCTGACGCGCGAGCGGACCGATCAGCTTCTGGCACTGTTGGGAGACAAATAGACGGAAAGTCGGCGAAAGTGGGCGCGGTCGGCAGATGTGCGAAATGTAAGCTGGTCGGCTATATGTAAGGCAGTGCGCTGTTTCGGAGCTTTTCATGGGTGCCGCAGCAAAGGTTTCCGGCAAGGGCCAGATCACCATCCCGAACTCGATCCGGGAGGAGATGGGCATCGAGAAGGGTGACGAGCTCGTTTTCTACGAAGGTCTCGATGGCCGTATGCGCGTAAGGGTGCGCAAGCTGCGTCGTGGCGCGGGCCGCGCCATGCTGCATTGGCCAAACGCTCCGAAGACTTCCGAGGAGGTTCGAAAAGCGGTGAAAACGGCCGTCGGCGAAGCTCGGAGTCATGGGTCTTCTGGGGCAGATGCGTGATCGCGCTCGATACGAATGTGCTTCTCCGTTACGTGCTCGATGACGATGATCGTCACAGCGAGGCGGCGCGCCACCTCATTGATGATCTCTGCGATCCTGACGCGCCTGCTTTTGTGCACGAGGTTGCCATGGCGGAGTTTGTCTGGGTGCTGACAGGACGAAGGGGGACGAGCCGTGCCGAGATCGCTGGCATTTGCCGCACCTTGATGGACAACTCCCATCTCAGCTTCCGAGACGTGACCGGCCTTTCAGCAGCACTCGACGCCTATGAGGACGGTCCCGCGGATTTCGCCGAATACCTGATCGCAGCTCAGAGCCGGAATTTGGGTGCAGCCCCGACTTTCACCTTCGATACGGCCGCTCTCAAATCGCCTGGCTTTGCCAAAGTGGAAAGCTGACCATGCCCGCCACAATTTCGCGTGCCGCCTATGCCGACATGTTCGGCCCCACCATCGGCGACAAGGTTCGCCTTGCCGATACCGATCTCGTCATCGAGGTGGAGAAGGATTTCACCATTTATGGCGAGGAGGTGAAATTCGGAGGCGGCAAAGTCATTCGCGACGGCATGGGCCAGAGCCAGCATGCGCGCGGAGACGGCGCCGTCGACACGGTCATCACCAATGCGCTGATCGTCGACCACACCGGTATCTACAAGGCCGATATCGGCCTGAAAGACGGGCGCATCGCGGCGATCGGCAAGGCCGGCAATCCCGATACGCAGCCGGGCGTCGACATCATCATCGGCCCGGGAACCGAGGCGATTGCGGGCGAAGGCAAGATCGTGACCGCCGGCGGCTTCGACAGCCATATCCATTTCATCTGCCCGCAGCAGATCGAAGAGGCGCTGATGTCGGGGGTCACGACGATGCTCGGCGGCGGCACCGGCCCGGCGCATGGAACGCTCGCGACGACCTGCACGCCGGGCCCCTGGCACATGGCGCGGATGATCGAGGCGGCAGACGCCTTTCCCATGAACATCGGTTTTGCCGGCAAGGGCAATGCCTCGCTGCCGGCTGCGCTCGAGGAGATGGTGAAGGGCGGCGCCTGCGCGCTCAAGCTGCACGAGGATTGGGGCACGACGCCGGGCGCCATCGATTGCTGCCTGTCCGTCGCCGACGATTACGATGTGCAGGTGATGATCCACACCGACACCCTCAACGAATCGGGTTTCGTGGAGAACACGATCGCCGCCTTCAAGGATCGCACCATCCATGCCTTCCACACCGAAGGGGCGGGTGGCGGCCATGCGCCGGACATCATCAAGGTCTGCGGACTGGCGAATGTCCTGCCGTCCTCGACCAATCCCACCCGGCCCTATACGCGGAACACGATCGACGAGCATCTCGACATGCTCATGGTCTGCCACCACCTCGATTCCAACATTCCCGAAGATGTGGCCTTCGCCGAAAGCCGCATCCGCAAGGAAACGATCGCGGCGGAAGACATCCTGCATGACATGGGCGCCTTCTCCATCATCGCCTCCGACAGCCAGGCGATGGGACGCGTCGGCGAGGTTTTGATCCGCACTTGGCAGACGGCGCACAAGATGAAGGTGCAGCGCGGCCGTCTTCCCGAGGAGACGGGCGACAACGACAATTTCCGTGTGCGCCGCTACATCGCGAAAGTGACGATCAATCCCGCGATTGCGCACGGCATGGCCGACGAAATCGGTTCGGTGGAAGCGGGCAAGCGCGCCGATCTCGTTTTGTGGGATCCGGCGTTTTTCGGCGTGAAGCCCTTCATGGTGCTGATCGGTGGCTCGATCGCGGCCGCGCCGATGGGCGACCCGAACGCCTCCATCCCGACGCCGCAGCCGGTGCATTACCGCCCGATGTTCGGCGCCTATGGCAAGGCGCGGACGAATTCGTCGGTGACCTTCGTCTCCAGGGCGGCGATCGACGATGGTCTTGGGGCGCGGCTCGGCGTGGCGAAGGAACTCGTGCCGGTCAAAAACACCCGCGGCGGCATCTCCAAGGCCTCGATGCTCTTGAACGACGCGACGCCGGAGATCGTGGTCGATCCGGAAACCTACGAGGTGCGCGCCAACGGCGACCTCCTCACCTGCGAGCCGGCCGATATTCTGCCGATGGCGCAGCGGTATTTTCTGTTTTGATCGCTTTCGGAGGCAAGTTCCTATGGTCGTGAGCTTCCGCGAAGCCGATCCGGCCTTCGATCGCTGGGACGAACTTCATCGTCTTTTGATGGATTGCTTTGCCTATATGGCGGCGCGGATCGATCCGCCGTCCTCGCTTCTGCGCATGGGGCCGGCGGAGCTTGCCGAAAAGGCTGGGAGCGAAACGCTTCTTCTGGCTGAAGAGGATGGACGCATCGTCGGCTGCGCTTTTCTCAGGCTCGAGCCGGACTGCCTTTATATCGGCAAGGTCGCCGTCGATCCGGCGTTTCGCGGGGCGGGGCTGGCGCGACAGCTTTTTGCTCTCGCTGAAGAGTGGGCGCGGGCGAACGGTCGCTTGGTCCTCAAGTTGCAGACGCGCGTCGAACTCTCCGAGAACCACGCCACGTTCGCCCGTCTCGGGTTTGCGAAGGTGGGTGAAACGGCCCATGACGGCTATGACCGTCCGACGAGCATCACCATGACGAAGCCGGTCGACCCTCCATGGCCAGATCGCGCCTTCTCGGCTGCCGTTCCCGAACAAGCCTGACTTCCTTCCGCAGCGCCGCATTTTTCTCTAGGGTTCCGTCTGAAACGCCTTGAGAGCTTTGCGATGATCGCCTGGAGCCTTTTCATTCCCGCCTGCTTTGCCGTGAATTGCGCGCCCGGGCCCAACAACATGCTGGCCTTCGCCAATGCGGCGAAGGTCGGGCCGCTCTACGCTCTTCTGGGGGGCCTCGGCCGCATGCCGGCCTTTGCCATTTTGATCGGTGTCACCGTTGCGGGGCTTGGCGCGATCCTGTCCGCTTCCGCCGAGGCGTTCGTCGTCATCAAGCTCCTGGGCGCCGCCTATCTCATCTATGTCGGCGTCAGGATCCTGCGCCATGCGCGGCATCTCGCACGGGTCGACCCGTCCTCGGTCAACCTGAAGACGCTGATGCGCCGCGACTTCACCATCGCCATCACCAATCCGAAGGCGATCGCGGTTTTTACGGCTTTCTTCCCGCAGTTCATCGATCCGGCCTTTCCGGCCTGGTCGCAGCTTGCGCGGCTCGGCGGCGCCTTTCTCGTCATGGAGGTTGTGGCGGTCGCGCTCTATGTCGCCGCCGGCGCCCTCCTCAAAGGTCTGCTGCGCTCGGAGCGCATCTTCGTCTGGCTCAATCGTTTCGTCGGCTCGGCGCTGATCGTCTCGGGTGGTTCGATGGCGGTGTCGAGCCGATGACCAGCGAGCAGATGTCCGGTGATCCGCACACCTGGCCGCGCGCCACCGCCGTCGAAGAGGCAGGTCTGCCCTCGGAAGGGATGACCGAAACCGTCTGTCTCACCTCGGATGAGCGCCACCGCCGCCGTCTGGTGATGACGACGGAAACCGGGCTGACCTTTCTGCTCGACCTTCCCGAAGCGCGGCTGCTGCGGGAGGGCGACCGCCTGGTTCTGGAAGACGGACGCCGCATCGACGTGCGGGCAAAGCCTGAGCCGCTGCTGGAGGTGCGCGCGCCCGACCGAACCACGCTTTTGCGGCTCGCCTGGCATCTCGGCAACCGCCACACGCCCGCCGCCCTTCAGGAAGAGCGTCTTCTCATCCGCCGCGATCACGTGCTGGCGGAGATGATCCGCAGGCTCGGTGGAGAAATTTTCGAAGTGGAGGAGGCGTTCGATCCGGAAGGTGGCGCTTATGGCGATCCGCACCATCACGGCCATGGTCATGGCACCGAGCCGCCCCATTCTCATGGGCCAGGATGAACAGTACGGACCGCGAGGCAGAATGGCTTTCTTCGACCCGCAGAACAACACCCAGACCGCGCGTCACCGCAGGCTCTACGCGCTCTACGAAATCGCCTTCACGACCGTGGATGTGAGCGCGGCGGTGCTCTTCGTGGTCGGCTCCGCGCTTTTCTTCTATCCGGAGCTGGAAACGCCGGCGATCTGGTGCTTTCTCATCGGGTCCATCTGTTTTGCCATGAAGCCGACGATCCGCATCGTGCGGGAGCTGCATTATCTCTCGCTCGGAGATTTTGACGATGTCGACAAGGCGGCGCATGGCTGAGGGCGCGACCGAGGTCGAACGCGGCAGCAAGGGTGCGGCCGCTGCTCTGTTGACGCTCCAGTATTGGCTGTCTCCTGCATTCCCGGTCGGGGCGTTCGCCTATTCGCATGGGCTCGAGCGGGCTGTCGCTGCCGGCTGGGTGCATGACCGAGAAAGCCTGAAGGCGTGGCTCGATGCTCTTCTGCTCTGCGGCTCGTTTCGTGCTGATGCTCTGCTCTTCGCAGCAGCCTTTCGCGCGCATTCGGTCGGAGATGAACAGGAGCTCGCCGAGATAGCCGAGCTTGCCGAGGCTCTGGCGCCGTCGCAGGAGAGGCATCTCGAAACGATGGCGCAGGGGCGCGCCTTCGCCGCGGCGACGGGCGGCCTGGAAAGGCCCTGGCCGGTTGCGATCGGGACGGCCGCCGCTGATCTCGATATTGGACTTGTGACCGCCGTTGCGAGCTTCCTGCAGGCTGCCATCGTCAATCTCTGTTCGGCGGCGCAAAGGAGCGTTCCGATCGGTCAGAAGGACGCGCTGGCGGTTGTCACGGCGCTGCGCGAGGGCGTTCTTGAAACTGCCGCCTGGGCGGCCGCCGCAGATCTCGCCGAGCTTGGCAGCGCGACGTTTTTCTCCGATATCGCTTCGATGCAGCACGAGGTGCAGGAGACGAGGTTGTTCCGCTCATGACGATGACCGCCGAGCCTGCTCCCGTGAGGCAACGTTCGCCGCACGGCCCCCTTCGCGTCGGCATTGGCGGGCCGGTGGGCTCCGGCAAGACGACGCTTGCCGAAAAGCTCTGCAAGGCGATGCGGGAGCGCCATTCGCTCGCCGTCGTCACCAACGACATCTATACGAAGGAAGACGCGCTCATCCTCAACCGGCTGCAGGCCCTGCCGGAAGATCGGATCGTCGGGGTGGAGACGGGCGGTTGCCCGCATACGGCGATCCGCGAGGACGCGTCCATCAACCTTGCCGCCATCGCCGATCTCAACGCCCGCCATCCGGATCTCGATCTCGTCTTCATCGAATCGGGCGGCGACAATCTGGCGGCGACCTTCTCGCCCGATCTCGCCGATTTGACGCTTTACGTGATCAGCGTCGCGGAAGGTGAAAAGATCCCGCGCAAGGGCGGGCCCGCCATCACGCGGTCCGATCTTTTGATCATCAACAAGACCGATCTCGCCCCCTATGTCGGTGCGGACCTCGATGTGATGGCCCGCGATGCGGAGCGGGTGCGCGAGGGAAGACCTTTCGTCTTCACCGATCTTTCCCGCAACGAAGGCGTCGATCGGATCGTCGATTTCCTGGCAAAGACCGGCGGGCTGCCGGGCTGACGCCTTGTCACTCGCCGCTTGCCTCTTCGTAGAGCTTTGGAAAATGCGGCAGGAATTGCGTGCCGGAATGCACGACGAATTGCAGGAAGGCGCGTGCGCCTGGCGAGACGGATTTGTCGCTGCGGCGCACGACGAACCACTGTCTGCGGATCGGTAGCCCTTCCAGATCGAGTGCCACCAGGCGGCCGGCGGCGATTTCGACAGCGACGGTATGTGCGGACAGGAAGGCGATCCCGAGCCCGGCAATGACGGCCTGCTTGATCGTTTCGTTGCTGCCGAACTCCACGAAATGGATGGACGGATCGGCGAGAAGATCGCCGAGATAGATTTCCATCGACGTGCGCGTGCCGGAGCCTGGCTCGCGCACGAGCAGGGTCTCGCCGGAGAGCTCGTTGCGGCTGAGATCGATCTGACCGGCCAGCCGGTGGGCGGGCGAGGCGATCATGATGAGGGGATGGTCCCCGAACACCGCCGCCTCCACCGGCACGGTCTTGGGCGGTCGGCCCATGATGGCGCAATCGACATCGAAGTCTGTGAGCGCCTGCACCACCTCCTGGCGATTGCCGACGGTCAGCCGCACATCGATCATGGGATGCTCATGCTTGAAGCCGACGACGAGGGCCGGCGCGTAGTATTTCGCCGTCGAGACGACGCCTACATGCACCGCGCCGGTGCCGAGTCCCTTGACCTCGTTGATGGTGTCGGAGAGCCGGAAGATCGATCGCTCCACCTCGGCGGCGGTGTTGCGCACCGCCTCGCCAGCGTCAGTCAGTCGCATGCCATGGGCGGTGCGGTCGAAAAGCGGCAGACCCAGCGCGGATTCGATCTGTTTCAGCGTCAGAGTGACGGCTGGACCCGTCAGTCCCAAGGCCTTGGCGGCACTCGCGATTGTTCCGTGTCGTGCAATTTCTGTGACGGCGCGCAGCTGCCGAAGGGTGAGCCAGTCCATGTCGCTCATTAGAATTCCTAACTGTGCGCCTTACAAGAATTAAATTTACTTAGTCTCCCCAGGGTGTATCTCACACCCAATCAAGACCGACAGGGAAACCTCGGTCAGGGGGGAGGGCAGCATATGGCCGGCCTGAGCACGCTCGAGGCTTTTCTCAGAGCATATAGCAGCACAGAAGATCCGCAGCGTCTTGCGGTGGTGGAAACGGTCCGGGCTCTCGCCCGCGCCTCGCGACAGATTCGTGATGTCGTATCCCAGGGTCAGCTCGGCGGCGACATTGGCGCCGCGCGCGGTTCCACCAATGCCGATGGCGATCGGCAGCGCTTTCTGGATGTGCGCGCCGACGAGATCGTGCTTGCCGAGATGCGGGAAGCCCCCGTTGCCGCCTATGCGTCGGAAGAGATCGGCTCGCCGATCCTCCTCAACCCCGAAGGCGTTCTCGCGGTCGCGACCGATCCGCTCGACGGCTCATCCAACATCGACACGAACGTCTCGATCGGGACGATCTTTTCCATCCTGCCGCATGTGCCGAATGCGGCCGATGGTGTCGGTACGGATTTCGCCCAGCCGGGGCGCAATCAGCTCGCCGCGGGTTTCTTCATTTACGGCCCGCAGCTCGCCATGGTGCTCACGGTGGGCGAGGGCACGCATGTCTTCGTCTATTCGCACCGCATCGGCGGCTATCAGCAGATCCTCGACGGGGTGCTGATTTCTCCCAACACCAATGAGTTCGCCATCAACATGTCGAACTATCGGCATTGGGACGAAGCCGTGCGCATCTATATCGACGACTGCCTGCAGGGCTCGGCAGGCCCGCGCGCCCGCGATTTCAACATGCGTTGGATCGCGTCGCTCGTCGCCGATACCTACCGGATCATCGCGCGTGGCGGCGTGTTTCTTTACCCGCGCGACAATCGCCGTGGCTACGGCGACGGCAGGCTGAGGCTCGTCTACGAGGCAAATCCGATCGCCATGCTGATCGAGCAGGCCGGCGGCCTTGCCAGCGACGGCGGTTTTCCGATTCTCGATCAGGTCCCCACGGGCCTGCACCAGCGCACGCCTTTGATCTTCGGTTCGAAGAAGGAAGTGGAGCGCATCCTTCGTTACCACGAGGCGCCGAGCCTGATCGGCGAGCGCGCACCTTTGTTTACCCACCGCGGCCTGTTTCGCGTTTGAGGCCAGGACATGTCAGCCAAGCACCCAATCATTTCAGTCACAGGTTCGTCCGGCGCAGGCACCACATCCGTGCGCCGGACCTTCGAGCAGATTTTCCGTCGTGAAGGGGTCAACGCCGTCTTTATCGAAGGCGACGCCTATCACCGCTACAACCGCGTGGAGATGCGCGAAGAGACCGAGCGTCACAAGGCGGATGGCGATTACTCCTTCAGCCATTTCAGCCCGGAAGCGAACCTCCTCTGCGAGCTGGAGGAGATGTTCGAGGAATACGGCCGCAAGGGCACCGGCAAGACCCGGCATTACGTCCACGACGACGATGAGGCCAAATGCTACGGCTGCCCGCCGGGCGAGTTTACCGACTGGGAGCCGTTCCCGGCCGAATCCGATCTTCTCTTCTATGAGGGGCTGCACGGGGCCGTCGTCACCGACGATTGCAACATCGCCCAGTATCCGGACCTGAAGATCGGTGTCGTGCCGGTCATCAATCTGGAGTGGATTCAGAAGATCCACCGCGATCGTTCCACGCGCGGCTACACGACGGAAGCGGTCACCGACACGATCCTGCGCCGGATGCCCGACTACGTGCATTACATCTGCCCGCAGTTTACCGAGACGACCATCAATTTTCAGCGCGTGCCGATCGTCGACACCTCTAACCCCTTCGTGGCACGGTGGATTCCGACAGCAGACGAATCCATGGTGGTGATCCGCTTCGCGGATCCGCGCGGCATCGATTTTTCGTATTTGCTGTCGATGATCCACGATAGCTTCATGTCGCGGGCGAACTCGATCGTGATCCCTGGAGGCAAGCTCGACATCGCCATGCAGCTGATTTTGACGCCGCTGATTTTGCAGCTCATCGAGCGAAAGCGCCGCGTCTCTTAAACGAAAGGTTTCTTGATGGCCCCTTTGCAGACGACCGTACTGGCCGCTTCGACGAACGCTGAGGCCGCTGATCTCAAGCCGATGGCAAATGCCATCCGCGCTCTCTCCATGGATGCGGTGGAGAAGGCGAAGTCGGGACATCCGGGCATGCCCATGGGCATGGCCGATGTGGCGACCGTCCTCTTCAGCAAGTTCATGCGCTTCGACCCGCAGGACGCCGCCTGGCCGGACCGCGACCGCTTCGTGCTGTCGACCGGTCACGGCTCGATGCTGCTCTACTCGCTGCTTTACCTGACCGGATATCCGGAAGCGACGATCGACCAGTTGCGGAATTTCCGCCAGCTCGGCGCACGCACTGCTGGCCACCCGGAATACGGGCATCTGGCGGGTGTCGAGGTGACGACCGGCCCGCTTGGGCAGGGCCTCGGTGCCTCCGTCGGCATGGCTATCGCCGAGCGGCTGATGGCGGCGCGCTTCGGTGATGAGATCGTCGACCATTACACCTACGCGATCGCCGGTGACGGCTGCCTCATGGAAGGCGTCAGCCATGAAGCGATCGATCTCGCCGGTCATCTGAAACTGCGAAAGCTGATCGTTCTCTTCGACGACAACCAGATCTCCATCGACGGGCCGACATCGCTTGCGACCTCCGTCGACCAGCTGAAGCGCTTTGAGGCGGCCGGCTGGTCGGTGCGCCGCGTCGACGGCCACGACATGGCGGCGGTCGAGGCCGCCATCGAGGCCGAGCGCCAGACCGATCGTCCGTCGCTGATCGCCTGCCGCACGATCATCGGCTGGGGCGCCCCCAACAAGCAGGGCACCCATGGCGTTCACGGTTCGCCGCTCGGAGCCGAAGAGGTTGCGGCGGTTCGCGAGGCGCTGGGCTGGACGCACGAGCCTTTCGTCATTCCCGACGAGGTTCTGAAGGATTGGCGCGAGACCGGAAAGCGCGGAACCGCGCTGCATGACGATTGGAAGAAGCGCCTGGCGGAGGCTCCGAAAGAGCGGCGCAAGGCGTTCCATGCCGCGCTCGAGCTCGACTTCACGGGCAACGAGTTGCGCGACGCGATCGAGACGATCAAGGAGCGCTTCTCTTCCGAGAAGCCGAAGCTCGCCACGCGGCAATCTTCTCAGAAGGTGCTGGAGGAACTGGTGCCGCTGTTGCCGTCGCTGATCGGCGGTTCGGCCGATCTCACCGGCTCCAACGGCACGCGCGTCGCGGCCCAGCAGCCGGTCACGCCCGACGATTTCAGCGGCAATTACATGCATTACGGCGTGCGCGAGCACGGCATGGCGGCCGCGATGAACGGCATGTCGCTGCATGGCGGTGTCATTCCCTTCGGCGGGACCTTCCTGGTTTTCGCCGATTATTCGCGCCCGGCGATCCGTCTCGCGGCGCTGATGGGCGTGCGCGTCATCCACGTGATGACCCACGATTCCATCGGCCTCGGCGAGGATGGCCCGACGCACCAGCCGGTCGAGCATCTGGAATCTCTGCGCGCCATGCCGAACCTCAACGTCTTCCGTCCGGCCGATGCCGTGGAAGCGGCGGAAGCCTGGCAGTGCGCCATCGAAAACGCCTCGGGTCCTTCGGTTTTGTGCCTGACGCGTCAGGGCCTGCCGACGCTGCGCACCGAGCACGTCTCGGAGAACCTTTCGGCGAAGGGCGCCTACGTGCTCCGTGAACCGGAGGGCGACCGCGACGTGACCCTGATCGCCACCGGCTCGGAAGTGACGATCGCGGTCGAAGCGGCGGAGAAGCTTGCGGCCGACGGCATCGCCGCGGCCGTCGTCTCAGCGCCCTGCTTCGATATCTTCAAGACCCAGGACCGGGCCTATCAGACCAAGGTTCTGGGCACGGCGCCGCGGATCGGCGTCGAAGCTGCGGTGCGCGATGGCTGGGACCGCTGGCTCGGCCCGGACGGTATCTTCATCGGCATGCAGGGCTTTGGCGCGAGCGGCCCCTATCAAGAGCTCTACGAGCATTTCGGCATCACCCCGGACGCCATCGTCGATGCGGCCCGGACCTTCATCAACCTTGGCAAGGAAAGCGAATAATGGCCCGCATCACGCTGCGTCAGCTTTTGGATCACGCTGCCGAGAACGGCTACGGCGTTCCCGCATTCAACATCAACAACATGGAACAGGCTCTGGCGATCCTGGAGGCGGCTTCGTCCGTCGACGCGCCGGTCATCATCCAGGCGAGCCGCGGTGCCCGCGCCTATGCCAACGACATCATGCTCGCGAAGATGATGGAAGCCCTGGTCGAGATCTATCCGAACATCCCGATCTGCATCCATCAGGACCACGGCAACAACGAGGGCACCTGCCTCACGGCCATCCAGCACGGCTTTACCTCCGTGATGATGGACGGCTCGCTCGAGGCCGATGCCAAGACGCCGGCCTCCTATGAGTACAATGTCGCCATCACGAGCCGCGTGGCGCAGATGGCGCATTGGGTCGGTGCCTCGGTGGAAGGCGAACTCGGCGTGCTCGGATCGCTCGAAACGGGCGAAGGCGAGGCCGAGGACGGTCATGGCGCGGAAGGCAAGCTCTCCCAGGAGCAGCTTCTGACCAATCCCGATCAGGCGGTGGAATTCGTCAAGGCAACGAAGGTGGATGCGCTGGCGATCGCCATGGGCACGAGCCACGGCGCCTACAAATTCACCCGCAAGCCGGATGGCGAGATTCTGGCGATGCATGTGATCGAGGAGATCAATCGCCGCCTGCCGAACACGCATCTCGTCATGCACGGCTCGTCGTCCGTGCCGCAGGAACTGCAGGACATCATCAACGCCTATGGCGGGGCGATGCCGCAGACCTATGGCGTGCCGGTGGAAGAGATCGAGCGCGGCATCCGCCACGGCGTCCGCAAGGTGAACATCGACACGGACTGCCGCATGGCGATGACCGGGCAGTACCGCAAGATCGCGCAGGAAAACCCGGCGGAATTCGATCCGCGCAAATTCAACAAGCCGGCAATGGAGGCCATGCGCGAGCTCTGCCGCGATCGTTTCGAACGGTTCGGCACCGCCGGAAACGCCTCCAAGATCAAGGTCATCCCGCTCGAGGAGATGGCCAAGCGCTACCAGAGCGGCGCGCTTGATCCGAAGACCGACATGGCCCTGGCTGCCGAGTAATCGGCCAGCTTCAACGAGAGAAAGCGAGGAGTGGGATGGATACGGAAGCCAAGACCGTCACCGGCAAGGACCGCTACAAGTCCGGCGTCATGGAATACAAGAAGATGGGCTATTGGGAGCCCGATTACGAGCCGAAGGACACCGACATCATCTGTGTCTTCCGGGTGATCCCGCAGGACGGTGTCGATCCGATCGAAGCTTCTGCAGCGGTTGCCGGTGAGAGCTCGACTGCGACCTGGACCGTGGTGTGGACCGACCGTCTGACGGCGGCGGAGAAGTACCGCGCCAAATGCTATCGCGTCGATCCGGTGCCGGGCGCCGAAGGCCAGTATTTTGCCTATATCGCCTATGATCTCGACCTCTTCGAGGGTGGCTCGATCGCCAACCTGACGGCCTCGATCATCGGCAACGTCTTCGGCTTCAAGCCCTTGAAGGGCCTGCGTCTGGAAGACATGCGGCTGCCGGTCGCCTATGTGAAGACCTTCCAGGGTCCGGCGACGGGTATCGTCGTGGAGCGTGAACGTCTCGACAAGTTCGGCCGTCCGCTGCTCGGTGCCACCGTGAAGCCGAAGCTCGGCCTCTCCGGCCGCAATTACGGCCGCGTTGTCTACGAGGCGCTGAAAGGCGGTCTCGATTTCACCAAGGACGACGAGAACATCAACTCGCAGCCCTTCATGCATTGGCGTGAGCGCTTCCTCTATTGCATGGAAGCGGTCAACAAGGCGCAGGCGGCGACCGGCGAAGTGAAGGGGACGTACCTCAACATCACCGCCGCCACCATGGAAGACATGTACGAGCGTGCCGAGTTCGCCAAGGATCTCGGCTCCTGCATCGTCATGATCGACCTCGTCATCGGCTATACGGCGATCCAGTCCATGGCCAAATGGGCGCGCAAGAACGACATGATCTTGCACCTGCATCGTGCCGGCCATTCGACCTATACGCGCCAGAAGACGCACGGCGTCTCCTTCCGCGTCATCGCCAAGTGGATGCGCCTTGCCGGCGTCGACCACATCCATGCCGGCACGGTCGTCGGCAAGCTCGAGGGCGATCCGGCGACGACGAAGGGCTATTACGACATCTGCCGCGAGGAGTTTAATCCGCAGGCGCTGCAGAACGGCATCTTCTTCGACCAGGATTGGGCCTCTCTCAACAAGCTGATGCCGGTTGCCTCCGGCGGCATTCATGCCGGCCAGATGCACCAGCTTCTCGACCTTCTCGGCGAGGATTGCGTGATGCAGTTCGGCGGCGGCACGATTGGCCATCCGATGGGTATCGCAGCCGGCGCGACGGCGAACCGCGTGGCGCTCGAAGCCATGGTGCTCGCCCGTAACGAAGGCCGTGACATCGTCAACGAAGGTCCGGAAATCCTGCAGACTGCGGCCAAGACCTGCCAGCCGCTGCAGCAGGCGCTCGAGACCTGGAAGGATGTCACCTTCAACTACGCCTCCACCGACACGCCGGACTTCGTGCCGACGGCGACCGCCGCCTAAAGCCCGAACCGAGACTATTTGGAGAACGCATCCATGCGCATTACCCAGGGCACCTTTTCGTTTCTGCCCGATTTGACCGACGAGCAGATCACCAAGCAGGTGCAGTACTGCATCGACAACGGCTGGGCGGTGAACATCGAGTTCACCGACGACCCGCATCCCCGCAACACCTATTGGGACATGTGGGGGCACCCGATGTTCGACATCGAGGATGCTGCGGCCGTGATGATGGAGCTCAATGACTGCCGCAAGGTCTACGGCGACCGTTACATCCGCCTGTCGGGCTTCGACGCTTCGCACGGTTGGGAATCGGTGAAGATCTCTTTCATCGTCAACCGGCCTGCCGAAGAGCCGGGCTTCCGCCTGGAGCGGCAGGAAGATGCAGGCCGTATGACGCGCTACACGACGAAGGCCTACGCGTCCGACAAGCCGGAAGGCGCACGCTACTAAGCGATCGTATGTTGAGAAATCGGCGTCGCGCCTTGGGCGCGGCGCCAACAGCGGTTTGAGAGCGGATGCTGCGATGAACGATCAGGTGAAACCCGAGAATGCCAATCCCGCTGAGGCGGAGACCGCCGCGCCGGTCACCTCGGTGGATCTGCAGCGCGAATTCGAGGAATCGGGCGTCGGCGACGTTCTGCGTGAGCTCGATGAGACCCTCGTGGGCCTCGCGCCCGTCAAAAAGCGCATTCGCGAAACGGCGGCTCTCCTCCTGGTGGAGCGCGCCCGCAAGCAACTCGGCCTCGCTTATGAGGCCCCGACGCTGCATATGAGCTTCACGGGCAATCCCGGCACCGGCAAGACGACGGTCGCGCTCAAAATGGCGAGCCTCCTTCACCGGCTCGGCTATATCCGCAAGGGCCATCTCGTCTCCGTCACGCGCGACGATCTCGTCGGCCAGTACATCGGCCACACCGCGCCGAAGACGAAGGAAGTGCTGAAAAAGGCGATGGGCGGCGTCCTCTTCATCGACGAAGCCTATTACCTCTACCGCCCCGAGAACGAGCGCGACTACGGTCAGGAATCGATCGAAATCCTCCTCCAGGTGATGGAGAACCAGCGCGAGGATCTGGTCGTCATTCTGGCCGGCTACGCCGACAAGATGGACAAGTTCTTCGAGAGCAATCCGGGCTTCCGCTCGCGCATCGCCCATCACATCGATTTTCCGGATTACAACAACGAGGAGCTCCTCAGGATCGCCGAGATGATGCTGAAGGAGCAAAACTACGAATTGTCGCCGGAGGCGCGCGAAACGCTCATCCGCTACATCGACCGGCGCCGCCAGCAGCCGCATTTCGCCAATGCCCGCTCGGTTCGAAACGCGCTCGACCGCGCTCGCCTGCGCCAGGCGAACCGTCTCTTCGAGGCCGCCAATGGCCCGGTGACGGCGGAAGACCTGAAGCTGATTTCACCCGAAGACATCAATGTCAGCCGGGTGTTTTCCATTCCAACCGATGCCGAACGCGCCGAAGAAAGGGCGTGAGCGAGACAACCCCGCACGGGACAGGGAGAGCCGCCATGAACGACATCCTGATCGCGCCGTCGATCCTTTCCGCCGATTTTGCCAGGCTCGGCGGGGAAGTGGCCGCCGTCGACCGCGCTGGTGCCGACTGGATCCATCTCGACGTGATGGACGGGCATTTCGTGCCCAACATCACCTTCGGCCCGCCGATCATCAAGGCGCTGCGCGGCTCGTCGCAGAAAGTCTTCGACTGCCATTTGATGATCGCGCCCGCCGATCCCTTCCTGCAGGCTTTTGCCGATGCAGGCTGCGATTACATCACCGTGCATCAGGAGGCGGGACCGCATCTCGACCGCTCGCTGCAGGCGATCCGCGGGCTCGGCAAGAAGGCCGGCGTTTCGCTCAATCCCTCGACGCCGGAAACGACGCTCGAATACGTCCTCGACCGGCTCGACCTCATTCTTCTGATGAGCGTCAATCCGGGCTTCGGCGGTCAGGCCTTCATCCCGGCGATCATCGAGAAGACGCGCCGCGTCAAAGAGATGATCGGCGACCGCGACATCCGTATCGAGATCGACGGCGGCGTGTCGCCGGAGACCGCGCCTGCGCTCGCCGCAGCCGGTGCCGATGTGCTTGTTGCGGGCTCCGCGGTCTTTAAAGGCGGCAGCGAAGAAACATATCGTCAGAATATCGCTGCCATCCGTACGGCAGCGGAAGGGGCGCTGAAGGCGGCCGCCTGAGACGAGACAAGGAGAGCTTCATGGCTGCAACCGCCGCGATCTGCGATTTCGGCTGGAAGGCGAAGGATTTCACCCTCAAGGGGACCGACGGCAAGACCCATTCGCTCGCCGATTGCGCGGGCGAGAACGGTACGCTCGTCGCCTTCATCTGCAATCACTGCCCCTATGTGAAGGCCGTGATCGACCGTTTCGTGCGCGACGCCAGGGAGCTTGAGGCCTATGGCATCAGGACGGTCGCCATCTGCTCCAACGATGCCGAGGCCTATCCCGACGATTCCTTCGAGAACATGCAGGGATTCGCCGAAGAGCACGGCTTTTTCTTTCCCTATCTGCATGACGAAGATCAGTCGGTGGCGCGCGCCTGGGAGGCCGTCTGCACGCCGGATTTTTTCGGCTTCAATAAGGACCTGGAGCTGCAGTTTCGCGGTCGGCTCGACGCGTCCCGGAAAGAGGCCGCGCCGGATGCGCCGCGCGAGCTTTTCGAGGCGATGAAAAAGGTGGCTCAGACCGGCGAAGGGCCGAGGGAACAGATCCCCTCGATGGGCTGCTCGATCAAATGGAAGGCCGCCTGATGGCCTCGTCCTGGCCGAAGGCCATCATCTTCGATCTCGACGGCACGCTCGTCGATTCCGTTCCCGATCTGACCGATGCCTTGAACGATCTCCTCGTCGAAGAGGGGCTTCCCGCCGTCAACGAGGACAATGTCCGCAAGATGGTGGGCGACGGCGTCGAAAAGCTCGTCGAGCGTGGGTTTGAGGCGCGTGGGCGGACGCTCGACAAAATCGAGCTCGAGAGCCTGGTCGCGCGTTTCCTGGCGCTTTACGAGCCGCGGGCGACCGAGAAGACGGTGCTTTTCCCGACCGCCGTGGAAACATTGGCGGGTCTTGAGGAAAGCGGCATCGCACTCGCCGTCGTCACCAACAAGCCCGGCGAGGCGACGCGTCTCATCCTGGAAGGTCTCGGCGTTGCCGAACGTTTCGGCGCCGTCATCGGCGGCGACAGCGGCCTGCCGAAGAAGCCGGAGCCGGCGGTTCTCCTGGCGGCGCTGCAGCAGCTTGGGATCAGCGCCGACGACGCGCTGATGGTCGGCGACAGTCCCGCCGATGTGGGGGCTGCGCGGGCCGCGGGCCTGCCGGTCCTCGTCATGAGCTACGGATACACCAAGCTGCCTCCGGAAGAACTCGGGGCCGATCAGGTCATCGATTCCCTCTCCGAGATCGTCGAAGCCATTCGCATGATGCGCACGGCTGCCTGAGCAAGGTATCTCGGCAAGGCTCGCCGACGGAGAGAGAATGGGGACGAAAACCGCCTTGTGATCGGCGCCGCCCCTGGCGCCACAACGGCTTTCCGCTATAAGATGAAAATAGTTCTCATCTTTTCGGTCGAGCCCGATCGGCCGGACCAATCCCATAGGAGCAGCGACAAATGTACATCGCCATGAACCGCTTCAAGGTGAAGCCGGAAGCGGCCGAGGATTTTGCCGAAGTCTGGCGCAGCCGCGATTCGCAGCTATCGAAGGTGCCGGGTTTCGTCGAGTTCCATCTCCTCAAGGGGCCACAGCGCGACGATCACGTGCTTTACGCCTCGCACACGGTCTGGCGCTCTTACGAGGATTTCGAGAATTGGACGAAGTCTGAGCATTTCCGCAATGCCCATGCGGGCGCCGGCGAACGCAAACCCCTCTACATCGAACATCCGCAGTTCGAAGGTTTCGAGGTCCTCGAAGACGTTCGCTGATTGCCGCATCGGGTGGGCGAGCCGCTCGGCCTCTGCTATGGCCTGACGCGACAGGCAAGACGGGGGACGCAGCGTGACGACACGACCGCTCGCTCAAAAGACGATCGGTGTTCTGGGCGGTTCCAGCAACATCGCCACCGGCCATTACTATCGCTTTCTCAACGAGATCGTGAATGCGCGTCTCGGCGGTTGGGACATCGCCGAGACGGTGATCGTCGGCATGAATTTCGGCAACATCGAAGCCTTTCTGCATGCCGACGATTGGGCCTCGCTGGAGGCCTATATGGCGAAGAAGGTGGATGCGCTGATCGCCGCGGGCGCTGACGTCATCGTCGGCGTCTCCAACACTTTGCATAAGCCGATGGAGGCGATCCTCGCCTCCCGCGACATCGATTACATCCACATCGTCGATCCGACGGGCGAGGCGATCCGCAAGGCCGGGCTGAAGCGCGTCGCCCTTTTCGGCACCAGGCCGATCATGGAGATGGATTACGCCCGCCGTCGCTACGAGGAAAAATTCGGGCTGGAGATCGTCGTCCCGAACGCAGACGAGCGCGCCGAGATCGATCGCATCATCTTCGACGAACTCGTCAAGGACGTGATCCACCCGCAATCGAAGGCCCGTTATCTGGAGATTGCCGAAAGGCTCGCGCGCGACGAGGGGGCACAGGGGCTGATCCTCGGCTGCACGGAGATCTTTCTTTTGATCGATCAGAAGGATCGCCCGGACTTTCCGATGTTCAATACGACGCGGCTGCATTGCGAGGCGGCCGTGGACTATGCGCTCACAAACGCGCTAGAGGCGGTGTGAACGGGAGAGGCTGAACAAGGGGGACGGCTGCAGGTCGATCGGCCGGGTCGGCAAGGTTCCGGCAAGGCGGTGCGTCTTTCTTGGCCTCTTCAGCACAAGAGCCCGACAGCGCCTGCGCAATCATCTCTCATGAACGCTAATCTCAACGGCATATCCGGTTTCCTGGAACGGGCGATCGCGGCCTCCGGCGAGACGCTGGCGACGCTTGCGCCGGGCGAACTTGTCAGCCTTGCGATCGCCTTGCCGGAAAGCGCCGAGGCGCGCTGTCAGGGGCTTTCGGGCGATTGTCGCTGGGTGTCTCCGCCGACGGGCCGGGCCTTCTATGCCGCCGGAAAAGCCGTCGAGGGCTCGCGTGACGAACTCGACCGCCTGTTGTCGGAAGAAGGTGTGTGGCGCCGCATCGGCGATGCCTCCGCATTGCCACTCGCTTTCTTCACGCTGCCGCCAGCGACGGCCACGCAGGACCTGTCCTTCTTTGTGCCGCGCGTTCTCTTCCGCCGTGAGGGAACGGCCTGGAACGTGGTCTTGTCCGCTGCCCATGACGGACGCGCGTTGCAGGAGATCGCCAGCGACTGGCTCGCGCTCGCGGCCGCCATCCTTTCTCAGGCCGAGCCGGTCGGCGAGGCCCGTATCGAACGCTCGCAGGCCTCGCCGGACGAGGCGACCTGGAAGACACGTGTCGCCGAAACGAGTGCTGCGATCCGCGACGGCCGCTTCGACAAGGCGGTTCTTGCCCGCCGTCTGGCGCTGAGGCTTGCCGAACCGGTCGATCCCAATCGGCTGGTCGACCGCCTCGCGGCCGCGAATGCGGGATCGAACGTCTTCTCGCTGCCGCATGGAGGCGGCCATGTCGTTGCCGCAAGCCCGGAACGCCTGGCCGTGAAGAAGGGCCGGGACATCTTGAGCGACGGGCTCGCCGGCACGGCCCGCCATGCCGGAGAGGCACCGGCCGATGATGCCGCCGAAGCGGCGCTTTTTGCTTCCGCCAAGGAGCGCAGCGAGCACGCCATCGTCGTCGATGCGATTGCAGCCGACCTTGAGGATTTCTGTGAGACGCTCGAGCGGCCGGCCGCTCCGGGCTTCATGCAACTGTCGCGCGTCACGCATCTTTGGACGCCCTTGTCGGGGCGGCTGAAGCCGGGCATCAGCCTTCTCGACGTCGCAGAACGGCTTCATCCGACCCCGGCGGTTTCGGGATTTCCTCGCGAAACCGCCCTTGCCTGGCTGAAGGAGCTGGGCGAGGAGCGCGACGGGCTTTATTCAGGCGTTGCCGGCTGGGTCGACGCGGATGGAGACGGGGAGGCGGCCGTCGTTTTGCGCACGGCTTTCTTCGCCG
Organism: Afifella sp. H1R; assembly: GCF_021462425.1. NCBI lineage: Bacteria > Pseudomonadati > Pseudomonadota > Alphaproteobacteria > Hyphomicrobiales > Afifellaceae > Afifella > Afifella sp. H1R. Next base: position 347,428 of record NZ_JAKEDY010000003.1, read on the forward strand.
GGCGCGAGGCGAGCCTGTGGGCCGGTGCCGGCATCATGGCGCAGTCGGACCCGGCGGCGGAATGGATGGAGACGGAAATGAAGCTTGCCACCATGTTGGACCTCTTCGCAGACAAATGAACGGACCCGCCGAACAGACGTTTCACTGGGCTGCGGCCCTTGCATCCGGACTTGCTGCGGCCGGCGTGCGCCGGCTTGTCGCCTCTCCGGGCTCACGCTCGACGCCCCTGACGCTTGCCGCCCTGCGCCATCCCGAAATCGGCGTGCGCATGGTGGTCGATGAACGCTCGGCCGCCTTCTTCGCGCTCGGTCTCGCCAAGGCCTCCGGTGAACCGGTGGCGCTTGCGGCGACATCCGGTTCGGCGATCGCCAATTGGCTGCCGGCCGTCGTCGAGGCCGATATGGCCCGCGTGCCGCTCATCCTTCTCTCCTCCGATCGCCCGCCGGAACTGCAGGATTGCGGTGCCAATCAGACGATGGAGCAGGCTGGGCTCTTCAGCACGCATGTGCGCAAGTTTTTCCAGCTGCCGCCGGCTGAGGCCGAGACCGGCTGGCTCGCCAATTTCGTTGCGCGGATGGTGGCGGCGAGCCGTGGCCCGCTCCCGGGGCCTGTCCACATCAATGTGCCGTTGCGCGAACCGCTGGTCCCGTCAGCCTCGATCGGCCTGGAGGAAACGGCCGGAGCACCGATCCCGCTGACGCTTCCAGCGCATTTGCAGCCGACGGACGAAACCCTCAAGCGCATCTCCGGTATCATCGGCAAGGGGCGCGGCGCCATCGTCTGCGGGAGCGAAGCCTTGGGTGGTGCCGCGCGCCGCGCGATCCTCGACCTGGCGCGGCGGCTCGACGCGCCGGTTTTCGCCGACGTTCTTTCCGGTCTGCGCTTCGGTACGCAGGAACCGGAAATCCTCGCGCATCCCGATCAGGTGGCCCGCTCTGCGCCGGTGCCCGATTGGATCCTGCGTTTCGGCGGCACGCCCGTCTCCAAAGCCGTTTCCACCTGGATGGAGAAAGCGCACACGAAACCCCAGATCGTCGTCTCCGAGACGCCGCGGCTTGCAGATCCTGCAGGAACGGCGAGCCACGTCGTCACCGCTGATGTGGCGCTCGTCTGCGCGGGGCTCGACGCGCCCGCCGGACCGCCGGAATGGCGTGCCGACATCGTCGCCCTCGACAGCGAGGCCATGCGGGCGGCGGATGCCGTTTGCGACGGCGACCGCGTCTTCGAAGGTGCGCTGATGCGCCGGCTCGTGCGTGCTGTGCCGCCGTCGACCGCGATCTTCCTCGGCAATTCGCTCGCCGTGCGGGCCGCGGACTGGCTCGCCGGCCGCAGCTCCACGAAACTGCGGGTCTACGGCAATCGCGGCGTCAGCGGCATCGACGGCAATCTCTCGACCGCTTTCGGCATTTCCGCAATCTCCGAGAACTGCGTCGCGGTCGTCGGCGATCTCGCCTTCCTGCACGATCTCGGTGCGCTCGCGCTCGGACGCGACCTGCCACTTGCGATCCTGCTTCTCGACAATGGTGGCGGCGGTATCTTCGACCATCTTGCGCAGGCGGATCTGCCGGAATTCGAGACCGGCTGGCTGACGCCGCAATCGCTCGATCATGTGGCGGCCGCGCGCGCTTTCGGCCTTGCCGCTCAGGATGTCGATGGCCTCGACGAGGCGATGGCGGCCGTCAATGCGGCGCTCGACCGGCCCGGAACGACGGTGATCCGCGCCACCATCGTGCGCGAGAAGAGCCTCGCCCGTTTCAAGACTTTCTTCGCCGCCGCTGCGGCGCCCGTGACCCAAGGACAAACGCGATGAGTGACGCAAAGATCGCCTGGCAGAAGGTGCCGGGGCAGGATTTCACCGACATCCTTTTCGACAAGGCCGACGGGATCGCCAAGATCACCATCAACCGTCCGCATGTGCGCAACGCCTTTCGGCCGGAGACGCTGGAAGAGATCATGACGGCGCTGCATCTTGCGCGTCTCGATCAGGAAGTTGGCGTCATCATCCTGTGCGGCGCCGGGCCGGACGCCTTCTGCGCCGGCGGCGACCAGAAAATCCGCGGCGACGATGGCGGCTACAAGGATCAGGCGGGCGTCCACCATCTGAACGCTCTCGACCTGCAGCGCATGATCCGCACCTTGCCGAAGCCCGTGGTTGCCATGGTGGCGGGCTACGCGATCGGCGGCGGCAATGTTCTGCAGCTCGTCTGCGACCTGACGATCGCCGCCGACAATGCCCGCTTCGGCCAGACCGGCCCGCGCGTCGGCTCCTTCGATGCGGGTCTCGGCGCCGGGTTGATGGCACGCACGGTGGGGCTGAAGAAGGCCAAGGAGATCTGGTTCCTGTGCCGCCAATACGATGCGCAACAGGCCCTCGACATGGGCATGGTCAACACCGTCGTGCCGCTCGACCGGCTGGAGGAGGAGACCGTCTCCTGGTGTCGTGAGATGCTGCGCCTGTCGCCGACCGCGCTTCGTGTCCTGAAGGCCGGCTTCAACGCCGACACCGACGGGCTGTCGGGCGTGCAGGAGCTTGCCGGCAATGCGACCGCGCTCTTCTATATGACCGATGAAGGCCAGGAGGGACGCAACGCCTTCAACGAAAAGCGCGCCCCGGACTTTTCGCGCTTTCCGCCGCGCCCCTGAGGCGGCCGGATCGCCGCGCTTGAACCTCCCGCCGGACGTGTCCGAATGCGCATCGAGGAAGCCAGGTCCCGCGCCTATGCGCTGAGGCTCGCCCGGCCCTGGGTTGCGGCAAGCGCCACGATGACGACGCGGTATGGCCGCCTCGTCATGCTCGCCTCGGATCGCCTCGTCGGCTTTGGCGATTGTGCGCCGCTGCCGAGTTCGGGCGAGAGGGGCCATGCCGAGACCTTTCGCGCGCTCGACGAGGTTCTGCGGACGCTTCCGGGCGAGGATATCGACCCGCTCGCGGGTGATCTCGTCGCGCGCATCGCTCAGCCGCAGGTGCGCTGGGCCGTCGAGACCGCCTGTCTCGATCTCTGCGCAAAGACGCGCGGCCTGCCGTTGCACCGGCTTCTGCGCGAGACTTTGGCGGCTGACGTGCCCGTGAACGCCGCTCTCGGCCGCCTCGACGAAGGCTGCGCCGGCCGCGCGGTGAGAGCCGCCGAGGCGGGTTTTGCCGTCGCCAAGATCAAGCTCGGTGTCGATCCCGTAGAGTGTGAACTTACCGCCTTGAAAGAGGTGGTCGAGGCGAGCGGGAAGGCTCTGTCCTTCCGCTTCGACGCCAACCGTGCCTGGGAGAAGGCCGATGCGCGCCGGGTCCTGAATGCGCTCGCGGCGATGGACGGCCTGCGCGTCGATGGTGTCGAGGAGCCGCTTGCAGGGCCGACGCCGGAGGCGCTCGCATCCCTGCAGACGGAGCTGCCGTTTCCGCTTGCCGCCGATGAATCCGTGCCAGTGCTGGGGGTGGATGCGCTGCTTGAGGCGCGTGCCGTTCGCCGTCTCGTCGTCAAGCCGGCACGGATCGGCGGTATGGCCGCAACGCTTGATCTCGCGCGCCGCGCGCAACGGGCTGGTGTGGAGCTCGTTCTGACCTCCGTCGTCGATTCCGCCATCGGTGTCATGGCGGCAGCCCATCTCGCCGCCGCTCTGCCGGCGGGGCAGCGTCTCGCGCATGGTCTCGGCACGCTCGCCTGGCTTGCCGAAGACGTCGCTGCGCCGCCGCCGATCGAGAAGGGTGTGATCCGGCTACCGGAGCGTCCGGGGCTCGGCCTTACCCCGTTTGACGACCTGCCCGGCGGCGATCCGTTTCAGGGCTGAGCGGTCGGGCTTGCCGCTCGCAAGCAGCGGCAGCGCCTCGACCCGCACGGCTGCGCGCGGGCGCAGCGCCCCGTCGATATGATCGCGGCACCAGGCAAGCAGCGCCGCTTCGTCGCCCGGGCCGGCATAGATCACGGTGACGATCTCGCCCCAGACCGGGTCCGGCCGTCCGGTGACGGCCACGGTCTCAATCCCCGGAGTTTTGGCAAGCAGCACTTCCACGCTTTGTGGCATGACCTTCTTGCCTCCGGTGACGATGACGTCGTCGGCGCGCCCAAGGATGGTGATTGCACCCGTTTCGTCGATCTCGGCCAGATCGGCCGTGGTGAACCAGCCGTCCGAAAGCCCGTCGCCCGGAGTCAGCGTCGGATTGGCATAGCCCGCCATGACATTCGGCCCGCGCAGCTTGAGTTTTCCCGATGAATCGAGCGCGACCTCGGTTTCGCCCAGCGGTTTCCCGACGAAGCCGGCCCGCCAGGGACGCGGCAAAGCGGGGAGGGTGGCGAGCTGCGAGGCCGTCTCGCTCATCCCGTAGGTCGGCTGGATCGGCCAGCCGCGGGAGGCGGCCCGTTCGGCAAGCTCCGGCGACAGTGCCGCCCCGCCGATCAGCACATGCCGCAGGCTTGTCGGTGCATTCTCTTCGTCGGCATCGAGAAGACGCGCGAGCATCGCCGGCACCAGAGACAGATGCGTGACCGGCCTTTCGCGCAAAGCACCAAGGATGGCAGCCGCCTCGAATTTTTCCGCAATCAGCGCCTCCGCGTCGGCGAGTGCGGTGCGCACCAGGATGGAAAACCCGCCGATATGGAAAAGCGGCAGGCAGGCGAGCCAGAGGTCGCCCTTCTGAAGCGGCGCCATGGTCGCGCCGGCGCGCGCGGCGGCCTCCAGATTGGCGCCCGACAGCATCACGGCCTTCGGCCGGCCCGTGCTGCCGGAGGTGGCGACGAGAAGCGCGATGCCGGAAGGTGCTACCCATCGGCGGGAGGGTGAGGGCGCCGCGATCTGGGAAGCGGCCGGAAAGGCATCTGTCGAAAGACATGCCGTGCCTTCGATCGGCTGTTCCCCGACGACAAGCCCGGCCCCCGATTGGGCGATGAGATCGGCGACGACCGCCTGCGGCAGCGCCGGATCGATCGGAAAGAGCGGCGCCGGCAGATGCGGCGCGGCGAAGGCAAGCCGCGCCAGGATCTCAGCCGAGGCGGTCAGCGCCACGATCGGCCGCCCCGGCTCGGCGGCTGCCTCTCTCAAGAGACGGGCATCGCCCGGCGTAAAGGCCGAAAGCTCTGAGGCGAGAAAGAAGGACATGGCAGCCTTATGACAGCAATCGCGGCGCCAGAAGAAGAGGGATCGCCGGCGCGCATGGACGCAGCGATGCGGTTCCGGCTGAAGCCGCCTCTTTCGCTCGGTCGCGGATACACAGGCAGCTCATCTTTCCGTCTTTCTTTCGTCATCTGCCCCCGCCTAAGATCAAACCGCATCGATGACGTCAGTGGGGCATGAGGATGGGGCTGGTGTGGGAGACGGGAAATGAAACTTCGGTTTCTGCTGCGCTGACATCTTCGGCAGGAGACCTGTCCAAGGGCGCCGTCGATGTCCTGGGCGACGTCGTTCTGCTCAATCGTGCGATCTACGGAGGAGCCGACGCGCTTCCCGATGAATATCTCGCCGATTACAGCGCCAACCGAGATCCCGATGACGTCGGCTTGCGGTCGGACCTCAATGTTTATGACCGCTACGATCTTTATCTGGCGCAGTTCGGCTTCAAGACGCTGTCCTCCTCAGAACTCGGCTTCGATGCGGGTGACATCGGTGCCAGCGAAACGAGCGACGGCTACGACCAGAACTACACCTATGCCGGTGACCTCTATCGCAACAATTACCGCGTGGATGAGGACGGGGATGAAAGCGTCTTCACGCAGGCAGGGGCCGTTGCGCTCGCGGCGATCAAGGAAAACGATGCCGGCAACACGCTCTATCTGACATTCCGCGGCACCGATGCGGACGGCATCTTCGCCGATGGAGAGGCCGGTACCGGCATCGGTCAGGCGCGCTACTACGAGCAGCTGCGGGCGTTCATCGACCAGGCGCTGGAATATGTCGAGGATCCGGCCAACGACGTCACCAAAGTCGTGGTCTCGGGTCACAGCCTCGGCGGCACCGTGGCGGACCTCTTCACCATCTATGACGGGGCGCGCTTTGCCGCCGTCGATGGTGTGGAGCTTGAAGTCGTGGCGCTCGCCTCCGCAGGCGTCGATCCGGTCGCGCTCACCTTGATGGGTGATTACGACACGTCGATCGTCGATATCGACGGGGTTTCGGTCTCGTTCAATACGCCGGACTGGTATTCGCAGCTCGACCATTCGGAAGACATCGTGCGCAATCCGGGCGCCTATGATGCGGGTGAGCATCTGCTTCAGGATCCGACCCAGGCGCCGATCACCGCAGCGGCGGTCGCGACCCTCGGCGATCAGATCCACTTCGAGGGCAACCGCGTCCAGTTCGATGCGCCCCTGATCGACCAGTACGCGATCTCGAAATCCTTCGATACGAACTTTCTCGCCGAGCATTATGCGAGTTTCTATGAACTCGTCGAAGGCGAGTTCGCACTGGTGGCCGGCGTGGCGCCGACGCTCGATTACGACCGCTACATCACCTTGAATGGCACCAACGAACGCCTCGACGGCGTCTCCGACGACAATCAGGTGAACGGCTGGAACGTGCCGATCGACGACGAAGGCAATTACGCCTCCGCCACCGACGATATCTTCATCATGGGACTTGATGGCAGCGACACGATCACGACCGGCAGCGGCGACGATTTTCTCACCGGCGGTGCCGGTGATGATCGCCTCAACGCAGGCTCGGGTGACGATGTCGTCATGGGCGACGTGTCGGGATCGTCCGGTCGCGATATCATCGCCTCGGGCGCCGGCGACGATACGGTCTATGGCGGCGACGCGGACGACGATGTGAACGCCGAGGACGGGCTCGATCTCGTCTTCGGCGGGGGTGGCGACGACATCGTGGCGGGTGGCGCGGGCGCCGACACACTCTACGGCGGCACCGGCAGCGATCTCGTCTATGGCGGAACCGCCAATGATCAGCTCGGTGGCGGCGACGGGGACGACACCTTGTGGAGCGGCGGCGGCGACGACACCCTTTTCGGCGGCAGCGGGGCCGACGAGATCGGCGGCGGTTCGGGCAGGGATCTCGCCTTCGGCGGCCTCGGCGACGACAGCGTCTATGGCGGCGATGGTGACGACGAGATCTGGGCGGGCGCGGGCTCGGACAAGGCCTATGGCGGCGCCGGCAACGATGTCATCGGTGCGGGCGGGGGCAATGACCAGCTCGACGGGGGGGACAGCAACGACACGCTTTATGCGGGAGAGGGGGCCGACACGCTTACCGGCGGCGCCGGTGCCGATATCCTTTATGGAGGTTCGGGCAGCGACGTCTTCGTTTTTGGGGAGGGTAGCGGCGCCGATATCGTCGTCGACTTCGATCAGGACGAGGGCGACGCAGTCGATCTCGAGGGACAGACGGCGACTGCCTCGGAAAACGACGATGGCGATCTCATCCTCGCCTTGTCGGGCGGCGGCAGCATCGTCTTTGTCGGCCAGACGATGGAGACGTTCGACCTCGATCTCTACGTCTGAGGTCTCCGCCCATTCAGCAAAGGTCGGCCGCGCGTCGACAGTCCCGCGCGGCCCGTGCATCTCGAATCGGGGAAGCTGTGCAGCGGCATGGCCGCCTTCCCGTCATCCCCCCTCGGCACGCACGTCCAGCGCGTCGCGCAGCCCATCTCCGATGAAGTTGAAGCCGGTGACGGCCAGCGTGATCGCGATGCCGGGAACGATGGCGAGCCAGGGGGCCGTTTCCAGGTATTGCTGTGCGCCGTTCAGCATGTTGCCCCAGCTCGGCAGCGGCGGCTGGATGCCATAACCGAGAAAGCTGACATAAGCCTCCGTCAGGATCGCGCGGGCCACGGTCAGGGTCGCTGCGACGATGATTGGCCCCATGGCATTCGGCAGCACCTCGCGGAACATCATGTGGCTGCCGCTGAGGCCGAGCATCTTGCCCGCCAGGACGAACTCGCGTTCCCGGAGCGAGCGCACTTCGGCCTCGACGATGCGCGAGACTTCCATCCAGCTGGTGAGTGCAATGATCACCGTGATCACGGCGGGGCTGGGTTTGAGGACCGCGGCCAGGGCGAGCACGAGGAAGATCGAGGGGAACGCGAGGAAAGCGTCGACCAGGCGCATGAGCACAGAGCCGATCCACCCACCGCGATAGCCGGCGACCACGCCGACGAGAGCGCCGACGAAGGTGGACAGGAGCATCGCGAACAGGCCCACCAGAAGGGAGATTCGCCCGGCCTCCAGCAGACGCGCCGCAAGATCGCGCCCAAGGGGGTCGGTTCCGAGATAATGATTGCCGCTGAAGGGTGGAGAAAAGCGCGCGCGGATGTCGATCTGCAGTGAATCGTACGGCAGCAGCCAAGGCCCAAGTATGCAGGCCAGCGCGAGCGCCACGATGATCACCGCGCCCACCAGCGCCAGCTTGTGCTGCATGAAGCGCCTGGCGGTCCGGCTTCGCCACCAGCGTTCGCGTCGTCGGGAATGAGGGGGGGCCGAGAGTGCGGTCATGTCGCTCTCCTTTGGGTCAGGCAAGACGGATGCGCGGGTCGACCATCGACACGACGATATCGGCGATCAGATTGCCGAGCAGCGTCAGGATGGCCGACAGCATCAGCAGTCCCATCACGACCGGATAATCGCTGTAGCTCAGGCTATCGAGGAACAGCCGTCCCATCCCGGGCCAGGTGAAGACGGTCTCCGTCACCAGTGCGCCGCTCAGAAGCTGCGGCAGCTGCATTCCGGCGAGGGTGATCATCGGCAGCAGGGCATTGCCGACGACATGCTTCATCAGCACACGTTTTTCGCGGACGCCCTTGGCGCGGGCGGTCTTGACGAAGTCCTGGTGGATGACGTCGAGCGTCGCCGTCCGCATGTAGCGGCTCCACACGGCGACATGCACGAGCGACAGGACGAGGCTGGGCAGGATCAGATGATGCAGATAGCCGAGAACCGTCTCGTCGCCGATCGTGTACATGTTCCCGGCGGGAAACCAGCCGAGCTTCAAGGAGAAAATATAGATCGAGACCAGTCCGAACCAGAAGGTCGGGATCGACAGTGCCACCATGGCGCCGACCGTGGCCGTATAGTCGAAGAGGGAATATCGGTGTGTCGCCCCGCGGATCCCGATCCAGGTGCCGATGGCGATGGAAATGGCCATCGACGAACCCATCAGGATGAAGGTCGCGAAGATATGGCGCCCGATCACTTCGGTCACCGGCGCGCCGTCACGGTAGGACGTGCCCCAATCGCCGTGGAGCATCCGCCAGGCCCAGTCCAGATACTGGATCGGAAGCGGCCGGTTCAGTCCCATCTGCTCTTTGAGACGCTCCAGATCGGCAGCGGTCATGCCCGGATCAAGCGCGTACTGCGACAGCGGTCCCCCCGGGATGAGGTTGAGGATCGTGAAGCCGATGATCGACACGATGATCAGGAGAATAAGGCTTTGCCATAGGCGATTGAGCAGAAATGGGAGCATTCAGCGGTCTCGGAAATACGACGTGAGCGTCAAGCCCGTCGCCGCGAAGGCGGCGACGGGCGCCAGAAAGGTCAACTGACCCAATACCAGCTGGCGGCGTTCCAGGATTCCGTGCGGGTGTTGCCGTTGGGCTCGAAGCCTTCGATCCCGGACTTGCGCCCGTGGATGAAGTTCTCGGCAAAGAGCGGCAGGAACGGCAGCTCGTGACGGACGATCTTTTGCACCTCGTCGTAGATCACCTTGCGCTCGGCCGGGTCGAAGATGCGCGTGCCTTTTTCCAGAAGCTCGTCGATGCGGGCGTTCTTGATCTGCACGTTGTTTGAGCCGGAGCCGCCCTGTGCCGTGATCGCGCTCGAATGGAAGCGGTTGGTGACGTCCGGGTCCGAGCCGATCAGGTAGGTCGTGCCGACGACCGCCGTGTCGAAGCGCGACTGCATCCAGAAGTCGCCCCACATGACGGCAGCCGGCATGTTTTCAATCGTCATCTCGACGCCGACCTGTTGCAGCATTTGCTGGACGAATTGCTGCATCTGTTCGCGCAGATGGTTGCCGGACGTGGTGGAGTTCTTGAAGGAAAGCCGCACGCCATCCTTCTCGCGGATACCGCCCGCGCCGCGTTTCCAGCCGGCTTCGTCGAGAAGCGCATTGGCTTTGTCGGGCGAGTATTCGTGCAGCGGCAGGTCCGGATAATAGTAGTAGGAGTTGCGCGGCACATAGCTTTCGACCGGATCATGCACTCCGTAGTAGATCGCATCGATGATCGCTTGCTTGTCGATGGCCGCGTAAAGGGCCTCGCGCACCGCGAGTTCTTTGAATTGCGGACGCTCCAGGTTGAGCGCGATCGATTCAATCGACGGAGCCGGTTGCAGCACCAGCGTGCGATCGGGGAGGGTCTTGGCTTCTTCGTAATTGTCCGGCGTGATGTACATCCGGCCCAAAAGGTCGATGTCGCCGCTGCGGAACTGCGTGAAGTGAACGGTGATGTCCGGGATATACTTGAACACAAGCCGTTCGAGGTAGGGTCCTTCGCCGTGATAATCGGCATTGGCGAGCAGCTCGACCCGGTCGCCGGCGAGACGACGGTCCCATTTGAACGCGCCGGTGCCGATCGGGCTCTGGTTGAAGGGGGCGCTGTTGGGGTCCTCGACGCCTTCGAAGGCATGCTTGGGAACGATGAAGGTTTCCGTCAGGAAGGACAGGTAGGGCGAAAACGGCTCTTCCATCCGCCAGGTCAGCTCCGTCGGGGAGACCACGGTGATGTCACGCAAAAGCGAGTGCCCGGCCGTGCGCCAGGCGCGGAAATCCGGATTCACGATCAGCTCGAGCGTGAATTTCACATCTTCGGCCGTAAAAGGCTCGCCGTCGTGCCATTTCACGTCGTCGCGCAGCTTGATGCGCCATTCGGTGCCATCCTCGGAAATGCCGCCGTTGGCCTGGGTGGGCACCTCGGTTGCGAGATTGGGCACGACCTCGCCTTCAGGCGTGAAGCGGAACAAGGCGTCGAAGACCGAGAAGTGAACGCCGTCGTCGACTTCGATTTTGACCATCAACGGGTTGAAAACGGTGGGTTCCTGCACGAGGCCCACGATCACCCGGCCCTCCGGGGAGCCCTCGGTCTGCGCAAAGGCCGGCTTGCCGAGCAGATTGGGGGCCATCAGCGTGGCGCCGGCGGCGCCCATAAGTCCGAGCGCACCGCGCCGGGTCAAAGTTATATTTTTCTTCTCGGTCATCGACTCTTCCCTCTCGAAATGAACGGGTTGGTGGGTCGGCGGCTTCAGGCGGCCGCCTTTTCCCCTGGAATTGCTGCCACCAGCTCTCGCGTGTAGTCGCTCTGGGGATTGAGAAAGATCTGCGAAGGCGGTCCCATCTCGACGATGCGGCCCTTCTGCATCACGGCAATTTCGTCACTGATCTGCGAGGCGACGCGCAGGTCGTGGGTGATGAACACCATCGAGACGCCGGTCTCCCGCTGGATCCGGTCAAGCAGTTCGAGGATCTGTGCCTGGATGGACACGTCCAGTGCCGAGACCGATTCATCTGCGACGAGGAGGCGTGGTTTGAACATCAGCGCCCGGGCGATGCCGACACGTTGGCGCTGGCCCCCGGAGAATTCGTGCGGGTAGCGATCGAAAGCTCCGGGATCGAGACCGACCTCGGTGAGCAAGGCGAGGGCCTCGGCCTTTGCATCTGAAAACGACATGCCGTGCGCGCACGGACCGACGGTCAGGATCTGGCCGATGGTCGAGCGCGGGTTGAGGGAGGCGAAGGGATCCTGAAAGATCATCTGGATCCGCGGACGAAGCGGGCGGAACTCGGCCTCGGACATCGGAGCGATATCCGTGCCCTCGAAAAAGATCTCACCGCCGTCGCTTTCGGCCAGTTTGACCAGAAGGCGCCCCATCGAGGACTTGCCCGAACCGCTTTCTCCGACGACGCCAAGCGTGCGCCCCGGCAGCAGGTCGAAGCTCGCGCCCTGAACCGCCTTGACGACGCGTTCGGTGCCGAACATCCGGCTGCCGCTGCGATAGGTCTTGACGAGGTCGCGAACTTTCAGAATGGGCGTGTCGCTGCGGGCGACATGAGGCGTGCGGTCTTGCCCGATGATGTGCGGAACCGCGGCGATCAGGCGCTTGGTATAGGGATGGGAGGGCGTCTTGAGGACCGTATCCGCATCGCCCTGCTCGACGATCTTGCCCTTTTCCATCACCACCACGTTGTCGGCGATCTCGGCCACCACGCCGAAATCGTGGGTGATGAACACGACACTCATATTCTTGCGGTGCTGGATGTCTTTGATAAGCGCCAGGATTTGCGCCTGGGTGGTGACATCCAGCGCGGTCGTCGGTTCGTCCGCGATCAGGATGCCGGGCTCGAGCGCGAGCGCCATGGCGATCATGACGCGTTGCCGCTGACCGCCGGACAGCCGGAACGGGTATTGCCGGTACATCGTCTCCGGGTCGGGCAGTCCGACCTCTTTCAGAAGCGCGACGGCGCGGGATTTGCGTTCGGCCTTGGTGCCGACCCCGTGCGCGGACATGACTTCGACAATCTGATCGCCGACGGTCATCAGAGGATTGAGCGCCGAGAGCGGATCCTGGAAGATCATGGACACCTTCCGCCCGCGCATGTCGCGAAGCGCCGCAGGATTCATGGACTGAATCTCCGTGGTGCCCACGTAGATGCTGCCTTCACCGATGCGAATGCTGAAGGGAAGGAGCCCCATGATGGCGTTCGCGGTGATCGATTTTCCTGACCCCGACTCCCCGATGATGCAGAGAATCTTGCCCGGCACGAGATCAAACGAGATCTGCGAGACCGCGTAGGAGCGCTCCATCCCCTTGGGAAGGTTCAATGTCAGGTTTCTGACCGAAAGCGCGGCGTCCTGGCCGAGCGGGCGCGGGTTAGGCTCGATTGTCACGAAACGCTCCTCCTGCCATGCTTGACGCAGGTGAGCATATATTGAAATTAGCCGCAAGAATTTTGATGACTATCTACCGACAGATAGAGCCATTTGCGCGCAGGAACGCTATGCAAAAAATTGATTTATATAAGAAAAACGTATTTTGGCTATTTTTCGGGCGTCGGTGGAAATGAGGCATTTCCGATTGAAATTTCAAAATTTTGCGTGCACTGTTCGAGTTGCGAGAACGCCGTCAGGCATTGCTGGACCCGGCCTTCTGCTGACACACGCTTGCCGGAAGGGAGCCGTCTATGGATCAGAAGTCCAGCTTTAGCGTCGAGCATGCCGAAGAGCATGTTGGGGCCACTCTGCGCCTGTTGCGCAAGCAGAAGGGAATGTCTCTGAAGGCGCTCGCCGAGGCGTCGGGCGTTTCCGTAGGCATGATCAGCCAGGTCGAACGCGGCCTCGCCAATCCCTCGGTGCGCTTGCTCACATCTTTGCGGCGGGCGCTGAACGTCTCGTTTCAGGAGCTCTTCGCCAAGCCTGCATCCGAGACGGAGCATGCGGGAGATCCCGACTTTGTCAGGCGCGCGGACAATCGCCCGATCATAGACCTCGGGGATTTGCAGAAGGAATTGCTGACGCCGACGGATAAGCCGCACCTGCAGCTGATGATCATTCACATCGATGCCGGCGCGGAATCGGGTGGGTGGGCGCTCAGTTATCCTGCCGAAAAGGGCGGTCTCGTCCTCGACGGGGAAGTTATCCTGACTGTCGACGGCAAGAACGTCGCTCTTTCACATGGCGATAGTTTCGCCTTCGACGGGATGCTTCCTCACAGCTTGAGCAATGTGAGCTCCGAGCCGGCTGCAGTGCTCTGGATCATCGGCGCCGTTCAGTTCGATCGCCATTTGTAAAACCATCCTTCAGAGATAGGCCAATGTCGAAAACTGCTCAAATTCAGAACAGCCCTTATTGGTGGATTGCTGCTCCCGTGCGGCCGCTGCCTGTGCAGCCCCTGCCGCAAAAGACCGACGTGCTGATCGTCGGGGCCGGCTTTGCGGGGCTGACCGCCGCGGTGATCCTGGCCCGTGCAGGACGATCTGTCGTCGTCGTGGACAAGATGATGCCGGGCGAAGGTGCCTCGTCGCGCAACGGGGGCATTACGAGCGGCAACATTCGGCCGAGCTTCGACGAACTTTCTCGCCGCTTTGGCGGAGAGCGCGCACTTGCCATCGAGGCCGAAGGCAAGACGGCGCGGGAATTTCTCTACGACTTCATTCGCACCGAAAAGCTCGATTGCGATTTTCAGCCGGTGGGCAAGTTTGGTGGTGCCATCGGGAGGGAGCAATATGAAGCCGGTGCGCGCACTGCAGAGACGCTGCACAAGCGGCTGGGGATAGAAACCTTTGCCGTGCCGCAGGCCGAGCAATCCCGCTATATCGGCAGTGATTTCTATCGCGGTGGCCATGTGCGCATGGACATCGGCGGGGTGCACCCGGCGAAACTCGCCGCAGAGATTTTACGCCTCGCACTGGAGGCCGGTGCCGCCGTGCATTCCGGGACCGAGGTGAAGGGCGTTCGTCGCGACGGCGCCGAATTCTCCGTCGAGACCTCAGCGGGCACCGTCTCTGCCCGCCAGGTTCTCGTCTGCACCAACGGCTACACCGATGGCTCCGATCCGTGGTTGCGGCGTCGTCTGATCCCGGTTCGCAGCCGGATCATCGTGACAGATCCGCTGCCCACCGAGGTGATGGACCGGTTGATGCCGAGCCGGATGATGTACAGCGAAGGGCTGATTCTGGGGCACTATTTCCGGCCGACGCCGGACGGTACGCGCATTCTTCTGGGCGGGCGCGATGCCTCTACGGGCACTGACGAAACAGGGCCTACGGAGAATATCCGCCAGGGCTTGCTGCGGATCTTCCCGGAGCTGAAGAGTGTCGGCCTCAGTCACAGCTGGTATGGCCATGTCGCCATGAACTGGGACATGGTTCCGCGCCTTTTCGAGCGCGAGGGCGTGACCTATGCCACCGGTTTCTGTGGCTCTGGTGTCGTGTGGGCGCCCTGGCTTGGAACCCGCGCCGCGCACAAGCTGCTCGGAGACGATCAGGCCCGCACCGCCTTCGAGTTTCGCCCCCCGGCGGCCATACCCTTCTACAACGGCAAGCCTTATTTCCTTCCCGCTGTCATCCAGGGCTATCGCCTGCGTGATCGGCTGGCTCTGGCGCGCGCCACGCGCTGAAACGGGACAGGCGTTCCCTCTCGCTCCGTCGAGGTGACGAATTGCGGAACGACTGCCGTCACACACCTCCGTTCTGGAGGCCGCCGGCAGTCTTTCTGAATTGAAACGATCTCAGCCGATCGCGTGCGAACAACCGCCGAGGCTGTCGAGAGGCATTCGCTCGCACTTCGCAACGGCGCAGATCGCCGGAGGGTGAAGGAGCCGCGCTTCTCATCCTGCGGACTGACCGACGGCCGCGCCGCTCTCGTCGCGCGTGAGGCGTGGTCCGCAACAAGGAGATCCCAATGAATGCCACGGCTGGGGCCCGTGTCGAACTGATCGACCTGACGCCCGAACATATTCCCCACGCACACCGCCTTTCGGTGCAGGAAAACTGGCTGCATCGACCCGAAGACTGGGGGCACCTCCTGGAACTCGGCAAGGGCCGGGGCGCCGTGTTGAACGGGCAATTGGTCGGGACCGCCAACTTCGTTCCCTACGGGGAGGCGGCTGGTACCTGCAACATGATCATCGTCGATCCTTCGGTCCGCGGAATCGGGCTCGGCCGGCGGTTGATGCAGGCGGCGCTCGATGCGGCGGGGCACAGAGAATGTCGTCTGACCGCGACCGAGGCCGGCCGCCCGCTCTATGAAAAACTGGGCTTCGCCGCGACCGGTATGATCACCCAGTACGGCGGTACGGCCGTGAGGGTGGAGGCGCCCGACAGGGTCGAGAAGGCGGGTTCGGACGATCTGGACGTGCTGGCGGCTTTGGATCTGGAGGCGATCGGAATGAACCGTCGCGCGCTGCTTGCGCTGTTGCTGCGCGATGGGGACATATGGGTGCAGCGTGACGGGAGCGTGCGTCAGGGATATGTGGCGCTCCGCAAGTTTGGGCGCGGCATGCTGATCGGCCCGCTGGTGGCGCGCGACGATGCGACGGCTGAGGGGCTTCTTCGGGCCGGCATCGCGCGCACAGCTGGGACTTTTCTGCGGTTCGACCTGACCGCCGCGGGAGACCGCCTGGCTGCGATTGCGGCAGAAGCCGGCCTTGAGCGGGTCTCGACCGGGCTCGCCATGACGCGGCCGGGAGCCGCCCCGACCCGACAGACCGGTCCTGCCAACGTCTACGCCCTCGCAAGCCAGGCGCTCTGCTGAGGCTTGATGGCATGCCCGAGCGCACAGTCGACGCCAGAGGCGCGCCGGCGCGGCTCTCGGCGCTGCGCTGCCGCACACCTGATCAACGCCGCCGACCTTCTCTCAGTGAAACAGGAACGACCTCATGACACTCAGCTTCGATCCCGACACCCTCGAGCTGCCCCGGGGCCACTTCATCGACGGCGCCTATCTTCAGGGCCCGGACGCGATCGAGGTTTTTGCCCCCTCTGACGGGCGCAAGCTGGCCTCCGTCCCGCTCGCGGACGCGCAGACCGTGGACCGGGCCGTCGCCTCGGCGAAGGCGTCGCTGGAGAGCTCGGGATGGGCGGGCTGCGCACCGCGTGACCGGGTCCGTATTCTGCATGCCTGGGCGGACTTGATCGAGGCGGAGGCGACGACCCTGGCCCGGCTGGAAGCGGTCGCCTCATCGCGACCGATTGCCGAGGCGACGACGGGCGACGTGGTGGTGGCGGCCGAGCAGATCCGCTTCTTCGCTGAGTTCGCCGACAAGGAATGCGACGCGCTGGTGCCGACATCGGACGGGCAGATGGGCTTTATCGCATCTGAACCTTATGGCGTCGTCGGTGCCATCACGGCCTGGAATGTGCCGATCGCGCTCGCCGGATGGAAGCTCGGGCCGGCATTGGCGGCGGGCAATGCCGTGGTGCTCAAACCGTCTGAAATGACGCCGTTTTCGACGCTCTATCTGGCAGAGCTGGCGGTTCGGGCCGGGCTTCCGGCCGGGCTCTTCAATGTGGTGGTCGGCGATGGCGCAACCACCGGCGAGGCGCTGGTGGCGCATCCGGACATCGGCAAGGTCTCGTTCACGGGATCGACACGGGCAGGCGTCGCCGTGATGGAAAATGCGGCCCGCAACGGCATCAAGCCGGTGACGTTGGAGCTCGGCGGGAAATCGCCCCAGGTCGTCTTCGCCGATGCCGACATCGAGCTCGCGGCGCAGTGCATCACCCGTACAATCCTGAGCAATGCCGGGCAGGGCTGTGTCGCCGGCTCGCGCGTTCTGGCAGAGGCCTCGGTGGCTCAGGAACTTGGCGAGCGCATCGTCTCACTGATGAGTGCCGTTCGCCCCGGCCCGACATGGGACGAGATGACGACCTTCCCGCCGATCATCTCCGAAGGTCAGCTCTCGAGGATCAGCGGGATTCTGGACACCTCTCGCAAAGCCGGCGCGGAGATCGTCTGCGGCGGGGCGCGGTTCGATCGCGCGGGCAGCTTCTTTCAGCCGACCCTGGTGACGGATGCACCAGAAGAGTCCCCCGTGATGCGCGAGGAGGTGTTCGGGCCGGTCTTGTCGCTGCAGTCTTTCGGCAGCGAAGACGAAGCGGCAACGATGGCGCGTCACCCGACCTATGGTCTGAGTTCCGGGCTTTTCACCCGCGATCTGTCGCGGGCCCTGCGGATGACCCGGCGTCTCGAAGCCGGCACGGTCTGGGTCAACCGCTATGGCCGCTCCCGCGATCACATCCTGCCGACGGGCGGGTGGAAGGCCTCTGGCCTCGGCAAGGACCTGGGACGCGAGGCATTCCTCGCCAACCGGCGCACGAAATCGGTCCTGATCGATCTCTGAGATCCGCCTCTGATATCCGCGCGCATCCTTGAGCGTCCCCGTTTCGCCGCGGGGATGCCCGTTCGCGTGGAGATACTCATTCAACGGCCGCAACGGCGACCACTCGATCGATGCGCAGCGAACGATCTTTGCCACGACGCAGTCAGATCGGCTGCCGCCTCCCTTGCTGAATTCCGGCTTGGCATTGAAGAGAGCCAGAAAATCGTTTCATTGTGCTCTGCGGATGCTCGATCACCCAGGCGAGGTGATGGTCTCCCAAATCCTTGGATGGCGGCGTTCAGCGCCTGTCCGTCCAATCGCGGCGGGACTCTGTGTTGGAAATTAAGTGACTGAATATCTGCATAAATTCGCCGTTGCGCCGATGATCGACTGGACCGATCGGCACTGCCGCTATTTCCATCGTGGGCTGACGCGGCGGGCGCTTCTCTATACGGAGATGCTGACGGCCGATGCCCTCATTCACGGCGATCGCGACCGGCTGCTCGGTTTCGATGCCGAGGAACATCCCGTCGCCCTGCAGCTCGGCGGCAGCGATGCGGCGAAGCTCGCCGAGGCGGCCCGCATCGGCGCCGATTTCGGCTATGACGAAATCAATCTCAATGTCGGCTGTCCGTCCGACCGGGTGCAATCGGGCACGTTCGGCGCCTGTCTGATGCGCGAGCCGGAGGTCGTGGGGCGCGGCGTCGCGGCGATGAAGGCGGTCGTCGATCTGCCGGTCACCGTGAAATGCCGTCTCGGCGTCGACGATCAGGATATCGAGACGGCGCTCGATGCGCTCGCCGATCTGGCCTTTGCGGCGGGAGCCGACGCACTCTGGGTGCATGCGCGCAAGGCCTGGCTTCAGGGTTTGTCGCCGAAGGAAAATCGCGACGTGCCGCCGCTCGATTACGACCGCGTCTATCGGTTGAAGACGCGCTGGCCGGATCGTTTCATCGGCATCAACGGCGGCATCACGGACCTTGCGGCGGCAAAGGCGCATCTTGAGACGGTCGACGGCGTCATGCTCGGTCGCGCCGCCTATCAGGATCCGGGCCTTCTTGGCGGCGTCGACCGCGAGATTTATGGGGAGGAGGCGTCAGCGCCCGATCTCATCGCCGCAGCGCGGCGGATGTGCGCCTATGCGGAGGCGCATTGCGCTGCGGGCGGGCGCATGGCGGCGGTGACGAAGCCGATGATCGGCCTCTTTCACGGGCGTCCGGGCGCGCGCATCTGGCGGCGCATCCTGACGGTCGAAGGCGTGAAGGCGGGCGCCGGGCCGGAGGTCATCGAAAAGGCGCTCGCAGGTCTTGCGGAAGCTGGCGGGCTTGAAAGCCTCGCCGCCTGAGTGACGAGCCCGGGCGGAGCCCGATCAGCTCTGCGGCGTGATTCAGCTCTGCGGCGTGATGATGAGTTCGCCGTTCTCCACCCGCCATGAGGCAAAACGGTTGAGCACGTTCATGCCGAGAAGGTTGGAGAAGAGCTGGCCTTCCTGCGCCACGCCGGCCGGGACGTTGTTCAAGGTGAGGGGGCCAATCTTGAGCGTATGGATTTCGGCGCGTGCCTGCAGCGTGATGCCGTTCGCCGTCTCCACCATCCGGTCGAAACGCAGGGCCGTCACGTCGATGCCGGCCCGAGCAGCGTCCTCATAGGTCAGGACGAGGCTCGAAGCGCCTGTATCGACCAGGAAGTCGAGCTCATGACCGTCGACATCCGCGGTGAGCTTGAAATGCCCGTTGGAGCTGCGGCCGACATTGAGCACCTGTCGCCCGCTGTCGTCGACGCTCACCGTCATGCGCCCGGGCGCCAAAACATCGATCACCGGTCCGGCAAAGCGGGTCAAAGGCTCGCGATAAGCATAGACCACGACCAGCCCGACGACGAGGGCGACCCAGATGAGAGCGTGTTTCGCGGCCGTGCCGAGGCGCCCGCGATAGGCGGCGAGGCCGCCGACGACGAGGATCAGGACGCCAATGAGGTAGACGACGCGGGGCCATTCCGCGTCGCCGGAACCGAGGATGATGAACGATTGGTCGAGCATGGGCCCCAGATGGGGATCTCAGGCCCCGAGTGCCAGAGTTGCGAACAGGATTGTGGCTGCAATCTGTTCCGAGGCGCCGATCGTATCGCCGGTATGCCCGCCGATCAGCCGCCGCGCCATGGCGCTGAAGGCGAAGACGCCGAGTGTCGCCAGAATGATGGCGAGGAGGCCGGTGAACGGGAACATGACGATGAGAATGAGGATCGCGGGCACGCTCAGGAGAACCGCGAAGCCGAGATCGGCGGTCTTCGGCCATCCGGCCCAGCTCGCGACACCGTCCGTGCGGGCCGGCGGGAGGCTCGTCCAATGCGTGTAGGCGAGGGCGCGCGAAAGGGCCGCGACGCAGATGATGGAAAAGGCGCCGACGCCCACGCTCTGCGAGATCTCGCCAAGCGCGACCACCTTGATGATCACGGTGAAGAGGAGAGCGAGGAGCGCGTATGTGCCGATGCGGCTGTCATGCATGATCTCAAGCCGCTGTTCGCGCGTCTTGCCGCCGCCGAATCCGTCAGCCGTATCGCCGAGCCCATCTTCGTGCAGTCCGCCGGTGATCAGCGCCATCGCGCCGAGCGCCACGGCGGCGGCGAGCACCGCCGAGCCGCCGAAGGAGATGATGAGCGATAGGATGACCGCCGGGGTGAGCGCGATCAGCATCCCCGCGAGCGGCAGGCAGGCGGAGGAGACCGAAAGCGGGCGTTCTTCGCTCGGCTCGGGCTTGGCCCGGATCGGCAGGCGGGAGAGGAAGGCGAGGCAGGCGCGAAGGTCCTGCGGCAGGCGGGTGAAATGCTGGGCGAGCGAGCTCATGCGAGCCTCCGGCGCAATGAAACAGCGCTACCATTAGGCCGTCGAAGGGAAGGTTGAAACGGGGCGGGCTGACGCATTGCACTCCGCCAATCCTCCCTTTAAGCGATTGTGACGTAGGGGCTTTTCCCCCCGTTCTGCCCCCAAGAGAAGTGAGAATCCCATTGTCCATCCGTGATGCCGGCACACGTGCTGCGCCGTTCGACGATTTTCGTGACCTTGTGAAGAGCCTTCCGGCTCCGGATGCCGAGGCTCTTGCCGCGGCCCGCGCCCGCCAGGGGCGTTTGACGAAGCCTCCCGGAAGCCTTGGCCGCCTGGAGCAGATCGCCATCTGGCTCGCCGGCTGGCAGGGACAGGAAAAGCCCGTCATCGAGCGCCCGATGGTTGCCGTTTTCGCCGGCAATCACGGGGTTACGGCCCGCGGCGTCGCGCCCTATCCGGCCGATGTCACGCAGCAGATGGTGGCAAATTTCCGCGCCGGCGGCGCCTCGATCAACCAGCTCTGCACCTCCTTCAATGTCGGCCTCAAGGTCTTCGAGCTCGCGCTGGAATTGCCGACGGGCGATATCGCTGAGAAGGATGCGCTGAGCGAGCGCGACTGCGCGGCCACCATCGCCTATGGCATGGAGGCGATCGAGGGCATCGATCTTCTCTGCCTCGGAGAGATGGGCGTCGGCAATACCACGGTCGCTTCCGCGCTCTTCTGCGCGCTCTTCGGCGGCGAGCCGGAGGAATGGGTGGGCTACGGCTCCGGCTCGACGGGCGCGGTCCTGGAAGCGAAGATCGAGGCGGTCAGGCTCGCCTGCGAGAGAGTGAAGGGCGAAACCGATCCGCTCGTCATTCTGAAGCGCGTCGGCGGCCGCGAACTCGCCGCCATGGTGGGCGCCGTGCTGGCAGCCCGCATGCAGCGCATCCCGGTGGTGGTCGACGGCTTCGTCACGAGTGCAGCGGTTGCCGTGGTCCACAAGATGGCGCCGGGCGCCACCGATCACTGCATCTTCGCGCATCGCTCGGCAGAGAAGGCGCACCGTCAGGCCGTCGAAGCGATGGGCGGCGCGCCGCTTCTCGATCTCGGCATGCGGCTCGGCGAAGGCACGGGTGCGGCGATTGCCGCGGCCATCGTCCGCGCTGCCGCCTACACCCATTCCAACATGGCGACCTTCGACGAGGCCGGCGTGTCGGGGGAGGGCGTCAACGTCGATCGCGCCGGCGGCTGAGCTTCGTCATCTGAGATTTGAGAAAGGGCATCGCCGTCTCTGATGGCGATGCCCTTGCGCCGTTCGCCGTTCAGCTCGCCTTGCGCAGCTGCGCGGGTTTGCGTGCCCGCATCAAGGCCCAGGTGCGGTTGTCGTCGGTGAAGGCCGAGACGACCCGCTTCGCCGGCAGGATGGCGATGGCTTCCGTGCCGACGCCCACCTTGCTGCGCAGGACGAAGTGGCCCCCGTGGAGATGAATGAGCGCCTGGACGATGGGGATGCCGAGGCCGGTCCCCTGTTCGGCGTTCTTGATGGAGATCGAGCTCTGGCCGAAGGCTGAGAGGACGATCGGCAGCTCGTCGGCGGGAATGCCCGGGCCGTTGTCGCGCACCGAGATATACTGGCCACCGCCCTCGGTGCGGCCGACCTTGAGGGCCACCTCGCCGCCGGCCGGTGTGAATTTGAGGGCATTGGCAAGAAGGTTGAGCGTCACCTGCCGGATCGCCTGCTCGTCGACGACGATCTTCGGCATGTGCTCCTCGAACGCTTCCGACACCTTGATGTTCTTCTGCCGTGCCTTGAGGTCGAGCAGCCCCTTGGCATCCTGCGCGATGCTGACGAGAGACAGGAGTTCCTCACGCAATTCCCGCTTGCCCGCCTCGATGCGGGAGAGATCGAGGATCTCGTTGATCAGCTTCAGGAGATGCTGGCCGGAATTGTAGATGTCGTTGAGATAGTCCTTGTAGGCATCGTTCTCGATCGGGCCGAGCATCTCGTTGCGCATCACTTCGGAGAAGCCGAGAATGGCGTTGAGCGGCGTCCTGAGCTCGTGGCTCATCGTCGCCAGAAACTGCGATTTTGCCATATTGGCCGCTTCGGCCCGCCGCCTGGCCTCGTCGGAGACGGCCTTGCCCTGTTCGAGCTCGGCGAGAACGGCGTCCTTTTCCGCGCGAAACACCAGGCTCTGCGCATATTGCTCGTTGAGCTGGCCGGTCAGGTAGAGAAGCATCGCCTCCGCGCCGAGTGCGCAAAAGGCCACCATCATGTCGATGAGGCTCGGCGACACCATATGCGCCGCACCGAGGCCGATGGCGATCGGCAGCGTGCTGGCGACGGACGCCGCCGGCAACGGGGCCGCGACGAGAGCACTCAACGACATAAAGACGATGACGGTCGCAAAGCGCACCACGTCGATGCCGATCAGCGTGTCGGCAGCACCCGCCATCGGAAACAGGAAAGGAAACACCGCCCAGCCGAGACCATAGAGCGCTTCCACCACCACGAAGCGGTTCTTCCAGTCGACCAGCGAGCGCTGATTGGGGGCAAGTGCCGCATAGCGGCGGCAGACGACGGTCGCCGCAAGATGCAGGACGAGCACGCCCGCGCCCCAGGAGGCGGCCCATAGCGGGTTGCCGATGAAGCCCATCATCACGGTCAGGACGAGGATGAGGCCCAGCACGATCGGCGCGAAAGAGATGCGGTTCCTGGCGTATTGGTCCGCCATCTCTTGCTCGAAGTGGAAAAGCGCGTCGCTCGGCCCGCTCTCCGTCGTGACGTTGCGCACCAGCGCGCGGGTGATCATATTGCGGCGTGCGGCACGGGACTCGTCGGGCGAAGCCTGCAAAATCGTCGCCTGTGCCACATCCACCATGGGTTCTTCCCCAACTCTTTTCCCGCTTTTTCGTAGTGGAGCGCGGTTAAGATCGGGCGAGTGAAGATGGTTAAGAGGCCGTAAGGCCGTGGTCCGGGCAAATGGGCCGAAGCGGAGGTGAGAGTGAAGTTACTCGATGGCGGACGCGCGCCGAACCCACGCCGGGTGCGGATTTTCCTGGCCGAGAAGGGCCTCGAAATACCTCTCGAGCCCGTCGATATTGGCAAGAAGGAGCATTATTCGCTCGATTTTCTTCGCCTCAACCCGATGCGCCGCCTGCCGGTTCTTGTCCTCGACGACGGCACTGCGCTTTCGGAAACGATGGCGATCTGCCGCTATTTCGAGGCGCTGCATCCCGATCCGGCGCTTTTCGGAAAGACCGCTTTGGAACAGGCGCAGGTGGAAATGTGGAACCGCCGCATCGAGCTCGATCTCTATGCTCTCGTGGCCGCGATCTTTCGCCACTCACACCCCGCGATGGCGGAACTCGAAAACCAGGTGCCGGAATGGGCGGCGGCCTGCCGCGAGCGGCTGCCGGAGCTTTTCGCCTTCCTCGACCGCGAGATGCGGGGAAGGGAATTCATCGCCGGTGACAGCTTTTCCGTCGCCGATATCACCGCGCTTGTCACTTTCGACTTCATGAAGCCCGCGAAGGTGGACATTCCGGAAGATTTTGCCGCTCTGCGCGATTGGCATGCGCGTCTCAAAGCCCGTCCGAGCGCGTCTGCCTGAACGCGTGGCTGAAACGCCTTCCAAAGAGACGCCTGAAACGGCGGAGGCGCTCGCTGCGCGCATCCGCTTCTGCCGTATCTGTGTGGAGCGGCCGTTCGCGTCGCCCTTGCCGCACGAGCCGAATCCGATTTTGAGGATTTCCTCCACGGCGCGCTTGTGCATTGCGAGCCAGGCGGCGGGCACGCTCGCGCATGCCACGACGACGCCGTTCAACGATCCCTCCGGCGAGCGCCTGCGCGACTGGCTCGGCGTCACGCGCGACGAATTCTACGACGTGTCGAAGATCGCCATCGTGCCGATGGGGTTCTGTTTCCCGGGTCAGGACGCAAAGGGCGGCGACCTGCCGCCGCGGCGCGAATGTGCGCCCTCCTGGCGCGAGGCGGTTTTCAAATCCATGCCGCAGCTGGAACTCGTGCTCGCGATCGGGCAGTATGCCATCGCCTGGCATCTCGGCTCTCTGCGCCGCCGCACGCTGACGGAGACCGTCGCCGACTGGCGGGATGTCGTCGCGCAGTCGGGTCCGCCGCCCGTCCTGCCGCTCCCGCACCCTTCCTGGCGCAACAACGCCTGGCTGAAGCGTCATCCGTTCTTTCGCGAAGAGGTTCTGCCGTTTTTGCGGGGGCGCGTGCGCGAGCTTCTCGAGCCGCAGAGTGGAGAGAAGGACGGCAAGTGACGCAGCGCTTGCCTCGTGCGCGCCAACAATGGTCTAACGACGCAAAAATCTGCCCGAGGCCTGAATGGACCGCATTGACCGCATGATCCTCTCTGTCCTGCAGGAGGATGTGACGCTCCCCGTTGCCGAGATCGCCCGGCGTGTCGGCCTGTCGACGACGCCGGCCTGGCGGCGCATCCAGAAGATGGAAGAAGACGGCGTCATCAAGAAGCGGGTGGCGGTCCTCGACCCGAAATCGGTCAATGCGCATGTCACCGTCTTCGTCTTCGTGACCACCAATCAGCACAACGAAGACTGGCTTCTCCGCTTTGCCAAGATCATCTCGGACATGCCAGAAGTGGTGGAATTTTACCGCATGAGCGGGCAGGTCGACTACCTCATCAAGGTGGTCGTGCCGGACATCGCCGCCTATGACGCCTTCTACAAGCGCCTCGTCTCCAAGATCGACATCACCGACGTCTCCTCTGCCTTTGCCATGGAGAGGATCAAGGACACGACGGCCCTGCCGCTCAACTTCATGCAGCTCGACCCGCCGCAGAAGACGAAGGGGTAAGAGGTCCGAACGCCGGCTGTGAGACAGGCTCCGCTCGGTGCGTCAGCACGGGTGCGAGAGCCGGAAAGCTCTCCACGATCGTCTTGAGCGGCACATCCTGTGGCATGAACTCCAGGACGAGCACGGCGTCGCGGTTCGTTTCGAGGATCGTCCCGGCATGCGTGTTCACGACGAAAAAGCGCAGCTCCGACCCTGTCTCCTTCTGCAGCGCGAACCAGGCGATGTCCCTCCGCCAGCGGGCGTCTTCGTCAAGGCGGCTGTCGAGGTCGGCCAGCTTCGTGCGCAGGGCGTCACGCTCGTGCCGGGCGAGAAGGAGAAGAAGATGCTCCCTCGGAATCCAGCCGCCGTAGCGGTAGGCGCCTGTCTGTCGCTTCATCTCCGAAAAACGCTCGAGCATCCTGGTCGCGTCTGCTTGGGTGAGGCCGCTCTCCACCTCGTAATCGTAGTAAAGCTCGAGAATGCTATCGGTTTTCTCCACCACGCGGCTCACGCCGAAGGCCTCGGGTGATTTCGCGATCGGAGCATTGTGTTCGAAGGAAAACGTCCCCGTCCCCTCCGAGTGGATGATGGCGGAGTTGTCGATGAGGAAGTGCGCCGTCTCCATGGCTTCGGCTTCCGTTTCCGTCGGGAAGCCGAAGAAGTTGAAAGTGTGGTTCCAAATGCCGGCGGCATCGGCGTCCGTGAGATTGGCGCGCATGACGGCGCGCGTGTTGTTCTTCCGCATATGCCGTTGCACGCGCTCGCTGGCGCTTTCGAGACCGATGTAGAGAGAGCGGAAGCCCGCCTCGTACATGTCGCGATAATGCTCGGCCCGGAAGAAGCGCTCGAACTTGTAAAGGCCGGTGAAGAAGTAAGTGCGTCTCGGCAATGCTGCCGGCAGCGTCTTGAAGAGTTTTGGCGGGATCGCCTCGTCATTGAGGGCGAAATGCGTCACGCCGTGACGGGCGTTGAGGCGCTCGACGTCGGCAGCGATGGCTTTCGGATCGCGCACCCGGTAGCGGTCTCCGTAGATCATGCCATGGTAGCAGAAGGCGCACTTGTCCCAGTAACATCCTCGGGCGGAGAGGAGCGGTAGCACGATGTCCGGCGAGAAATATCGGCGGAGATCGAGGTCGCCGAAATCGGGTGTCGGGATTTCCTCCATGGGAAGCTGCGGAGCGAGATCGGTCATGACGATCCGGCCGTTTTCGTGAAAGGCGATCCCGGGGGTGCGTTCACCGCACGGATCGGTGGCCGACAGGAGACGATCGGCCGGAATTTCACCCTCGTAGCGCACCACGATATCGAAGAAGCGACCGAAGAGGGGTTGCAGGGCATCCTCCCGGTCGAGCAGGCGCGAGAATACACTGCCGCCAACGAGGATTGGAACGCCGGGGAAGCGCGCCTTCAAGGCGGCGCCGAGGGTGAGAGAGGGCAGGATCTGCTCGGTTCCGATCACCGAAATCCCGAAATAGCGCGGAACCTCGTCGATCTCTGCGATCTTCGAACGGAAGAACGGCAGGAACGGATTGTCCTCCTCGCTCTCGCAGAAGGCATCGACCGCGGCCGCGGAGCGGAGAACCCGCGCCGTCGACAGAGATGACGTGCCCACCTCCACCACCGGCTCGGCGACCGAGAATGCGTAGAGGAGCCGCTTCAGCGCGG
The DNA here is from genome assembly GCF_021462425.1 of Afifella sp. H1R. Taxonomy (NCBI): domain Bacteria; kingdom Pseudomonadati; phylum Pseudomonadota; class Alphaproteobacteria; order Hyphomicrobiales; family Afifellaceae; genus Afifella; species Afifella sp. H1R. The sequence continues at coordinate 374,457 of NZ_JAKEDY010000003.1, forward strand.
TGACGCTCTCATAGAAATCTTCCACGCGATCGAGGCAGGCGGGTGAGCGCAGGCGGTCGACCGCGGAGCGCTTTGTCTCGTAGTTGCTGAGGATGCCGAGAGCGAGATAGGCCGAGTTGCGGTAGATCTCGTTCTCTTCCCGCAGCTCGCGTATGTAGCGCATCAGCCGAGCCGAGGCCTTCGCCAGCCTGCGGCGGTCGATGAAATACTCGTAGAACTCGACGTTCCAGTCGGACTGCCGGACACGATGGCCATGGCTCTCGAGGTAGGCCTTGAGCGAAGGCGTCGAGAGAAAGGGCTGGAAGGGCGACCATTGCGGCGGGAAGATGAGATGAAGGTCGGGTGCCGTCATGGGCAGCCTCCCTGTGCCGGCGTGCCGTGCAGCACGCCGGTCCCTTTGCTGGCGAAACGAGGGGTGAAAGCCTGGCCGCGCCTATTCCGGCTTGGCAATGCCGCGGACGTTGCCGCCCTGGTTCTGGTTCTGATTGTCCATGACTTCGTCGCCCGGCGCGAGCAGAACAGAACGCAGGCTCTGCAAGGCTTGCGGCTTCATGGCGATGAGATCTTCCAGCTTTCCCTGGTTCTGGTTCTGGTTGTCTTCGGCCGTCTCACCCATGCCGCGTCCGACGCCGATGCTGCGCAAAACTTCCGGCTTCATCTCCGCGAGAGCGGCCATGTCACCCTGGTTCTGGTTCTGGTTGTCGGCGAGCGCGAAATCATCAGGCAGGCCACCTTCGATTTGACGCATGAGTTCAGGGTGAAGCTTCTCCTTCAATTGGGTAATGAGTGCTGTCTTATCCACGACACACCTCCCTCTCTCCTGAAGTTCACAGAAGAACCTTCATTTCAGAAGCAAAAGGAGATTATCAACTTTAAAGGGAGGCTTCAATACGAAAAAGATGCTTCGAGCAGGCGAGATATTAAGAGGATTTTCTGAATAAATGGGGAGAAAGAGTTAGGCGGAAGATCCAAACACTTGATCTGAAATGGGTAAAAGCCATAATGCGGCTGCGCTAAATGCAACCTTAGGGTGCTTTTGCGGCAGAAGAATGGTTAACGGACGGCAATCGCGCCGTCCGTACGGCTCTTGGCAAAACTCAGCCTCACTTGAAGCGCTGCAGCCGCTTCATCAGGCTCGACGTATCCCAGCGCTTGCCGCCCATCGCCTGCACCTCGCCGTAAAACTGATCGACGAGCGCCGTCACCGGCAGAAGCGCGCCGTTGGTTTTCGCCTCATCGAGGCAGATGGCGAGGTCTTTGCGCATCCAATCGACCGCGAAACCGTGATCGTAATGATCCTCGGTCATCGTCTTCCAGCGGTTCTCCATCTGCCAGCTCTGTGCCGCGCCCTTGGAGATGACGTCGATCACCTTCTCCACGTCGAGGCCCGCCTTCTGCGCGAAATTGATGCCTTCGGAGAGCCCCTGGACGAGGCCGGCGATGCAGATCTGGTTGACCATCTTGGTGAGCTGACCCGAGCCGACTGGCCCCATCAGTCCGACCATCTTGGCGTAGCATTCGATGACCGGCCGGGCCTTCTCGAAGACTTTTGGCTCGCCGCCGACCATCACTGTCAGCTGACCTTTTTCGGCGCCGGCCTGGCCGCCGGAAACCGGCGCATCCAGGAAGCAGAAGCGGTGTGCATGCGCTTCATGCGCCAGCTCTCGGGCGATTTCCGCACTCGCCGTCGTGTTGTCGATGAAGATCGCGCCTGGCGCAATTCCCTTGAAAGCGCCGCCGCGGCCGAGCGTAACGGATCTGAGATCCTCGTCGTTGCCGACACAGCAGAAAACGAATTCCGCGCCCTCGGCGGCATGCTCGGGCGTCGGAGCATGCCGGCCACCGTGCTCGGCGACCCACTTCTCCGCTTTGTCCTGCGTGCGGTTGTAGACGGTAACCTTATGGCCTCGATGGGCGAGATGCCCGGCCATCGGGTATCCCATCACGCCGAGGCCGATGAATGCAACTTTCGCCATGTTCCGTTCCCTTTTGCTTTGCGCGGCGATTGCTCATGGTTCTAGACAATCAAAAAGGCCTTGTCAGGGGCAGAGCTTTTCCAACATGCCCTGGTGAGCGGCGTATCCCAAGTCTTTGACCGGGTGTTTGGTCGAGCTGTCGTCGGCTGTCGGCGCCATGCGGCCGTTTGGAGGTGACAATGACTGATCCTTTCCCGTCCTGGCAGAAGGTGGCGCCGCGCCTCGTCGATGTGGCCGCCGGGCGCACGCCGGCCGATCTCGTCATCCGCGGTGGCCGCTGGGTAAACGTGCATTCCGGGGAGATCGTCGAAAACACCGATCTCGCCATCACCGCAGGGCGCTTCGCCTATTGCGGGCCGGATGCCTCCCACACGATCGGTGAGGAGACCGAAGTGGTGGAGGCCAGGGGGCGCTATTTCGTGCCGGGCCTGTGCGATGCTCACATGCATGTCGAAAGCGGCATGGTGACGGTGACGGAATTCGTGCGTGCTGTCGTTCCCCACGGCACGACGTCGATGTTCGTCGATCCTCATGAGATCGCCAACGTGCTCGGTCTCGACGGGGTTCGTCTCATGCATGACGAAGCTCTGACGGCGCCGATCAACGTTTTTGTCGAAGTGCCGAGCTGCGTGCCTTCCGCGCCCGGCCTTGAGACGGCAGGCGCCGAGCTCGGACCGGAGGAGGTCGCCGAGGCGATGTCCTGGCCGGGCATCATCGGCCTTGGCGAGGTGATGAACTTTCCGGGCGTCGCTGCGGGTAACGAGCGGATGCTGGGCGAGATCATTGCGTCGGTGTCGGCCGGCAAGACCGTCGGCGGCCATTATGCGTCCCCCGATCTCGGAGTGGATTTTCATGCCTATGCGGCCGGCGGCCCCGCCGACGACCATGAAGGCACCCGCATGGAGGATGCGATTGCGCGCGTGCGGCAGGGTATGCGCGCGATGCTGCGCCTCGGCTCCGCCTGGTACGATGTCGCCGCTCAGATCAAGGCCGTCACCGAAAAGGGGCTCGACCCGCGCTTCTTCGTTCTGTGCACGGATGACTGCCATTCCGGAACGCTCGTGCATGATGGACATATGAACCGCGTCGTGCGGCACGCCATCGCCCAGGGGCTGAAGCCGGTCACGGCAATCCAGATGGCGACGCTCAACACGGCAGAGCATTTCGGCCTGGAACGCGAGCTCGGCTCCATCGCGCCGGGGCGCCGCGCCGATCTCCTTCTCGTGTCGGACCTGCCATCGCTCAAAATCGATGCCGTCTTTGGCCGCGGCCGGCTGCTCGCCGAGAAGGGGGCGCTCGTCGCCGACATCCCGCTCTACGGGTATCCGGAAGAGGCGAAAAACACGGTCCGCCTGGGCCGCGAGCTGACGGCGGACGATTTCGCCGTGCCCGCGCCAAAGGGAAAGGACCGTGTCGGCGTTCGCGTCGTCGGCGTTATCGAGAACCAGGCGCCGACGAAGGCTCTTCAGCGTGAGCTGAGCGTCGTCGATGGGTTGGTGGAAGCCGATATGACAAACGATGTCGCCCACCTTGCCCTGGTGGAGCGCCATCGTTGCACCGGGGCCGTCCAGAACGCGTTTGTCTCGGGCTTTGGCTACAACCGGCGCTGCGCCATCGCCTCCACCGTTGCCCATGACAGCCACCAGATGATCGTCGTCGGCACCGACCGGACCGATATGGCGATGGCGGCGAACCGACTGGGCGAAGTCGGCGGCGGTGTGGTGGTGATATCCGAAGGCGAGGAACTGGCGCTGGTCGAGCTCAGGATCGCGGGCCTCCTTTCGGAGGAGCGCGCGGAAGCTGTTGCCGCCAAGGCCGCACGCATGGGCGCCGCCATGCAAAGCTGCGGCTGCCGTCTCAATAACGCCTTCATGCAGCATTCGCTGCTCGCGCTCGTCGTCATCCCGGAGCTCAGGATCTCCGACAAGGGCCTGATCGATGTGACGAAGTTCGAAAAGACCGAGCTTTTCGTCTGAGGCTTTGGCGGCTCACGCGCCGATCTGTTCCGCCACCACCTGCTGGCCGGAGCTGTCCTGTGCCGGCTTGAGATGCCGCGTCAGCCGTCGTTCGGCCGCATCCCAGACGCGCCGGAGCGCTTCCACGACGACGAGATAGAGCCCCGCGGCCCAGAGATAGACCTGGAAATCGAAGGAGCGGGAAAAGGCAAGCCGCGTCTCGCCCAGGAGATCATAGACGGTGATGACCGAAGCGATCGCGGAGCCCTTGATCATAAAGATGATCTCGTTGCCGAGCGGCCGCAGAGCCGTGATCAGCGCCTGCGGGGCGACCACCTTGAAGAAGATGACGACAGGCGAGAGCCCGAGCGCGCGGGCTCCTTCCCATTGTCCAAGCGAGACGCCGCGAATGGCGCCAGCATAGATCTCGGCCTGGTAGGCAGCCGTGTTGAGCGTGAAGGTGAGGGCGGCGCAATTGAACGCGTCGCGAAAGAACCACCACATCCCGGCGGCGTCGAAAACCTCCCGGAATTGCCCGGCGCCATAATAGACGAGGAAGGTCTGGGCCAGGAGCGGCGTGCCCCGGAAGAAATACACATAGGCAAAGGCGAGACCGCGCGTCCACCGGTTCTTCGAGAGTCGGCCCGCCGCGACGATGCCGGCCAGAACCGCACCGATCGCGACCGACAGAACGACGAGCTCCACCGTGACGAGGAGGCCGTCGAGGAGCTTTGGCCCGTAGCGCGTCAGGAGTGCCGGATTCCAGGCGCTGATGAAGAAGACGATCAGCGCGAGGGCGATCGCGGCCCAAACCGTCATCAGAACAATGCCGGCGATACGTGCCTTGCTCCAATGCCGGACGGAAGCGGGCGGAGGCTCCGCCGGAAGAATCCGGTCGGAGACATAGACCTGATCGGCGCTCGTCTCGCTCATCGTCATTTCGTTGCCTCGCCGCGCCGTGCCCAGCGGTCGATGCCGTTGATGCCGAAAGACGAAATGATGGAAAGCACCAGATAGATCATGCAGGCGACGAAATAGAAGAAGAACGGTTGTTTGGTCACGCCAACGGCGACGTTGGTGTTGCGCAGAAGATCGTTGAGGGCGATGACGGAGACGAGGCTCGTATCCTTCAACAAGATCAGCCAGAGGTTCGAAAGCCCCGGCAAAGCGAGCCGGATGAGCTGTGGCAGGATGACGAGACGCATCGTCGTCGTCGGTCTCAGGCCGAGCGCATACGCCCCCTCATACTGGCCCTTCTGAATGCCGCGAAAGGCGGACAGAAAGACCTCGCTCGCGAAGGATGCGAAGACGAGCGACAGGGCGATCACGCCCGCCGTGAAAGACGAAAACTCGACATAGGTGTCGAAGAGAAGCCGGAAGAGCTTCTGCAGTGCGATCTGTCCGCCGTAATAGATGATGAACAGCGTCAGAAGCTCCGGCAGCCCGCGGAAGATCGTGGTGAAGATCGTCGCCGCCCGGATGAGGCCGGGATCGTCGCTGTCCTTGGCGAGCGCAAGCAGAAATCCGAGCACGAGCCCGATCGGCAGCGTCGTCAGCGCCAACGCGACCGTGACCGCAAGCCCGGCCGCAAGATCATCGCCCCAGCCGCCGCCTCCAAACGACAGGAGGTCCAAAAACTCCATCAGCCCGTCATCCCTGGCGCGGCAGAAGGATGGGGCTCAAAAGCCCCATCCGATGCATCATACACCCCGACTTATCCGCCATAGACGTCGAAGTCGAAGTACTTGTCGTTGATTTTCTTGTACGTGCCGTTCTCGCGGATCGCCTTGATGGCGGCGTTGAGCTTCTCGCGCAACTCGTCTTCGCCCTTGCGCACCGCGATGCCGATGCCCGGCCCGTAGATCTTCGGATCGCCCGGCAGCGTCGTCAGGATCTTGCAGCAGGAGCCGTCTTCGCTGTCGACCCACTCCGACAGAACGATCACATCGTCGAGGGCTGCATCGAGACGTCCGCTCGCCAGATCGAGCTTGTATTCGTCGGCCGAGGGATAGAGGCGGATGTCGGAATCCGGGAAGATCTGTTCCGCATATTGCGCGTGCGTCGTGGAGCTCTGGGCACCGACGCTTCTGTCCGCCATCGATTCGGCGGTCGCTTCCGTGATGTCGGAATCCTTCGGCACGACGATCGCCTGCGGCGTGTCGTAATATTTGTCGGTGAAGTCGACCTTCTCCTTGCGCTCCTCCGTGATCGACATGGAGGCGACGATGGCGTCGTACTTACCGGCGAGAAGGGCGGGAATGATGCCGTCCCAATCCTGCGCGATGAACTCGCACTTCACCTTCATCTCGTCGCAGAGCGCATTGGCGATGTCGATATCGAAGCCGACGAGCTTACCGTCAGCCGTGATTTCGCTGAACGGGGGGTAGGCGCCCTCCGTGCCGATGCGCAAGGTTTCCTGGGCCTGCGCCGCGCCGGTGGCGAAGACCGCGAGGACCGTTGCAGCCGCCAGTTTTTTGAACAAGCTCATGCTGTCTCCCGAATTTCTTGTTGGATGCGGCCGGGGAAGGCCGCTGGACCTATAATCGGCCCAAACTTTGAGCCTGTGCAACTCTTTAGCAAGCGCCGTGCCTGCGGCAAGGAGACTTGATCACAGGCAATGCAGGTTTGGCCGATTCTGCGCCTCCTGGCATAGGCGGGAGAGGCGCGAAAGGCGCAGACTGCCTCATTTGGCGGCATCGAGCGACAGATGCCCGGCGATGAAATCGGCAATTTGTGCAATTTCGTCGAGATGGAAGACCGGAAGCTCCGCGTTTGCCACTGGGTAATCGGCGGCGATTGCGAGGATCGACGGATCGCTGTCGCTGAGCGCCTGGCCGGGCCGTCCGTCGCGGCGGCGCACTTCGAGCTTCGGGTGAGACGCCTTCTTGTAGCCTTCGATGAGAATGAGGTCGCAGGGCGACAGGCGCGACAGCATCTCCTCGACGGGGGGCTCCGCCTCTTCGCCGAGCTCATGCATCAGCGCCCAACGGTGATCGGACACGAGGAGCACCTCGCGTGCGCCCGCCTCGCGATGTCGGAACGAATCGGTTCCGGGATGATCGATGTCGAAGGCGTGGTGGGCGTGCTTGACCGTGGAGACGATCAGGCCGCGCTCCGAGAACTCGCTGACGAGGTGGGCGACGAGCGTCGTCTTGCCGGAATTCTTCCAGCCGGTGATGCCGAAGACCGGGGGTCCCATCCGCGGGCGGGCTATTCGGCGGCCTGAGTTCGATTGAGCGCCTCGAGCATCGCCTGTGCCTCGGCCGCGTCCTCCGGCGTGTTGACGTTGAAGAACGGATCGATCTGGCGGCCGTCGGCTTCCAGATGGTCGAAGGGCACGTTGAGACGCACGTAATGGTCCGCGAAGTCGAGAACCTTGCTCGATTTCGCCTTCTTCAGCCATTCCTCGAGATCGTCGGCAAGCGCGATCGGCCACAATCCGAAGACGGGATGCACGCCGTTGAACGAGGCCGCGACGGCGATCGTCGTTTCGTCGTGGCCGCAGCCTTCGGACAGCCGCGTGACGAGATCACCGGGAAAGAAGGGCGTGTCGACGGCTGCGCTCGCCATGAAACGCGCCTGCGGACAGAAGACCTGGCTCCAGCGCATCCCGGCGAGAATACCGGCGAGAGGCCCCGGATTGCCGTCGATGCCGTCGGGAACGACAGGGAGAAGAAATTCACTGAAGCGCGACGCGTCGCCATTGGCGTTGATGACGAGTTCGTCGACCTGCGGGCGCAGACCATTCACCACGTAGGAAAGCAGCGGTCGGCCGGCAATCTCCACGAGCGGCTTGTCGTTGCCCATCCGGCGGGACAGGCCGCCAGCAAGAATAACCCCCGTGATCGGGCGCGGGGCAGGACGATCCTGGTCGGTCGTCTCGCTCACGAAACCCCGCAGAAACGCTTCGGCTGCGGACTCTTCCGCGCCGGTATCCCGGTGATGAAGGAGCGTCGTCTCGGCAACGGGCTTTCGGCCATCGGTTCGTTTCCTCTCAACCTATATACCTGTCGTGGCCCGGCAGGTGAAGCCGCCATCCGGCGTCTTCCTCAGCCGATCGCAGCGTGTGGCATTTGAACTTCGGGCGAGGGGGCAATATGTCAACGGCATGCCCGCCGGACGAAACCACCGGCTCAAAAGCACCACCGCTGACGCGGTTGAAGGATGGCAATGCCCGAGACCACTCCCACGATTACGAAAGATGTCGTCTTCGATGCGCTCCGCCGTGTCAAAGGCCCCGACCTCGAAAGTGATATCGTCACTCAGAAACTCGTTTCCGATCCCGTCATCTCGAACGGCAAGGTGATCGTGTCGATCACGGTGCCGGCGGAGGCCGCATCGCATCTGGAACCTCTGCGGCAGGCGGCCGAAAAGGTGCTCTCGGATCTGCCGGGGGTGGAGCGTGCCATGGTGGCCCTGACCGCCGAGAGACGGCCGGGGCAGGGCATGTCCCAGAATGCGATGCCGCAGAATACGGCCCCCCGCAGCGCTCCGCCACGGCCGCAACCCGCCCCGCAACCATCCGCCCCGCAGCGCGCGCCGGGCCAGGCGCCGCAGCAGCCTCAAAAAGCGGGAGTTCCTGGCGTCAAGGCGATCATCGCTGTCGCGTCCGGCAAGGGTGGCGTCGGCAAATCCACGACCGCCGTCAATCTCGCCCTCGGGCTCAAGGCGAACGGGCTCGATGTCGGCATCCTCGACGCCGACATTTACGGGCCGTCGTTGCCGCGTTTGATGGGCATCAAGGGACGGCCGGAATCGGTGTCGGAGCGCATCCTGAAGCCGATGGAAGGCTACGGTCTCAAGGTCATGTCGATGGGCTTCCTCGTGGAGGAAGAGACCCCGATGATCTGGCGCGGGCCGATGGTCATGTCCGCCTTGACCCAGATGCTGCGCGAGGTCGCCTGGGGCGAGCTCGACGTGCTCGTCGTCGATATGCCTCCCGGAACCGGCGACGCGCAGCTCACCATGGCTCAGCAGGTTCCGCTCGCCGGTGCCGTCATCGTCTCGACGCCGCAGGATCTCGCCCTCATCGATGCCCGCAAGGGCCTCAATATGTTTAACAAGGTGAACGTGCCGGTCCTCGGCATCGTGGAGAACATGAGCTATTTCCTGTGCCCGCATTGCGGCGAGCGCTCCGACATTTTCGGGCATGGCGGAGCCGAACACGAGGCGGAACGCATCGGCGTGCCCTTCCTCGGCGCTGTGCCGCTTCACATGGATATCCGCGAAACCTCCGATTCCGGCCGGCCGATCGTTGCCGGCGAACCGCAATCGGAGCATGCGCGCATCTATCGCCACATTGCCGATGCCGTCGTGAAGCGTCTCAACGTGGAAAAAGCCGCGGGAGTCCGCCAGGCGCCGAGGGTGGTGGTGGAATAGAGGGCTAGCGGACGATCCGAAACAGGATCACGGAGAAGGCGAATGCCGCGACGGCCCCTGTCAGCATGACGGCTGAGAGGGGCAGGGCCGACATGCCGCCGGCGAGCACGGCTCCTGCGATCGCCGAAGAGATCGCGCCCGAGCCGATCTGCGTCGCGCCCTGGAGCCCCGCGGCCGTGCCGGCGATTTCCGGGCGCACGCTGATGGCGCCGGCGATCGTGCTCGGCAGGACGAGGCCGTTGGAAATGCCACCCACGCACATCGGCAGGAAGAGGGCCGGTGCGCTCAGATGGCCGCTTGCGATGAGAGCGAGAAGCACGAGCTGGGCGATGAGGAGAAGGCTGGACCCGGCGAGCGTCATCCGCCGGACGCCGACCTTTTCGGCAAAACGGCCGGAGAGAAAATTGCCAAAAGCATAGCCGATCGACAGGACCGCAAACCAACTGCCATAGGCGATCGGAGACAGTCCGAGGATCGTGCCGGCCACATAGGCGCCGCCGCCCAGAAAGGCGAAGAAGACCGACGTCGCAAGGCTCGATACGGCGGTGTAGACGAGGAAGGCGGGTTCCTTGAGAAGGTAGCCGAAATCCCGAAACAAGGTGGCAAAGGCGATCCGCTCGGTGCGCGCGTGATGCGTCTCGCTGACGTCGCGCCAGGCAAGGGCCAGGACCAAGGCTCCGAACACCGTCAGCATGACGAACTGCGCCCGCCAGCCGAAATTCTGTTGCAGAAGACCACCGAAGAGCGGTGCCACCATCGGCGCCATGGCGAGCCCCATCGTGACATAGCCGATGACGCTTGCGGCTTTGCGCCGATCGTAGAGGTCGCGCACGATGGCGCGTGCCAGAACGATGCCGGTGCAGCCGCCGGCCGCCTGCAGAACGCGCAGTGCAAGCAGGCTTTCAATGTCGTTCGCAAAACTCGCCAGGGCGCTGGTGGCGGTGAAGATGCTGAGCCCGCAGAGAAGGACGGGCCGGCGCCCGAAACGGTCCGACAGCGGTCCAATCACGATCTGCGAAATCGCAACGGAGGCAAGAAACAGGGACAGGACGAGCTGCACGGTGGCAAAGCTCGCGTGGAAGTCCTTCTCCAGCGCCGGCATCGACGGCACGATGACGTTGATCGCGAACGGGCTGAGCGTCGAAATGACGACGAGGCTCAAGAGACTTGGCCGCCGCCCCTCAGGTGACAGGGCGGGGGCGTCGGATATTGAAGACGGCATTGGATCTCGGCGGAGGCGAGGGGAGGGGTGGATGACCCGATAGCATCCAACCGCGCCCGGCAGAAGGGGCGCGATCAGCGTGCCGGCGGTGCCGTCAGCGCTTTGCGGGCCTCCGAGGCTCCCACCTGGCGTTCCCGGTAGAAGGTGTAGATGCCGGTCGCAATCAAGATGCCGGTACCGATGAAAAGGAGCGGCCCCGGCCACTCGCCGAAGACGAGCACCTGCGCAAGCACGGCCCAGATCATGAAGGAATAGCGAAATGGCGCGACGACGGAGATGTCTCCCGTGCGCATCGCGGCGATGATCAGGGTGTAGCCCGCGACCGTGCACAGTCCGGACGCGAAGATGGTGGCGAGCACGGCCGCATCGGGCATCACGGGCTCTTCGAAGAGCATGAGAAAGCCACCGAAGAGACCGACGGAGATTGCGGCGGCCGTCGTGACGGCGAGCGTCGGCAGGCCTTTCGGCAATTGCTTGGAGGCGAGATCGCGCAGAACGACCGCGAAGACGCTGAGGAGCGCGACGAGCGACCAGATGTTGAAGCCGTCGAGACCTGGCTGGATGACGAGGAGCGCCCCGCTGAAGCCGACCGCGATCGCGGTCCAGCGCCTCCGTCCGACGGTCTCGCCGAGAAAGAGTGCAGCACCCGCCGTGGTGGCGAGCGGCACGACCTGCAGGATCGCCGAAGCGTTGGCGAGCGGCAGGCGGAACAGGGCAGAGAGGTAGAGCCCCGCTGCCACCACCTCGCCCAGGGTGCGCCAGATGAGCGTCTTATGGAAAAGCAGACTGCGATTGGCGAAGGCGCCGCGGCGCACCGCGAGCACGATGACGATCGGCGACACGATCAGACCGCGCAGAAAGATGATCTCGCCGGTCGGCAGATCGGCGCTCGCAACCTTCACCAGCGTATCGTTGACGATGAACGTCACCATCGCTGCGAGCATCAGGAGGATGCCGCGCTGGTTTTCGCTCGGCAGGGCAGGCACAGGCGGCATGGGGAAACGGGCTTCTGGCGGGTTGATCGAAGCTTATGCTTAGGCGGCTTCTTAAGCCGCGACCAGGGCTCAGCCGCCCGTCATGCTCATATGCCGTGCAACCGCCGGACGCCGGTGATGGCGATCGATGACGAAATCGTGCCCCTTCGGCTTGCGGGTGATCGCCTCGTCGATGGCCTGCGCGAGGAGCGCATTGCCTTCAGAGGCGCGCAATGGGGCCCGCAGATCGGCCGCATCTTCCTGCCCGAGACACATGAAGAGCGTGCCCGTGCACGTCACCCGCACGCGATTGCAGCTTTCGCAGAAATTATGCGTGAGCGGGGTGATGAAGCCGAGCCTGCCGCCGGTCTCCTTGACCTCGACGTACCGCGCCGGCCCGCCGGTCTTGTAAGGAATGTCGGCCATGGTGAAGCGCTCTGAAAGTCGCGCGCGAACGGTGGAAAGCGGCAGATATTGCTCGGTGCGGTCGCCTTCGATCTCGCCGAGCGGCATCGTCTCGATCAGCGTCAGATCCATGCCCTGACCGTTGGCAAAGCGGATCATCTCCGGGATTTCGTGTTCGTTCACGTCTTTCAACGCGACGACGTTGAGCTTCACCTGAAGTCCTGCGTCCTGCGCCGCCTTGAGGCCTGCCATCACGCGGCCGAGATCGCCCCAGCGCGTGATGGCCTTGAACTTGTCGTGATCGAGCGTGTCGAGGGAGACGTTGATCCGGCGCACGCCGAGTGCGGCGAGATCGTGCGCGTAACGTTCGAGCTGTGAGCCGTTCGTCGTCAGGGTCAGCTCCTCGAGCCGCCCGGTGGTGAGATGGCGCCCGAGCGCCTCGATCAGCCACATGATGTTGCGGCGCACGAGAGGCTCCCCGCCGGTGAGGCGCAGCTTGCGCACGCCTTTGTCGATAAAGGCGGTGCACAGGCGCTCCAATTCCTCGAGAGACAGAAGATCCCGCTTGGGCAGGAAGGTCATGTCCTCGGCCATGCAATAGACGCAGCGGAAATCGCAGCGGTCGGTCACTGAGACGCGCAGATAGGAGATCGACCGTCCGAACGGGTCGATCATCGGCGCTGTCTCCGACGCCGTGTCGATCGGCGTGACGGCCGCGATGTCGGATTTCTGCACGATGGAATTCACTGACGCCTCATTGTTCCGTTTGCCTGCCTCCCCTTCGCCTGTGATCGGCAAATGGTGCTGGCAAGCCGTTTCCCGCCCTTATAGGAGAAGAATGTAATGGCGCCGCCGTCCGCGTCAAATGGCAGCGCGGCGCCGCAGCCCCTTGAAGGAGACATGATGGCGGAACCCTGGCCGACCGAAATCCGTCTGAAGAAGGACCGGCACATGCTGGCCGTCAGTTTTGAGAGCGGCGAGACCTTCGAGCTGCCGGCGGAGTATCTGCGGGTCTTTTCCCCCTCCGCCGAGGTGCAGGGGCATTCGCCCTCCGAGCGCAAGCTCGTCTCGGGAAAAGCCGATGTGATGGTGATCGAAGTCGAACCGATCGGCAATTACGCCGTCCGTCTGCATTTCGACGATCTGCACAACAGCGGGATCTTCACCTGGTCCTATCTCTACCGGCTCGGACAGGACTTCGGCTCCCTGTGGGCGGGCTATCTGGAAGAGCTGGCCGAAAACGGTCTCTCCCGCCGCTGAACGGGGCAGGTGGGATTTCTCTCAGAGCTTGAAACGACAATGGCCAGCGCAGGCGCCGCCCCATGGAGCTTGAAACGAAAACGGCCGGCGCAAGGGCCGGCCGTCGATAAATCGTGTCGTCGAATCGCTCTAGCGGCGCACGACCACCTTCGTGCCGACATTGACCCGTTCGTAGAGGTCTGTGACGTCGTCGTTGGTCATGCGAATGCAGCCCGAGGAGACCGCCGTGCCGATCGTCCAGGGCTCGTTCGAACCGTGGATGCGGTAGTAGGTGTTGCCGATGTAGAGCGCGCGGGCACCGAGCGGATTGTTGGGGCCGCCCTCCATATGCGCCGGCAGGCCCGGCTGACGCTTGCGCATCGCCGGCGGCGGCGTCCAGCCCGGCCACTCCGCCTTGCGCGTCACGCGGTGCGTGCCGGCCCACTGGAAGCCCTCGCGGCCGACGCCGACGCCGTATTTCAGCGCCTTGCCGTCTTCCATGACGTAGTAGAGGCGGCGCTCGCCGGTATCCACGATGATCGTGTTCGGGCCGTAGGGGCCGGTGTAATCCACGACCTCACGCTGCACCGGCGACTTGCCATGGAGTCGGGAGCCCGGGCCGAAGCTCAGCCATTGCTTGGAAACGGGATCAAAAAATCTTGCCGTCGGCTGCGCCGAGGCGTTGGGAGCAAAAGAAACGGCGCTAACAAGCGCCACAGCGACCGCAGTCGCAAGTAATCCAAACTTTCTCATTACCGTCCCCGGAAAGGCTGGCGAGTTGATGTGTCACTTTAACCTCTGTGTCGAATCGCTCTCAAAAGGCAAGCACCGGGCGGCCCGCGGTGCGGCGCCGTGACGCTTTTGCAACCGTATGTGGCTCGCCTGCCACGCCCGGCCCCGGGCGTCGTCGGCAAGTCCTCCCATCGTGCCGCCGACAGCGCGTCTTGCGCTGCCGCATTTGATTGCTAAAGCAACCTCAGCTGAGCCAACGGACAGGTCATGGCCGATTTCATTCTCACCTTCTCCTGCCCCAATCGTCCGGGCATCGTCGCAGCCGTCGCCACCTCGCTCGTCTCCAGTGGCTACAACATCCTGGAGGCGCAGCAATTCGATGACGCTGAAACCGGTCACTTCTTCATGCGGGTTCTCTTCAATCCGGTGCTGGAAGGGGCCGACATTGAAGATTTTCGCGAGAAGCTCGCGGAGATCGGCGAGCGCTTCGAAATGGAGCTGACGCTGCGCGACCGCAGCGTGAAGCCGAAGGTCATGCTCCTCGTCTCGAAATTCGATCATTGCCTCGCCGATCTTCTCTACCGCTGGCGGATCGGCGAATTGCCGATGCAGATTACCGCCATCGTCTCCAACCATCCGCGCGAGGCGTTGCAGCTGCCGGAGCTCGATGAGGTGCCGTTTCATCATCTGCCGGTGACGGCCGCGACGAAGCCCGAACAGGAGGCGAAGCTCTGGGATCTGATCGAAGAGACGGAGACGGAGTTCGTCGTTCTCGCCCGCTACATGCAGGTCCTGTCAGACGAGCTGTCGACGAAGCTCGCCGGGCGCTGCATCAACATCCATCATTCGTTTCTGCCGGGCTTCAAGGGCGCCAAACCTTATCATCAGGCGCATGAGCGCGGTGTGAAGCTGATCGGGGCGACGGCGCATTTCGTCACGCCCGACCTCGACGAGGGGCCGATCATCGAGCAGGACGTGGAGCGCATCTCGCATCGCCATACGCCGGCCGATCTCATTGCCAAAGGCCGCGACATCGAACGTCGGGTGCTCGCACGCGCGCTGCACTATGTGCTCGACGACCGCGTCATCATCTCCGGACGAAAGACGGTGGTCTTCTACGATTAAAGGGAATCTTGCAGCAGCTTTCCGATCTTGCGCCGCTCCCGGCGCGAGCGGATCTGCTCGGAATCGCTGGTCGTCGGGCAGATCTGGATATCTCCGTCCTTGTGCCGGATCTCAAAGGTTCGGCGTGCCCCTGCGAGGAGATCGTCGGCACCGTAGACGATCACGGCGGTCAGCTCGAGAGATTGGACGGACGCGAGCCAGTCCTCGTTCGACCCGTGGCCCTCATTGTCGCCGATCGTCAAGATCAGGTCGTGGAACGTGCCGATATCGAGATATTCGCCGGCTTTCAGCGGCCCCTGCTTCATGCGCGAGCGCGGATCGGCATCGAGCCCGTCGCCGAGATCGCGGAGATCCGTCAGCTCCTGCCGGTAGGTGTTGTCGTTGGTGGTCACGAAGGCGATGAGGCTCGTCAGGTAGATCGCCTCCGAGCTCATATTGCTGATCAGGCAGCGCGCTTCCGTGCCAAGGCCCCCGCCGCGATTGATGAGGACGGTCGAGCGCCAGCGGCGCCTGTAGGCGACGAGCAGGAGCTGCAGGTAAACGAACCAGACGAGCAGCATGAGCAGGCTCGTAATGGCTGAGAAAGCGCCGGAATAGTGCTGGATCCAAGACCACATGCGCGCCGAAACTAGGCGGCACTTGCGACGCGTCTAGAGAGAGACGTCGGTTCTTCGTTTAGGCGCCATACTTTCCGCAGGAACGGGACCTCGGTGAGATCGTGCCCGAGGAGCCTGGGAAAGAAGAGCCTGGGAAAAGGTCATGAGCCGGAAAGATGGTGGGCGCGACAGGGATTGAACCTGTGACCCCTGCCGTGTGAAGGCAGTGCTCTCCCGCTGAGCTACGCGCCCGACTCGCAGCAGCGATTTGGCACGGAGCCGCGCCGCGGTCAAGCCGGCGCGCTCATTCCACGGCTGCCGATCCACCGCGCGTTTCAAGAAGCCTTGCGGCGAGCGCGGGTGTGAGCTGCGAATAGCTGTCGATGATGACGTCGGGACGAAGCTCGGCCATCGGTTTCGTCGTGTAGCCGAAAGGCACACCGATGACCGGGACGAAAGCCGCACGTGCCGCCGCGATATCGGCAGCCGAATCGCCGACCATCAAGGCAGCGTCGGGCTCTCCGCCCGCAGCTTCGATGGTTTCAAGAAGATGTGCCGGATCGGGTTTGCGCTTGGCGACCGAATCGGCGCCGAGCACGGCCTGAAATCGATTCAGAAGCCCGAGCTGATCGAGAAGCAGCTTCGACATGCCGACGCGCTTGTTGGTGCAGACGGCGAAACTCCAGCCTTGCGCTTCGAGCGTATCGAGCGCGCTCACAAGTCCCGGAAAGGGCCGGCTTTCGACGCAGATATGTTCCTCGTAATGAGCGAGGAAGACCTCCAGCAATCGGTCGAGTTCTTTCGGCGCCACCTTGCGCCCGGAGAGCTTCAGACCCTCTTCGATCATGGCGCGCGCACCACGCGAGATGCAGGGCATGATGCGTTCGCGCGGGGCAGGCGGCAGGCCGTGCCCGCCGAGGACATGGTCGAGGGTCGCCAGGAGATCGGGGGCGGTGTCGACGAGCGTGCCGTCGAGATCGAAGACGATGAGTGACATGGCGCCGGGCTAGCCGAGGCGCGAGGCGGGCGCAAGCCGGAGGTTTGCGCGCCCCGTGCCTTGAATGTGTCGTGGGGACGAGGAGGCTTGCGCCGCTGTGACGTCCTCGATCCCGGAGCGGATCTATCGAGGCGTCGGGTTGTCATCCGTCCCGCTCTGTCGCAAACGGGTTGCACGAAAGCGTATGATGATAGTGCGCGCAACCGGATGTGTTTCGCGGGATCAAGGCAGGCGGGGGCAAGGATGACGGATGATCTGAAACGCCAGGCGGCCGAGGCGGCTCTTGAGTTTGTCGAGGACGGCATGAAGCTCGGCCTCGGCACCGGGTCGACGGCGAGCTGGTTCGTGAAGCTTCTGGGCGAGAAGGTTCGCGCCGGCATGAATGTCGTCGGCGTCCCGACATCGGAGGCGACGGCCAGACTGGCGCAGGACGAGGGGATCGCGCTCACCTCTCTCGACGAGATCGACCGGCTAAATCTCACCGTCGACGGCGCCGACGAGATCGGCCCGGAGCTTGCCCTGATCAAGGGCGGCGGCGGGGCGCTGTTGCGCGAGAAGATCGTGGCTTCCGCTTCTGCGCGCATGCTCGTCATCGCCGATGCCGGCAAGCACGTCGAACATCTCGGGGCTTTTCCTCTGCCGATCGAGGTCGTGCGCTTCGGCAAGAAGGCGAGCGAACGCGCCATTGAAGAGCTGATTTCGAGGCTTGGCCTCCGTGCGGAACTCGCCTGGCGCACACGCGGCGGAGAGCTTTTTGCAACCGACGAAGGCCATGTCATCATCGATGCATCTTTTGGCCTCATTCCTGATCCAGAGGCGCTCGCGCGCGGCCTGTCGGAGATCCCCGGCGTCGTGGAGCACGGGCTCTTTCTCAACCTGGCCGAGACGGCGCTGATTGCCACGCCTGAGGGTGTGAAGAGGCTCACCCGCGCTTGATGCGGGCGTGACGTCGCCCGGCTTTTCCGTTATCGACGGCATCCAACGCGCCGTCACACATCAGGAGTTCTTCATGTTTCGGCTTTCCGCGCTTTGCCTGCTGCTGCTCGGGGCGGTGGTCCCGGTTTATCCCGCTGCAGCCCAGGACGCGAACCCGGCCCCGGCGACCGGCGCGCCGGCCGAACCTTCGGATGCGCAGATGGAGCTCGCCCGCAAGGTCCTGTCGGCCTCCGATCTGTCGCGCAGCTTCGATGAGATCCTTCCGGAAGTCGCAGACCAGGCGAAGATGACGCTCATCCGCTCCAATCCGCAGATGCAGCTCGGCATCATCGAGATCGTCGACCAGGTGGCCCTCGACATGGTCGACCGCCGCGCAGAGCTTGAAAAGCGGCTGGCGCGGATCTGGGCGATCAATTTCAGCGAAGGCGAACTCAACGATCTTCTCACCTTCTTTGAGACGGATACGGGTCAGAAATTCACCGGGACGCTCGTCGGCCTTTTGAGCGCGCAGGTTTCGGTGAGTCAGGCCTGGGCCAAGGAGATCGGCGACGAGATGCTGCGCCGTTCGACGCAGAAACTGCAGGAAATCTCCAAGAACGAAGCGAAGAGCCTGCAGGGCGAGACGAATCCGCAGTGAGCGGAGATGCATGAACCGACGCGCGTGCGCTGGCACGCGTGAGCGGATGCGGCGAGGGCGCTCGCCGAGCGACCAGGACGACAAACGGGATCTGCGATGACTGAGCGGCGCTACGACTACGACCTTTTCGTGATCGGGGCCGGTTCAGGCGGGGTCCGTGCGGCCCGCCGGGCGTCCGAAGCCGGCGCCCGGGTCGCTGTTGCCGAGGAAAGCCGTGTCGGCGGCACCTGTGTCATCCGGGGCTGCATCCCGAAAAAGTTCCTGGTCTACGCCTCGCAATTCGGCGAGGCCTTCGAAGACGCTGTCGGTTACGGCTGGTCTTACGAGAATGCGCGCTTCGACTGGCCGACGCTGATCGCCAACAAGGACCGCGAAATCGCTCGTCTTGAAGGCGTCTATCGCAGCAATCTTGAGAAATCGGGCGTCGAACTCATCAACGACCGCGCGGTTCTCGCCGGCGGTCATGAGATCGCGCTGAAACGCACCGGCACCACCGTCTCGGCTGAACGGATCTTGATCGCAACGGGCGGCAGGCCCAATCCGCACCGCGCGCTGCACGGACATGAGCTCTGCATCACTTCCGACGAGGCCTTTGAGCTTAAAAAGCTGCCGGAGAAGGTGGTGATCGCCGGCGGCGGCTACATCGCGGTTGAGTTTGCCGGGATATTTGCTGCCATGGGCGTGGAAACGACGATCCTCTATCGCGGCAAGGAGATCCTGCAGCGTTTCGACATGGATCTCCGGCGCCTCCTGCACGCCGAATACGAGAACAAGGGCATCCATATCCGCTGCCAGGACGTGCTCGGCCGCATCGAGAAAAAGAGCGATGGCTGGCTGCGCGGGACTTTTCTGGGGGGCGATTGTTATGACGCCGAGCAGATCATGCTCGCCGTCGGCCGCCTGCCCAACACCGAAGGGCTCGGGCTTGAAAAGCTCGGCATCCGCCAGGACAAGCGCGGCTCGATCTGCGTCGACGGGTATTCGAAGACCAATGTCGATCATGTCTGGGCGATCGGTGATGTGACCGACCGCATGCAATTGACGCCGGTCGCGATCCACGAGGCGATGTGTTTCGTCGATACGGTCTTCTGCGGGCGCCCGACCAAACCAGATTACGGCAGCGTGGCGACGGCCGTCTTCTCGCAGCCGGAGCTCGGCACCGTCGGCATGACGGAAGACCAGGCCCGCTGCGATATCGACAATCTGGCGATTTACAAGTCGGTCTTCAGGCCTCTGAAGAACACGCTGTCGGGCCGCTCCGAACGCATGCTGATGAAGCTCGTCGTCGATGCCGACACCGACAAGGTCCTGGGCGCGCATGTGCTCGGCCCGGATGCCGGCGAGATGGCGCAGCTTCTGGGTGTTTCCGTCAAGATGGGCGTGACGAAATCCGATTTCGACCGCACCATGGCCGTGCATCCGACCGCGGCGGAAGAACTCGTGACGATGTACAAGCCCTCCTACACGGTGCGCAAAGGCGAAGTGGTCGAGGCGGCGTGAAGGCAGGCCGATCCGTCCTACCGCCTCGTTCGCCGTAAGCTCCGCTTCAGGCAAGTGACATAAGACCGCCGTCGACATCGATGGACGGCAGCATGAAGCGGAAGATTGCGAACGGAACTGCTTGCATTGCGGTTGGCAGGGGGACGAAGGCGGGATGATGAGATTGCCGAAACTTCGCCTGAGGGGCGTCTGGGGGCGGCGCCTGGGGGTTTTCTGCCTTGGGCTTTCGGTCCTCCTTTTGGGAGGCGCAGGCAGTTACGCGGGCTACACCTATCTCAACGACAATTTCCACGTGGTGAAGGCCGGGAGCCTTTATCGCTCGGCGCAGCCTACACCGGAGCTGCTGGCCGACTGGAAGCAGCGCTATGGGCTGACGACCGTCGTGAACCTGCGCGGCGCCAATCCCGGCGCCCCGTGGTATGAGGCGGAAAAGGCGGCCGCAGCGCGCCTCGGGCTTCGCCTCATCGATTACAAGCTCTCGGCGAAGCGCGTCCTCTCGGGTGAAGAGACCTCGGGGCTCGTGTCGCTCCTCGCCGGGCTGGACGGACCGACGCTCGTCCATTGCATGAGCGGCGCCGACCGCAGCGGCATCGCCTCTGCCTATTATCTCGCAAGCGTCGCCAAGGCGGGCGAAGAGGAGGCCGAAAGCCAGCTGTCGCTCTGGTACGGCCATGTGCCGCTTTGGCTTTCGCCCTTCTACGCCATGGATATTTCCTTCGAGGCGGCGGAGCCGGGCTTCGGCTATCTCGATTCGTGAAGCTGGCGTCGGCGGATCGAAGAGGGCGCAAACCCAAGCAACTTCTTACTTTGTCAGTCTGCGACCTAGCTGTTCCTGGAGAGGGCGAGGCCAACGCCACTCGCCACAAACAGGCCGCCGGTCGTCTTGCGAATGCGGCTCATCACCTTCCTGGAGAGTTCGAGGCCCCGCACCCATGCTCCAACGCAGCCGTAAAACAGCGCAACGGAAAATGCGATGAACGCAACAACCGCGACCATTCCGCCAAGCTGCGCGAAGCTGTTCCCCTCAAGCGAAAGAAACTGAGGAAACAAGGCTGTGAAAAAGGCGATCGCCTTGGGATTGCTGATGGCCACGGTAAAGCCGCTCAGGAAGAGTTTCCGACGTGCCGTTTTGCACCGATCAACGTCGGCGTGAACCTGAAGCCGGCGGGATGCGGTGCGCCAGATCTGAACGCCGACATAGATGAGATAGGCCGCTCCCGCGTATTTGAGAGCGAGGAGGAGGCTGCCCGAGCTCGTAATCAGAAGTCCGAGCCCGACGGAGGCGGCGGTCGCCTGAAGCGTCGACGCCAGGGCGTTGCCGAAAGCCGTCGATATGGAGCGTAGCCACCCATGCGCCGCCCCGTGGGCAAACGCGATAAGTGTGCTCGGCCCCGGAACCAGGGAGACGCCCAGGACCGTAGCGGCGAAGATGATCCAGTAGTGCAAATCCATGGGAACCCCACCGCTCAGGGCTGTCGTCGCGGTCGATCATGCAGCGGGGCTGAATTTCCTTCAACTGGCGCGAAATGTCCTGGGTGCTCGAAAAGCACTGATGCGATCGTTGACGAGGGAGTCATGGCGAGTTGGCCCGCCGGTGATGTCTTCAGCCGCGCAGCCTGAGCCGCACCGCGCTCCAGGTGGCCAGGAGGCCGCCGAGGCCGAGAAGCGAGAAGGTGAGGCCCCAGGAGGTCGGCAGGGAGAGCGCCTGGCCGCGGGCCAGATCGAGCACGCTGCCGGCGGCCATCGGCGCAACGGCGCCCGCGCCGAAGCCGAGGAGCGAGCGAACGGCCAGCACCTTTCCGAGAACGCCGGGCGTCGTCGTCTCCGTCAGCGCGACGGTCAGCACCGGGGAATCTGCGATCGACGTCACCGCCTGCATCATGGCGAGCGTGATCAGGATTGCGAGCGGCGCGGCGACGAGCCAGCCGATGGAAAAGGAGAGCGCGGTCGACAGGGCCGCGATGCCGACGAGCACGCTCTTGCGGCCGAGACGGTCCGACAGCCCGCCCATGGAAAAGGTGGCGCCGGAGGCGAGGAGATGCATCGCCGCGATCAGGATGGCGCTCTGTCCGCTGGCGAGCCCGATGCCGTGGCCGGAGAGCGCAAAGGCGGCGGCGAGAAGCGCCGGCATCCACGCCCAGCCGCCGAGAAGCTCCCAGCAATGGAAGACGTAGCCGGCGGTCAAGAGCCTGGTGTCGCGCGCCCGCCAGATGGCGTCGAAGAGGCCTTCGCCCTTCGGCCGTTTGTGGATGGTGTTCGGCGTTTCTCGGAGAAGTAGGAGAATGAGGAGGGCGCCGATCGCCGGCGTCGCGCCGCAGACGACGAAGGCGGCCTGCCAGCCGCCGAGCGACAGCGCGGCCCCCGTCAGAGCGAGCGAGAAGGCATAACCGACGGATGTCGACCCGATGAGCCAGCCCATCGCGGTGCCGCGGCGGCGGTCCGTCGCCATCTCCGAAAACACCATGACGAGCGGCGTGTAGATGCCGCCCTGGGCGAGCCCGGTGAGGCCGTAGAGGACGATCGCGCTCGACCAGTCACGGGCAAAGAGGCCGAAGGCGAGCGAGGTGATGCCGGTTGCCACCGCTGAGACCTGCACCATGCGCTTGGCGCCGAAATAATCGGACGCCCAGGCGAAGAGGAAGAGCGAGACGGAATAGGAGAGCGTGAAAGCGGAGACGACGGCACCGGCGCGGGTCGCGGAGATTCCCCATGCGCTCTGCAGCACAGGGATCGAGGCGGCGCCGGTCATGAAGCTCGCATAGAGGAAGACGCGCGACAGGCAGACGAGGATCGTCCACCGTCCGACGGATTGGGCCATGAGGTGTCCTTCAGCGCCCGAGCGGCGCAGGCGAGCTATCGCTCAAAGACCGTGGGAGGTGGTGGCGTCAAGGGCGACAGGTGAGGTCAAGGTGAAAGCCTCGCCGGTTCACTCCGTGACGGCGCGTTCGAGGACGCTGGTGACGAGCTTGTTGAGGCTGACACCAGCACGCCTTGCCGCCGAAACGAGCTCGCGATGCAGGCGCGGCTCGGCGCGGACGACGAACTGCCCGGAATAGGGGCGTTCAGGCTCTTCCCCGCGCTCCCGGCAGAAGGCGAGGTAATCCTCCACAGACTCTTCGAGCGCCGTCTTGAGTTCATCGACGGAATTGCCCTGGAATGTGATCACGTCGCGCAGATTGACGACCTCGCCATGGAAGGTTTCGGCGTCTTCATCGAAGTTCACGACGGCCTCGTAGCCTTTGTAATGCATCACGTTCATGGCCGAACTCCCGCCTCGCTCAAAAAACGCCGAACCGAACGCAAGGCTCCCTTGTCAGTCTCCTTCTGCGGATGTGGTCTGTGAAAGACCGCACGAACGCCGTTGAGGGCGATCCGCACGCGCGAGCCTTGACCCTCGGTGATCTCCGCTCCGAGGGCACGCAGGGCTGCTTCGATGTCGCGCCACGCGAGCCCCGCTTGAAGAGGCTCCGCGAAGATTGCCTTGATCGTCACCCGGTGTCTTCGGCTAAGCTTCATATGATATCACATATCGGTATCGTTCAAGATGTTTCAGCGTTGCGGGGTTTTTTGGAGTTGGTTGAGGCTGGCGTCAGTCACGCTTTAAAGTTGAGTATTTTCACGCGAAAAGCCGGACGACAGACGGGATCGGCCCTACGTCTTTATGCTCCAGCGAGGGCTGGCGGCCCATGCGAGATCACCACCTGGAGGAGAGAACTGTGTTCACCTGTTTCGGCTACGGCTCGCTCGTCAATGCCGCGACGTTGATCCCGGATGTCGTCGCCGTGCCCGGCAAGCTCCGTGGCTGGCGACGGGCCTGGCGCCATTCCGGCGCCTCGAGCTATGGCGGCCGCTGCACGCTGACGGTGGTGCCGGATGCGGGCTGCGAGATCTGGGGTGCGATCGTGGCCTTGCCGCACGAGGAACGCCCGGCGCTCGACCGGCGCGAGGCGCAATATGACGTGGTGGCTCCCTCCGAAGAGGCCGTGACCTGGCTTGCAGGGCGTCCGGAAGGCTGGCCCGACCCGCATCTCTATGTCGGCCATGAAGAGTACGGGCGGCCAGGAGACGCGGACAATCCGATCATGCTGTCTTATCTCGACGTGGTGCTGTCGGGCTTTCACGCTGTCTATGGCGAGGCGGGGATTGCGCATTTTCTGGAGACGACGGCGGATTGGCATGTGCCGATCCTCGATGACCGCGCTGCCCCGCGTTATCCGCGCGCACTTGCTTTGGACGAGCGTCAACACGCGCGCGTCGACGAAGCCATTGCCGCCGCCGGTGCAACGAAGATCTCGCTTTAGTGTTATACACATAGAAGAACTTCTATGTTTGAAGGCTCTTCTGTATAAAAGACGATGCGGAGAGCTGGCCATAAGAGCCGGCCGAAACCTGGGAGGCATAGCCAATGATGGACGATGTGAAAGTCTGGTCTGGCGAGAAACGTTTCTGGCTGGAAGGATCTGAGGCCTTCGACGCTCTTATGGACGACGAATGCCTGATGGTGTTTCCGGGTATGGGCGTGATGCCGGCGATGGAAACACGCGATGCGCTGCGCCACGCGCCGCGCTGGTCATCGGTCGACTTTGCTGATTGCAAGATCGCCCGCCCCGACGCCGACACTCTGGTGCTCGCCTACAAGGCGGAGGGCCATCGTGACGGTGACACGCCGTACCGGGCCTATTGCAGCTCCACCTATCGCTGCCACGATCACAGGTGGAAGCTCGTGCAGCATCAGCAGACGCCATTGCGGTGACGGGCTGACACGCGTCTTGAAGAAGAGATCGCTTCCGATGCGAAACCTCTCGAGGAGGGGACATCGGAGGCGGTCTGATCAGAGGCCCGGAAGGCAAGAAAATCGGCCAGAGACGGTTGGAAACCGCCTATGCGGGGCCGGTCAGAGATGCGGCCGCGGCATGACCGACATTTCCGCTGTCTTGTCGCCCGGCCGCGCCGGGCGACAGCCGATGAGTGTTTCGGCAACGAGATGGTCGACGACGGCTTTGAGCGCCTCGTCTTCGCTGGCACCATCTTTCAGAGCTTTTTCGTAGGTGGCGATCTGCTTGTCGGCGCTGGTGCCGCCTGAGGCGATGGCGCGGATGCGCTCCACCTCCGACGTGCAGCCGAAATGGTCGGCGTCTTCCGCGATGAGATCGATCAATTCGCCGACGAGGTCGACGAACGGGACGACGGCGCCGCGGCCAAAGTCGATGAGGTTCCCGGCCGCGCCGTGGCGCTGCGCGATCCAGCGGTTTTCCGCAATGAGCGCCATCGGATAATGCCGCCAGCGCTGGTTCTTGCGCCTGAGGCGCCAGAGCATGCGGGCGAGACAGCGGAAAGTGGCGGCGATCGCGATCGCATCGTCGAGACGGGTGCACACATCGGTGATCCGCATCTCGATCGTCGGAAAGCGCACCGACGGGCGGAGGTCCCACCAGATCTTGGTCGCATCCTCGATGACGCCGGCGCCCGTCAGAACGGAGACGAAGCGCTCGAACTCGCCGAAGGACGAGAAACGCTCCGGCGGGCCGGAACGCGGCAAAGCATCGAAAACGGTGAGACGGAAGGATTTGAGCCCCGCCTTGCGCCCCTGCCAGAACGGCGAGGAGGTGGAGAGACACAGAAGATGCGGCAGGAAATATGCGAGCTGATTGTGCAGATCCATCCGCAGCTCGTCGTCCTCGACGCCCACATGCACATGCATGCCGCAGATGATGAGCCGCCGGCCGACCACCTGCAGGCTTTCGGCGATTTCCCGATAGCGCGGCTTGTCGGTGGCGCGCTGGTCCCGCCATTTGGCGAAGGGGTGCGTGGAGGCCGCCATCGGGGCGAGGCCGTATTTGTCGGCCTCTTCGGCGATCGTGCCACGAAGCTCGGCGAGGGCGGCTCGTGCAGCCGGAAGATCGGCGCAGACGGGCGTGCCGACTTCGATCTGGCAGCGCAGAAATTCCGGCGCCACCGAATTGCCGTGAGTTTCCTGGCAGGCGGCAAGAAGTTCGGCCGGCGGGTCGACGCACAAATCGCGACTCGTCTTGTCGACGAGGAGGTATTCCTCCTCGATACCGATGGTGAAGCGTGGTTCGTCGCGATCCATCCTTGGATTGTGCGGGCTCGCCGGTCTCGGCGCAAGCACAACCAAACCGTTATACCGCGTATCGGCGTCGCGGGTCGCGATCGCTTGGGTTGACGCTCAAGGCCTAAGGGGCGATAGCGTTGCGGCGAACTGCCGCCGGTCACGAGGATCGGGGTTCCGGCCATATGGGCCGTCTTTTTGAAAGTTGGTGCGATGGAAACGAAGTGGACGCCGTCGAGCTGGAGATCCCGGCCGATCGAGCAGGTGCCGGATTATCCAGATCCTGAGCTTCTCGCCAGTGTCGAGGGCCGCCTTGCCGCCTATCCGCCGCTCGTTTTTGCAGGCGAAGCCCGCAAGCTGAAGCGGCATCTCGGCGAAGTGGCCGAGGGGCGCGCTTTTCTCTTGCAGGGCGGCGATTGCGCCGAGAGCTTTGCCGAGCATGGCGCCGACAACATTCGCGATTTCTTCCGTGTCTTCCTGCAGATGGCCGTGGTTCTGACTTTTGCAGGCCGTTCGCCGGTGGTGAAGGTCGGCCGCATCGCCGGCCAGTTCGCCAAGCCGCGCTCCGCGCCGACGGAAAAGCAGGGCGATCTCGAGCTGCCGACCTATCGCGGCGACATCATCAACGGTATCGAGTTCGAGGATGCCGTGCGCCAGCCGGACCCGATGCGCCTTGAAATGGCGTACCGGCAGTCGGCCGCGACGCTCAATCTTCTGCGCGCCTTCGCCCAGGGCGGCTTCGCCAATCTGGAGCATGTGCACCAATGGATGCTGGGCTTCATCCAGGACAGCCCACAGGCCTCCCGCTATCAGGCGCTCGCTGATCAGATCAGCGAGACGCTCGGCTTCATGCACGCGATCGGGCTCGACGCCGAATCGACGCCTTCGCTGCGCCAGACGGATTTCTTCACCAGCCACGAGGCGCTGCTCTTGGGTTACGAGCAGGCGCTGACGCGGGTCGATTCCACCTCCGGAGACTGGTACGCGACGTCGGGTCATATGCTGTGGATCGGCGATCGCACGCGCCAGCCGGATCATGCGCATATCGAATTCTGCCGGGGCGTGAAGAACCCGATCGGTTTGAAATGCGGTCCCTCGCTCGATGCCGACGGGCTGTTGCGGCTCATCGATATCCTGAACCCGACGAACGAGGCGGGCCGGCTCACCCTCATCACCCGCTTCGGTTCGGAAGAGATCGGCAAGTATCTGCCGAAGCTCATCCGCAAGGTGGAGCGCGAGGGCCGCAAAGTCGTGTGGTCGTGCGACCCGATGCACGGCAACACGGTGAAGGCGGCGAACGGCTACAAGACGCGCCCTTTCAGCTCGATCCTCGGCGAGGTGGAGAGCTTCTTCGCCATCCACGCGGCGGAAGGAAGCCATGCCGGCGGCGTGCATATCGAGATGACCGGCAAGAACGTGACGGAATGCCTGGGTGGCGCGCGTCCGGTGGAGGTGGAGCATCTCTCCGACCGCTACCACACGCATTGCGATCCGCGCCTCAACGCCGATCAGGCGCTGGAGCTTGCTTTCCTGATTGCCGAATTGCTGCGTAAGGATCGGATGAGCCGCGAAGCGCGTCAGCGCGCTTCGGCCTGAATGACCGAACTTTCCGGCAGCTGCCTGTGCGGCGCGGTGCGCTTCTCCGTCTCCGGAGAAGTGCGCCAGGTCGTTTCCTGCCACTGCACCCAGTGCCGCAAGCAATCGGGGCATTTCTGGGCGACGAGTGCGGCCAGGAAGGCCGACATGGAAATCGTCGGCACGGAATATGTGCGCTGGTACCAGGCCACGGCGGAGGCCCGCCGTGGCTTCTGCGAATTATGCGGATCGCTTCTCTTCTTTGAAGGAAAAGGCCGTGAAGACGTGGCTTTTTCTGCCGGAGCACTCGACGGCGAGACGGGTCTTAAGACCGAAGCGCATGTTTTCGTGGCGGAGAAGGGCGACTATTACCAGATAGCTGCCGGGGAACCGCAGTTCGACGGTCGCGATTAAGCCGAGTAGTCGACATAGCCGAGGTGAGATGCCCGTGAACGAGACGCCGAGACAGGGCCGCGATTCCGTCGCGGGAAACCGCAAACGCCAGGCCGCCCTTCCCGGACAGGGCGGGCTGAAGCGGATCATGTCGGCGTCCTCGAATTCCATGCGCGGCTTGAAGAATGCGATTGGAACCGAAGCGGCCGTGCAGCAGGAGATGGCCGTGCTCGCGATCGGCGTGCCGCTCTCCTTCTTCATCGCCAGCAATCCGTGGATCTGGCTTGCCATGGTCGGCTCGCTCTTCTTCATCCTGACGGTCGAACTCCTCAACACGGCGATCGAGCGCCTGTGCAACCACGTGACGCCCGAGCATCACGAGGCGATCCGTGTGACCAAGGACATCGCATCCGCTGCCGTGTTTTTTGCACTCTCCCTTGGCGGGCTCATCTGGGCGGTTGCCGTCATCGAGCGCTTTGGCTGGCTGCACTGATCCGGCCGACCTCGGTCACGCTCCCGACCGGCCCCTCGTCTCGCGGGCTCCTGACCGTTCGACCGTTTCAGCCATTGCTGCTGAAGCGCCGCGGGATTAACTGACAGGGGTCAGAGGGAGAGGGGCTTCATGACCACCGACACTCTGCGCATCGCCCTTGCGCAGCTCAACCCGATCGTGGGTGACGTTTCCGGCAACCTGAAGAAGGCGCTGAAGGCGCACGGCGAGGCCGCGAAAGCGGGTGCCGATCTCATCGTCTACAGCGAGCTCTTCCTCTCCGGCTATCCGCCGGAGGATCTGGTGCTTCGACGCGCCTTCCAGGATGCCTGCCTGGAGGCTCTCGATGAACTCGTGGCGGCCACGGCGGACGGCGGCCCCGGAATTCTCATCGGGCTTCCCTATCGCGACAACGGCAACCTTCATAATTCCGTGGCGCTTGCCGATGGCGGCGAATTGATCGGTCTGCGCCATAAGGTCGACCTGCCCAACTATGCCGTCTTCGACGAAAAGCGGGTCTTCGATGCCGGCCCGCTGCCCGGCCCCATCGGCTTTCGCGGCGTGCGCCTTGGCATACCGATCTGCGAGGACATCTGGACCGACGAGGTGACGGAATGTCTGGCCGAGACGGGGGCTGAGCTTCTGATCGTGCCGAACGGGTCGCCCTACGAGCGCATCAAGCCGGACGTGCGCATGCAGGTGGCCCTGGAGCGCGTCGTCGAAACCGGCCTGCCGATGATCTATCTGAACCAGGTCGGCGGTCAGGACGAACTCGTCTTCGATGGCGGTTCGTTCGGCTTCGAGCGCGATCGTCGGCTCGCTTTCCAGATGCCGCAGTTCGAGGAATCCGTGGCGCTCACCCTCTGGGAGCGCAGCGACGCGGGCTGGACATGCCGTGAAGGCCCGATGGCGCGGCTGTCGGACCAGATGACGGCCGATTGGCGCGCCTCCGTTCTGGGGCTCAAGGATTACGTCAGCAAGAACCGCTTTCCGGGCGTCGTGCTGGGGCTTTCCGGCGGCATCGATTCTGCGATCTGTGCCGCGATTGCCGTCGATGCGCTGGGGCCGGAGCGCGTGCATTGCGTGATGATGCCCTACCGCTACACCTCGTCGGAGAGCCTCAAGGACGCCAAGGAATGCGCCGAGGCGCTCGGCGTGCGCTATGACATCGTGCCGATCGCCGAGGCGGTCGAGGGCTTCGACCGGATGCTGGAGGAGCTTTTTGCCGGCCATCCCTCGGACGTGACGGAAGAGAATATCCAGTCACGCGTCCGCGGGACGCTCTTGATGGCGATCTCCAACAAGTTCGGCTCCATGGTCGTGACGACCGGCAACAAGTCGGAAATGTCCGTCGGCTATGCGACCCTCTATGGCGACATGAACGGCGGCTTCAACCCGATCAAGGATCTCTACAAGACCGAGGTCTACCGTCTGTCGCACTGGCGCAATGACAACCGCCCCGACGGTCTCCTCGGGCCAGAGGGCGTCGTCATTCCGGAGAACATCATCGACAAGGCCCCGACGGCAGAGTTGCGGGAGGGGCAGAAGGATCAGGATTCGCTTCCCCCTTACGAGATCCTCGACGGCATCCTTCAGGGCCTGGTGGAGCGCGAGGAAAGCGCCGCCGAACTCATCGAAAAGGGCTACGAGGCCGATACGGTGAAGCGGGTGCAGAAGCTTCTTTATATCGCCGAATACAAACGGCGGCAGGCAGCGCCCGGCGTGAAAATCTCGTCCAAGAACTTCGGCCGCGACCGGCGCTATCCGATCGTCAACGGCTGGCGCGACGCGGTGTGAGGGCTCGCCTCGGGTCAGCCCGGCGGGTTGATCGTCTTGACGAGAATTTTTCCGTCGCTCTTGTCGAACCAGACTTCGCCATTGCCGATCATCGCGCCCTGATCGCGGATGAAGAGCGCGCCGTAGCTCGCATCTTCGATCGCCGAACGCACGCCGGGCGTGAAGATGTCGTCGAAGGCGGCGAGAAACGCGTCGCGATCGGCATAGCTCTGGGCACCGTCCGGCCCGTAGACATTCAGCGGGTAGCGCATCATGGCGGCAAGCGCGTCATGATCGTCTGAGCGCGTCGCCTCCTGCAAATGGCTCAGGAAGTCGCGCGCCTCGGCGGGATTGTCGATGCCGGCCATATCGAGACGCTCGTCGACCGGACAGGGGGCATTCGGGTCGGTGCACGCATCGGCGAAAGCGGCCGAAGCGGTGGCGGCGAGGAGGCCTGCGGCAAGATATAGGCTACGGCTCCACATCGTCTGATCTCCTCTCGCTCTCAAATGTCGTCGCGATAATGCTCGCGCAAGGAATACAACTCGCGCTATCTTGAATTGTTCAAAGTCAAAATGGGGCGTGGATAAAGCAAGATCGCTGTGGTTCCTCAGAGGTTGCTGCAAGCCTCGCGCAAGCTTCCCCGATTAGAGTGCAACGGCAGGATCAGATCTATCTTTTGCCTGCATCGTTTGCTTCGTCATCGCCCTTCCGCCCCAAGCTCGAGGGTCGGGGCGGCGTGACCAGGAGACGGAAATGTCGGGCGACATGAAGGTGACGGCCTCCAGGATCGACCGGGTCGAGCGGATCCGTGCGATGCTGGAAATCCGCGAACGTATGAAAGAGGCGCGCCGCCGCTCGAAGCATGACGACGAGACGGATGAAGACCGCCTCGCGATCGAAGGGCCGAAGCGTTCCTACGAGGATGCGGAATAGTCTTCCACGGCCTTTGCAGGTCAGAACAGCTCTCGTCGTGATTGCGCCTTGGCGGGCGAAAAGCTAAGTCCCCTCGCCATGGCTTCTCCGATCGTTCGTTTCGCGCCGTCGCCGACCGGCCGCATTCATGCCGGCAACGCCCGCACTGCGCTCTACAACTGGTTCTTCGCCCAGAAAGAGGGTGGAAAGTTCATCCTGCGCTTCGACGACACCGACGAGGCGCGCTCGACGCGCGAATTCGCCGATGCGATCGAGGAGGATCTCGCCTGGCTCGGGATTTCGCCGGACCGCATCGAGCGTCAGTCACTCAGGCTGGCATCGTATGAAGAGGCGGCCGAGGCGCTGAAGGCCGCCGGGCTGCTTTATCCCTGTTATGAGACGCCGGAAGAGCTGGAGCGGCAAAGGAAGCGCCGGCTCGGCCGCGGCCTGCCGCCGGTCTACGACCGCCGGGCGCTGAAGCTGACCGACGAAGAGCGGGCAGCATTCGAGGCGGAGGGAAGACAGCCGCATTGGCGGTTTCTTTTGCCGAATTTCTCCGACGACCCGTTCGCGACCGTGCGCACCGAGCGGAGCTGGGAAGACGTCTTCCGTGGCCCGCAATCCGTCGATCTTGCGTCTCTGTCCGATCCCGTGCTCGTGCGCGGCGACGGCACGTTTCTCTATACGCTGCCTTCCGTGGTCGATGATCGCGATATGGGCGTCACCCATGTCCTGCGCGGCGACGACCATGTGACCAATACCGGCGTGCAGCTTGCGCTTTTCGAGGCGCTTCAGGCGACGCCGCCGGCCTTCGGTCACCACAATCTGTTGCAGACGGAGGCGGGCGAGGGCTTTTCCAAGCGTTACGAATCTCTGTCTCTGGCGGCGCTCCGTCGCGATGGCATCGAAGCGGTGGCGCTTGCCGCCTATGCGAGCCTCATCGGCACCGGCCAGTCGGTGCAGCCGGTGAACGACCTTGCCGAGCTCGTGGCGCTTTTCGATCCGACGAAGGTGAACCGCGCCCCGGCGCGCTTCTCCGTCGGCGAGTTGAAGAACCTCAACTCACGCATTCTTGCGCATCTGCCCTATGAGGCCGTGTCGGAACGGCTGGAGGAGGCGGGCGTCAAGGGCGGCGAAACCTTCTGGCATGCC
Organism: Afifella sp. H1R; assembly: GCF_021462425.1. NCBI lineage: Bacteria > Pseudomonadati > Pseudomonadota > Alphaproteobacteria > Hyphomicrobiales > Afifellaceae > Afifella > Afifella sp. H1R. Next base: position 406,501 of record NZ_JAKEDY010000003.1, read on the forward strand.
GTCCAGGGCAATATTGAGAAGCTCGCCGACGCCGCCTTCTGGTGGCGGGTCGTGCGCGATCCCATCGAGCCGGCGATCGAGCCGGAGGATGCGGACTTCCTGCGGCAAGCGGCTGAACTGCTGCCCGAGGAACCCTTCGACGAGACCACCTGGGGAACCTGGACGCAGGCCGTGAAAGAGAAGACCGGCCGGCGCGGCAAGGGGCTTTTCCTGCCGCTTCGCCGCGCGCTGACGGGCGTTACTTCTGGACCGGAGCTACGAGAACTCCTTCCTTTTTTGGGCCGCCCCAATACACTGGCCCGACTATGCGCACCTTGCTCCGGGACTGAGACCCCGTAGCCTCGTCGCTCTTGCCGGTTGCGGCCTTGCCGGAGCCTGAGCTGGAGAGGTCTTCGTCCGGTGTGGAAGTGGTCTTCGCGGCCGTCTCCTTCGTGTCGCCGTTTTCAGGCTCCGAGGCGCCGCTTCCCGCACTCTCTTCGTTCTCGGATGGCGTCTGCGCCGCCGTATCCGGTCCTGCCGGCGCGGTATCTTCCGTTGCCGTTGTGGGCGTGTCGTTGCCGTCCTCGGATGGCTCTTCCGCGGTGGGATTGGACGGGCCGCGCAAGGTCGCGATATCGGGGGCGTCCGGACGCGCCTGCGGCAGGCTCTCGGGCCGCGACATCTGCGGCTGCGCGCCAGGTGCCGCGTCGGGGCGCGGCGTCGCGAGGATGGAGAAATTGCTGTCGCCGTTTCGGCAGGAACAGGCGGCGCTCACTTCCTTGCGATAGTCGAGCGCATTGGGCAGGGCCGCGTAAGGCTCGCCCGACAAGGACATCATATTGGCCGGATTGTCGTCGCCGCTTGGCTGATAATAGAGCTCCGCATCGCCGCCCGGACACATGGACTGGCAGGCGGCCTCGTCCTGCGCGAAACGCTCGGCCGTCGTGGCGAAGCTGATCGGGAAATAATAGCCGTCGCAGCGGCGCACGCACAATGTGCGGTAGCTGCCCCCGAAAGACGGGGCGAAGGTCGGCTCGGGGATTCCAGGCGCGGGTTCTGGATAGACAGGCTCCCGCGCCATGAAGGGTTCAATGCCGCAACCGCGCCGGACGAGAAGCTCGCGCACGCGGTCGGCCCGGCGCAGATCCTGCGGGCGGTCATAGCGCATGGAAAGCGCCTCGAGCCTGTCGAGATTGGCGCGCATCCGTTGCATCTGCCCGATCATGTCGGCGCACTGGCGCGATGCCGGGCCTTCCGCGAAGGGAAATCCGCCCCCGAGGCAGCCGGCTGCCGCCGCCCGGTCTTCGGCCTGTTGCAGAACGGCCGCCTGCTCCTGCCAGGCCTCTCGATACTCCTGCGCGCGCGGATCGGGTGTCGCCGCCTGGCTTTCCAGCCGCGCAAGCTCCGCTTCGAGGCCCTCGCAGGTGAGCGCAGCGGCAGGTTGCGTCGCTGCGACGAGAACCGCGGCGGCAAAAGACGCCGTGATCAAACTGGCTGCTTTTCGCAATGCCTGTCTCCGACCTACCTAGGTACTTTATAATTCTCAAAGATTGGCCAAACTTAGCAGACGTCACCTGAACTGCGCGTGAATGGCCTAGGTGAGATGCGGGAAAAGGCCTGTTCGCGCCGACTCCGGAAGGAAAAGACGGCGAGAACGGGTGGTCGGCATGCCGAGTGAGATCGCGGGGTGAGGACTACCATGTGGGCGAAACGGTTGCGGCGCGAGCATTGACCTTGCGCGGCGATGACCTCGGTATCCGACTTGGCGCAGAGACGGGGGATAGCGCGCGATGAGGCTCGCCACGCTCAACGACGGCAGCCGGGATGGAAGCCTTGTCGTGGTCTCCGCCGACAACCGCCGCTACACGCCGGCTGGTGGTATCGCCGGGACGATGCAGGAAGCTTTCGATCGCTGGCAGGAGGCGGAGCCGCAATTGCGGGCGCTCGCCGTCAGGCTCGATATCGGCCAGATCGAGGGCCGGCCTCTAGTGGCGGCGAACTGCCTTGCGCCGCTGCCGCGCGCCTATCAATGGGCCGAGGCCTCCGTCTATACGCGCCACCTCGAACTCATGCATGGGGGCCGCGGGGAGGACATGCCGGCAAGCTTCTGGGTCGATCCCTTGATCTCGGAGGGCGCGTCCAGCCGTTTTCTGGCGCCGCGCGAACCGATTATGCTGCCGGAAAAGGCGCTGGAACTCGACGGCGGCTTCGGCCTCGATTTTGAGGCGAGCCTTGCCGTCATCACGGACGATGTGCCGACGGGGGTGAGTGCCTCGGAAGCTCTCCGCCACATCAAGCTGATCGCGCTCGTCAATTGCATCACCCTACGCCATCTCGTGCCCAGCGAGATCGCCAAAGGCTTCGGTTTTTTCAAATCGAAGCCGGCGGCGAGCTTTGCGCCGATCGCCGTCACGCCCGATGAATTCGGCCGCCAATGGCAGGGGGGCAAGCTGGCCGGCAGGCTTCTCGTCACCATCAACACGCGCCGGTTTGGCGACCTCAATCCGGCCCTCGATATGGCGTTTGATTATGGGCAGATCATCGCCCACGCGGCCTGCACGCGGCGCCTTCCTGCTGGATCGCTGATCAGCGCGGGCGCGGTGTCGAACGGCGATCCGGCGCGGGGACCAGGACGGCCGATTTCCTGGGGCGGCAACGGCTATGCCTGCATCGCCGAGATGCGCATGATGGAAACCGTCGATTATGGCCATCCCGATACGCGGTTTCTGACGGACGGAGATGTGGTCCATATCGAGATGGTGGATCCGCGCGGCCAGTCGTGCTTCGGGGCAATCGAACAGGAGGTGAAGCGGATATGAGTGAAACGGGCGAGCGACCGCCGTTGTTTGCGAATGCCGCCCAGTTGTGGCGCGGCTTTCTGATCCTCAATCTTCTGATCGTACCGGCGCTTGCGATCCTCGCGGGTCTTTACGGCGATTTCGCTGGCCCGGGGCTGCAGCTCTTCTTCGCCTATCTCGTCACGCTCGTCGGCGTGATCGGCAATTTCACCATCTGGCTGTCGGCGCGCCGGATGAAGCTCACCCAGCACTGGCTGATCTTGGTCTGGATCCTGTTGTGCCTAGCGACGGCGATCGTCATGGGCGCGGCCTCGCCCATCACCATGATGCTGCATCTGGTGCTGCCGGGTCCGGCTCCTGCAACGCCTTGATCGCAGACGAAAGGCCGTGGCGCGGCGGCATGGCCGCCGCGCCGGCGCTTGTTATTCTGCAGCCGCCTGCATTTCCGGCGTGGTCTTCACGAGTTTGAAGACGACGGCGTCGAGAAGCGCTTCGAAAGACGCGTCGATGATGTTGGGCGAGACGCCGACGGTGAACCAGCGATTGCCTTCCCCGTCTCGGCTTTCGATGAGAACCCGGGTCACGGCCTCCGTGCCGCCGTTGAGGATACGCACCTTGAAGTCGACGAGTTCGAGATCCTCGATGGCCGAGGAAAGATCGCCGAGATCCTTGCGAAGCGCCCGGTCGAGCGCGTTGACGGGGCCGTTGCCTTCCTCCACCGACATGCGCCGCTCGCCGTTGACCTTCACCTTGACGACGGCTTCCGACACGGTGACGAGATCGCCCACGGCGTTGTAGCGGCGCTCCACATCAACGCGAAAACCTTCCACTTCGAAGAAGGCCGGCACATGGCCGAGACGCCGGCGGGCGAGAAGCTCCAGCGAGGCATCGGCTGCCTCATAGGCGTAGCCCGCCGCCTCGCGCGCCTTGATGTCGGCGAGGAGACCGTCGAGGCGCGGATCTTTGCGGTCGACCTCGAGGCCGAACCGGGCGAGTTCGGCAAGAAGGTTCGAGCGACCGGCCTGGTCCGAAACCAGCACGCGGCGCCGATTGCCGATCTCTTCCGGCTTCACATGCTCGTAGGTCTCCGGCTCCTTGACGATCGCCGAGGCATGGATGCCCGCTTTGGTCGCGAAGGCCGACGCGCCGACATAGGGCGCCTGCCGGTCGGGCGTGCGGTTTAGGATCTCGTCGAAGGCGCGCGACACGTCGGTCAGCGTTGCGAGCGCCTCGCGCGTCACCCCGATCTGGAACCGCTCGTGATAGGCGGGCTTCAGCATCAGGGTCGGGATCAAGGTGGTGAGGCTCGCATTGCCGCAGCGCTCGCCGACGCCATTCAGCGTGCCCTGGATCTGGCGCACGCCCGCATCGACGGCCGCCAGCGAATTCGCCACCGCATTGCCGGTGTCGTTGTGCGCATGGATGCCGAGTTTATCGCCAGGCACCACCGAGGTCACGTCCCGGACGATCTCCGAGATTTCGTCAGGCAGCGTGCCGCCATTGGTGTCGCACAGCACGATCCAGCGCGCGCCGGCATCGAGCGCCGTCTTGGCGCAGGCGAGGGCGTAGTCGCGGTTCGCCTTAAAGCCGTCGAAGAAATGCTCGCAATCGAGCATTGCCTCGCGTCCGGAGGCTTTCGCCGCGGCGATGCTCTCGCGGATGCCTTGGAGGTTTTCCTCATTGGTGGCGCCGAGCGCGACGCGCACGTGATAGTCCCAGCTCTTCGCGACGAAGCAGATGGCAGCGGAATCCGCCTGCAAGAGAGCCTGCATGCCGGGATCGTTGTCGACCGAACGGCCGGCGCGCTTGGTCATGCCGAAGGCGGTGAAGACCGCACGATGCGTCCGCCGACGCTGGAAGAACTCCGTATCGGCCGGATTGGCGCCGGGATACCCACCCTCGACATAGTCGATGCCGAGCCGGTCGAGCATGGCCGCGACGGCCGCCTTCTCCTCCAGCGAAAAATCAATGCCCGGCGTCTGCTGGCCGTCCCTGAGGGTCGTGTCGAAAAGGTAGAGCCGTTCTTTGGTCATTGGTGCGCGCCTCCTTCCGGGGGCCAGCTGGTCGTGTCGTGATCGGGGTGTTGATAGGAAACGATGTCCGCGAGAAAGGCCGGAGCTTCGGGATCGTTTTCGGTGCGATGGCCGGGGAGGCCGGTAAGGTGATCGACGAAAGGAAGCTTCCCCTCGACGCCGAACTGCACTTTGGGCGGAATTTTCGCCGGCTCGTCGAAGGCGCCGATGGCGAGCGCGATGCCATCCGGGGCCTCGTAGGTGAGGGGCGTCCCGCAATCCTTGCAGAAGCCGCGCCGCACATGATTGGAGCTCTGAAAATAGGCCGGCGTCCCGCGCGTCCATTCAAGCGTGCCGGGCTTCACGGACACGAGCGGCGCATAGAAGGCGCCGAAGGCCTTCTGGCACATGCGGCAATGGCAGATTGAGCCGGCCCCGAGCGGTCCGGTCACGCGAAAACGCACCTTGCCGCACTGGCAGCCGCCGCTCATCGTTTCTCCGGGCATCTCTCTGCCTCCCTTATGGCGAAGTTGCTCATCACCTGAGCTTTCCTGCAAAGCGATCGTTCGCTTCGACGAGATGGTGAAGGATGCCAGGCTCCGAAAAAGCGTGGCCGGCTCCTTCGACGATCTTCAAATCCGCTTCCGGCCAGGCGCGATGCAGCTCCCAGGCGGTCTGCACGGGGCAGGCCATGTCGTAGCGGCCCTGCACGATGACGCCCGGAATATCCTTGAGCTTGTGCGCATCCCGGATCAGCTGGCCTTCCTCGAACCAGCCGAGATGGCTGAAATAATGGTTCTCGATGCGTGAAAAGGCGAGCGCGTAATCGGCCTGGTCGTGGCGCGAAATGCCGGCTTCGTCCGGCAGGAGCGTGATCGTGGAGCCTTCCCAAACACTCCAGGCCCGCGCCGCTTCGACCCGCACGGCACGATCTTCATGCGTCAGCCGGCGACGATAGGCGGCGACGAAGTCGTCGCGCTCGTCTTCCGGAATGGGCGCAACGAATTTCTCCCAGCGATCGGGAAAGATCAGCGACGCGCCCTTCTGGTAGTACCAGTCGATCTCGCTTTTGCGCATGGTGAAGATGCCGCGCAGCACGAGTTCGGTGACGCGTTCGGGATGCGTCTCCGCATAGGCGAGCGCGAGCGTCGACCCCCAGGAGCCGCCGAAGACAAGCCACTCTTCCACGCCCATCACGGCGCGCAAGCGCTCGATATCCTCCACGAGATGCCAGGTCGTGTTGGCTTCAAGCTCGGCATGGGGACGCGAGCGGCCGCAGCCGCGCTGATCGAAGAGGAGAACGCGGTAACGCTCCGGATCGAAGAGGCGGCGATGCGCCGGCGAGCAGCCTCCGCCTGGCCCGCCATGCAAGAACACGGCCGGCTTGCCCTCGGGATTGCCGGAGATCTCCCAGTAGACGGAATGCCCGTCGCCGACATCGAGCGTGCCCGACGCGTAAGGCGTGATCGGCGGATAGAGTGTTCTGAGCCCGCGCGGATCGTTCATCGCTTGATCTCCCAGCTGGTCACGAGTTCGCCGCTTGCGGGATCGCGCTGATCCTTGAGCTGGATGCCTTTGGCAGCGAGTTCGTCGCGGATTTCGTCGGCTTTCGCCCAGTTCTTGGCGGCTCTCGCGGCCGCGCGTGCGGCGATCCGCTCTTCGATCTCGTCTTCGCCGAGCGCCATCGCCTTCGGCCGCCAGCTCTTCCATTCGGTTTCGCTGAGCTGACCGAGCCCGAGAAGATTGAGCGCTGCCTTGAAGCGCGCCTTCTCCTCGCCCTCGTGATCATCGGCGACACCCTCGCCGATGCGGTGGAGGAGGGCGATCGCCTCCGGCGTGTTGAGGTCGTCTTTGAGAGCGGCGCCGACGGAGCCCTCGCCATCGAGAAGCGCATTGGCGCCGCCGGCATAGGCCTCGATGTCGCCGAGATACCCGTACCAGCGGTCGAGCGTGCGCTTTGCCGCGGAGAGCTTGTCGTGGGTGAAGTCGAGCGGCGCGCGGTAATGCGTCGTCAGCATCGCGAGCCGGATCGCCTCGCCCGGCCATTCGCTGACGGCGTCGCGGATGGTGATGAAATTGCCGAGCGATTTCGACATCTTCTCGCCTTCCACCTGCAGATAGCCGTTGTGCATCCAGTAGCGCGCCATCGCCGAGCTGCCATGGGCGCAGCGCGATTGCGCGATCTCGTTCTCATGATGCGGGAAGATGAGGTCGAGCCCGCCGCCATGGATGTCGAAGGTCGTGCCGAGATAGCGTGCCGACATGGCCGAGCACTCGATGTGCCAGCCGGGGCGCCCGGGCCGCTCGACACCGCCGGGGGAGGGCCAGGCGGGCTCGCCTTCGTCCGACGGCTTCCACAGAACGAAATCCATCGGGTCGCGCTTATAGGCTTCCACCTCGACGCGGGCACCGGCCCGCATTTCGTCGAGGCGCCGGTTCGACAAGGCGCCATAATCCGGCATCGAGGAAACGTCGAAGAGGACATGGTCCTCGGCCACATAAGCGTGGCCTTTGGCGATGAGCTCGTCGATCATCGTCTTCATTTCTTCGATGTTTTCCGTCGCCCGCGGCTCGTGCGTCGGCGGCAGGGCGCCAAGGGCCGCCGCGTCTTCGTGATACTGGCGCTCGGTGAGTTCCGTCACCTTGCGGATCGCCTCGTTCAAGGGAAGCTCGCCATATTCGGCCGCAGCGCGCGCGATGATCTTGTCGTCGACATCGGTGATGTTGCGCACATAGGTGACGTGGTCGGCGCCATAGAGATGGCGCAGAAGCCGGAATAAGACGTCGAAGACGAGAAGCGGCCGTGCATTGCCGATATGGGCGAAGTCGTAGACCGTCGGTCCGCAGACATAGAGGCGCACATTGTCGGGATCGAGAGGATAGAAATCCTCTTTCCTGCGCGTCAGCGTATTGTGCAGCTTGAGGCCGCGGAAGGCGCTGTCTTGGTTGAGCGTGTCGCCGTCAGCCATGTCGTGTTCAGCCATGAGTATCCCGTCCGGCTGGCCGGGCGTTACTCGTGGCGGAATTTTCAGACGAGAACGGCCTGACCAGCGATTGTCGCTAGTCGATAATAATCCCGCAGATGCAGATGGCGCTGAAGAGCGCGCGGTCGCCGTTCATGGCTGCGCTTATCGCGGAGGCGTGCGTTTTGGTCAAGAGTGGAGGTGTGGAAGGCTTAAGGTGATGCCAAACCCGTTTCGCGTCCGGTGCGGACCGACTAGCTTCGCGCCATGAACTGGACCGAGCCGATCGATATCTATTGCGAGCGCACCGACCCGAGTTTTTGGGCTGAGCCGCTCAATGCGATCTCCAACATCGCGTTTTTGATCGCGGCCCTCTGGGCCTTCCGTCGCTGGCAGCGCGCGGGCGGTGAGGATGGCCCGGCCCTCTCGCTGATTGTGCTCGTCGCGACCATCGGCATTGGCTCTTTTCTCTTCCACACCTTCGCCAATCGCTGGTCGGTGATGGCCGATGTCGTCCCGATCTCGGTCTTCATCTATGTCTATTTCGGTCTCGCTCTTCGCCGCTTTTTCGGGCTTTCCTGGCCTTGGACGATCGTGGCGCTCCTTGCCTTTGTCGCTTTCTCTTTCGTGGTCGAGCCGCTTCTGCGGCCCTTGTTCGGTGGCTCGGCCGGCTATGCGCCGGCGCTTCTCGCCATGCTCGGCGTCGGCCTCCTTCTATGGCGTGCGGGACACCCGGCGGCGCGCCTGATCCTCGCCGCGGCCGGCATCTTCGCCCTGTCGCTGTGCCTGCGCATGACCGATCAACCGATCTGCGCGACACTGCCGATCGGCACGCACTATTTCTGGCACGTCTTCAACGCAGTGACGCTCGCCATCCTGGTGGCGGCGGCGATCCGCGCGGGACCGCGACAAGAGCAGGTGCGGTCAGAAACGCTTCATCGATCTGAATAGTGGCTGAACGGCCGGATCAGGCCGGGTTCAAAGCCGTCCTGATACCTCTGGCTTCAACGCTGGAGGCAACGATGACGCGCATTCTTTTCTCACTCGCCTGTGTCGGCCTGATCTCGGCATCCGTCGTGACGGCACAGAGCATGCCTTCGAAGCCCGACCGCTTCGGCGGTGCCGTCGGCATCGTTCTGATCAGCTCGCTGCAGCGCTGAGCGCGCAATCGAGAAGCTCGGCGCAGTGCCGGGTTTCATAAGATATTGGGGAGCTGGTTTGAGGGAGCCTCAATCTTCCAGCCAGTCGCCGCATTTCGGTGCCGGGGAATTGCCCCAGGGCATGATCGGCACGGTGGAGGTGGAGTTCTTCGGGGAACCTTCGACGATCTTGTCGGAATAGACGAGATAGACGAGCACATTGCGCTTGGCGTCGCAGCCGCGGACGATGCGCATCTTTTTGAAGATCAGCGAGCGGCGCTGGCGAAACACTTCATCGCCCTGCTCGAATTTCTCCTTGAAGGTGATCGGTCCGACCTGTCGGCAGGCGAGCGACACGTCGGAGAGTTCTTCCACGACATTGAAGAGGCCGCCGATGCCGCCCTTTTCCGGCACGGTGTAATGGCAGGCCACACCCTCCACGACGGGGTCGTCGATGCCGTAGGTCGCAAGCGTATGATCGGGCGTCAAAAGCTTGAAGACGGTCGACTTCCTGAAAATGAGGTCCGGCTCTTCGGCGTTGGCGGCACGGAAGGTCGGGGCCGTCAGAGTGAGAGCGAAAAGGAAGACGAAAAGGGCGCGCATCAAAACCTCCGAAAAGTGGCGGCGATTACATAGGAGCGGCACTTCGTATTTACGAGGCGGTTTTCCCTGCGCCATCTCCCGTTCGGAGCGACGAAGGGACACGCTCGGAGCCCGAGGCGCATAAGCCCTTGGCGCGGTCACATCCGGCGCACGGTCTCCGCATGGGCGGCCTGCCGGTCGCCGTTTTCCGCTTCGCCGGCAAGCGCCGTGCGCAGGCTTGGCAGAATGTCCTCGACGCTTTCTGCCTCCAGGAAGCGGATGTCGGAGGTTTCCCGAATAAAGCCTTCGTCGCGCATATGGTCTAGAAGGTTGATGAGGGGCTGCCAGAAGCCGCCGAGATTGGCCACGAGGACGGGCTTGTGATGCTGGCCAAGTTGCGCCCAGGTCATCATCTCGACGACCTCTTCGAGGGTCCCGATCCCGCCCGGCAGGGCGACGAAGGCGTCGGCGCGCTCGAACATAGTGCGCTTGCGCTCGTGCATGTCCGTCGTGAGGATGAGTTCGGTGACGTCGGCAAAAAGCTGTTCCCGTTCCTCCAAGAACTGCGGAATGATGCCCGTGACGGCGCCTCCGCAATCGAGGACCGAGCGGGCGAGCGTGCCCATCAGCCCGACCGAGCCGCCCCCGTAGACGAGGCGGATGTTCTCTTCCGCCAGGATGCGCCCGAAGGCACGAGCGGCTTCCGCATGGGAAGGTTCGCGGCCGGGGGCCGAGCCGCAGTAAACGCAGACATTTTCGAGTTTGCTCATATGTCCCGCTTTGCACCGGCGGAGGAAACCGTCAAGCGCATCGCACCGTGGCTTGCGTTTCTCGCAAGACCGTTAGCTTGCAATTGGCGTCAGAGATGTCCGTGATCACGCTTCAAACACGCGCGTGATCGTCTTCGTCCCGGACAAGAAGCCGGCAACGTCTTGTTGACCATAGCTTTCCTCCGTAAGGATAAGCTTCGCCGAAGTGCGCCGCGGGGGGCGGCTGTGCTTTTGTGCGAAGCCGGGAACGCCGCCATGCCGTCACCGCATATCGTCCTTGCTGCCGTGCTCGCCGGCCTCATCGCGCTCGGCGCTGGCGCCTTGTTCGTGCATCAATCGCTTGAAGGCGCGCTCCCAGGCGAGGCGGGGCGGGCGACAGACGTGGCCCGGCAGGACACCAGCGAAGGCGCAGGGCTCCAAAATCATCCGGGTGACAAGGCGGACAAGGAAAGCGCCGTCGCATCGACCGGCGAAGGGGAGGCCACGTCTCCCTCAGCGGCTTCGCCGCTCGGTTTGACCGGAACCCTCTCGGGCAAAGCATCCGAGACGCAAGACGGCATTGGCTTCGATGTGGTGCGTGTCGAGCCGACGGGTGAGGCGGTGATCGCCGGCCGTGCGCATCCGAATGCACGTGTCGAAGTTCTTTCCAACGGCAAGGTCGTCGCCTCCGCGAAAGCCAATGCCGCAGGCTCCTTCGTTGCCGTTCCGGAAAGGCCGCTTGCACCCGGCAGCCACGATCTCAGCCTCCGCGTGACACAGGAAGAGGGCGGATCCACCGAAGAGGCGGAAGAGCGCGTTGCGATCGTGGTGCCCGAAACGCCGGAGGGCGATGTTCTGGTCGTCGCCGAGGCGCCCGGCCGGGCAAGCGAGGTTCTGGTGGCGCCCCGCCCGACGGCCGGTGGCGAAGCACCAGATAGAGACGAGCAAATCGCGTCCGCCTCTTTGGACGATACCGACAATCCTGTTGCGCGCGGCTCTTCCGAGACCGGAGATGCGGGTGCCCCAAAAGAGCATGGGCGCGACGAGCAGGGCGCACCCGCCGAGGCGAGACCTATCGCGCAAGAGGGCGGCGAGGCTGCCGCCACCGGACAGCAGGAGCTTGCGGTCGAGGCGGTCGAAACCGATTCCGGTACGATGTACGTAGCCGGCGCCGGCGAGCCCGGCACCACGGTGCGTGTCTATGTCGACAATGCGCCGCTCGCTGAGACGCAGGTCAATGAAGGCGGCCGCTGGGTGGTGCAGTCGCCGAAAGAACTGACTGAAGGCGAGGTCGCCGTGCGCGCCGATCAGCTGGCCCCGTCCGGCGCCGATGTGACGGCGCGCTCCGAAGTGGCGTTCACGCGGACCCTCGAAGATGGGGCTTTGGTTCCGGCGGCCGGAACCGCGAGCGGCGGGTCGGTTGCCGTGGACGGCGAGCTTGCCGCGCCGCGCTCCATCATCATCCGCCGCGGCGACAATCTATGGACGCTGTCGCGCCGCAATTACGGGCAGGGCATTCGCTACACGACGATCTATGCGGCGAACAAGGACCAGATCCGCAATCCCGATCTCATCTATCCAGGTCAGGTTTTCACTCTCCCGACGCGCGATAAGAGCTGGGACAGAGCGGCAGACGGCGCCGGCTAGTCTCTGGGAAGGACGAGGTCGGCGCACTGCGCGCGCGTAGCTGAGCAATCGCTGCCAAAGACGCGCCCCTGGTTGGACCTCTGCATGATCCGGCCTATATGAGCCGTCCTCAGAACGAACGCCGCCCGCCAATCGGCAGCGGCCCAACCCGATCACAAGATGTCCGACGCCAATACGCCTGCCGGCCAGCCGCGCATTTCGGCTGCGCGCGGCCATACCTTTCACACCCTGCGCAATCTCTGGCCCTATATGTGGCCGGCCGACCGCCCCGATCTGAAGAAGCGGGTGCTGTGGGCCGTGCTGGCGCTGCTCGCGGCCAAGGTCATCACCGTCCTCGTGCCCTATGCCTTCAAATGGGTGACGGATGCGCTGGCCGGCGAAGGCGGTGGGCCCGCCTATCTGCCGGCCTTTCTGGTGGCGCCAGTGATGCTCGTCGTCGCCTACAATTTCGGTCGTATCCTGACGGTCGCCTTCAACCAGATGCGCGATGCCTTGTTTGCGCGTGTCGGCCAGCATGCCGTCCGTCAGCTCGCCTGGAAGACCTTCCGGCATCTGCATCAGCTCTCGCTGCGCTTCCATCTGGCGCGTCGCACCGGCGGCCTGTCACGGGTGATCGAGCGCGGCACCAAGGGCATCGAGACGATCGTGCGCTTCACGATCCTGAATTCTGTGCCGACGGTGATCGAGTTCGCGCTGACGGCCGCGGTGATCTGGTACAATTTCTCCTGGGTCTATGTGGTGATCATCGCCGTGACGCTGTGGGCCTATGTGGTCTTCACGGTGCGGGCGAGCGACTGGCGCATCTCCATTCGCCGCGAGATGAACGATTCCGACACCGACGCCAATTCCAAGGCGATCGATTCGCTTCTCAACTTCGAGACCGTCAAATATTTCGGCAACGAAGCCATGGAGACGGAGCGTTTCGACGGCGCCATGAGCCGTTACGAAATGGCCGCGACCAAGACCTGGACGTCGCTCGCCTGGCTCAATTTCGGTCAAACGGTGATCTTTTCGATCGGCATGGCGGTTTCCATGATCCTGTCGGCGCGCGCCGTCATGGCGGGCACGCAGACGGTCGGCGACTTCGTCATGATCAACGCGCTGTTGATGCAGCTTTCCGTGCCGCTCAACTTCATCGGTTTCGTCTACCGTGAGATCAAGCAGGGTCTCGTCGACATCGAAGCGATGTTCCAGCTGCTCGACGTCGATCCGGAGATCCGTGACAAGAAGGACGCGCCGGCTCTTGGTGTGGAGGAGGGCGCGATCGCCTTCGAACACGTGTCTTTCGCCTACGACCCGGAACGCCCGATCCTGAAGAATGTCAGCTTCGAAGTCCCGGCGGGCGGCACGCTCGCGATCGTCGGGCCATCGGGCGCCGGCAAATCGACGATCTCGCGGCTTCTCTTTCGTTTCTACGATGTCACCGGCGGCCGCATCACGATCGACGGGCAGGATCTGCGCGACGTCGAGCAGGACAGCGTGCGCGCCGCGATCGGCATGGTTCCGCAGGACACGGTCCTCTTCAACGACACGATCGGCTACAACATCCGCTACGGGCGTTACGACGCCACCCGCGACGAGGTGAAGGACGCTGCGCGCATGGCGCAGATTGCCGGCTTCATCGAGAGCCTGCCCGAAGGATACGACACGCCGGTCGGCGAGCGCGGGCTGAAGCTTTCGGGCGGTGAAAAACAGCGTGTGGCGATTGCCCGCACCATCCTGAAAGGACCGCCGATCCTCATTCTGGACGAGGCGACCTCGGCACTCGACACGGCAACCGAGCAGGATATCCAGACGGCGCTCGACCGCGTTTCGCAGAACCGCACGACTTTGGTCATCGCGCACCGCCTGTCGACCGTCGTCTCGGCCGATCAGATTTTGGTGCTGCAGGCGGGCGAAGTGGTGGAGCGCGGCACCCATATCGAGCTCATGGAGCGCGGCGGCGTCTATGCCGATATGTGGGCGCGCCAGCGCGAGGCCGACGAGGCGGCGGAGCGCCTGCGCGAGAGCGGTGTCTCGGAAGAGGACTATCTTCCCAGCCTGCGTACCGATCCAGAGGCCGAGAGCCTGTGAGGTGTGGACAATCGGCCACCGCTACACACGACCGCATGGACAGCTTGCAATGCGGGCTTAACCATCCGGCCCGAATGACGTAAGGGGGTGGCCATGGAAATTTGGCGGACTATCAAGAAGTCGATCCCGGCCGTGAATTCGGCGGGCTATCCGTTTATTGGCAGCGCGCTTGTCATCGCGATCGTTGCCGGCCTGATCTCGAGCTTCCTGTTCTGGGCCTTTCTCGGCCTGACGATCTGGCTGGTGATCTTCTTCCGCGATCCCGAGCGCGTGCCGCCCGACGGGGAGGGCCTCGTCCTGTCCCCCGCCGATGGCCGTATCGAGCCGGTGACGCAGGCCGTCCCGCCGGCCGAGCTCGAAATGGGCACGGTTCCGATGACGCGGGTATCGGTGTTCCTGTCGATCTTCGATTGCCATGTGAACCGCACGCCGGTTTCCGGCAAGATCACGCGCATCGCCTACAAGCCCGGAAAATTCGTCAACGCCGACCTCAACAAGTCGAGCGAAGAGAACGAGCGCAACTCGCTTCTCGTCGATGCCGGTGGCCAGGATGTCGGTGTGGTGCAGATCGCGGGCCTTATCGCCCGGCGCATCGTCTGCTGGACGAACGAAGGCGTGGTGCTCAAGGCGGGTGACCGCATTGGCATGATCCGCTTCGGCTCGCGCCTCGATGTGTACCTGCCGGCCGGTGCAGAAGTCGTCTGCAAGCCGGGTCAGCGGGCCATCGCCGGTGAAACGGTGATTGCGCGCCTCGGCACAGCGATTGCCCGCGCCCCGGTCGAACCGGGTGTCGGCACAACGACGCCGCCGGCGGTATGAGGTTATTCCTGCCGGTCGACCCCGCCCGTCGTAGAAGGCGAAGGCGCCGGTTGAGGGCGCGCCCGGTCCCGTTCCGGGTCATGTTGCCCAGCATTGTCACGCTCCTCGCGCTTTGCGCGGGGTTGACGGCGATCAGGATGGGCGTCGAAGGCCGGTTTGAGCTGGCCATCGGCGCCATCATCCTGGCCGCCATTCTCGATGGGGTGGACGGCCGCGTGGCGCGGCTTTTGCGCTCGCAATCGGATTTCGGCTCGCAGCTCGATTCGCTCGCCGATTTCGTCAATTTCGGCGTCGCCCCGGCCATCATTCTCTATTCCTGGCGTATGGACGAGCTCGGCTCGCTCGGTTGGATCGCCGCACTCATCTTCGCCATTTGCGGGGCGCTGCGTCTGGCGCGCTTCAACGCGGCGCTCGTTGGAGAGCAGCCGCCCGCCTGGCATTCCGAGTTTTTTGTGGGCGTTCCGGCGCCAGCCGGTGCCGTCACGGTGCTCCTGCCTCTCACCTTGTGGAAGATTGGGCTGCCGGTTCCGGACGGCGCAGCCATTCTGGTGGCCATCTACACGGTGGCGATCGGGCTTTTGATGGTGAGCCGCCTCCCGACGCTGTCCGGCAAAAAGATCGGCACGGCGATCCCGCGTGAATCCGTCCTCCCGGTTCTCGTCGTCAGCGTCTTCGTGATCGCCCTCCTGGTGAGCTACACGTGGTCCGTTCTGGCGATCGGCGCGATCCTCTATCTCGCGCATCTGCCCTTCGCCTGGAAGCGCTTCGAGCAGCGCCGCCGCGCCTTCAGCGGCCATCACGGCGAGAACGGGTCTGTCGGGGGTGCTGAACGGCCGGCAGCGGGCGAGGGACAAAGCCCGAAAGACTAAAGAAGTCGCCCGTGAGATCGACGGCGAGCGATCTCCTGCGAGGCGGTCTGTTCCAGCCCGCCTCTTCAGCGTTTTTGCGGACCGTCGCCCGGGTCCCTCGCAAAATCCTTGCCGTCTCTATCCGTTGTTCATCTCTCATTCTGCCGCATCGGGGAGAGAATAGCTGCCCGTGTCTCCGGGCTTGCGCTTGCGCCTTGGCCGCGCCGGGGCGAGGGGAAGCTCTTCCTGCGCCGCGGGTGATCCCGTCGCCTCCGCCTCATTCCTTTTGAACAAGCGGGCGAGATTGATCGGCAGCGCAAGCAGCACCGGCACCAGGATCAAGGTGAGCACGGTGGAGAAGGCGAGGCCGGAGATGACGGCCGTCGACAATTGCACCCACCACACCGAGGTGATCGAGCCGACCGCGACGATGCGGTTGAAGAAGTCGAAATTCACCTGCGTCGCCATCGGTATGAGGCCGGCGATCGTGGTGATCGTGGTGAGCAGGATCGGCCTCAGGCGCTGCGCTGCCGTCTTCAGGATGGCTTCCTGCGGCTCGACCCCTTCTGAGCGCATGCGGTTGTAGGTGTCGATCAGGACGATGGCGTTGTTCACCACGATGCCGGCAAGCGCCATGATGCCCGTTCCCGTCATGATGACGGAGAGCTTCTGCCCGGTGATGACCATGCCGATAAGGGCACCCGCTGCCGCGAGGATGATGGTCAGGAGCGTGATGCCCGTCTGCCAGAACGAGTTGAACTGGGTGATGAGGATGAGCGCCATCAGAAACAGCGAAGCGGCAAACGCCTTGCCGAGAAAGGCCTCGGCCTCCGCCTGATCCTCGTCGGCGCCGCGGAAGCGGAAATGCACCCCGTCCGGCCAGGATTGCTTGTCGAGCCAGGCCTGGATCTCTCCGACCTTGCCGTCGACCGTGGCGCCGTCCGTCTTGTCGACCGCGGCCTTCACGCTCATGGCGTAAAGCCCGTCCTTGCGGGTGATGGAGGAGACTTTCGGCTTTGCTTCCCGGGTGACGAAATTGGCGATCGGCACCTGGCCGTTCGTCGTTCTGAGGCGCAGCTGGTCGAGGCGGTCGAGTGAGCGCTGATCCTCCGGCAGGCGCACGCGGATATCGAGCTCGTCGTCGGCGTCGTCGGGACGGTACTTGCCGATGAGAACGCCGTTGGTGACGAGCTGGATCATCGATCCGACGGAGGCGATGCCGGCGTTGAAACGGCCGGCCTCTTCACGGTCGATCGTCAATTCCCACTCGATGCCGGGAAGCGGCGTGTCGTCCTCCACGTCGAGGAGACCCGGAAACTGGTCGAATTCAGCGCGCACGTGCCTCGTTGTGGCGAGCACCTGGTCGTAATTCGGAGCGGTGATTTGGAGATTGATGTCCTTGCCGGTCGGCGGGCCGCCTTCAATGCGCCGCGGTTCGACCTTGATGCCCGGGATCGACGCGGTGCGCCGGCGCAGCTCTGCCTCCATTTCCTGCCAGGGGCGGCGCTCTGAGAAATCGAGAAGTTCAAGATTGAGCTCCCCGATGAGGTCCTCCGGCTTGTCGCTCACTCCGTCGAGGCTCTCGCCGCCGCCGCCACCGTTCGGATAGGCGTTGGTGACGACGCTTTCCACGCCCGGCAGATCGAGCACGACGGCCTCGACCTGCGAGACGAGCGCGAGCGCCTCGTTGGCGGAAAGATTGCCGCGCCCGGAGACGAGAACGGTCGTGACGTCCGGCTCCTCGTCGACAAAGAACTCCACGCCCTGGTTGTGGCGCGCAAAGCCGACGAAGATCGAAACGATCAGCCCGGCCATGACGAGGATGACGGCGACATTGCCGACGAGCGAGCCCGTGAGCCCGTGCAGGAAGCGCACATAGGCGCCCGTGAAACCCGGGACTTTCTCCGGATCGAGATCGGCTTCGGCGGAAAGGTGAGCCGCGGTGCTGGGATGAGAGTGCGCGCGGCGAAAGCGCACGATGCGGCGGGCAAGGCCGCGCGAAGCCCAGAAGACGAAACCACCGAGGACGAGCGCGAACAGAAGACCGAGCGCCGTCACGGCCATCTGTGGCATGCCGGACAGAGCGGCTGCGAGCGGCTGCGATATGAGGAGAAGGGTGATGACGGCGGCGGCAAGGCCCGCAGTGGCGGCGAGCAGGCCCGCGGCGCGTGGCGCCATCCAATCGGCGACGCCTGCCACGAAGCCGCCGGTCGCCGGCATGAAAATCATCGCCGTCACCAGCGAGGCGGACAGCACGATGATCACCATGATCGGCAGATAGCTCATGAATTCGCCGGAGACGCCGGGCCACAGAAGCATCGGCAGGAAGGCTGCGAGCGTCGTCGCGGTCGACGAGACGATCGGCCAGAACATGAGCTTGGCGGCCCGGATATAGGCCTCCTGCTTGTCCATGCCCTCTTCGATCTTCCGGTCGGCGTATTCGACGATGATGATCGCCCCGTCGACGAGCATGCCGACGGTGAGGACGAGGCCGAACATCACCATCATGTTCACCGTCATGCCGACGAGGCCGACGATCAGAAAGCCGATCATGAAGGAGGTCGGGATGGCGAGGCCGACGAGGAGAGCGGAGCGGAGGCCGAGGGTCGCCAGCACCACGATCATGACGAGAAGGATCGCCGTCATGATGGACGATTGCAGCGAGCCCAGCACCTCGTAGATGAAGCTCGACTGGTCGAGCAGGTAGTGGATCTGGACGCTCTTGGGCCAGTCTTTGGTCGCCGCGGCGACGACCTCTCGGACGCTGTCGTTGTTCTCGATGACGTTGGTGCCGAGACGTTTGACGACGTTGATGGCGATAGCCGGCTCGCCGTCGACGCGGGTGAAATTGGTGGCGTCCTTGAAGGTGCGCTTGATCGTGGCGACGTCGCCCAGCGTGACGACGCCTTCGTCCTTCTGCTTGATCGGCAGCGAATAGACGTCGGCCGCCGATTCGATCAGTCCCGGCACTTTGACGGAGAAGCGGCCACGGCCCGTATCGAGGAAGCCCGCCGGGATCAGCTGGTTGTTGGCGCTGAGCGCGTTGAGAAGCTCTTCCTGCGTGATGTCGTAGGATTGCAGCTTCGCCATGTCGATGACGACCTCGAGCACTTCCTCGCGGTTGCCGTTGATGTCGGCGCGCAGAACCGTCGAGATGCTCTCGATCTCGTCTTGCAGCTTTTCGGCGAGTTTGACGAGCGTTCGCTCCGGCACGTTGCCGGAGATCGCCACGGTGATCGTGGGAACGAGCGCGAAATTGGTCTCGACGATGAGAGGCTCTTCGGCCTCGGAGGGCAGATCCGCCTGCGCCTGATCGACCTTGGCGCGAATATCGGCGAGCGCCCTGTCCTTGTCGAAATCGACGTTGAATTCGAGAACGACGGCGGCATGGCCTTCGGAGGCGATGGCCGTCAGCTCTTTGAGGCCGTCGAGGCCGCGCAATTGCTTTTCGAGCGGGCGCACCAGAAGCCGTTCGGCATCCTCCGGCGAGACGCCCTGCTGCACGACGGACACATAGAAGACCGGGATGTCGATGTCGGGATTGGCATCCTTCGGCACCGCCTGATAGGCGGCGATGCCGGCAAGAAGCGACACGAGCATCAAGGTGATGACGGTGCGCGGCCGCCTCAGGATGCCCTCGAGAAGAGAGATCATCGAAGGGCCCCTGCGGCACTCGCCGTGTCGGATGTGGAGGGTTTCATGGCCGCACTCTTCGGCCCCATCGCCTCCACCTTCTGCCCGCCGACGACGTATTCCTGGCCGACCGTGATGATGTCGACCTCGTCGGGAAGGCCGCTCACCCAGACGCCTTCATCCGCCGGCGCGATGATTTCCACCGGCAGAAAATGCACGACACTGTCGGCGTCGACGGTGCGGACGCCGACTTCGCCGGCATCGTTCAAGGTGAGATAAGACGGCGACAGGAGCTGTGCCCGGCCTTCGCCGAGCGGAATCGAGGCACGCGCCGTCAGCCCGTCACGGACCGAACGATCGGCATTGGCCATCGTCATCTCGATGCGGAAGGTGCGCGTCTCCTCGTCGGCTGACGGTGCAATGTAGCTGACCTTGCCTTCGCGGGTTTCTCCGGAAATGAGCGTGATGTCGGCCCTCTGCCCGACCTTCACATGGCCGATCTCCTGCTCGGCGACCTGGCCGATGACCTTCATCGGGTCGGCATCTATGATGGTGGCGCAGGTGCCGCCGAGGGCCACGACATCGCCGACATTGGCGATCGGGTCCTGGATGACACCGCCGATCGGGGCGCGCACTTCCGTGCGTTGCAGCTCCAGTTCGGCCTCTTCGACGCGCGCCTGGGCGGCATCGACGGAGGCCTTGAGGGCCGGAATCTGGTTTTTCGCCGTATAGCCTTTGCCGGCCAGAGCCTCCTGCGCTTCGAGATCGACCTTCGCCTGTTCCAGTTGCGCGCGCGCCTGGGCGAGCTGGGCGCGTCTGGCCCCTCGCTCGATGACGCAGAGAAGGTCGCCCGGCTTGACGCTCTTGCCCTTCTCGATGGGGCGCTCTTCGACGATGCCGCCGGTCTGGGCTTTCACCTCGACGAGGTGGTCGGCGGATGTGCGCCCGCGAATTTCGAGGCGCGACGTGCGCTCCTGGGCGACGTGCCGTTCCACCTGGACTTTGACGAGTTCGGAAGCACCGGCCTTTTCCCTCTCGGCGATGCTGTCGGGCGGATCTTTGGGTTCACCGCCGACGATGATCGTGCCGCTCAGCATGTAGACCGAGATGCCGACGGCGAGCGCGGTGGCGAGGACGTAGGAGAAGCGGATGCGCATTTATCTACTCCGCCGCGATGCGCGCGGCATGCCGCGAGGTGCTGGGCTGCGAGGGATCGGACGCCGTGCCGAGATCGGAACAGTTTTCAAGCTGATCGCGATGGGCATGCAGATAGGCGAGGGCGTGTTCCATGCAGTCTAGGCCGTAATCGATCGCCCATTGCGGGCCGCCGCTGTGATTGCCTTGCGCGATCTGCCGCAATTTCGCGATGTCGGCTTCGATCTGCTCGATGCGATTGTCGATTGCGCGGCGCATGACAGGCTTTGGGAGAATGTCGGCGTGCATGACGACGAGGAGAAACTCCGAACGAAAGACGTCGGGCGCAGGAAGGTCGAAGAGGCTGTCGACGAAGTGGGCCCGCCCTGCATCCGTAATGGCATAGACCTTTCGTGACGGTTTCCCTGGCTCATCCTCTTTGCGGCAGGTGACGAAGCCTTCGCGCTCCAGCCGGTCGAGAGCGGGGTAGATCGAGCCGAAGCTCGCATCGACGAAATAGGCGTATTCGCCCTCGGTGGAGAGCTTCTTGATTTCGTAGCCTGTGGCTTCCCCGGCGAAGAGAATTGCCAGGCACAAAGTTCTGACGTTCACGCGCGACCTATTCTCGTTCGATACATGCTCGGGCGCGATATAATCGAACGGACGGCTGATACAAGCGCGATTTCGGGGCGGCCGAGATTGGCAAACCGGCGGCGCGGGTCGGGCGACACTCCACCGGGCGTTGCCTTCTGCGCAAAGAGCTTCGGATGTCTGAGCGATGGTGTGGGGAGGCTGGATTGTCCGAAATCTGCTTTCCGGCTGCAGCCAGACATCGGCCAAAAAAATGCCGCCAGGGGGGATCTGGCGGCAAGGGGCTCGGAACAGATCGACGGGAGGAGGGATCGAATAGATCGACGCTACCAACCAAAGATCGATTCCCTTATGCCAAAAAACGGCCAGAATTTCAACAAGGAGTTGTGGCGCGCTTTATCCCGCCCCAATTGGCGGACCTCGTTTTAATTCAGTTTTTCGGCGTTACCCTGTTTTCAGCGGCCAAATCCGGTTGCCATTCAGGGCGCGATGCGATCCTTTCGGCCCCGTCCGGCGTCGCTGGAAGGAAAGAAGAAAACGGGAGGACGACATGCTTCGCGCTGTGTGTTTGGGGCTTGCTGTGGCGCTGGGGTTTTCGGCATCCGCCGCGGCGCAGGAGGTCACCCTCAAGATCCATCAGTTCTTGCCGGCGCAGGCCTCGATCCCGGCCGATTTCATCAAGCCGTGGGCGGACAAGGTGACGAAGGAGTCGGATGGCAGGATCGCCTTTGAGCTTTATCCGTCGATGCAGCTCGGCGGCAAACCTCCCGCCTTGATCGACCAGGCGCGCGACGGTGTCGTCGACATCATCTGGACGCTCTCGGGCTACACGCCCGGCCGCTTTCCGAAGACGGAGGCCTTCGAGCTTCCCTTCCTTCCGGTCGACGGTGAGACGACGTCCCGCGCCTTCTACGATTTCTACGAGAAGCACCTTCAGGACGAGTACAAGGACTTCAAGGTCATCACCGTGCACGTGCACAGCCCGGGCCTCCTGCATCTCAAGGGGAAGGGCGTGCACAAGCTGGAGGACATGCAGGGGCTGAAGCTGCGTGGGTCGACACGCATGGTCACCAAGCTTTTGGAAACGCTGGGTTCCGTTCCGGTCGGCATGCCGGTTCCGGTGGTGCCGGAGGCACTTTCTCGTGGCGTTTTGGACGGCGCGGCGCTCCCCTGGGAGGTCACGGGACCCCTCAAAATCGCCGAGCTCGTCGACAGCCATACGACCTTTGCGGGCGACCACGCACTCTATACCGCGACCTGCGTCTTCCTTATGAACAAGGCGGCCTATGAGGCCCTGCCGGACGATTTGAAGAAGGTGATCGACGACAATTCCGGACGCGAGGTGGCCGCCTGGGCCGGGCGCGTCATGGACGCTGCCGACGCTCCGGGCCGCAAGGCGGCGGAAGCGGCCGGCAACGAAATCGTCGTCCTCGACGAGGCCGAGACCGAGCGGTGGAAGACCAAGGCGAAGGACGTGGAGACGTCGTGGATCGCGGACATGACGCAGAGAGGTTTCGACGGCAAGGCGCTCGTGGAAGATGCGAAGTCGCTCGTCGAAAAATACGCCAGCAAACAATGACAGCCGGTCTCTAGGCCGTTCTAGAGCGAGGTCCGGCCATCGAATTTTGGCGAGTTTTATCGAGTTTTGCCGCAGCGAAGTGAGCTCTGCCTTTGCGTTTTCCGACCTCTGGCAGGACTTCACTTTGGTGTGATTATAAATTCGCGGCCGGTGAAAGCGGCGTTTGCTGCATTTCCCCGGGATCGCGAAAATATTGTCGCGGGCGGCGTTGTTCGAGTACCATGCCTCTCAAGCACCGGTTGTCTCATCGGAGGATGGCCGGATAATCGATAAGGGAGGCCCAGGATGCTGGGCGTGCAGGCAGGCGCGCGGAAACTGCGCGTTCTCGTGCTCGACGATGAGGCGATGATCGCCGGTACGATGAAGCTCTTGTTGGAAGATGCGGGCCACGAAGTCGTCGGTCCCGCCGCCTCGCTCGACGACGCCATGCGCCTCGCCGACACCGAGACGATCGATGTCGCCATCCTCGACGCGAATGTGGAGCACAGGCTGAGCACCTCGGTCGCCGCGCGGCTGAGCGCCCGCCGCATCCCCTATTGCATCTGCTCCGGTGACGAATTGGACGACGTGCGCAGCGATTTCGGCGAGGTCGATCATCTGTCCAAGCCGTTTGGCGAGAACGATCTTCTGACGATCGTCGAGCATCTGACGTCGACGACACGCCGGTCCGCCATTCCCGCCTGAGCGGACGGACGCCGCAGCATCGTCTCTGTCGGCGGCAACCGGATGCACCCGAGCCCCGCTAGGCGGCGCGTTCGTTCCTCGAGCCTTTAGGACGTGATTGGATCGGGAAAGGGATGCTTCCTCCCGGCACCTTGAACCGATGCTTTCGGACTGTCATAGCCGGCGAGGGAGAAACGCCAGCAGAAAGAAGACGCGCCATGGAAGCCGCCGGGACGAGACGGGTTTTCGGAACGACGCCAGAGGGGCAGACCATCGAGGCGGTGACGATCGCCGCGGGCGAATTGTCGGCCGACATCATCACCTATGGCGCGATCTTGCGCGATCTCAGATTGCTGCACATGCCGCATCCGCTTGTGCTCGGCTTCTGCGACCTCGACGGGTATCTGAACACGAACGCCTTTCTGGGTGCGACGGCGGGGCGCGTCGGCAACCGCATTGCCGGCGGACGTTTCACCCTCGACGGGCGCGAGATCGAGCTCGACGTCAATGATCCGCCCAATCACCTGCATGGCGGCAAGGCGAGTTTTGGACGTCGTCCCTGGCGCATCATGAGCCATGACGAGACGAGCGTCATTCTCGGTCTCGTCTCGCGCGCCGGGGAATCCGGCTATCCGGGGACGGTCGAGGTCACCTGCCGCTTCGAGCTTTTGCCGCCGGCGACGCTGCGCATCACTTATCTCGGCCGCACCGACGAGCCGACGCTTCTGAACCTTCTGCACCATTCTTATTTCAACCTCTCCGGCGCAGACGACATTTTGAATCACGCTCTGATGATCCCGGCCCAAGCCTATCTGCCGGCGAACGAAAACGAGATCCCGACGGGCGAGGTGCGTGGTGTCGAGGGGACGCCCTACGATTTCAGAAAGCGGGCGACGATCGCCGAGCGGCGCGGTTCGGAGAAGACGGTTTACGATGCCAATTTCTGTCTGGCCGAGCACCGCCACGAGGATCCGCGCCATGCCGCCAGCGTCTGGAACGACAACGGCGAACTGGAGATGCAGGTGTGGACGACAGAGCCGGGCATCCAGCTCTATGACGGATACAAGCTCGATCTGCCGGTGAAGGGCCTCGAAGGTCGTCCTTACGGCGCGCATGCCGGGCTTTGTCTGGAGCCGCAGCTTTGGCCGGACGCGCCGAACCACGAGGGCTTTCCGAGCGCCGTTTTGCGGCCGGGAGAGACCTATCGCCAGGTCACGGAATTCCACTTCCGCCACGACCCCGTCGCCGAGTGAGCGCGCCTCAGGGCCGGTCGGGCTGGTAAGGCGTGAGGTCGATATTGGGTGCGGGGCCGGCGATGAGATCGGCGATGAGACGCCCGGTCTTCGCCGAGCCCGTCAGGCCGAGATGGTGGTGGCCGAAGGCGGCGTAGACGCCGCGCGCGGCCGGAAACTCGCCGATCAAGGGAATGGAATCGGCCGGTGCCGGGCGGTGGCCCATCCACTGCCCGCTCTCGCGCCAGGGGAGATCCGGCAAAGCCGCCTTTCCGACCCGGCGGATGAAATCGAAGATCTTCTCGTCCGGCGGTGCCTCGAGCCCGCCGAATTCGACCACGCCCGCAAGCCGGATGCGCCCCGTCATCGGTGTCGCGACGAACTGGCCGGCGGCGATCATCACCGGGCCTTTGAGCGTCTCGTCTGGCGCTTCGATCTCGATGTGGTAGCCGCGCTCGCTCTCCATCGGCACACGCATGCCGAGCGATCTGCCAAGCGGCCCGGACCAGATGCCGGCCGCCAGCACGCAAGCATCGCAGGCGAACATGTCGCCACCGGCGCGCACGCCCGCGACGCGACCGTTTTCGCGCACGATGTCGGTGACGTCCGCCGTGACGATGCGCCCGCCGGAGGCCACAAAATAGGCTGCGAGCGCCTCCACGTAACGGCCGGGATCCCGGATATAGCCGTGGTTCGGAAAGGCGACGCCGAAGGTGATGTCAGGCGCGAGCAGTGTTTCGCGGCCGTGGAGTTCGGCGTTGTCGAGCTCACGCCAGGTGAAACCATGCTTGCGGCGGAGCTCGAAGCTGAAGGCGGAGGCTTCGAAATCACCGCGGCTCTTATAGGCGTAGAGATATTCGCACGGCACGACGAAATCCTCCGCGCCGGTTCCCTCGGCGAGCGCCTGATGCTGCTCCAGGCTGTCGGAAATGATCCCGGCCAGGGCCGCTGCAATCTCTTCGGTCTTCTGCTGCGTGCACATCCGAAGCGTGCGGAGGAAGAAGGGCATGGCCTTCGGCAGATGCGGCCAGCGCAGGAAGACGGGCTTGTCCGGGTTCAAGATCATGCCCGGCATTTTGAGGGGCAGGCCGGGCTCCGTGACGGGCACGACGGCCGACGAGGCGAGGAGACCCGCATTGCCGAAGGAGGCGCCGGCCGCGGGGCCTTCGCGGTCGATGAGGAGGACGTCGAGACCGCGGCGTTGCAGCCAGATCGCGGCGGCGACGCCCACAACGCCCGCGCCGACGACGATGGCGGTCTTCTTTTCAGACTGCATGCTTCCGTCCTCTATCCCCGCATCCTCTTCCAGGCTCGCCCGAGAGGGGCGGGCTGTGACGATTTCGGCGGTTGCTCGCACGCCAAGTTGTCTTCCAGTCCACGAGCCACCACATCCAGGCGAAATTCCTTCGAGGAGAGAAGATGTCCACGCCCGTCACCGTCAATATTCCGCATAAGCTCGGCCGCGAAGAGGCCAAACGTCGCTTGGAAAAAGGCTTCGATCGTGTGCGCGACGATATGGGGATCGGCCGCGTCTTGCAGTTCGAGGAACGCTGGGAGGGCGAGAGGCTCTATTTCGATGCGGCGACGATGGGTCAGAAGATTTCCGGCCGCGTCGATGTCTTCGAAGAGGTGGTGCGCATCGAGGTCGATCTGCCCTGGTTCCTGGCGGCGATCGCCGACAAGGTGCAGGGCCGGCTGAAGAAGACGGGCACGCTCCTCCTGGAAAAGAAATAGGCCGGTTGTAACCGTCCGCTCGGCGGTCGGTCGCAGGATCCGTGCTCGTTTCAGACTTGGATCTTTGCGAAGGCCTCGCTCACCCAATCGAGAAAGACGCGCAGGCGCGGTGCCATTTGCCGGTTGTGCGGATAGAGCGCGGAGATCGGCGTCGACGATGGGGGTGTCTCCGCCAGCACCTCCACGAGCCGGCCTGTGACGAGATCCTCGGCGAAGCGATAGCGTGGCGCTTGAATCAGACCGAGGCCGAGGCGTGCGAGCTCCGCCATCGTATCGGAATTGTTGCAGGTCACGCGGGCCGGCAGGGTTTTGTGAACGAGCCGGCCTTCGACCATGAATTCGAGCGGCAGAATTTCGCGGGTGCGCGACGAGACGAAGCCGACCACGAGATGGCCATCGAGCTGAGCGGGGGAAGTTGGCACGCCATGCCGCTCGAGATATCCGGGACTTGCGACGGTGATCTCGTCGAGCGTGGCGAGACGCCGCGCGATCAGGCCGCTGTCCGGCAATTCGCCTGCTCGGATGGCGCAATCCACCCCCTCACGCACAAGGTCGACCAGTCGGTCGCTTTGTCCAAGATGAATGTCGATCAGCGGATAGCGCGCGAGAAACTCCGGAAGTCGTGGCAGGATGAAGGTGCGCGTGAGCCTTGGATGGGCGTCGATGCGGAGCGTTCCGCGTGGCCTCGTATCGCGCAGGAGCCCCTCGGCTTCCTCGATATCGGCGAGAATGGCGACACAGCGGCGGTAATAATCCTCTCCGTCGAGCGTCGGCGCAACGTGGCGCGTGCTGCGCTCGAGAAGGCGTGCTCCGAGCGCGGCCTCGAGCTGCTTGATGGCTGACGTCGCGGTCGAGCGCGGAATTTCGAGATCCGCCGCTGCGGCGGTGAAGCTTCCACGCTCCACCACGCGGACGAAGAGGCGCATACTGTCGAAGCGGTCCATGCCTATTGTTCGCCATAAATGAATTCTGATGGCAAGATAGGGGCGATTATTCCCGCCGACAGAAAGCTTATCTCCGTCGCGACAATGAAATGCGAAGGAGACAGCAATGACCGACCACAAGCCGCGTGTGGCCATCGTGACCGGTGCCTCGAAAGGAATCGGCGCGGCGATCGCGCGAAGGCTCGCCTCGGACGGCGCAGCCGTGATCGTGAACTACGCCCACAGCCGCGCGTCGGCGGAGCGTCTTGTCGGCGACATCGAGGGGGCCGGAGGCAAGGCCCTTGCCGTGCAGGCGGATGTCGCCTCGGCGGAGGGGCTTCAAAGCCTCTTCGACGCCGCCGAACAGGCATTTGGACAGGCCGATATTCTCGTGAACAACGCCGGCATCATGGAGCTGGCACCGATCGCCGACGTCAGCGATGAAGCCTTCGAACGTCAGATTGCGATCAATCTCGGTGGTGTCGTCAGAGGCATGCGGGAGGGCGCCCGGCGGCTGCGCGATGGCGGCCGGATCATCAGCTTCTCGTCGAGCGTCGTCGGCCTCTATCAGCCGAGCTACGGCATCTACGCGGCGACCAAGGCTGCGACGGAAGCGCTGACCCATATTCTCGCCAAGGAGCTCGGACAGCGGGCCATTACCGTCAATGCGGTGGCGCCGGGCCCCGTCGAGACGGAGCTTTTTACCAGGGGCAAGAGCGACGACCAGATCGCAGCGATCGCGCGGATGAACCCCCTCGGCCGGCTCGGGCGGCCTGAGGATATTGCGGACGTCGTTTCCTTCCTTGCAGGGCCCGACAGCGGCTGGGTGAACGGCCAGGTGATCCGCGCCAATGGCGGCGTGATCTAGGCTCCGATTTGCCGACGGCGACACCGCTATCCGCTCCCTCCCACGCAGGCCCGAACACGACGGAGAAAATCATGCCTTTTGCCAATTACAAACTCCCTCAAGCGGCGCTTACACGCGCGCAGAAGGAAGAGCTTATCCACCGCACGATGGACCTCTTGGCCGAGTATTTCGGTGAAGCCGCGCGTCCCCATACGATGGTGTTGATCGAGGAGGTGCCGGACGGCGGCTACGGCCGTGCCGATGTCGTCTTCATGGTCCCGGAGGAATATCGGGCCAGCACCGACTGACAGCGGAGCCGGGCCGCTATATCGCAGGCGTGCTCGGCTCCTCATTCGTGCAGACCAGCCATCGCTTGGAATTGCCCCCGATCCTTCCCAATTGCAGCCTGACACCGACAGGACGAACCCCAAGGAGGTGAAGGGCCCATGAAAGTCGCCGTCTTCAGCACGAAGAACTATGATCGCAGCTTCATCGAGAAGGCCGGCGAGGGCTCCGGCCACGAATTCCACTTCTTCGAACCGCATCTGACGCGTGAGACGGCGCCGCTGGCACGCGGCGCCGATGCCGTCTGCATCTTCGTCAACGACAGCGCCGATGCGGAGACGCTGGCGGCGGTGAAGGAGGAGGGCGTTCGCTTCGTCGCCCTGCGCTGTGCGGGTTTCAACAATGTCGATCTTGCCGCCGCCCACCGGCTCGGCATGTCGGTGGCGCGCGTGCCAGCCTATTCGCCACATGCGGTCGCCGAATATACGATCGGGCTCATCCTGGCGCTCAACCGCAAGCTCTGCCGCGCCCATAACCGCGTGCGCGAGGGCAACTTCTCGCTCGAAGGCCTGCTCGGCTTCGACCTGAAGGGCAAGACGGCGGGTGTCGTCGGCACGGGTGCCATCGGCGCCGTGGTCGTGAAGATCCTCCGCGGCTTCGGAATGAACGTCCTCACCTATGATTTGCGCGAGAACCCCGACTGCCTGGCCGACGGTGCGCGTTACGTCTCGCTCGACGAACTCTTTGCCGAAAGCGATGTCATCACGCTGCACTGCCCGTTGACGCCCGGCACGCGCCATCTCGTCGACGCAGACCGCATCGCGTCCTTGAAGCCGGGCTGCATGCTGATCAACACGAGCCGCGGTGCGCTCGTCGATGCGCCTGCTTTGATCGAGGGTCTGAAGAGCGGGCAGATCGGCTCGCTCGGCCTCGACGTCTATGAAGAAGAGGCGGATCTGTTTTTCGAGGATCTCTCAAACTATATGTTGCAGGACGACGTCTTCGCCAGGCTTCTCACCTTCCCCAACGTCCTCATCACCGGCCACCAGGCCTTCTTCACCGAGGAGGCGTTGAGCGCGATCGCCGAAACGACGATCGCCAACCTGACCGGTTTCGAGAAGCAGGGTCGACCCGAATACGAAGTCTCCGTCGAAGCGATCGGGTGAGGGCCGGTGACAACCCGAGATGCCAATCCAGGGGCAGCGCCTCTTGCAAAGCGCGGGTGGCTGGAGCATAGGGTGGCGAGGGTCCGCAGTTCACCCAGGCGTCACCGTCCCGCGAGGGAAGCTAAACCTGCCAGAGAATAAAGCTCGACACCAAGCCTCGTGCCGCGTCGCAAGCCGGTGACCCTCGACCCCATTCTGGAACGGCACGCTTGAGGGTTGGTCATGTCCAGGACTCCCATTCCACTCGCCACGCGCGACATGTCGACGTTTGCGAAGTCGCTCCGCCGACAGCTCGCAGATCATGAGGCTCCACCGAGCCATCTCGAGCTGCTCAATATGCTTGCCCGCTCGGCCGGGCACCGCAACTTTCAACAGTTGCGGGCGAACATGTTGGGCGAGGAGCTGCCCGGCGAGCAGGTCGCGTCTGGCGATCCGTCGGCGGATCATCTTGAAATCGATCGTGCGGCGGACAATCCGCCTGCCGACGAGCGGCGATTGAAGCGGGTGCTGCGCCAGTTCGACCAAAATGCCGTGCTCCTGCGCTGGCCGAAGCGGCAAAGCGACCGCAATCTCTGCCTCTGGCTCATCTGGTCGCTCTTTCCGGCTGGTGAAAGCTTCACCGAAGCGGAGGTCAACGCCTTCCTTGTGGCGCGGCACGCCTTTGGCGACCCTGCGCTCTTGCGCCGTGCGCTTGTCGATCTCGGCCTTGTCTGGCGCACGCGCAGCGGCAGCGAATATCGTCGGGTGGAGCTTGAACCTCCGGCGGAGGCGCTCGCCTTGATCCGTCGGCTCGGCGTACGGCCCGAACCGGCGAGATCGGCGCGGTGAACCTTTGGGTCCGGCTATCGCCCCCGGCGATTGCCGCCTTAGGTTGGGGTGAAGCGCTCTTTGGAGCGCGCCCCTTCCTGACGTCAAATGCTCCGGGAGCAATGCATGAAGACCTTTCTCATCACCGGCGCCTCGACCGGTATCGGCGCGGCGACGGCGCGCGCGGCCGTTGAGGCCGGCTACAACGTGGCGCTCGCCGCGCGCTCCAAGGACAAGCTCGAAGGCCTCGTCGCCGAGCTCGGCAAGGAGCGGGCGATTGCGATCTCCTGCGACGTGACGAGCCTGGAAGACCAGCAGGCGATGGTCGCCAAGACGCTTGAGGCTTTTGGGCGCATCGACGTCGTCTTCGCCAATGCCGGCGTCGGCTCCAAGGGCTCCGGGACGGAGGGCGGCGATCCGGACAATTTCCGCGAGATGATTTTGACCAACGTTCTGGGCGTGGTGCTCACCGCCAAGGTGACGCTGGCGGAGATCAAGAAGAACCGCGGCCACATCCTCATCACGAGCTCACGCGCCGGGCGCATGACCATGCGCGGATCGGTTTACGGCGCCACCAAATGGGCGGTGACCGGCTACGGCCAGAATCTGCGCGAGGAGCTTGAAGGCACCGGCGCGCGCGTGACCCTGATCGAGCCCGGCATGGTCGACACGCCATTCTTCGACGAGCGGAAGCCCGATGCCTTGAAGGCGGAGGATGTCGTGGCGGCGGTGATGTACGCGGTCTCGCAGCCGGAACACGTCAATGTCGGCGAGATTCTTGTGACCCCCGTGCGATAGGGCCGCTCCAAGCGCTTTCTTTAAACCGGTTGTGTCGCCCGCCGTGAGCAGGCGGCCACCACCGTGACCATTGCGGCCAGCATTCCGAAGGCGATGGAGAGCCCGAAGGCCTTGCCGACGAAGCCGACGAGGGCGGGGCCGAGAAGCACGCCCGCATAGCCGAACATCGACATGGCGGCGATGGCGAGCCCCGCGGGCATCACCTTCTGGCGGCCGGCCTGGGTGAAAAGCAGCGGCACGATGTTGGCCGCCCCGAGGCCGACGAAGAGGAAGCCGATCAAAGACAAGGGCGCCGGCATCAAAATGATCTTGAGGAGCCCGATCGTGGCGAGCGTAGCGCCGATAAGCAGCATGTTGCGCGCGCCGACGAGCCGCGTGAAGCGGTCGCCGGTGAAGCGGCCGATCGTCATCGCGCCGGCGAAAAGGGCATAACCGATCCCCGCCTGCGAAGCCGGAAAATCCTTGTTCTCGGTGAGGAAGACGGCGCCCCAATCGAGCATCGCCCCTTCCGTCAGAAACATGACGAAGGCGAGAAGGCCGATCAGAAGCACGATGCCGCGCGGGCGCACGAACAAGGGCGTATGATCCTCGGCCCGCGTGCGCAGCAGCCGCGGCGAGGCGACGACGATCGCAAGGGCCAGAATGAAGGCGGCGGCGAGAGACGCGACGGAGGGAGCAAGCCCGGCCGACAGGGCGCCCGTCATGCCGGCTGCTCCGATCAGGCCGCCGACGCTGTAAAGCCCGTGGAAGTTCGACATGAGGGGTATGCCGGCCGCCTCCTGCACCTCGACGGCATGGACATTGGCGCCGACATCGACAGCGCCGATGGAGGCGCCGAAGGCGAAGAGCACGATGGCGATCGCTGCACTCGTCGGTGCGACGGCGAGAAGCGGCAGGGTGACGGCAAGTCCGAGTGACCCGGCGAGAACGACGGCACGCGCCCCGATCCGCCCGGAAAGGGCGCCGGCCGCCGGCATGGTCAACACCGAACCGACGCCGAGGCACAAGAGCAGCAGGCCAAGCCCGGCCTCGTCGACGCCGAGGCGCGTTTTCACATAAGGCACGAGCGGGGCCCAGCAGGCCGTGCCGAAGCCGGCAATGAAGAAGGCGAGCCGCGTCGCAAGGCGAGTGCCGGGCGTGTCGCCGGACGGAATGGATATGGTCATCGGGGAACGCTGCCGCAGGGGTGGGGAGCCTCGGCCGTCCTAACTTTCGCCCGACAGGCGGTCAATCGCGCATCGGGCTTTCACGCCATCAACACAAAACGGTGAAGACGGGGCGACCTAGTCCTCCGCCGCCACGGGCGGGGTGCAATAGGCGCCATGCAAGGTCTCGATGACGACGAGAACTTCAGGGCGGGCAATGCGGTAAAAGACGTTCGTGCCCTTGCGCCTGGAGAGCACGAGGCCATCCGCCCTCAGCCGCATAAGGTGTTGTGACATAGGCACTTGGTCGATGCCACCGAGCTCTTTGCGCAGCTGGCTGACCGATTTTTCTTCCCGCCCCAACGCGCACAAAACGAGCAGCCTCTGCGGATGCGAGAGGCTGCGCATGAGGTCGGCTGCGCGCTCCGATGCGGGGATCATATCCGTTACATTCATCATCTTGAAATTAGAATGTTTGAATGTTAAACGCAAGACAGATGGGGCGGATGACACCGAAAAATCGGGAGCCGTCTCACCTCGCGCCGGACCGCTTTGCGGCCGGTGGCGGTGGCCGCGCCGGCTTTGCCGCTTGCGAGGCAGCACAGGCCGCAGGGCCGGAGAGGGAGGGTTTAATGGCGAAGATTGTGGTGATGGGAGCCGGGCTCGGCGGCATCGTGATGGCCTACGAGATGAAGGCGAAGCTCAGTCGGGAAGACGAACTGACCGTCGTGCATCTCGGCGGCACATATTCCTTCGTGCCGTCCAATCCGTGGGTGGCGGTGGGCTGGCGTCAGCCGTCCGAGATCACGGTCGAAGTGGGGCCGGTTCTGGCGCGCAAGGGGATCGGCTTCCGGCCGGAAGGTGCGCGTCGCGTGCACCCTGAGGAAAACCGCGTCGAGCTCAACGACGGGACGTTCCTCGATTACGATTACCTCATCATCGCGACAGGCCCGGACCTCGCCTTCGACGAAATCGAAGGAATGGGGCCCGAGGCGGGGACGCAATCGATCTGCCAGATCGAGCACGCCGTGCAGGCGAAGGCGGCCTTCGACGAATTGGTGAAGAAGCCGGGGCCGGTCGTCGTCGGTGCCGTCCAGGGTGCCTCCTGTTTCGGTCCGGCCTATGAATTCGCCTTTGTGCTCGATACCGCGCTCCGCCGTGCCAAGAAGCGCGACCAGGTGCCGATGACTTTCGTCACGCCGGAACCCTATATCGGCCATCTCGGCCTCGATGGCGTCGGCGACACCAAGGGCCTTCTGGAGAGCGCGCTGCGCGAACACCACATCAAGTGGATCACCAATGCGCGCACGGTGAAGGCGGAAGATGGCACGATGGTCGTGGAGGAGCTCCACGACGACGGTGCGCTGAAGGCGACGCACGAGCTGCCTTTCACCTTTTCCATGATGCTGCCGGCCTTCCGCGGCGTGCCCGCGGTCTATGGCATCGAAGGCCTGACCAATCCGCGCGGCTTCGTCACCATCGACCGCCACCAGCGCAACGAGACCTATCCGAATGTCTTTGCGATCGGTGTGTGCGTGGCGATCCCGCCGGTCAGCAAGACGGCTTTGCCGGTGGGCGTCCCCAAGACCGGCTTCATGATCGAATCCATGGTGACGGCGACGGCGGAGAACATTTCCGCCCTCCTGAAAGGCCAGGAGCCGCATGCCGTCGCCTCCTGGAATGCCGTCTGTCTCGCCGATTTCGGCGATGACGGCATCGCCTTCATCGCTCAACCCCAGATCCCGCCGCGCAACGTCAATTGGTCTTCGCAGGGGCGGTGGGTGCACGCCGCGAAGATCGGCTTCGAGCGCTACTTCCTGCGCAAGATCCGCCAGGGGCAGAGCGCGAGTTTCCTCGAAAACGTCGTGCTCGATGCTCTCGGCATCAAGAAGCTCAAGGAAATCCACATGGAGGCCGCTGAATAGATCGGCGGCCCAACGAAGGAGAAAGTGAAATGACAGTCGACCGTGCCGTTCTCGCCTTTGCTGGCTGCATGATCCTTTTGTCCCTGCTTTTGGGCTATGCGACCTCGCCGTACTGGTACCTTCTGACGGCGTTCGTTGGCCTCAACCTGCTGCAGGCATCCTTTACGGGCTTCTGCCCGGCGGCCTTCATCTTCAAGAAGATGGGGATGCAGCCCGGCGTCGCTTTCTCGTAAGCCGTCATTCAAGTGAGCCGCCGGCTCGAGCCGGCGGCTTTAACCCTCCCTCTTTGAGACCGTCATGCTGAAAGTTGCCCGGCAGAGCTCTGCCGCTGCGAAAGTCTTTGCCACGATCCTCCTCGCTCTGGTCGCCATGCCTCTGGCGGCCTTGCACGCGGCCTCTGCCGAGATGACCGTGATGCCGCGCGTCGTGCCGGAGACCAAGGCCGTGTTCGGCCAGGTCAAAAGCCGCGATGTCGTCGCGGCGCGCGCACGCATCGGCGGAACGATCGAAAAGATTTCCGTCGATGAGGGAAGCGAGGTCGAGAAGGGTGAGGTGATTGCCGTCATCATCGACGACAAGATCCCGATCCAGAAGCGGGCGGCCGACGCGAAGATCGAAGTCCTGCGTTCGCAGCTCGCCAATGCCAATACGGATCTGGAGCGCGCCCAACAGCTGCGCACCACCGGTGCCGTTTCGCAATCGCGTCTCGATGAGGCTTCGACCCAGGTCCAGGTCTACACCAATCAGCTTGCGGCCGCCGAAGCCGAACGCGCCGTGATCGAACAGAATGCCCGCGAAGGCGAAGTGCTGGCTCCCGCCTCGGGGCGCGTGCTCGAAGTGCCGGTGACGCCGGGCTCCGTCGTCATGGCCGGCGATCAGATCGCGACCGTCGCCGGCGGCGGTTATTTCCTGAGATTGTCGCTACCGGAGCGCCATGCGGCGGAGATCGTCGAGGGTGACATGGTGAAGGTCGGCGACCGGGTGTTGAGCGCTGACGGTTCGGCCCGGAACGTCGAGCCGCGCACCGGCCGCCTCGTTAAGGTCTATCCGGAGATCGAGGACGGCAAAGTGAAGGCCGATGTCGAGGTTGAAGGCCTCGGCGATTATTTTGTCGGCGAGCGCACACTCGTCTGGATTCCGGTTGCGACGCGGGAGGTTCTCGCCGTGCCGCGCCAGGCGGTGACGACCCGCCACGGGATCGATTACGTCACGCTTCAGACGCAAGAGGGGCCCGTCGAAGTCGCCGTGGTTCTCGGCCGGACTTTTGAGCCGCAGGCGAAAGATGAGGCCGCCGATACGAGTGCCTCAGACGCCGACGCCGAAACGGTCGAAATCCTGAGCGGCCTCGATGCGGGCGACCGGGTGATCCTGCCATGAAGCTCGGCCTTGCCGGCGGCCTGACGAAATCCTTCATTTCATCGCCGCTCACACCGCTTCTGCTGCTCGCTTCCTTCGCGCTCGGCCTTGTGGCCCTCGTCACCCTGCCGCGCGAAGAGGAACCGCAGATTTCCGTGCCGATGGTCGACATCCATGTGCGGGCCGACGGGCTGAAGGCGGAAGATGCCGTCAAGCTCGTGACGGAACCCTTGGAGACGATCGTCAAAAGCATCGACGGTGTCGAACACGTCTATTCGCAGACCGGCGACGACGCTGCGATGGTGACGGCGCGTTTTGAAGTCGGCACGTCTTCGGATGCGGCCATCCTGCGCGTTCACGAAAAAATCCGGGCCAATATGGATGAGATCCCGACCGGGATCCCCGAGCCGTTGATCGTCGGCCGCGGCATCGACGATGTGGCGATCGTCGTCGTCACGCTGTCGCCCGAGCCGGATGCGGCCGGGCGCTGGTCTGAAAACGATCTGACGCGGATCGCGCGCGAATTGCAGGTGGAGATCGCCAAGCTCCCCGATATCGGCCTCACCTATATCGTCGGCGAGCAGCCGGAAGAGATCCGCATCGAACCGGACCCGGAAAAGCTGTCGCTCTACGGCATTACGCTGGAACAGCTTGCCGGCAAGCTCAAGGGCGCCAACCGTTCGTTCGAAGCCGGAACCGTGCGTGCAGATGGCGGACAGCGGGTTCTCGTCGGGGGCCAGACGCTGCAGACATTGCCGGAGATCGGCAATCTGCTTTTGACGGCGCGCGACGGCCGCCCCGTCTATGTGCGCGACGTCGCCGACATCACGCTCGCGACCGATCCGAACGAGACGCGTGTCGCCAATATCGCCAAGACCGATGCCGGCCTGACGCGGGTGCCGGCCGTGTCGCTCGCAATCGCCAAGCGCCACGGCACCAATGCCGTCGTCATCGCCGATGAGATCGTCCATCGCCTGCATCAGGTGAAGGGCGAGATCTTCCCCGAAGACATCGCCATGACCATCACCCGCAATTACGGGGAGACGGCGAACGAGAAGGCGAACGAGCTTCTCTTCCATCTGGGCCTGGCGACGATTTCGATCGTCGTTCTGGTGGCGATCGCGATCGGCTGGCGCGAGGCGATGGTCGTCGCCGTCGTCATTCCGACGACGATCCTTCTGACGCTCTTCGCCTCTCGCCTGATGGGTTACACGCTCAACCGCGTCAGTCTCTTTGCGCTGATTTTTTCGATCGGCATCCTGGTCGACGACGCGATCGTCGTCATCGAGAACATCGCCCGTCATTGGGCGATGCGTGACGGCCGCTCGAAACGTCAGGCTGCGATCGAAGCGGTGGCGGAGGTTGGAAATCCGACGATCGTGGCGACCTTGACGGTGGTCGCAGCCCTTCTGCCGATGCTCTTCGTGTCGGGCATGATGGGCCCCTATATGAGCCCGATCCCGGCGAATGCGTCGGGTGCGATGCTCTTCTCGTTCTTCGTCGCGGTGACGCTGACGCCGTGGCTGATGATGAAGCTCGGGCGCCGCGACGAGGGGGCGGCAAGCGCCCATGCCGGCCACCAGATCGGCCTTCTCGGCCGCTTCTATATCGCCGTGGCGCGGCCGATCCTGGAGACCCGTGCGGGCGCCTGGGTTTTCCTGATCGTCGTCGGCATTGCAACGCTCGCCTCGTTGTCGCTCTTCTATACGAAGCATGTGACGGTGAAGCTCCTGCCGTTCGACAACAAGACCGAGCTTCAAGTGGTCGTCGATCTGCCGGAAGGGTCCTCCGTCGAGGCGACCGACCGGGCGCTGCAGAAGATCGTCGCGAGGCTTGCCGACATTCCGGAAGTGGTCTCCTTCCAGACCTATGCGGGAACGGCGGCCCCCTTCAATTTCAACGGGCTCGTGCGCCATTATTATATTCGCGCCAATCCCGAGCAGGGCGACGTGGAGGTCAATCTTCTCGGCAAGGACGAGCGCGACCGCTCGAGCCACGACATTGCGCTTGCCATGCGCGAGGCCCTTGTCGGTCTCGATCTGCCGCAAGGCACCGCACTCAAGGTGGTCGAACCGCCGCCGGGTCCGCCGGTCCTCTCCACGCTTCTGGCTGAGATCTACGGGCCGGACGGCGAGACCCGTCGTGCGGTGGCGCGAAAAGTCCGTCAGATTTTCGAGGACGTGCCCTTCATCGTCGATGTCGACGACAGTTTCGGCAATCCGGCTGAGCGCAGCCGCATCGCCATCGATCAGGACAATCTGGAATATTACCGGGTGGAGCAGGGCGACGTGTACGACACGATCAGCGCGCTCTATTCGGGTTCCACGCTCGGCTATTCGCATCGCGGCGGCGGCCGGCATCCGATCCCGATCGTCATGCGCCTGTCGAAGGGGGACAAGGTGCTCGACGAGCGTGCCCTGTCGACGCCGGTGGCTGCCGATGCTCTGCCCGGCAACCGCTCGATCGTGGAACTCGGCGATGTGGTCAACGTCACCGAGGAGCAGGCCTCCTATCCGATCTTTCGCCACAACGGCCGCGCGACGGTGATGGTGCAGGCGGAGCTCGCCGGCGAATATGAAGCGCCGATCTACGGCATGCTCGCCGTCGACAAGAAAATCGACGAGACCGATTGGGGCGACCTGCCGAAGCCGACGGTCAAATTGCATGGCCAGCCGCAGGACGAAGGCCATCCGACGCTTCTATGGGACGGCGAATGGGAGGTGACCTGGGTGACCTTCCGTGACATGGGCGCGGCCTTCGGCGTCGCCATTCTGGGCATCTACATTCTGGTCGTGGCGCAGTTCGGGTCCTTCAAGCTGCCGCTCGTCATCCTGACGCCGATCCCCTTGACGTTCATCGGCATCATGCTCGGCCACTGGCTCTTCCATGCGCCGTTCACGGCGACCTCGATGATCGGCTTCATCGCGCTCGCTGGCATCATCGTCAGAAACTCGATCCTGCTCACGGACTTCATCCGCCATGCCCAGACGGCAGACCCTGAGAGGCCGCTCCTCGACGTGCTTCTGGAGGCGGGCGCGATCCGCTTCAAGCCGATCCTTCTGACGGCGCTCGCCGCCATGATCGGGGCCGCCGTGATCCTCGCCGATCCGATCTTCCAGGGGCTGGCGATCTCGCTTCTTTTCGGTCTCGCCTCCTCGACGGCGCTTACCGTCCTCGTCATTCCGGCGATCTATGTGGCACTCAAAGGCCACAAACGTCGGCCGAGACGGGAGATTGCTTCACAGGACGCTTGAAGGATCTGAATCGGCGTGTGAAGCCCATGAATCGAATCCTGAGCTGCGGCGTTTAAGTCTCGGCCGGGATTCGGCTTTGGGTGCCCGGGCGAACAAGACCGGGCGTCGCGAAGCCCGCGACTGTCTTTTTGCGATGACCTTTGGATGAGCGATCCCTGCCGTGGCCGAAAGGTCCTGTCTGCAAATTGTTGACCTTTATAGTCAACTTATGTAGCGCCTGGGGCTAAGCGGTCTGGGTCGCGCCTCGATCGGCCCGCGAGACGTTCTTGGAGAATTGCCGGTGTCGAAAACCACATGGTCGGGAACGCGGGTTGCGCTCGGTGCGGCTCTCATCTCTTTCGGGCTCGCCGGTTCGGCGTCCGCCGCCGACGGCGAGATCGGAGTGGAGCTCAATCGGCTGCAGCAGATGGAGGCGACCTGCCGCCTGTCGCTCGTCTTCACCAATCGCCTCGACGTGACGATCGACCAGCTCGAACTCGAAACCGTGCTGTTTGATCCGGACGGGGGCGCCATGCGCTTTCTCGTCCTGAAATCGCAGCCGCTCATCCCCGGCAAGATCCGCGTTTCGCAATATGATCTCGCTGACACGCAATGCAGCGGTGTCGGCTCGGTGCTGATCAACGACGTGGTCGGCTGCAAGGGCGAGGGGCTGGAGCCGGCCACCTGCCTTGCCAGGCTCGCGCCGTCGAGCCGCACGGATGCCGCATTGATCCTGACGGTTACCGATCAAGACAAGACCGCCACAGGCACGGCGGAGGCAACACAGTGAATGCGATGACGAAGCCCGCAGATTTCGAAACCCCGATGCGCCTTGCTCAGGCGAATCCGGACAAGGCCGCGTCGCCCGATGCAATGGCACCGTCCGGCGCGACGCCCGACGTGATGCCACCGGCCGCTCAGGGGGTCGACGGCGGCGGGGCCGGCACCGAAGCGGCCTCTCCGGATATGCCGGCGCCAGATGCGGCCGCGCCGTCTGGAACCCCGGATGGCGCGAGCCCCGATGGGTTCAGTGCAGATCCCGGGACAGCGGCGGCGCCGATGGGGGCACCCGATGGTGCTCTGCCGGCGGATATGACGGGCGCCGGCGGCCATCATATTCTGGGCTTCGACCTCGACCGCGCGCTCGGCTTCCTCGATCTCGGCGGTCCGGTGGTGGCCATCCTGATCGTCCTGTCGATCGTGGCGCTCGCCATCATCATTCGTAAGCTCTTCGACATTCTGCCCTTGGCCGGCGGCCGGCGCGGCCGCGTTGCGGGTGCCGTGCGCGACTGGCGGCAGGGCGAGCGGCGCGAGGCCCTCGCCAAAGTTCGGAACCTCAACGGGCCGACGGCCACGGTGGTCGCAACGGCGATGGCGCTGTCGATGAAGCGGGTTGCGCCCTCCGTCCTGCGCGAAGAGGTGGAGAGGGTGGCGAACGAGGAGCTCTACCGTCTGCGCCGGCATCTGCGCGGGCTCGAGGCGATCGCGCAGGTGGCGCCGCTGCTCGGTCTCTTCGGCACCATTCTCGGCATGATCGAGGCCTTTCAGACGCTGCAGGGAGCTGGCTCCAATGTCGATCCGGCAATGCTCGCCGGCGGCATCTGGGTGGCGCTTCTGACGACGGCTGTCGGCCTTGCCGTCGCCATTCCGTGCAACCTCGCGCTCCATTGGTTCGAGGGCCGCATCGATCGGGAACGGCAGGCGATCGAGAACCTCGCCACCTCCGTTCTGACGACGGCGGAGGCACGTCTGCATCTGGGTGAACGGGTGGGCGAGGAAGAGGATGGGGCATTTTCCGCGCATCTGACGGAGCCCGTCCATGCACATTAGCGCTCGCGCGCCCCGCCATCGCGCCATGAGCATGACGCCTCTGATCGACGTCGTCTTTCTGCTACTCCTGTTCTTCATGCTGGCCTCGACCTTCGCCCGCTTCGGCTCGGTCGATGTCACCCTGGCGCGCGAAACGGGCGCCACGTCGCGCCAGGCGGTGCCGATGCGCAATGTCCTGATCTCGGTCCGCGAAGACGGTTTTTACGCCGTCGATGGAGCACCGGTGGAGCTGGCGGCTCTCGGCGAGCGGCTGAAGGAGAAGGGCGGCGAGGACGAAGCGCGGGTGATCGTGCGTGCCTCTACCGGTGCCGTCGCGCAGGACATCGTTTCGGCCGTCGATGCGGCGCGGCGGGCGGCGATCGGCCCGGTCCTTCTGGTGCATTGAGCGGGGCGGCGATGCGGCTCACCCAACCACGCAAATCCGCACCGGGCGACGACCTCGTCCCGCTCATCAATGTCGTCTTCCTGCTTCTGATCTTCTTCCTGCTCGCTGGGACGCTGATGCCGGCACCCTCCGCGCCAGTGGATTATGTGAGGGCGGGTGCCGAGCCGACGCCGTCGATCCCGGCCAATGCCGTCTATGTCGATGCGGACGGTCTCACCTATTTCGACGGCGAGCAGCTGACGGGCGAGGCCCTGCGCCAGCGGCTTGCAGCTGCCGAGCTCGGTGCCGGCAAGATCCCGCTGGTGCTCGATCGCAGCGTGACCATGGAGAGGCTGAAGCCTGTCTTCGATGATCTGACCGCGGCGGGGCTCGCGAAGGTCGAACTGATGACGGTGCGAGGGAGCGCCCGGTGACGAAGGACCGGGTGGCCTGGATCGTCGCCGCTGTCGCCGCCGTCGCATTGCATGCGGCGGTTCTGGTCACGTTCACGGCCATGCCGGATTCTGCTCTCGATGGCGGGGCCGGCCAGCCCGAAGCGGTTGCCGGCATCGCCGAGGCGGACTTCTTCCAGATGATGAGCGACGTGAGCGCCAACGACGCGGAAAGCCCGAGCGACGTTGCCGACACGGGCGAACCGCTCGATCCGGTGGAGGAGACGGAGGTCGTCGAAGCCGTTGCGCCGGAGACGCTGGAGGAGGTTGCCCCCGAAGAGGTGCCGGAGCCTCAAGACGAGGAACCGGCCGAGCCGCCCGCGCCGGACGAGGCGGAGCAGGTGCCTCCAGAACAGGCTGTGCCGAGTGAGCCTGAGGAGGTCGCGGAAGCGCTCCCGGCGGAGGAGGTGGAGCCGGTCGAAGAGGTGCTGCAGCCGGTCGAGGAGGTGACGGAGATGGCTGCGCTATCGCCGGAACCCGATGTGGCGATGCCGCAGGCGCGGCCCGACAGCGTGCCGCAGGAAGTGCTGGAAGTCTATCGCGCCGAAAAGCAGGCCGAACGCGAAGCCGCCGAACGGCGTGAACGTGAGCGCGCCGAGGCGGCAGCGCGCCGCCGTGCGGAGGCGCAAGAGGCTGCACGCCGGGATGCCGCTAGCCGTCGTCCGGCCCCGAGTGCGGGAGCGCGTGCCGGTGGCGGCGGCAGTCAGGCGCAGGGGCCAAGCCGACGCGCGGTGGCGACCTACAACAGCCGCATCTACGCCCATCTGGCGCGCTACAAGCGCTATCCTTCCGGCGGACGCAGCAACGGCACGGTGACCGTGCGCTTCACGATCTCCGCCTCGGGTGCGGCCGGCGGTGTGCGCCTCACGGGCTCCTCCGGCGACGCCGC
This sequence comes from Afifella sp. H1R, assembly GCF_021462425.1. Taxonomy (NCBI): domain Bacteria; kingdom Pseudomonadati; phylum Pseudomonadota; class Alphaproteobacteria; order Hyphomicrobiales; family Afifellaceae; genus Afifella; species Afifella sp. H1R. Next base: position 448,696 of record NZ_JAKEDY010000003.1, read on the forward strand.
GCTCGATCAGGCGGCCGTTGCCATGGTCAATCGGGCCTCACCCTTCCCGCGCATCCCGCCCGAGTTCGGGCGCAGCTCCATGACCTTTACCGTTCCCGTCAGCTATACGCGCCGCTAAGGTCGTCCGAGAATGATCAAGGCTGGCGAGGGCTGATGGAGGCTCGGCGCAGGCTCGATCCGCCTTATGTGGGCGCGTAACGCGGCTGTGCCCGCGCAACCGGGAGCGAGAAATGTCTGAAGAGCGCGTCTTTCCGTTCGGCGCCCCTTTCGCCATCGGGCGCGTGCCCGCAGCGGATGGTGCCGAAGAGGTCGCGCCGGCCCGGGATCATGCGCGCAATTCGGGCATGCCGCTCAAGAAAGACTGGTTCGAGGAGATGCGCATCAATGCCTCGGCCGTGGAGCGGCGAGCCGGTACGCTGGCGGGGCGTCGGGGGCTGAAAAAGGAATGGCGGGCGGCCTGGCTTTTGAAGGCGCTGATGGCGATCGATCTCACCACGTTGGCGGGGGACGACACGCCGGCGCGTGTGCGCCGTCTCTGCGCCAAGGCGCGGCGGCCGTTGCGGAGCGATCTCGTCGATGCGCTCGGGCTTGCCGACATGCCGACCGTCGCTGCCGTCTGTGTTTATCCGACCATGGTCGGCCCGGCCGTGAAGGCGTTGGAGGGCTCCGGCATTCCTGTCGCGTCCGTCGCCACAGGCTTTCCCTCCGGGCTGATGCCGCTGCCGCTCAGGCTTGAGGAAATCCGCTACGCCGTCTCGGAAGGCGCGAGCGAGATCGATATCGTGATCACCCGCGCCCATGTCTTCGCGCAGGATTGGCAGGCGCTCTACGACGAGGTGGCGGCGATGCGCGAGGCCTGCGGCGCCGCCCATATGAAGGCGATCCTGGCGACCGGCGATCTGAAGACGTTTCAGAATGTCTACAGCGCCTCCATGGTGGCGATGATGGCCGGTGCCGATTTCATCAAGACCTCGACGGGCAAGGAGGATGTGAACGCCACCCTGCCGGTCTCGCTCGTCATGGTGCGGGCGATCCGCGATTACCTGGAGCGCACGGGGGTGAAAATCGGCTTCAAGCCGGCGGGCGGGCTGAAGACGGCGAAGGACGCGCTCGCCTGGCAGGTCCTGATGAAGGAAGAGCTCGGGCGGGACTGGCTCGAACGCGATCTCTTCCGCATCGGCGCGAGCTCGCTTCTGGGCGACATCGAGCGGCAGATCGAACAATTCGTCACCGGGCGCCCTTCCTCTGCGACGCGCCATGCGGTGGGATGAGGAGACGAGGATGGCAGCGGTGACCGACATCCTGGAGACGATGGATTACGGCCCGGCGCGCGAGAGCGACGTGGCCGTGCGTGACTGGCTCGCTCGCCATGAAAACGCGTTTGGGCCGTTGATCGATGGTAGCGTTCACGCAGCCGCGGACAGCGAGCGCCTGACCGTGCGCAATCCCGCGACCGGCGAGGTGCTGGCGCAGGTGGCAGCCGGAGGGGCGGCGGAGATCGCAGCTGCGGTCGGCGCGGCCAAAACCGCCTTCGAGGCCTGGTCGGCGCTGCCCGGTCATCGGCGCGCCCGCCATCTTTACGCGCTGGCACGGAGTCTTGAGAAGCGGGCGGCCTTCTTCGCGGTGCTCATCTCGCTCGAGACGGGACGGCCGCTCCGCGACAGCCGCGATATCGATCTGCCGCTCGCGATGCAGCATTTCGAGCATGCTGCGGGATGGGCGGAACTCGTCGAAAGCGAGTTTGCTGGCTATCGCCCTCTCGGGGTCTGTGGCGAGATCAGCACCCGCGTGGGCGGGCTCTCGGTGCTTGCGGGGAAAATCGCGTCGGCACTCGCCGTCGGAAACAGCCTCGTCGTTGTCCCGCCTGAGCGCATGCCGCTCTCCGCGCTCCCCCTCGCCGAGGTCGTGGCAGAGGCCGGACTTCCGAGTGGTGTCGTCAACATCGTCGTGGGTGAGGCGGCCGGCGCGGCATTGGTTGCCCACGAGAATATCGCGCGGATCGGTTTTACCGGGCCGGTGGCGCGCGGCCGCGAGATCCGCAAGGCGCTGGCCGGCACCGGCAAGGAACTCGCCCTGGACCTTGGTACGACGACACCCTTCCTCGTCTTCGCGGACGCCGATCTCGATGCCGCCGTGGAAAGCCTCGTCGACGGGAGTTTTCTGAGCGAGGGGCAAAGCTGCTGTGCCGGCATGCGGCTTCTCGTCCAGGAAGGCGTGGCCGAGCGGCTTCAGGCGAAGCTGAAGCGACGCATGGCGAAACTGCAAATGGGTGACCCGCTGGAGACATCGACCGATTGCGGACCGCTCGCCGACGATGCCGATCTCACCCGTCTGACCGGGCTGGTGGCGATGGCGGGGGCCGAGGGCGCGGAGGTCTGGCAGGCGGACGCCGACATCCCGGGAGAAGGCCGCTTTTTCCCGCCGACGCTCGTGAGCGATGTGGCACCGGCCATGGGCGTGGCGGAGGCGGAGATCGCAGGCCCGATCATCCGCTCCACCACCTTCCGCACGCCGGATGAGGCGCTGAAGCTCGCCAACCATTCCCGCTATGGCCGCGTCGCGACGGTCTTCTCCGAGAATGCCGGCCTGGCGCTCGAGATGGCGACGAAGCTTCAGGCGGGCGTCGTCTGGGTGAATGGAACGAACTTTTTCGATGCGGCCGTCGGTGTCGGTGGCGTCAAGGAAAGCGGCTTCGGTCGTGATGGCGGTCGCGAAGGGTTTTCGGGCTATTTGAAACCGGCATGGCCGAGGGGGAGTGTCCCCGCCGACTTGCCCAAGACCGATTTGTCCGCCGTTTCTAAAACCAAGGATATCAACGGCGCTGTCGATGCCGCGGCCAAAGCCGCTGGCTGGGCGGCGATGAGCGGCCATCAGCGGGGGCAGCGGCTCTATCGCCTTGCCGAAACGCTGGAAGCGCGTGCGAGCGAGCTTGCGGCACGGCCGGGCGCCGCGAACGGCGGAAGCGCCGAGGCCGTTGCGGAGGAGGTGGCGCTTTCGGCCGCGCGCATCGCCTATTACGCGGCGTGGGCCGATAGATTTGACGGCGCGGTGCATTCCACGCGGGCGCGTCACCTGACAATCGCTATCCAAGAGCCGCTGGGCGTGATGGGTATTTTGTGCCCGCCGCAGGCGCCGCTCTTGGGGCTCGTCTCGCTGGTGGCACCGGCGATCGCGATGGGCAATCGCGTCGTCGTCGTTCCCTCGGAGGCGGCACCGCTCGCAGCGCTGGATTTTTCGCAAGCGCTTGCGGCGAGCGGCGTGCCGGCAGGCGTCGTCAACGTCGTCACGGGCGATCCTCTTGAGATTTCGGCAACACTTGGCGGGCATGATGATGTGGCCGCATGCTGGCACTTTGCAGGCCCCGACGGACTTGCCGATTTCGAGCGCGAGGCCGCGGGCAATCTCAAGGTGATCTGGTCTGTCGACGGTCGCCGGATCGACTGGCGCGATGCCGGGGAGGGCCAGGGACGCGACTATCTCGTCCATGCGACGCAGGTGAAAAATATCTGGATGCCTTACGGGGCCTAGCGTCGGCTCTTGAATCAGTTTGTTAAGAAAGCGCGACGCGCCTCACGATCTTGACTCAAGATCTGCAAATCTCCCGTTAACCTTCTGATAACCATGAGGTTTATCGGGCGGCCTCTCCAGCCCGCCCATGCACGAGATCGTGGATGAAGCCGAGCTTGCCGATGACCGTGGGCGACAGCACGAACGGGTAGAGATCCTGCAGACCCATCGCCCGGTTGAAGGCGTTGAGAGCCGCGGTAACGGCATGGCCGGCCCCCATGATTGCGCCGATGCCGACATCATCGGCGAAGACGTCGAGATCGACCTTGACCGTCAGATGTCCGTCGACGTCGACTGAGGGCGCCGTCGATATCCCCCAATTATGGGCGGTCTCGACCGTGTCGACGAGATGGAAATAATGCGCCCAGGTCTCGGCGAAATCCTCCCAGGGATGGGCGCCCGCATAGGCGGAAACGAACTCGTCCTGCCAGCCCGGGCGCGGCCCGCTCGCGTAATGTGCCTTGAGCGCGTCGCCGTAGTCGGCACGGTCATCGCCGAAGATCGCGCGACAGGCCTCGAGCGCCTGGCCGTCGCGCACCAGCCGATCCCAGTACCAGTGCCCGACCTCATGGCGGAAATGGCCGAGAAGCGTGCGATAGGGCTCGCCCATGGTGATGCGCCGGCGTTCGCGCTCGGCATCGTCGGCCTCGGCGAGCGCGATGGTGATCTCGCCATTGTCGTGGCCGGTCATCACCGGAGCACCGGCCTGCGGCGCATCGGCGAGGAAGGCGAAGCCGAGACCTTCGGGATGCTCGCTGCGCGTCAGAAGCGGCAGGCGAAGGCGCATCGCCGTATAGATCATGCGGTGCTTGGCGGCCTCCATACGTCGCCACAGTGCCCGATTTTCCGGTGCCGAAAGATCAGGGACGGTGAGATTGTGGCGGCAGGCGGCGCAAAATGCCTCGCCGCTGTCGGCGGGGATGAGCCAGTTGCAGACGTCGAAAGCGGCGTTGGCGCAGTAAGTCCAGCGTCCCTGTGGCGCGCTGTCCCCGATCGCCTCGAAATGCCCGCCGCGGTCATCGAGCGCCAGCATGGCGTTGGAATGAGCTTCGTAGCCGAGGATGGAACGGCAACGCTCGCAGATGGTGTTTTCGAAGAAGAGGATCTGCGAACAGACGGGGCAGGAAAAGAGCTTCATCGTCAATGACCTGGGTTGCGGGCACGCGCGGCCACCGCGGGTCGCAAACGGGCGCCCGGCGCGCTTTGGAGGTTGGTTCGCAATGAATGCCCGGCTCGCCATGAATGGACGAGCGCCGCTGTGGTTCCCGTTCGGCGGATCTGCGAGCCGCTCAGCGCCGGTGGGCGACCTTGCTCTCGCGGGCGAGCCCGACGAGGCTCGTCAGGATCTCCGGGTCGTTGATGATGCGCGGCACCTTGTTCTGGCCGCCGAGCCTGCCGCGGCGGCGCATCCATTCCGCGAAGGTGCCGGGGGCGACCGCGATCACCTCCGGCGCGTCCATGCCGAACCCGCCCTGGCGGTGTGAATCGTAATCGTCGTTGTTCAAAATGAGCGTGTAATCGAACTCGGCCGCAAAGCTCTCAAGCTCGGTCTCGGACGGCTGGCGGCCGCGGAATTCGATCACGTAGACGTGGCGGCCGCGCGAGGCATTGCCGCGTGAGGGGAAAACCGGACCGACGGAATAATCGCTGATCTGCAATCCGGCATTGGCCGCGGCGCCGAGGAGGGCCTTGGCAATTTCTTCGGGCGTCAGATGCTCGCCGAAGGCCGACAGATATTCCGAAATACGCCCCGTGACCTTGATGCGCGGCGGATCGAGCGAGACGAGGCGAACCGTATCGCCGAGGATATAGGCCCAAAGCCCCGCATTGTTGGAAAGAACGAGCGCATAATTGCGCCCGATCTCGGCGTTCCCGATCCAGTGCCGTGTGGGATCGGGTCGCCCGAGCTCCTCCACCGGCAAGAACTCGAAGAAGAGACCGTTGTCGAGGAAGAGGCGCAGACCATCCTCCGGTGCTTCGTCGGAAAGCGCGATAAAACCTTCGCTTGCCGGATAGACCTCGCGCAACTCCGCATGGCTGCCCTCCATCCATTCGGCAAAGGCTTCCCGGTAAGGCGCAAAGTCCACGCCGCCATGGCTGACGAGTTCGAGGTCGGGATAGATCTCGACGAGCCGCCTCTTGCCGGTGATCTTGGCGAGCTCCTCAAAGAAGAGAAGCATCCAGCTCGGGATGCTGGCGATGCTGCGGATCGGCTCCGACAGCGAAGCGCGCGCCATCGCCTCGGCCTTGTGCGCCCAGTCGGTTTCGCGTGCCAATTCCGGATCGGGAAAGACGAAGCCTGCCAGAAGCGGCGGCACTTCGAGGCGGGCGATGCCGGAGAGATCGCCGCTCACGACACCGCTGCCATGATCTTTGAGGGCCGTCGTGCCGCCAAGCACGAAATTCTTGCCGGCCATGACGCGGCTCTGCGGCCGGTGGGCGACGTGATGGACGAGAAGATCGACGGCGGCGCGATTGTTGGAGCGCGCCATCTGGTGGCTGATCGGGATATATTTGACGCGCCCCGTCGACGTTCCGGACGTCACGGCGAGGTTTGCGATCTGGTCGGGCCAGGTCAGGCCTTTGAGAACGGGGAAGGCGGCCTGCCAGTATTCGGCCCAAAAGTCCTCGTAGCGGCGGAGCGGCACGCGGGCTTGAAAATCTTCAACCGACCGGATCTCGTCAAAGCTGTGGGCCTGACCGAAACGCGTCTCGCGGGCATGGCGTGTGAGCGCGAGCAATTGCCGGCTCTGGACCTCGTGCGGGTGTTGCCGCGAAAGCTGAGAAAGACGGTGGCGCGCATAGATGCGCAAAAGGGGAGTGGCGTCGAGCATTGCTGCGCGCTGCTTACAGCCGGCCGCCGCCAGAGTGTACCCGAAATTTGCCTGGGCGCGGCCTTCGCCGAGACATATGCCCGCTTTCTCGTCCGCTCACGCGTCGATTGGGAGCAGCGGGCCTGCTGCTCCGCGGCGGACCCATCGCCGCCGCGGAGCCAGTTCATGGCCTATTGCAGGCTTATTTGGACCATTCGTCGAGCGACTCGATCTGGTCCTTCGTCATGTTGATGATGATCTTGTCGTTGTGGATGCGGGCATCAGTGAGCGGGATGACGACATTGCGCTCGCCTATCCCGAGGAAGCCGCCGACATCGGTGACGACTGCCATGGAGGATCCGTCGCCGGAGGCGAGAATCTCATCCACGTCGCCGATCTCCTCGCCGTCCTGGCCCACGATCTCCATGTCGTCGAGATCGCCGACCGTGTAGGTCGGGGGATCGACCGGGATGTTGACGGCCATATCTTCGTCGTCGACCTCGACCCAGGCGCCTTGCGCGAAAGCGATGCCCGTCGCCAGCAAGACGGCGGCAGAGGACATGGCGGCGAGTTTGATTCTCATGAATGGTTCTCCACGGGTGTCGGGCTTTGCCCTTCGAATGATACTGGGACGAACGGTCGGGACGCGCTTTTGTTCAATGCCAGGAGCGCGGATCTCTGCGGCTGAGGGGCGCATCCCGGTTATGGAACGGCTCAGCCTCTGATCGAGCGGCCCGCATCCCCTCGCGCCAAAAGTGCGGCGCGGGCGCTCTTTCTTGATCAGCCTCAGGCAATTAGAAGGAGCGATGCGCTGCCGGCGGGGATCCCGTCGTCTTCTCCTTTGCAGCCAGGCGGACAATCAATGGCAAATTCCATCTTCGGTGGGCTCGACACCACCATCTTCGAAACCATGTCGCGCATGGCGGCCGAGGCCGGCGCGATCAATCTCGGTCAGGGATTCCCGGAAGGGCTTGAGCCGGAGGAGGTGGTCGAGGCTGCAATCGCCGCCCTGCGCTCAGGTCCGCACCAATATCCACCGATGGCGGGCCTGCCGGCGTTGCGCCAGGCCGTGGCGGAAAATGCCAAGCGCTTTCTCGGCCTCGACGTCGACTGGGAAAAGGAGGTTCTCGTCACCTCCGGTGCGACGGAGGCACTGGCCGACGCCTTCTTCGGGCTTCTGGAGCCGGGCGACGAGGTGATCGTCTTCGAGCCCGCCTATGACAGCTATCAGCCGATCATCCGCCGGGCCGGTGCGGTGCCCGTGCCGGTGCGCATCGCCCCGCCCGATTGGGGTCTGCCGTTTGAGCGCCTCGAAGCGGCGATCACGCCGAAGACGCGCGCCTTCATTCTCAACACTCCGTGGAATCCGATCGGCCGGATCCTGGGTGAGGAGGAGTTGCGCTTCCTCGCCGATCTCATGCTGAAGCACGATCTCGTGGCGATCTGCGACGAGGTCTACGAGCATCTCGTCTTCGACGGCCGGCAGCACCGCACGCTCTTTGCCCTGCCGGAGGTGCGTGACCGCGTGGTGCGCATCGGCTCCGCCGGCAAAACGTTTTCGGTCACGGGCTGGAAAGTCGGCTACATCACCGCCTGCGAAACGCTGTTGAAGCCGATCATGCGGGCGCATCAATTCATGACGTTTACGACGCCGCCGGCGCTGCAGGCCGCCGTTACCTTCGGGCTCAATCTGCCGGACGCCTATTTCGACGGGCTGCGTGCCGATCTTCAGGGGCGCCGCGATCTCCTGGTCGGCGGTCTGCGCGAGGCGGGGTTCGTGGTGGAAGATGTCGAGGCGACCTATTTCGCCATTGCGGCGACCGGCGAGGCGGAGCCCGACGATGTCGCCTTCTGTCGGGCGATGACCTTCGAGGCGGGTGTGACGGCGGTGCCGCTCTCCGCCTTCTACGGCAAGGGCGACATGCGCTCGCATATCCGTTTCTGCTTCGCCAAGCGCGAGGAAACCTTGCGCGCGGCCGTCGAACGGATCGTCGCCTGGCGGGAGAAGCGGGAGAGGCTGGCCGCCGTCGGCTAGGTCATTTGCTGGTGTCGGCTCCGCGAATGGCGGCGGCGATGCGCATCGCCGCCGCATGCTCCGCCACATCGTGAACGCGCACGATCGCAGCACCCGCGAGCGCCGCCAAGACATTTGTGGCAAGCGTTCCGGCGAGGCGGTCAGTCTCGTCGGCACCCGCGACTTTGGCGATGAAGGATTTGCGCGACGTTCCGGCAAGCAGCGGCAGACCCAGCGTCTGCAATTCGCCGAAGCGTGCGAGAAGCTGAAGGTTCTGCTCTGGCGATTTGCCGAAGCCGAATCCCGGATCGAGAACGAGTCGGTCTTCGGCGACGCCTGCCTCGTGAGCCACGTCCAGGGCACGCCGGAAGAAGGCGATACAGCCCGCGACCGGATCGATCTCCATCGGCTTGGCCGAGCCGAACACTCCCTGATTGTGCATGGCAATGACGCCGGCGCCGGTGCGTGCGGCGACTGCAGCCATCTCCGGATCGCCGAGAAGGCCGCGCACATCGTTGAGGATTTGCGCGCCGGCCGAGACTGCGGCTTTGGCGACTTCGGCCTTCATGGTGTCGACGGAAACGAGAATGCCGTTTGCGGTCAGGGCTTCGATGACGGGGAGGATGCGTCGGATCTCTTCGTCGGCCGCGACCGGCTCGGCATTGGCGCGGGTCGATTCCCCGCCGACGTCGAGAATCGCTGCGCCTTCGTCATGAAGTCGGAGCCCGTGCTCGATCGCGGCTTCGGTGCGAAAAAACTGCCCGCCGTCGGAGAAGGAATCGGGCGTCACGTTGACGATGCCCATGACGATCGGCACACGCGCATCCCCCGCCTCGCGCCAGGATCTGAGGAGGCTCGCAAAGCCGGCCCCGACACCATCGGTGAAGGGCTGGGCGCGCGCGGACGAGGCAGAGTGTGTCATTTGTGTGATGGTACACTCAGCCGGCGTGCAGGCAAGACATCGTGTCGCGGGTCTTGGCGATTTCCCCGCGCCAGCGAGCTTCCTCGGGGGAGGTTCTCCCCGCTGCGTGGCGGTTCAGGGGAGCCGCGTTCCCCAGAAGAAATTCTCGTTGGCGAGGATACGTCCGGCTGCGCCGGTCGGAAAAATCTTCGGGCTGACCATATCGCCGACGGCAAGCTTGAGGAGGGCGGTCACCTGCACCTGGGTTTCGCCGGAGACGAGGGCGGCATCGCCCGTCGTGCCGATCGTGTCGGCGGCCGGTGACGTGCCGTTGACGGAGAGCCCGACCTGCAGCTTCGAGGGGGTGCCGGCACCCGCCTCAAAAGTGCCTGCGAGCCCGAAAAGATAAATCCCGTCGCTCGGAGCCGTGAAGGTCAGGACGTTGCTCGCGATGATGGCGGCGAGCTGATCGTTGTGGCGGAAATTGTTGAAGAGCATGTCCCGCCAGGCGCCCGCCGCATAATTCTGGCCGTAGTTCAGGTACGCGCTGAAACGGGCATTCGCCGGCATGGTGACGGCGCCGCTTTCGCGATCGAGGACGAGGCCGGTGTGATAGGTCGACCCGTCAGGTGAGACTTTGAGGGTGAAATCGTCTGAGCCCAAAAGACCGAAGAGGGCCCGGGCCGAATAATCGCTCTGGAAGGTGAAGCCGGCATCGCCCCCTGCAGTCGCCTTGTTGAGGGCAACGCGCATGTCGCCGCTGCCCGGGGTCACATCGTCGTGGCTGAAGAGAACGGCATCGGATTTGACGGCGAGGCGGTTGCTTGTCTCCGAACCCGTATTGATGCCGAGACAGGGCAGGGTCTCCGGCGGTTCGGCAGTGAGCGTCACCCAGGCAACGCCATCGAAGACGAGCGGCAGCATCTCGTCGATCGACAGCGCGAGGAAGCCAGGCTTCGGCGTGTAGAATGTCCACGCGCCATCCTGGAACGCGGCGATGTCGTTGTCGTGGCCGGACCAGTCGCCACCTGCCGATCCGGCTCCCGGCGCCGCAACGATAAAGCGAGCGCCGGGAGCCGGATCGGCCGGCGGGGCGGTGAGGTCGCGGCGCGTGATGGCGAGCTGCACCAGCGTATCGAGCATCCGGAGCGCTTCGTTGTGCGTGACATGCTTCTGCGCCTGTGCGGAAAGGATCGTCGGAAGGGAGAGATTTTCTGTGTCCATCGTCGCCATCCTGGGTTGGCCTGAAACCGAAGGACGTCCAAGCTAATCGCGGTGGATGCGACGGGGATAAGTCGACAAACTCGGAGCGCGGCATGAGCCCTCTGAGGATGAGGATGCAATGAAGCTGAACGAGCCAGAACATGACGCGCCGGCCGATGCCGTGGCGCGCCGGGATATCGAACCGGTCGTCTGCTATCCGACGGCGACGTTGCCGCCTGTCGATCTCACGGCCTATCGCGCCGCGCGGGATGGCTGGACAAAAATCGCAGAAACGCTGGTGCCGCCGCGCGATGCCCGCACATTCACCGTCCCGGCGGGGCATTTCTTCCGCATCGTTTCGGTGGAAGGCCCGCAGGTCGGCGATCTCAATCTCTGGCACGAGGCGGATCTCACCGAGCGTTTCTATTCCGGCAAGACGCGCGCACTCCACGGCACGCATCTGTCGACCGGAGATCGGCTGTGGTCATGCCTGCCGTTTCTGCGGCCGATGGCGACGATCACCGACGACACGCTCGACTGGTATGGCTTCGACCGCTTCGGCGGGTCCGTCCATGATGTCATCGGCACGCGCTGTGATCCTTATACCAACCGGCTTTTGTCCGGCGGCGACTACCATTTCTGCTGCCATTCCAATCTCATCCGTGCGCTCGCGCAAGCGGCAGGGATCGATCTGGACGAGGCGGAGCGGCATGTGCACGACGTCCTCAACGTCTTCATGTGCACGGGTTTTGCGCGCGACACCGGGCAGTATTTCATGAAGGCGACGCCGGTCCGGCCGGGCGATTATCTGGAGTTTTTCGCCGAGATCGACCTGCTGGGTGCGCTTTCTGCCTGTCCGGGCGGCGATTGTTCGAGTGAGCATTCGAGCGATGCCGCGACCTGCCATCCGCTTCTTGTCGAAGTCTACGAACCCGCGAACGAGCCGCAGGGATGGCGGCCAGCTGAGCCGAACGCCTACAGCCGACGTCACGGCATGTGAGGCGATGCCGCCTCACAAGTTCCCGGGTGCATGGGTCTGGAGCGAACGGCGCAGCGTCTGCACGAATTCGATGGCGAGCTTCGAGCGGATGCGGTGCCTCGGCCATAGCGTCCAGACATTGAGATAGACCGGCGGCGTGAGCGGGCGTGCCACGACTGCATCGCCGAAAGCGAGCGGGGTGAACGGATCGACGATGGTGGTGCCGAGCCCGTTGGCGACGAAGGCGCAGGCGCTGTCGGAATGGCGTGTTTCGATCTGGTCGTGACGCCCGACGCCGAGATCTGAAAACATCTTTTCGATGGCGAGGCGCTCCGGATCGAAAGCGTCGAGCGAGATGAAGGGTTCGTTGCGCAGATCGTAGAGACGGATGCGCTCCGCCGAGGCGAGGCGATGACCGGCCGGAACCACGCAGACCCGTTCAAGGCGGTGGAGATGTTCCGTTTCGATCGCGGCATCGTCGGATTGCAGGATCGAGATGCCGACATCGATTTGCTGCGCCGCCGCGGCGAGAATCACCTGGCGCGACGCGGTTCCCTGCAGCGAGAGTTTCACGCCCCCGCGATCATGCAGAAAGCTCGACAGAACCCGCGGCAGATAGCGGGAGGCGAGCGCCGGAAAGGAGGCGATCGCCAGATGGCCCGCCACCCGATCGCGGATATTCGACGAAGCGCGCTTGATCTCGTCGATGCCGACAAAGACGCGCTCGGTGGTCTGATGCAGCTGGCGGGCTTCCGGTGTCGGCGTGATGCGCCCGGCGCTGCGGGTGAAGAGGGGATAGCCGCAGGAGGCTTCCAGGGCCGCGATCGTCTTCGTGACGCCCGGCTGTGAGATGTTGAGCGCCGCCGCAGCCCCGGTCATCGAACCGGCCTCGATCACCGCACGGAAGACCTCGATCTGCCGAAAGTTCATGAATGCATCCAATAACTACAGGTTATCGGAGCATGGCAAGACGATATTTGCAAGCTGCCCAAACACTATTTCAGGATGGAATTACGCTAATAATGAGGAGCAAAGACGCTCCCATGACGATGTGAGAGGCGATAACCGGAAAATGACGGAAAGCAGCTGGACCGAAGTGGAAATCCTAGAGCGCCTGCGCAGTGTCGAGTCGGGCGCGGTGACCGATGCCCTCGTGCGTCTCGGCCTGAGCGGCTGGATGGACGGCGTCCTCCCGCTCGGCGAGGCGAACCGGCTGGTCGGGCGGGCCCGCACCGTCAAATACGCTCCGAAGACCGGCGCGACCAAAGCCAAGACCAACATCTATTCCGCCATCCGCAGCACGCCTGAGGGACGTATTCTCGTGCTCGATACAGGTTGCGCCAACACCTGGATCCTGGGCGAGAACGTGGCTCATGCAGCCTTCTTCCAGGGGCTCGGCGGCATCGTTTCCGATTCTCTGGCGCGTGACGCGGCCCTCATCCGTGAAATGGATTTCCCGGTCTTCACGCGCGGTATCTCGGCCCGCCCCCCGGCCATCGTTCTCGTCGATGTCGACGTTCCGGTGGAATGTGCCGGCGCGCGCGTCTGCCCCGGTGATTATCTCGTCGCCGATGCCGACGGCGTCGTCGTCATTCCGCAGGATTTCATCGACGCCGTTCTCGTCGAGATCGCGGATATCGAGCAGCTCGAGCGCGATCAGGAAGCTGCGCTCGCCTCCCAGGCCCCGCTGGAAGTGATCGAAGATCTCCTCCGGCGCAAAAAGATCCGCAAAAGCGGTCGTCCATGAGCATATTCAAGAGGAAAGGAACTCTTATGCACCTCAAGTCCAGTCTGGCGGCTTTGGCCCTCGCGGCCTCCTCGCTCGCCATTTTCGCCTCTCCGTCCTATGCGGAATATCCTGAGAAGCCGGTCGAGATGATCGTGCCTTACGGCGCGGGCGGCAGCACCGACGTTCTCGCGCGTCTCATCGCCGAGTATGGCGAAAAGTATCTCGGCCAGCCGATGGTGGTCGTGAACCGGCCGGGCGCCGGCGGCCAGATCGGCTTTGCCGCGATCGCCAGCGCCAAGCCCGACGGCTACACGATCGGCTGGATCAATTCCGGCATTCTGACGAGCCCGATCGTGCGTCCTGATGTGACCTTCAACATCGACACCTTCGATTACGTCGCCAATATCGTGACCGATCCGGGTGTGCTCGCGGTGGCCGGCACCTCCGATTACGCCTCCCTCGAGGACTTCCTTGCGGCGGCGAAGGAAAAGACGCTCACCGTCAGCCACGAAGGCGTCGGCGGCGGCGATCATCTGGCGGTTCTGCAGCTGGAAAGTGAAGCCGACGTCGAATTCAATCTGGTTGCCTTCAACGGCGATGCCGAAGCCAAAGCCGCGCTTATGGGCGGCCATATCGATGCCATCGAAGGCAACGTCTCCGAGCAGGTGGAACTCGTCGAGGACGGTCAGCTGAAGCCGCTCGTCGTGTGGGATTCAAAGCGCAATGCGGATCTGCCGGATACCCCGACCGGCAAGGAACTCGGCTACAACATCGTCGCCTCTTCCTCGCGTGGCCTCGGCGCACCGAAGGGCATGGACGAGGATGCGCTCACCAAGCTGCGGGATGCGATGGTCAAGGTGACCGAAGATCCTGATTTTCAGGCCGACCTGAAGAAGCTCAACATGCCTCTCGACGTCCTGGTGGGTGACGATTATCGCGCCTTCATGCAGGAGCAGGACGAGGGCTATAAGAAGCTCTGGGCCGAAAGCCCGTGGCAGTAAGCTTCTGGCAATTTCAGGCGCAATGAAACGCGATACATGGATAGCGATCGCCGTCATGGCGATCGCAGCCTTCGCCGCCTGGGACGTCTACGGCCTCAAGCGGGGCGCGGCGCTCTTTCCTCTGTTGATGAGCGCTGCGCTCTTTCTGGGCGGTGCCGTTCTCTTCGTCTCGAGCCTGCGTCCGCGCAAGGTGACGGGCGAGGTTACAGAGGAAGGCTCTGAAACCGACGAAGCGCCGAAGCGCGTCTGGTTGCCGCTCGTGGAAGTGGTGGTCCTGACGGGAGTGTTCGCCGTCGCGATGCCGTGGATCGGCTTTTATCCGGCGACCTTTGTCTATCTCGCCGTCTTCTTCGCGCTTCGCTCGGAGTTGAGCCGACCGGTGGGACTAGCCGTGGCCGTTGCCATGACCGGGCTGATCTACGTCATCTTCTCGCTGCTTCTCGCGGTTCCGACGCCGGTCGGTCCGCTCGCCGCTTATTTTTAATCCCTGATCCCGACGGAACTGAGCGTATGGAAGCGATCCTCGCGGCAGCCGCCAATATTTTCGACCCTTCGACCCTGCTGGTCCTGGCGATCGGCACCGTGGTCGGGCTGTTCGTAGGCGCGTTGCCGGGCCTGTCCTCCACGATGGGCGTCGCGCTCTGCATTCCTATCACCTTCGGGATGGATCCGGCGAACGCGCTCGTGCTCCTTGGAGCGATCTATACGAGCTCGGTCTTCGGCGGTTCGATCACCGCCATTTTGTTGCGCACGCCCGGCACCGACGCCTCCATCGCCACGACCTTCGACGGTTATCCGATGGCCCAGCGCGGGGAGGGAGCGCAGGCGATCGGCATGGCGCTGGTGGCCTCCCTCATCGGCGGCGTATTCTCCGTCTGCGTCCTTCTCTTCGTGGCACCGCCGCTGTCGCGTCTGGCGCTCCTCTTCGGGCCGCAGGAATACGTCTATCTGACGATCTTCGGGATGATCTCGATCCTCGGCGTCTCGGGTGGCAATCCCACGAAAGCCTTCATCAGCGCCGCTTTGGGGCTGTTGCTGGCGACGGTCGGCTTCGATCTTTTCACCGGATATCCGCGGCTCACCTTCGGCCAGGACGAACTCTTCGAAGGCGTGCCGCTGCTTCCGGCCCTCATTGGCATCTTCTCCGTCTCGCAGGCGATCTCGCTGTGCACGGGCGAGGCCGATATCGGCGCCGGCAATATGATCAAGACGAAGGGCCGGACGCTGCCCGCCTGGTCGGTCATCCGGCGCTGCGGACGCACGCTCTTCAAATCCTCCCTCATCGGCTCCGCGATCGGCATTCTCCCGGGAGCCGGCACCAGCGTCGCCGCCTTCATCAGCTACGACGAGGCGCGCCGGCGCTCCAAGACGCCGGAAGCCTTCGGCAAGGGTGAAATCGAGGGCGTCGCGGCGCCCGAGGCAGCCAACAACGCCGTGACCGGCGGCTCGCTCGTGCCGGCGCTCACGCTCGGCATTCCGGGCAACGCCGTCACCGCGGTCTTCATCGGCGGATTGACCATCCATGGTCTCGTGCCGGGGCCGCGGCTTTTCACCGATCACGCAGAGATCGTCTACACCCTGATCTTGTCGCTCTTCCTGGCGAACCTCGCCTTCGCGGCCTTGGGCTTGTTCGCGGCGCCCTGGGTGGCGCGCGTCGTCAAGGTGCCGAGCGCCGTGCTCGGACCGACGATCATCGTCTTCAGCGTCATCGGCTCCTATGCGCTGCGCAACAGCCTCTTCGACGTCTGGCTGGTGCTCGGCTTCGGCGTCCTCGGCTATTTCATGGAGCGCTGGCGTATTCCCGGCGCGCCGCTCGTCATCGCGCTCGTGCTCGGTCCGATCCTGGAGACCAACCTTCGCCGTTCGCTGCAGATCTCCGGCGGCGACTGGATGATCTTTTTCACGAGCCCACTCTCCTACGCGATCATGGCGCTGATCGTCTTGACGCTCGCCTATCCGATCTTCGCGCGCAGACAGCAGAAAAAGCGCGAGCAGGCTGCAAGCTAGCCGTGCGCGCATCGCTCCTTCCTCAAGCATCCAGAGAGAATTCATGAACAAGATTTCTTCTCGTATGGCCGCTGTTCTGCCTTCGGCGAGCAGCGCCGCCTCCGCCCGTGCGCGTGAGCTCAAGGCGGCCGGCCGCGACATCATCAATCTGTCGGTGGGTGAGCCGGATTTCGATACGCCCGAGCATATCGTCCGCGCGGCGAGCGCGGCGATGGCCGCCGGCAAGACGCGTTACACGAATGTCGATGGCACGCCGGAGCTGAAGGCCGCCGTCATCCGCAAGTTCAAGGACGAGAACGGGCTCGATTTCGCGGCCAATCAGATCGTTGTCGGGACCGGCGCCAAGCAGGTGATCTTCAACGTGCTTCTGGCGACGCTCGATGCCGGTGACGAGGTCATCATCCCGGCGCCGCATTGGGTCTCTTATCCCGACATGGTCCGGATCGCAGAAGGCACGCCCGTCGTCGTCGAATGTCGGGCGGAAGACGGCTTCAAGCTGTCCGCCGAAACGCTAAAAGCCGCGATCACCGAAAAGACCCGCTGGCTCGTTCTCAACTCGCCCTGCAACCCGACCGGCGCGGTCTATGGCGAGGCCGATCTGCGAGCGCTCGCCGATGTGCTTCTGGACCATCCGCATGTCGGCGTTTTGAGCGACGACATCTACGAGCACATCGTTTTCGGCGAGACGTCGTTCCGTTCGATCGCTGCGGTGGAGCCGCGGCTTCTGGAGCGCACGGTCGCCGTCAACGGCGTTTCCAAGGCCTATTGCATGACCGGCTGGCGGCTCGGCTATGGCGGGGGCCCGGCCGAGGTGATGCGCGAAGTGCGCAAGCTGCAGTCGCAAAGCACCTCCTGCGCCTCTTCGATCAGTCAGGCTGGAGCGCTCGCGGCGCTCGAAGGCCCGCAAGATCATCTCGAGAGCCACCGCGCCGTCTATCGCCGGCGCCGCGACCTCGTTCTGCCGAAACTGGTCGAAGCCGGCCTCACCTGCGAGGCGCCCGACGGTGCGTTTTATATTCTCGCCGGATGCCAGAAATTCCTCGGCATGACCTCTGCGGCTGGCACGAAGATCGAGACCGATGCCGACTTCACCCGCGTCATCCTGGAAGAGGGTGAGGTGGCGATGGTTCCGGGCTCGGCCTTTGGGGCGCCTGGTTATGTGCGGCTGAGCTTTGCCGTTGACGACGACAGGCTGATGGAAGCAGCGAGCCGTATTGCCCGCACCTGCACAGCGCTTCGCGCCTGAAGCAAGGTCCTGCGAAGATGTCGGAGGGGCCTCTTTTCGTCCTCTCCGGTGTGCTAAGAGGTTGGCGCGGGTTGGTTCGTCGAGACGAGCGGTGTTGCCCCCACAGACGCCCTGTCCCGACATGGCCCGCGCCGACGCCGGGGCATTAGGTGGAGGGCTGCCTGCCTGCCTGCTTTCGCTTCCTCCGCGCCCTATTGCTGTCGACGAGCTGCCCAGATCGAGGCGCGAGCTCGCCAGGCCCGCTGGGCGGCACGCATTTACGTCACCTGCCTCCAGTGACTGGACAGGATCAGCGCGGGCTGATTAGTCTATACAAAAGAGCGCCGGCCGATCGGCGCTGCGTCTCGGCACCGACTGCTCTTGGGATGGCCGCCTGGATCGTCTTCGGCCGTTGCAGGCCTGTGCGGGAGACGGGCCGTGCCATGCACCTGACGGAGTGATTGTGAGATGTCCGAGAATACTGCCTTATATGCTGCGCTTGAGAACCAGTTCCTGACGTATGAAGAGCTCGCCGCCGTGCCCGTCGAGGACAATGGTGAGGCGATGGTCGCCATCGGAGATGGCTTTTCCGGGAAGGTCTTCATTACCGACAGGCGCATGACGGCCTATACCGGCGAAAACATCTACGTGCGGTCAGGCCTCGTGCCGATGTTGGAGCGGGCGCAGCAGGAGCTGAAGAGCATTCTGCCCGGCTGTTCTCTGGAGGTGGTTTACGGCTATCGCCATCTCGACATCCAGCATGCCAAATTCGAAGCGCATAAGGAACGTCTGCTCAAAGAGGATCCGACGCTCTCCGGAACCGCATTGAAGGAGGCGGTTCACCGCTTTTCTGCGGTACCCGAGGTGGCTGGCCATCCGACGGGCGGTGCGGTCGACGTCCGGATCAAGGATTCGAGCGTCGAAAAGCTGCCGATGGGTACCGAAGTCGCCGAATACGCGATGGACACCTATACGTTTTCGCCCTTCATCGCCAAGGAGGCTTGGCGCAACCGTCAGCTTCTCAGGTGTTGCATGCTGCGCGCCGGCTTCGCCCCCTTCGATGGTGAATGGTGGCATTTTTCGTTCGGCGATCGCGAATGGGCGAAATATTACAATCAGCCCAAGGCAATTTACTCGCAGCTTCGTTTCACATCGGAAGATGCGACGGGTGAGGCTCTTACGGGCGCTGCGGCGGCCTGACACGGAGCTGAATTTCCCCGGAATGGCCGCCCTCTGGGCGGCCATTGGCTTGTCTGAAAGAGATGCCCGCCTGATTTGGCTCTGACGGGGTGGACGGGACGTCGCATGGTGAACGAGTCGCCTGTTTTTTGGGCGTAGGTTTGCACACCATTCGCGCTTGACCGACCAACGTCATCTAAATTGTATAGACAATATAAAAGCCAATTCAGCCTTGGGGAAGATTGATGTTCCGCTCGTTAGCCTCGGCAGGCATTTCTGCTCTGCTCTTCGCCTTCACGGCCGTGGGTGCGGCCAATGCTCAAGACGCTCTGGAGAGAGCCAAGGCAGCCGGTGTGTTGCAAGTGGCGACGGAAGAGCAGTTTCCGCCCTATGACTTCATCAAAGGCGGCGAGCATGTTGGCTACAACGTCGATATCTTTGCCGAGCTTGGCAAGGAACTCGGCCTTGAGATCGCTTATACCGACCTGCCTTGGTCGAGCGTGCTGCCGGGGCTCGAAGCGGGCAAATATGACGTCGTCGCCGGTCCCGCCGCCATCACGGCCGAGCGGCAGAAGCGCTTTCGCTTTCTCATCCCGATCGATCAGAGCCAGACCTCGATCATGAAGCGGAAGGGCACGGAAAAGATCATGAAGTCCGCCGATATCGCGGGCCTGACGATCGGCGCCCAGCGCGCGGCCAATCCGATGACCGACCTCAAGGCTTATGCCGAAACGCTCGATCCGGCGCCGACGATTAAAGAATATGTCGACTACAGCCAGGCCTACGCTGACCTCGCGGCCGGGCGTCTCGACGGTGTCGCCAACGGCTCTACGAACGTCCTTTATACCGCCGCGCAGCGTCCGGGCGTCTTCGAAGTCGTGCTGCCGGGCTTTGGCGAACTTCACTACTCAAGTTTCCTCGGACGCAAGGATGAGGATTCCAAGACACTTCTCGACGCGCTCGATGAGGCGCTGCTGACGATCGAGAAGGACGGCCGCATGGCGACAATACAGACGAAATGGTTTGGTCAGCCGGTCGAGCTCCCGACGGAAGTCCCGACCCCGTAACGGCCTGAAGGGACGCTTCGGTGCGAACTGCCGCGGCTCGCTGGCAAATGGCCGTGGGCCGCAGGCGCGCTGGAGCGAGGGAGGCTGCAGTGACTTCAGGCTTTTCCCTCGTCCGACCTTTCAGCCGACCCGGATCCGCTCATGCCTGATTTCGTGCCGCCGATCGTGGTTGAGGCGTTGCCGGTGCTTATCCGGGGCGCCGAAGCGACGATTTTCTACGCCGCCGGGTCTGTCGCGATCGGCTTCGTCATTGCCGTCGGCGTGTGCGCGATGCGGCTATCGAAGTCGCCGCTTCTGTTTGCTGCCGGCACCTTTTATGTCAGCCTCCTGCGCGGCATCCCGCTTCTCGTTCAGCTCCTCATCTCCTATTACTGCCTGCCGCTTGTCGGAGTGAACATTTCGCCGATGCTGTCGGCGCTTCTGACACTTGCGGTGTGCACCGCAGCCTATATGGCGGAGATCCTGCGCGGCGGCTTTCTCGGCATTTCACCGGGCCAGGTGGAGGCCGCCCAGATGGCAGGCCTCAGGGGCTGGCAGATCCTTCTCTATATCGAAGTGCCGCAGGCCGTGCGCCTGACTCTGCCCTCGCTCCTCAATGAAGTCGTCAACATGGTGAAAGCGTCGTCGCTCATCTCCGTCGTTGGCGTGCTCGATCTGACTCGCGCGGCGCAGAACGTCGCCTCCAGCACCTACCAACCGTTGCCCGTCTATCTGATGGCCGGTGCCATGTATTTCGTCATCACCTTTTCGGTGGCGCGGCTCGGCGGTGTGTTGGAGCGTCGGCTGAGCCTGCAGGGGCGACGCTGATGTTCGACTTTTCCGTCCTCACTGATCATGCAGTCGAAATACGCAACGGCATTGTTCTGACGCTCGAACTGTGGGTTGCCGGCTCGGTGATGGGCTTCGTGCTCGGTCTCACTCTCGCGGTCCTTCAGGTCTATGCCGGCCGCCCTGCCTATCGGCTCGTCGCCGCCTATGTCGCCATCTTCCGCGGCACGCCGTTCCTCATACAGCTCTTCCTGCTCTATTACGGCGGCCCGTCGATCGGCCTCATGCTGAGCCCGATCCAGGCCGGGGCGATCGGGCTCACGCTTTACGGCAGTGCCCAGTTCGTCGAGATCTTTCGGGCGGGCTTCCAGTCCGTGCCGCATGGCCAGATCGAGGCCGCGCGCATGTCGGGGCTCTCGCATCTCCAGATCGTCCAGCACATTCAATTGCCGCAGATGATGCTGATCATCCTGCCCTCGATCGTGAACCTCCTCGTCATCCTGACCAAGGAGACGGCGCTTCTCTCAGTCATCTCGATCCCGGACGTGACGGCGGTTCTGCAAGGCATCGGCTCATCGACCTACGCCTTCAGCGAGACATTGTTCGCGCTCGCTGCCTTCTACTGGATCCTCCTGGAATGCGTGACCACGCTCGGACGTTGGGCGGAACGTCGGGCGGGGCGCTATCTGGCGCGATGAAAGGAACCTCATGACACGCGACACGGCCCCATCCGCCGGCACACCGATCATCAAGGTCTCGGGTCTCACGAAGAAGTTTGGTGAGCTTGAGGTGTTGAAGGGCGTGTCCCTGGCGCTCCGGCGTTCCGAGGTGACCTGCATCATCGGCCCCTCCGGATCGGGAAAGAGCACGCTGTTGCGCTGCATGGCTTTCCTTGAAAGCTACGATTGCGGCCGGGTGGAAATCGAAGGGCGCCTTCTAGGCTATGTCGAAAAGGGGGAGAAACGCCTTCCGGCGAACAACCGCCAGATCGCCGAGGTGCGCAGGAATGTCGGCTTCGTGTTCCAGCATTTCAATCTGTGGCCGCATATGACGGCGCTGCAGAATGTGGCGAAGCCTTTGACGCTTGCAGCCGGCCTCGGCCGCAAGGAGGCGCGCGAGCGCGCGGCGGCGGCGCTGGAAAAGGTCGGGCTCGGCGCGAAGCTCGACGAATATCCCGCCCAGCTCTCCGGCGGCCAGCAACAGCGCGTCGGCATCGCCCGCACGCTCGCCAAGGAGCCGCACATCATCCTCTTCGACGAGCCGACCTCGGCGCTCGACCCGGAGATTGTCGGCGAGGTTCTGCAGGTGATGCGCGATCTCGCAGACGAAGGCATGACCATGGCCGTGGTCACGCACGAAATGGGCTTTGCCGCGCAGGTTGCCGACCGCATTGCTTTCATAGACGAGGGTGTGATCGCGGCCGAAGGCCCGCCGCGTGAGGTTCTGCTGAGCCAGGACAATCCGCGCCTCATGCGCTTCTTGAAGAATTTCTTCGACCGCAACGTCTTCTGGGACCAGCCTGCGTAGATCCTCCCTCCCATGGCGACGCTACGACCGAGTGAGGCCGCGACACGCGCGTGCTATGCCTGCCGTCAGAGATGGAGGTTTGATGCACATGCACGATCTTGCGAAGAGGCCGAGCCTGCGGCTGGCAGGCCGGTTCGCGCTCGCGGCTCTGGCGCTCGCCGGACTGATCGGCACCGCGCAGGCGCAATCGGCGGAGGCGACGGTGGAATTCTTGCTGGCCGGTGTGCGGCCGGGCGGCGAGGCGAAGCGTGTTGTCGATGAGGATGAGGCGGTGCGCACCGTCACGCCGACGACCAAGGAAGGCGTCTGGCGCTTCCAATACACACGCTCCTTTGGGCCCGACAAGACCTATGAGATGTCGCTCGATTACGAGCTCAAACAGGTCACGGCCTGCCGCTACGACCTTAAGATTCGCGGCAACGGCACGGTCGTGACGATGAAATACGATTTTTCCGGCGCGCACGATCTTGAGGTCCGCCATGACGAGAACCCGACGCCGCCGGGAATGATCTCGATCGATGTCGTCGGCGCGGATGTGGAGCGCTGCGAGCCGCAGAAGGGCCATGCCTGCGAACATTTCGACGGCAACCGCTTCGGATATGTCGCGGCGAGCGAAGACGAAATCCGCCAGGCATTCGCCCATTTCCAGGAGAATTACTGCCCGAAAAGCCCGTTCTGAGCGCCTCTTGCGCTCAGCCGAGCATCGTCCGCACGATCTCCCCAAACGCCTGGCCGGCGCGCTCGACACCGTCGCGCGTCACGTCGAGATGCGTGACGACGCGCATGCGGCGCGGACCTTCGACGCCGATGCGGATTCCACGCTCCTTCAGCCATGCCGCGATGTCGCCGGCATCGAGCCTCTCATCGAGCTCCAGAAACAGGATATTGGTGACGACATTCTCCGGGGAGAGGGTCACGCCATCGAGGCCGCGCACGATGTCGGCGAAGAGCCTTGCATTGGCATGGTCTTCGGCGAGGCGATCGACATTGTGGTCGAGGGCGTAGAGCCCGGCCGCGGCGAGGATTCCGGACTGGCGCATGGCGCCGCCGAGCCGGTGCTTCCAATGCCAGGCTTCGGCGATGAAGTCTTTCGAGCCGGCGAGGACGCCGCCCACCGGACAACCGAGGCCTTTGGACAGATCGATCCAGGCGCTGTCGAAGCCGGCGGTGAAAGCCTTCGCAGGCGTGTTGGCGGCGACGACGGCGTTGAAGAGGCGCGCGCCATCCATATGCACGGCAAGCGAATGCTCGCGGGCGAGCGCGACGATGGCGGCAAGCTCGTCGACGGACCAGACCGCACCGCCGCCACGGTTTGTCGTCTGTTCGACCGCGACAACCCGGCTGCGCGGACGGCGCATCCGCGGCGCGCGAATATGCGCCGCCACGGCGGCCGCATCGAAGATGCCGTTCGGCGTGGCGATGGTGTGGAATTGCGCGCCAGCAAGCGCGGAAGCGCCGGCCCCTTCAGAGCCGAAGACATGGGCGTTCTCGGCTGCGATGATCTCGTCGCCCGGCCGGCAATGGACGAGGAAGGCGATCTGGTTGCACATCGTCCCCGATGGCAGAAAGAGCGCGTCGTCCATGCCGAGAAGGTCGGCGATCCGTTCGCAAAGCTGAAGAACCGTCGGATCCTCGCCGCGCTGCTCGTCTCCCGTTTCAGCCGCCATCATCCGGGCAAGCATGTCGCGGCTCGGGCGGGTGGACGTGTCGGAGACGAGGTCGATGGCGATCGCGGATGTCGCGGAGGTCGCAGAAGTCATTGTCTGGCTTTGCTCAAATGGTGCTGGAGGCGGTCGAACAGGCGCGCGACGTCCTCCTCGTTGTTGTAGAAATGCGCAGCGGCGCGCAGATGCCCGTCTTTCGCGGCAACGCGGATACCTTCCGCGGCAAGTTCCGTCTCCATCGCGTCGGCGGAAACGCCCCCGAGATCGAGGCTGACGATCCCGGCGCGTTCATGCCAGGGCCGGGGCGTGCGCACTTCGACGCCGATGCGGTCGGCCCCCTCAATGACGAGGTCGGTGAGCGTGTGCACCCGCTCTTCGATCGCGTGGAGGCCGATGGCGGCGATGAATTCCGCCGAACGGCGCTGAATGGCGAGCCCGAGAAAGTTCGGATTGCCATATTCGAAGCGATGCGCATCCGGCGCGTAGGCCGGATCGGCGACCGTGCGGTCGAGCGTGTCGAAAGAGTATTTCGCGGCAAAGGGAGGCTGGAAACGTTTGAGCGCCCGCGGCGCCACATACATGAGCCCGGCACCGGTGACGCTCATCTGCGCCTTGTGACCGCCGGCGGCGACGACATCCGCACCGAAATCGTCGAGCCGTCGGTCGAGGACGCCGAGCCCCTGGATCGCATCGACGACGAAGAGGATGTCCTGCGCCCGGCAGAATGCCGACAAGGCGTCGAGGTCGGCGCGCTGGCCGAGACCGTAGGCCACCCACGCGACCGAAAGGATGCGGGTGCGTGCATCGACGGCGGCCGTGAGGGCTTCCGTCGTCACCATGCCGGAGGGGTCGGCCGGGACGACGCGCACCTCGATGCCGCGATGGGCAAGCGGGCGCCAGGGAAAGGTGTTGTTCTCGTGTTCCGCCTCGGAGATGACGAGATTGTCGCCGTCGCGCCAGTCGAAGCCCTGCGCCACGATATTGATCGCTTCGGAGGTGTTTTTGACGAGTGCGATCGTCTCGGGGGCGGCCCCGAAGGTCGCTGCGACCTGGCGACGGGTCGCCTCCACACCGTCCATGGAAAAGGAATGGCGGCCGGCCTCGGAGGAGGCGATGTCGGCGAACCATTCATACGCAGCCTCTTCCGCCAAAGCCGGCAGCAGGGCTTTGCGGGCGATGTCGAGGTAGGCGATCTTCTCCGTCGCCGGGAAGAGCCCACGGATTTTCCGCCAGTTCGGCGTGCCGTCGGCAAGAAGAAGGGGCGAGGGGTGTTCGCCGACGAGGCCGGCTTCGGCATTCGGATCGTTCATTGAAGTCCTAGGTCGCGTGGGAGATCTGGCCGAGGAAACCGCGAGCGCGGTCGGTGGCGGGGGCGGAGAAAAAGGTCTCTGGCGGGGCCGCTTCGACGATTTCGCCTTGATCCATGAAGACGACGAGATCGGAGACGCGACGGGCAAAACCCATCTCGTGCGTGACGACGATCATCGACTGACCGGATTGTGCGAGCTCCTCCATGACGTCGAGAACCTCGTGCACCATTTCAGGGTCGAGCGCCGATGTCGGCTCGTCGAAGAGCATCACTTCCGGCTCCAGCATGAGAGCGCGGGCGATCGCCACGCGCTGACGCTGGCCGCCGGAAAGCTGGCCGGGATATTTCCACGTCTGCGAGGTCAGCTGGACGCGCTCGAGCAGCCCCTTGGCTCGCTCGGTCGCCGCATCTTCCGGCTCGCCGCGCGCATAGATCGCGCCGAGCGTGAGATTGTCCATGATGGAGAGGTGGGGAAAGAGATTGAAGTTCTGGAACACCATGCCGGTGTGCCGGCGCACCTCTGCGAGCCGTTCCGGTGTGCCGTCGAGCGTCGAGCCGCAAACGGTGAGCGTGCCTTCCTGAAAACTCTCAAGCCCGTTGATGCAGCGGATCAGCGTCGATTTGCCGGAGCCCGACGGTCCGCACAGGACGATGCGCTCGCCGCTCGCGAGCCCAATCGAGACATCGCGCAGCACGTGGTGCTTGCCGAACCATTTGTTGACCGCCTGCATGGTGACGACCAGGTTTTTTTGAGCCGTCATCGTTAGCGTTCCACCTTGCGGCCGCGCCGGGCGTTGGCCTGTTCCAGGGACCGGCCGTAAAGCGACATGCCGGAGCAGATGAGGAAGTAGAGCAGGAAGACGAAGAGATAGCCTTCGAGCCCGTAGCGTACCCAGTTCGGATCTTGCAGGGCGGCCTTGGTCGCGCCGAGCACGTCGAAGAGGCCGAGGATGGAGAAGAAGGTCGTGTTCTTGAAGGCGCGGATGATGTCGTTGAAGAGTGCCGGAATGGAGATCGCGAGCGCCTGCGGCAGCACGATCTTGCGCATGCGCTGCCAGTAGCGGAGGCCCAGCGCCTTGGCGGCTTCCTCCTGTCCGTCCGGCAGGGCCTGCAGGCCGCCGCGGACAACCTCTGCGGCATAGGCCGCGAAGAAGATGATCATGCCAATCTCTGCCCGCACGAGCTTATCGACATTGAGCTGGTCGGGCAGAAAAAGTGGCAGGATGAGCGCGGCGAAGAACAGGACGACGAGAAGCGGGATCCCACGCACGCATTCGATGGTGGCGACCGACAGGAAGCGGATCGCGGGCAGCTGCGAGCGGCGTCCGAGTGCGAGCAGGATGGCAAGCGGCAGTCCGCCGGCGACGGTGCCGCCGAAGATCAGGAAGGTGAGGGGAAGCCCACCCCAGAGATCCGTTCCGACATGCGGCATGCCGAAGATGCCGCCCTGCAGGAGTGCGATCGTGGCTATGAAGACGACGAGCCAGCCGAGAAGGCGCAGCGACACGGCGAAGAGGTTGGTCGCCGTCAAGACGCCCCAGACGAGCCAAAGGGCGATGATGACGCCGCCCCGCCATTGCTCCGCGTACGGGAAGGCGCCGAAGAGCATGACACGATATTTTTCGGCAATCACCGCCCAGCAGGCCCCGGCCGCATCGCGGCAGGCGGCGCCCTCCGGCGCGTACCAGACGGCGTCCCAGATGGCCCAGCGGAAGAGGCCGGTGAGCGCCCAGACGGTGATCGCGGCAAGCACGACCGTCACGACGCTCATCAAGGGCGATGCGAAATAGCGCTTGTGCAGGCGGGCGAGAAAACCCGTGCTGCCCAGGGGCGGCAGACGCGCCGGCGCGCCGCCGATCTTTGCGTAGGAGGCTGGTGCTTCCGTCATCTCAGCGCTCCGGGATCTGTACGAAGCCGTTGACGAAGTTCGCGACCGCGCCGATCGCCAGCGACAAGGCGAGATAGACGGCCGCCATGATGCACAGGACCTCGATGGTGCGGCCGGAATAGGTGAGCATGGTGTTGGAGACGGAGAAGAGATCCGGGTAGCCGACGGCCACGCCGAGCGAGGAGTTCTTCAAGAGGCTCACATATTGCGCCGCGAGCGGCGGGATGATGACGCGCAGCGCCTGTGGCGCGACCACGCGGCGATAAAGGTCGATGCGGGTGAGGCCGATGGCGTTGGCCGCCTCGATCTGTCCGGAATCGACGCTGAGGAGACCGCCGCGGACGATCTCGGCGATGAACGCGGCGATATAGAAGGAGAGGCCGAAATAGATGGCGAGGAATTCCGGCGACAGCGTTATGCCGCCGGCGAAATTGAAGCCTTTCAGTTCCGGGATCGACCAGGCGAGCGGCATCCCGAAGGCGAGCCAGACGAGGAGCGCAGGCACGAAGATGGTGGCGAGAAGGACCGGCTTTGCGGACTTCCATTTCTGCCCGGTGCGCCGGCGGCGACGGTCGGCGAGATGCGCCACCCGCCAGGCAAGAGCGCAGCCGGCGAGGAAGGCTGCCGCGACCGCGGTGAATGCCGTCATGTTCTCCGGCGCCGGGATGGTGAGCCCCCGGTTGGAGGCAAAGACGAAGTCGAAGAAGGACCAGGACAGGCGTGCGGCCGGAAACAGCGTGAAGAAGGTGTACCAGAAGACGATCTGGACGAGCTGCGGCGTGTTGCGGAAGGCGTAGACATAGGCACGCGCAAGGCTGCTTGCGAGCGCGTTCGGCGAAAGCCGTGCGAAGCCGACGATCGCGCCGATGACGCTGGCCGTGAGGATGCTGACGGCCGACAGCAACACCGTGTTGCCGAGGCCGACGGCGAAGGCCTTCAGATAGGTGTCACCCGAAGTGAAGCTGAAGAAGGCTTCGCCGAGTGCGAACTGCGTCTCGTCGAAGAGAAAGCCGAGACCAGAGGTCATGCCACGGTCGATCAGCGCCTGGCGCGCGTTGAGCACGAGCCAGATGCCGAGGGCGGCAAGCGCCGCGAGAAGCAGCGCCTGCCAGGCGATGGCGCGAGAGCGCGGCTGGCGCCAGAAAGGCACCGCGCTCTCTCCAGTTGTCGAGGGAATGTGGGTCATGACCTCGGTCGCATCGATCTCACAAGCGATCTCACACGTGAGCTCACAGGGGCGGCGAGTAGATGAGGCCGCCGTCGGTGTAGAGGGCGTTGAGGCCGCGATCGAGCTTCAAGGGAGAGCCCTTGCCGACGTTGCGGTCAAAGACTTCGCCGTAATTGCCGACCTGCTTGATGACGTTGTAGGCCCAGTCCGGCTCAAGGCCGAGCCCGTCGCCTCCGGCCTTGTCGACGCCCAACAGCCTGCGCACGGCCGCGTCGTCGCTGCTTTCCTTCATCTCATCGACGTTTTCGGAGGTGACGCCACTCTCTTCGGCCTGGAAGAGCGTGAAGACGGTCCACTGCACGATGTCGCGCCATTGCGGATCGTCCTGCCGCACGACCGGTCCCATCGGGTCCTTGCCGAAGAGCTCGGGCAGGATGACGTAATCGTCCGGATTGGGGGCGACGGCAGCACGCGTTGAGGAGAGGCCGGAGGAGGACTGCACGGCAACGTCGCAGCGTCCGCCGAAGAAGGCCGTGTTGATCTCCTTCTGATCCTCGATCACCACGAGCTGCAGGGAGATGCCGTACTTCTTCTGGATGTCGGAGACGACGCGCTCGGAGGTGGAGCCAGGGCGCACGCACACGCTCGCTCCGTCGAGTTCGGGAACGCTGGTGACGCCGAGTTCCTTCGGCACCATCAGGCCCTGGCCGTCATAGAAAGTCGGCGAGACGAAATCGAGGCCGAGATCGGTGTCACGGCCGCGCGTCCAGGTGGTGTTGGCGACGGTGACGTCGACTTCGCCGGTTTGGAGGGCGGTGAGACGCGTCTGATTGTTGGTCTTGAGGAGCTTGACCTTGCTCGCATCGCCGAGGGTGGCGGCGGCGATGGCGCGGCAGGTGTCGACGTCGAGACCCTGCCAGGCGCCCTGGCTGTCGACGGAGGAAAAGCCCGGCCGGCTGCCGTTGACGGCGCACGTGACGACGCCGTTGGCCTTCACGTCGTCGAGGGTGCCGGCGATGGCCGGCGTCTGAAGGCCGGCGGCGGAGATGGCGCCGACGAGAAGCCCGCCGGCAAATAGGTGCTTCATCATATGTTCTCTGTGCCTCTTGTCTTGTCTTTGGTTGTGTCTGTTCCGGGTGCCCGATCGAGCTCCAGGCGGATCTCGAGGCCACGCTTCAGATGTCTGCGCATCAGTTCGGCGGCTTCCTCGGGCTGGCGGTTCACGATCGCTTCGAAGATCGTGATGTGCTCGACCAGGATTTCCTGGACGAGAGCGTGTGCGAAGTACCGCGGCAGGTGGAATGCCAGGCGGAATCGCATGCGCATCAGGCGCACCATCTCGGCAAGAGGGGCGCTGGCGGAAGACTGGATGAGCGCGTCGTGGAAGTCGGTGCCGACGTCGTCGATCTCGCGCGAGGTGAAGGCGGAGGGATCGCGCGCCATGATGCGCATCTTTTTTCCGCATGAGGTCAAAGCGAGGCTCGGCCCGCGCTCGGCCGCCCGGCGTGTGGCGAGACATTCGAGCGCCTCGCGCAGCTCGTAGATGTCGCTGATGTCGGCCGCCGAGAGTTTGCGGATGAAGGTTCCGCGCGCCGGCTTCACCTCCACGACGCCTTCCTGCTCGAGCTGGCGCAACGCGTCGCGCACCGGCATACGGCCGATCCCGAGCTGCTGGGCGAGCTTACGCTCCGACAAAGGGTGATCCGCCTCGAAGCTGCCCCCGAAGATCAAATCGACGAGGCGGCTATAGGCGCGATCACGCTCGAACTCGAAGGAAACTGCCATGAGCTTCAGACTGGCTGACTGGTATACCAGTTGCAAGCCTAAAAATTCGGCGCGGTGCAATTCTGGTCTGAATGCGTGCGAGCTTGTGGAATTCGCTGCGCGGCGAGGTGCACGAAGATGACGGGCAGGGGCGCCTGTTCGTGCGAATGCGGCGCGAGCGACCGAGTGGGGCCGCAAGCCTCTATGCTGCCCCGAGTTTGTCCTTTTGCGCTCAGGGCGTTGCCGAGCCGGGCGGGGACGCTTATTAGCTGGACCGGTCCGCCTTTCGCGGATCCGTGCCGTGGCGCGACGGGCCGATCCGGCCTTGCCCATTGTTGTCGTGCCACCGGCCTCACAAGGCCAGAAGGAATACCAAAAACCAATGCCCTCTTATCGCTCACGCACAACCACCCATGGACGAAACATGGCCGGCGCGCGCGGCCTCTGGCGCGCCACCGGCATGAAGGACAACGATTTTGGCAAGCCGATTATTGCCGTCGTGAATTCCTTCACGCAGTTCGTACCGGGCCATGTGCACCTCAAAGATCTCGGCCAGCTCGTGGCCCGCGAGATCGAGGCGGCGGGGGGCGTTGCCAAGGAATTCAACACGATCGCCGTCGATGACGGCATCGCCATGGGCCATGACGGCATGCTCTATTCGCTGCCGTCGCGCGAGCTTATCGCCGATGCCGTGGAATATATGGTCAATGCGCATTGCGCCGATGCGATGGTGTGCATCTCCAATTGCGACAAGATCACCCCCGGCATGCTGATGGCGTCGATGCGCCTCAACGTTCCGACCGTCTTCGTCTCTGGCGGCCCGATGGAAGCCGGCAAGGTGGTGCTCGACGGCAAGTCGCAATCGCTTGATTTGATCGACGCGATGGTGGCGGCGGCCGACGACCGCGTCAGCGAAGAGGATGTGCAGGTCATCGAGCGCTCCGCTTGCCCGACCTGCGGGTCGTGCTCGGGTATGTTCACGGCCAACTCCATGAACTGCCTGACGGAAGCCCTGGGCCTGTCCCTGCCCGGCAACGGTACGACACTTGCGACCCATGCCGATCGCCGCCGGCTCTTCGTCGAGGCGGGGCATCTGATCGTCGACCTCGCGCAGCGCTGCTACGAGCAGGACGACGAGAGCGTCCTGCCGCGCAACATCGCCACCAAGGCGTCGTTCGAGAACGCCATGGCGCTCGACATCGCCATGGGCGGTTCCACCAACACCGTCCTGCACATCCTGGCGGCCGCCCAGGAAGGCGAGGTCGACTTCACCATGGACGACATCGACCGCCTGTCGCGGCATGTGCCGGTCCTGTGCAAGGTGGCGCCCGCCAAGAACGACGTGCATGTCGAAGACGTCCACCGCGCTGGCGGCATCATGGCGATCCTGAGCGAGCTTGACCGGGCGGGGCTGATCAACCGCGACGTGGCGACCGTCCATGCGGAGACGCTCGGCGATGCGATCGAGCGCTGGGATGTGCGGCGTGCAGCCTCAGAAACCGTCACGGAATTCTACCGTGCCGCGCCCGGTGGCGTGCCGAGCCAGGAAGCCTTCAGTCAGGACAATCGCTGGAAGGAGCTCGACCTAGACCGAGAGGCGGGCGTCATCCGCGATGCCGAGCATCCCTTCTCCAAGGATGGCGGTCTTGCCGTCTTGAAGGGCAACATCGCGCTCAACGGCTGCATTGTGAAGACGGCGGGTGTTGACGAATCGATCCTGAAATTCTCAGGCCCGGCGCGGGTCTTCGAAAGCCAGGACGAGAGCGTGCATGCGATCCTGTCGAACAAGGTTGCCGCCGGCGATGTCGTGGTCATCCGCTACGAGGGACCGCGCGGCGGACCCGGCATGCAGGAGATGCTCTATCCGACGAGCTATCTGAAGTCGAAAGGCCTCGGCAAAGCCTGCGCGCTGGTCACCGACGGGCGTTTTTCCGGCGGTACGTCGGGCCTGTCGATCGGCCATGCCTCGCCCGAAGCTGCGGAGGGCGGCGCGATCGGCCTCGTGCGCGACGGTGATACGATCGAGATCGACATTCCGAACCGCACCATCAATCTGATGGTGGACGATGCGGAGCTCGCAAGCCGGCGCGCCGAGCAGGACAAGGCGGGCTGGAAGCCGGCAAAGCCGCGCAAGCGCCAGGTGACGACGGCGCTCAAGGCCTATGCAGCGTTGACGACGAGCGCCGACAAGGGCGCCGTGCGCCGCATTCCTGAATGAGCTAACATTTTCGGGCGGCTCTTGCGCTTCGCGATGGGGCGCTGGCGCCGCCCGAATTCGTTCGGGTCCTGCCGATCAGGCGGGATTGTGCGGCTCGGTGCGGGTGCTGGCGCTCGCGCTGTGCAATCGCGACGACAACGTCGTCGCTAGAAAAACCACGACGAAACAGGCGGCGAGCAGGAGCACGATCGTCGGCGCCGGGGCGCTGTCGATGAAGAAGCTCGCATAGACGCCGAGGAATGCGGAGACGACCGACAGCGACACAGCCACCAGCATCATCGGCCCGAAACGGCGCGTGACGAGGAAGGCGATGGCGCCGGGCGCGATCAAAAGCGCGATCGTCAGAATGATGCCTGTTGCTTTGAGCGCGCCGACGATCGTCAAGGACAGGATGGCGAGAAGCCCGTAATGCATGAGCCCCACGGGGAGCCCGATGGCGCGGGCATGCTGCGGATCGAAGGCGTGCAGGAGAAGGTCGCGCCATTTGGCGGCGATGATGGCGACGGTGAGAAGAGCGATCGCCGCGCTCTGCCACAGATCGAAGGGCAGCACGCCCAGAATGTTGCCGAACAGAATATGGTCGAGATGCACCTCGCTCTGGATCTTCGTGTAGAGGACGAGGCCGAAGCCGAACATGCCGGAAAACACGATGCCCATGATCGTGTCCTGCTTGATGCGGGAATTCTGGCTGAGATAGCCGGTGGCGATGGCGCAAGTCATGCCGGCGGCGAAGGCGCCGACGACGAGCGGCAGGCCGGCGAGATAGGCGAGCACGACGCCCGGAAAAATGGCATGCGAGATGGCGTCGCCCATCAGCGACCAGCCCTTGAGCACCAGAAAACACGACAACAGCGCCGAGGGGACCGCGACGAGAACCGCAATCAGCATCGCCTCGCGCATGAAGGGCAGGGCGAAGGGTAGGACGGCGAGATCGAGCGCGTTCATGCCGGGTCTCCCGGCTGCAGTTCCGCCAGAGCATGCGGCTCGCACGTCTCGGCATCTTCCCGGAGCGCCTCGCGAGCCCGGCGCTTTGCAGCGAGAAGCCCGTGCTTGGGCGCCACGACGAAGGCGATGAGGAAGATCAGCGTCTGCAGAACGATGATGATGCCGCCGGTGGCGCCGTTCAAAAAATAGCTCGCATAGGCGCCGACGAAACTCGTCGTGGCCCCGATCGCGACGCTGAGTGCGATGAGGCGGGGGAAGCGGTCGGTCAGAAGATAGGCCGTGGCGCCCGGCGTCACCACCATGGCGATGACCAGGAAGGCGCCGACTGTCTGCAGCGCAGCGACGGTGGAAGCGCTCAGCAGCGTGAAGAAGACGAGCCGCATCAGTCCCGGATTGATGCCGATCGAGCGGGCATGGTTCTCGTCGAAGAACACCACCATCAGATCCTTCCATTTGGTGATGAGGATGGTGAGCGACACCGCGGCGATGATGACGAGCTGCATCGTGTCGGCGGGCGTGATCGCCAGAATGTTGCCGAGCACGATCGTCTGGATGTCGACGGAAGCCGGCGACAGCGACACCATGAAGAGGCCGAGCCCGAAGAAGGACGTGAAGATGAGGCCGATGATGGCGTCTTCGCGCAGCTTGGTGCGGTGATTGAGGAAGAGCATGGCGCCGGCCGCGAGCCCGCCGGAGAGAAAGGCGCCGAAGGAGAAGGGCAGGCCCAGCATATAGGCGCCGGCGACGCCCGGAACAATGGAATGGGAGAGCGCGTCGCCGATGAGCGACCAGCCCTTCAACATGAGATAGGCGGAGAGGAAGGCGCAGGTGGCGCCGACGAGCGCGCTCACCCACATGGCATTGACCATGTACTGATAGGCGAAGGGTTCCAGAAGCTGGCTCATGGCCGCTCCGCATCCTTCGTCGGCGGCGAGGCCTCGTCGCGCTCGCCATAGACGAGGAAGGGTTTCTCGTCGTCGGAGATCATCCCGATCGGTCGGCCCTGATCGGTGGCGGCGAGATCGAAATGGCGCAGGACGCCGCCAAAAGTGCGTTCCAGATTGGCGCGCGTGAAGATCTCGCCCGTCGGCCCGGAGGCGAGCACTGTGCCTTTGACGAGGACGGCCCGATCGCAGAATTCCGGCACCGAACCGAGATCATGGGTGGAGACGAGCATCACCCGTCCCTCCGTGCGCAGATCGCGCAGGAGCGCGATGATGGCGTCCTCCGTCTTGACGTCGACGCCCGTAAACGGCTCGTCGAGGAGGATGACGCGCCCGTCCTGAGCGAGCGCGCGGGCGAGGAAGACCCGCTTCTTCTGGCCGCCGGATAGTTCGCCGATCTGGCGCTTGCGGAAATCGCTCATGCCGACGCGCGCAAGCGCGGACGCAACCGCGTCGTGATCGGCGCGCTTCGGCCGGCGCAGAAAATTCATGCGTCCGTAGCGGCCCATCATGACGACGTCTTCGACGAGAACGGGAAAATTCCAGTCCACCTCTTCGCTCTGCGGCACATAGGCGACGAGGTTCTTTTTCAGTGCCGCCTCGACGCTGCCGCCAAGCACGGAAATCGAGCCGCCGGCGACCGGCACGAAGCCCATGATCGCCTTGAAGAGGGTGGATTTTCCGCTGCCATTGACGCCGACGAGGGCTGTGATGGTGCCGGTCGGGATCTCGAAGCTCGCGTCGCGCAAGGCGGTGTGGCCGTTGCGATAGGTGACGGTGGCATGGCGGACAGCGATGCCCGAAGGGTCGTCCGGCGCCGGCGCGGGGTCTGGGCGCGGATTGAGCGGGTCGGACGACATCATCATGGGACGAGGCACTTTGCGATCGTGTCGGAGGTGACGCGCAGAAGGTCGAGATAGGTCGGCACCGGCCCGTTCTCGTCGCTCAAGGAATCGACGTAGAGCACGCCGCCATAGGTGGCACCGGTCTCGCGCGCGACCTGCTCGGCCGGCTTGGCGGAGACGGTGCTTTCGCTGAAGATGCAGGCGATGTCGTGCTCATTGATGGCGTCGATGACGGCGCGCACCTGCTGCGGCGTGCCCTGCTGGTCGGCGTTGATCGGCCAGAGATAGAGTTCTTTGAGGCCGAAATCGCGAGCGAGATAGCTGAACGCGCCCTCGCTGGTGACGAGCCAGCGCTTGTCGTCGGGAATTTTTTCAAGCTCGGCCTGGATCGGCGCGATCACCGCCTGGATCTTCTCTTTGTAGGCCGCGGCATTCGCTTCGTAGGTCGCGGCATTGTCCGGATCTGCGGCCACGAAGGCGTCGCGGATATTGTCGACATAGACGAGGGCGCTCGTCGGCGACATCCAGGCATGCGGGTTTGGCTTGCCGTTATAGGGCCCCTGCGAAATGCTCATCGGCTCCACGCCGTCGGAGACGACGACGTTGGTGACGTCGCCGAGATTGGCGAGGAAGCGTTCAAACCAGAGTTCCAGATTGAGCCCGTTGCGCAGAACGAGGTCGGCATCGCGCCCGCGCAGAAGATCGCGCGGTGTCGGCTGATAATTATGGATCTCCGCGCCGGGCTTGGTGATCGATTGAACCTCCGCTGCATCGCCAGCGACGTTCTGCGCCATGTCGGCGATGATCGTGAAGGTGGTGACGGCCTTCAGCTCTGCCGCCGCGGGGGCAGCAGGAAGCGCCCCGGCCAGAAAGATGGCGAGGGCGCCTGGCACGGCAAGCAATCGAGATCCCTTCACGAGGGCGTCCTCCATCAATAGGCGCTCTGGCCGCCGAAGCGGCTCTGCCGCCGGATAGCTCTTGTCCCACGGCCGCTCTGATTTGTAAATGAAATTGCAAATCATTTGCAAATATATGATGCTTTGGGCAAAGGTTCGGTCCTGTGCCTCGACGGGCGCGACCGGATCCAGATTGCCGGCGCACGACTTTGCCGGCCGCCTCGGCCTTTGCAGCCGCCCTGTCAGGCGCTAGAGGGGGACAATGGGTGAAGCCAAGAACCGCCGCGATTACGAGAAAGAGCTGCGCGATGCGGGAATCCGGATCACGCGCGCACGCAAGACGATCCTGAAGATCCTGGAAGAGGGCGAAAAGCACCCGGACGCGTTGGAAATCTTCCGGCGCGCCTCAGAGATTGACGCAAGTGTCTCGCTCTCCACAGTCTACCGGACGATGAAGATCCTGGAAGACCGCGGTGCCATTCAGCGTCATGTCTTCGAGGGCGGGCCGTCGCGGTTCGAGCCGGCCGGCGGCACCCATCACGACCACCTGATCGATACGGATACGGGCGAGGTGGTGGAGTTCCGATCCGATAAGATCGAGGCTCTGCAGGAAGAGATCGCCCGCTCGCTCGGCTACGAGATCGTCTCGCACCGGCTGGAGCTTTATGTGCGCAAGATCGGCCGGCGCCGCGGCTGAGGCTTAGCGCGTAGCGGGTTGTTCCGACGAGAGAAACTGGAACGCCGTCTCCATATCCTGCGAGAGCGGCCGGTCGTCGGCATAAAAGGCGATCAAGCTACGCAGTTGGGCGAAAAGCCGATCGGTCGCGGGCGCACGTGCCTCGGTCTGAAAGGCGTAGGCCTGGCCGGCAGCAAGCCATTCGATCGCAAGGAGGCGGGTGGCGTTCTCTACGATCGCAAGCGCTTTCAGTGCGGCCGGCGTCGGATGCGAAAGGTGATCTTCCTGCAATGCCGAGGTGATGCCGCCGTCGAGACTTGCCGGCGCGGCGAGGCGGCGGTTTTCGTTGACGAGCGAGACGGCCGCATATTGCGCGATCATGAAGCCGGAGGCCGCGCCGCCTTCGGCCGCGAGAAAGGCTGGAAGTCCGCTCACCATCGGATTGAGAAGCCGATCGAGACGCCGCTCCGACATCGCCGCCACTTCGGCGATGGCCGTTGCCAGGCCGTCGAGGGCAAGCCCTAATCCCGCGCCCACGGCATGGGCTTGCGAATGCACTTGCGGTGCCTCGGGGGTGCCGGTGACGAGCGGATTGTCGGTGACGGAGGCGAGCTCACGGTCGACCACGGCGGCTGCGTCCGTAAGCAAATCGCAGGCAGCCCCATGCACATGCGGCACGGCGCGCAGTGACAGGGCATCCTGCGTGTGCTTGCCGATGGCGGCGGCGACGATGCCGCTTCCCTCAAGGTACGCCCGCAGTCGGGCTCCGACCTCTTGCAGGCCGTCGGAGCGGCGCAGCGCCAGCGCCTCGGGGGCGAAAGCGGCCGGGTTGGTGCCAAGATTTTCCATCGTCATGGCGGCAACCGCATCCGCCCAGGAGAGAAGGCGGGTCACACGCGCGAGCGCGAGACAGGCCAGACCCGTGGCGCAGGGTGTGCCGTTGACGAGTGACAGCCCTTCCTTGGCGTGAAGCTGGAGCGGTTCAAGGCCCGCCTTGGCCAGTGCCTCGGCCGCGGAGAGGATGCGGTCGCCGTCCCGCACCGAGCCAGTTCCGACGAGCACGAGCGCGATATGCGCCATATGGCTCAAATAGCCGACCGAGCCGCGCGCCGGCACGAGGGGTGTGAGCCCGGCATTCAAGAGGGCCGCAAGAGCTTGCGGAATCTCGCGGCGGACGCCGGAATGGCCGTGTGCGTAATTGTTGATCGCCGCAGCCATGATGGCGCGCGTCTCGACGCCCGGAAGCGGTGTGCCGATGCCGGTCGCGTGGCTCATCAGGATGTTGTGCGAGAGCTGCTGTTGCAGCGGCCGCTCCACCACGACATCGCAGAGCGCGCCGACGCCGGTGTTGACGCCATAGGCGCGGATGCCGCGCTCGACGATCGCTTGCACGATGGCGGCAGCATTATCGATGCGCGAGAGTGCGGCTTGTGTGAGATCGAGAGGCGCCCCCTCTGCGACCTCGGCAACCTCCTGCCAGGTGAGGGAGCGATCGAGCGACACGCGGGGCATTCTGGCTCTCCGGGGCTTCAGCCTCTGAAGCCGGTGATGAACTGGTTGAAGCGTTCCGAGGAGGATTCGGTGAAGATCTCTTCCGGCGGTCCTTCGGCCTCCACCTGACCCTGATGCAGGAAAATCACCTTGTCGGACACATTGCGCGCGAATGACATTTCGTGGGTGACGACGAGCATGGTGCGGCCCTCGTCGGCGAGACTGCGCATCACCTTCAGGACTTCGCCCACGAGCTCAGGGTCGAGCGCTGAGGTCGGCTCGTCGAAGAGAAGCGCCTTGGGCCGCATGGCGAGCGCACGGGCGATCGCGGCGCGCTGCTGTTGGCCGCCGGAGAGATGCGCGGGATAGAAGTCGCGGCGTTCCGCGAGGCCGACTTTTTCCAGGAGCGCTTCGGCTTCCTCGATAGCTTCCGCCTTCGGCCGCTTCTGCACGTGCACCGGACCCTCGATCAGGTTCTGCAAAACGGTCATGTGAGACCAGAGATTGAAGCTCTGAAACACCATGGCGAGCTCGGCGCGGATGCGGTCGACCTGGCGGCGGTCCTTCGGCATCAGTCGGCCCTGGCGATCGCGACGCATGTTAATCGTCTCTCCGGCGACCGTGATCTCACCTTCATCCGGTGTTTCGAGAAGGTTGATGCATCTGAGAAAAGTGCTCTTGCCCGACCCCGAGGCGCCGAGGATCGAAATGACGTCGCCGTCCTGCGCTTCGAGCGAAATCCCTTTCAAGACCTCGATGCTCGCAAAGGATTTGTGGATGTTCTTGACCGAGATGGCCGGGACCGGGGCTTCAGTCATGGGAGGTCTCCAGCGATGTCACCGTGCGGCCTTCGCCGGAGATGCGCGGCCGCTCGCGGAGATGCGGCGACAACCGGTGCTCCAAAAGGGCGATCAGGCGGACGATGACGAAATTGATGACGAGATAGATGAGTGTCGCGACCAGGAAGACTTCCATGGTGCGATAGGTCTGCGAAATGAGGCGCTGTGCCGTGCCGGTGACTTCCCAGACGGTGACGAGCGAGGCGAGAGCCGTCGACTTCACCATCAGGATGATTTCCGTCGAATAGGCGGGGAGCATGGCGCGCAAGGTGATCGGGGCGATGATCCGGCGCACGAGGAGGAAACCCGACATGCCGACCGAGCGCGCCGCCTCGATCTCGCGCGGCGGCACCGCCTGCAGCCCGCCCCGGATGATTTCCGCCTGATAGCCGGCGGTGCAGAAGGCAAGCGCCAGAACCGCACACCAATAAGGCTCGCGCAGCACCGGCCAGGCAAAACTGTCGCGAATGACCGCGAACTGGCCGAGCCCGTAATAGATGAGGAACATCTGGATGAGCAGCGGCGAGCCGCGGAAGATGAAGACGTAGACGCGGGAGAAAGCCGACAGGATCGGACCGCCCACCGTGCGCATGACGACGAGGACGATTGCAAGCAAGGCGCCGAGGACGACGGAGGCGCCGAAGAGCGCCAAAGTCGTCGGCACTGCCTTGACCAGCGTCACGAAGGTTGAGGCGAGGAACTCGAGATCCATCGGCTCAGCTCCGCCCGAGGCCGTGCGAGAAGCTGACGGCGACGCGTCGCTCGGCGGCTGCGAAGAGCTGGCCGGAGATCGTGGTGAGCACCAGATAGAGGATGCCGCCGACGATGAAGAAGAGGAAATACTGGCGCGTGGAGCCCGCGGCGAGCTGCGAGGTG
Organism: Afifella sp. H1R; assembly: GCF_021462425.1. Classification (NCBI taxonomy): domain Bacteria; kingdom Pseudomonadati; phylum Pseudomonadota; class Alphaproteobacteria; order Hyphomicrobiales; family Afifellaceae; genus Afifella; species Afifella sp. H1R. The sequence continues at coordinate 488,199 of NZ_JAKEDY010000003.1, forward strand.
CGCATCAGTTCGGCGAGGCCGGTGACGGAAATCAGCGCCGAATCCTTGAGACTCAGCTGCCAGACATTGCCGAGGCCCGGCAGCGAGAAGCGCAGGATCTGCGGGACGATGATCCGGCGAAAGCGCAGCGCCCGGCCCATGCCGATGGAGCGTGCGGCCTCGATCTCGCCCTTGGCGATGGCGTGAAAGGCTCCGCGGTAGACCTCCGCCTGATAGGCGCCGGAGATCATGCCGACAGCAAGTGCGCCGGCAAGAAACGAGGGCAGGCCGAGGAAGCCCTCATATTGGAAGAGACGGCCGATGGCGCTCACCGCCTGAGAGCCGCCGAAATAGACGAGATAGATGACGAGGAGTTCCGGCGCGCCGCGAAGGATCGTCGTATAGGCGTCGCCGATGATGCGCGCGGGCCGTGACGAGGAGAGCTTGGCGGCCGCCACGCCCGCCCCGAAGACGGCGCCGATGACGAGCGAGGCGGCTGTCACCGACAACGTCATCAAAGTTGCCCATAAAAGCAGGCCGCCGCGGCCGTTGGGTCCGAATCCGATCAGGTCGATCCAGGACATCGCGTCTCTCTTGTTGCTGCTGCGGCGGTGCGCATCGCCGGTCGGCGCGAGGTGCCGTCGGGTGGGATGGCGGGCGGGCGAGCTTGTGGCCGTCCGCCTGCCGCGAACCGCATGCCGGCCAGGGAGGGCGTGCCCGAGTGAGGAGGCTTTTGCGGCATCCTCACCTGCGGGCGCGCCGGGCCGGCGCCGATTGGATTAAGGCGTGACGTCGACCTTCAGCCACTTTTCGCTGAGCGTCTTGACCGTGCCGTCGGCGACAGCCGCCTTGATGGCATCGTCGAACTTCGCCTTGAGATCGGTGTCGGACTTGCGCAGGCCGAGGCCTTCGCCTTCGCCCCAGATCTGGCCGCCGATCTCCGGACCGGTGAAGGCGAGATTGTTGTTCTCGGAAGCTTCGAAGGTGCCGAGCAGATAGGTGGCGTCCTCAAAGCCGGCATCGATGCGACCGACTGACAGGTCGAGGTCGCGCTCGGCGGCGGTCTTGTATTCCTTGATCGTCGCCACGTCGCCGAAATTCTCATAGACGAAATTGGCATAGACGGTGGAGCTCTGAATGCCGATCGTCTTGCCCTTCATCGCCTCGCGCAAGGGGGCGATCGCGTCGGCCTGGTCGTGCACGTCTTCGAGCTTGATGACCGTGCCGGTCCCAGGAAGGTCGGCGAGTTCGCTGTCCTTCGGAGCTGCGAAGACGGCGGGCGTCGCCGCATAGGGAACGGTGAAGTCGATCACCTTCTGACGCTCCGGCGTGATCGACAAAGCGTCCATGATGACGTCGAACTTGCCGGCATTGAGGGCGGTGATCATGCCGTCCCAATCCTGCGAGATCATCGTGCATTCAAGGTCTGCATGCTCGCACAGCACCTTGAGGAGGTCGGGCTCGAAGCCGACGATCTGGCCGCTCGCATCGGTGAGGTTCCACGGCGCATAGCCGCCCTCGAGCGCCACGGTGACCTTCTTCCAGTCCTTCGCCGAAGCGGCGGCAGGCGCCAGAATGACCGCTGCAAGTGCACCGGCCAGCGCAATTGTCTTGAAACTCATCCCGTTCTCCTCTGTGCGGAGCGTAGCCGCCCCTCCCTTTGCTGACGCACACCCTGGAGAGCTGCATGGGCGGTGGCGCGACGCCGCGAAGATGGGGTCTTCGCGGGCCAGGCGAGGGACGGAAAAGGCTGCGAAATCGCCCTATTCGTCCTTGCCGCGCTTTTCGTTTGCCATCGCGGCCAGCAGCGCTCTAGCTTGTACATACAAGTGACTGTATCCAAAATCGCAACGCTCGCAAGCCGAAATCCGACATCAAATTGTGCACACGCGAAAAGGGCCTAAGAAATGGGCATCGAGGCCGGCAAGACCGGTGCTGGCGCTGAGACGCCCCGTTATGCCGCGGTAAAGCGCATGATTGTCGAGCGGATCGCCGCGGGCGACTGGCCGCCGCGTCACCGCGTGCCGTCGGAAAACGAGCTCTCCGCCAAGCTTGGCCTGAGCCGCATGACCGTGAACCGGGCGTTGCGCGAACTCGCGGGCGAGGGGGTGCTGACGCGGGTGAAAGGGCTCGGCACCTTCGTCTCGGAGGGCAAGGGTCAGACCTCCGTCTTCGCCGTGCGCAACATCGCCGACGAGATTGCCGAACGTGGCCACAGCTATGCCGCCCAGGTCGTTCTGCTCGAGACGCTGGAGGCGAGCCGGGAGATTGCCGAGGATCTCGCAGTCGAGCCTGGCATCTCGGTGTTCCACAGCCTGGTCGTCCATCGCGAGGATGGAATCCCGGTCCAGCTCGAAGACCGGCTGGTCAATCCGAGGCTGGCGCCGGACTATCTCATGCAGGATTTCACCGCCCGCACGCCCAACGACTATCTGAACGCTGTCATTGCGTGGACGGAGGCGGAGCATACCGTCGAGGCCGTCCTGCCGGCGGCGTGGGAGGCGCGACTTCTGGCGATCGGGCGTGCCGATCCGTGCCTGTCGATCCGCCGACGCACATTTGCGGGGGAGAAGGTCGTCACCGCAGTCAGGCTCGTCGTTCCGGGCGGCCGCTACAAGATCAAAAGCCGGCATCAGGCCAATGCTGTTTGAGTTTTCCTTCCGTCTGAGGCATGGCCTCGCCCTCTATCCGGGGCAGGGCGGTGCCGTCTGGCGCCATCCCTAAAGAGGAGAGTTTTATGGGACCGCAGGTCGATCCGGTCGTCTCCGATCGGGCATTTCCTGAAAAGGCCGATGTCGTCGTCATCGGCGGCGGCATCATCGGTGTCAGTTCGGCCCTGTTCATGGCCGAGCGCGGCATGGATGTCGTGGTGGTCGAAAAGGGCCACATCGCCGGCGAACAATCGAGCCGCAACTGGGGCTGGGTGCGCCAGCTCTATCGCGATCCGCGCGAATTCGATCTGATCCGCGAGGCGCTCGGCCTGTGGCGGGGGCTCGATCAGCGCATCGGCGGCGAGACCGGCTTCACCCAATGCGGCATTCTCTATGGCGCGCGCAACGACAAGGACGTGGAAGCCTATCGCGCCTGGGCTGAAAAGGCGGCCGCTTCCGGCATCGCGACGGAGCTTCTTTCCGGCAGCGAGATGGAGAAACACCTGCCGGGCGATCGCGACCTGCCGAAGGCCATCCTTCTGTGTCCGGGTGACGGGCGTGCGGAGCCCCAGAAGGCGGCGCCCGCAATTGCACTCGGCGCCCGGGCCCGCGGCGCCCGCATCTTCACCGATTGCGCCGCGCGCGGGATCGAGACGGCGGGAGGTGAGGTCGCCGGCGTCGTCACGGAGCGCGGCCGCATCGCGACAAAGAACGTTGTCGTCGCGGGCGGTGCCTGGAGCCGGCGCATCCTGAGTGATCTCGATGTCGTCCTGCCGCAGCTCAAGGTGCGTGCGAGCGTTGCCCGCACCTCGCCGGTCGAGGGTGGGCCGGAGGTCTCCATCTGGGACGACGTTCTGGGTCTCAGGAAGCGCGCCGATGGCGGCTACACGCTGGCGAACGGGCTTTCCAACGCGGCACCTCTGACACCCGACAGTTTCCGCTTCTTCTTCGATTTCCTGCCGGTTCTGGCCATGGACTGGCGCCATGTCGGCTTGCGTCTCGACGAGCGCTTCTTCAGCGAATGGCGCGAGCGCAAGCCGGTGCCCTACGATCAGCCGTCGCCTTATGAGGCTTGCCGCGTCCTCGATCCGAAGCCGGACCTTGGCTATGTGCGCAAGTGTTTTGAGGAAGCGAAACGGCGTTTCCCGGTCTTCAACGATGCGCGCCTCGTGCAGACCTGGGCGGGCTTCATCGATACGACGCCGGACGTCGTGCCGGTGATCTCGCCGGTCGAAAGCTGCTCGGGCCTCATCGTCGCCACGGGGTTTTCAGGCCACGGTTTCGGCATCGGTCCGGGGGCGGGGCATCTCGTCGCCGATCTCGTGACCGGCGAAAAGCCGATCGCCGATCCGCATGCCTTCCGCCTGTCGCGCTTCAGCGACGGCAGTCGCCCGCGGCCGATGACCAGTCTGTAGCTGGCCTGCGTAGGCCCGCTGACGGCCGGCGTCGGCCCTGGGATCTTTTCATGCAGCGCCCTTAGGACTGCATGCAGCCTGTCTGGTCCGATGGTGCGGCGGCCTTCATCGAAGGCCGCCGTCGTCTGAGTTTTGAAGGGTTCAGACGTCTTCGCCCGCGGCATTGCGGCCGGCGATGCGTCCGAAGGCGAGGATCTCGGCGATGTTGCCGCCACCTGCCGGATAGCGTTCGCCGTACATCGAGCCGAGTTCGCCCGCTTTGTAGAGCCTTGGGATCGGCTTGCCGAAGGCGTCGATCACCCGGCCTTTCGGGTCATAGCGCGGGCCGCCTTGCGTGTTGGGGCCGACCGGCCAGATCTCGGTCGCATAGAAAGGCGGCGTTGCGAGTGGCTCCATTTTCTTCGCCGGCCGCGAAAACTCCTTGTCTTCACCGGCTTCGGCGTAGCCGTTGTAGGTTGCTACCGTCGCTGCCAGCACGGCCGGGTCCATTTTGATGGTGCTTTCATAATCGACGAAATCGTTCGGTCCCTGACGCGCGCGGATCGCCTCGGCGAGCTCCTCGATCGTGTCGGCCTTCATGATCCAGCCCTTGTCGATCTCCGCGCTCTGGTCGTCGCTCCAGAAATAGCCGTGTTTGGCCGTCTTGGCGGAGACGAGGCCGCCCGTCAGCGTGTTGGCGGACAGCGGCGAGCCCATGGTGCGAACGCTCTCGTCGAAGATGAGATAGGACGGGATGCGCGGATAGACGCCTGCCAGAGGATCGAAATAGATGAGGTAGGCGTATGACGAATGGCCGTTGTAGCTGTCGTCGAAGAAGCGGCGGCCCGTCTGGTCCACGACCAGGAAGCTGTGCTTGGAAAACGAAAAATCCCAGACATTGAACGCGACCGGGAAGTCTTTGTAGTGGAAACCCCAATGCTGGGAGGTCCAGTTCATGTGCCACAGGCCGGCCCCGGCCGCGAGCGCCATCGCCACGCCGTCGCCGGTGTTGGATTCAGGTCCATAGAAGAAGCGCGGATTGCCGTAGAAGGCGTTGAGCTTCATCTCTTCGTTGTATTCGAAGCCGCCTGAGGAAAGCACGGTGGCTCGCCGGCTTTTGACGGCAATCTCCTCGCCCTCGCGCTCGGCGATCACGCCGAGAATCGCGCCGTCCTCCCCCTTGATGAGCTTCTTGCCCGGAGAGGCATAGGCGATGCGGATGTTTTTTCGCGCATGTACGCATTTGTCGAGGATTTCGAAGATCTTGGCCCCTGGGCCGGACATCAGGCTCCACATCTCGACGGCCTCGGCGCCGGGCAGATCCGGGAACTCGGCGCCGCCGAAGCGGATCATTTTTGAAGGTTCGCCGACACTGTCGGCAAGGCGCGCAAGATAATCCTTGTTGTCGCCCGTCGCCTGCGCCCAGGCGCGGCACATCTCATCGTCGACCGTGTCGCCGACGCAGGCCTTGATGTACTGAAATGCCTTCTCCTCGTCCTTGGTGCTGATGAACAGGCCGCCGGAGACGTTGGTGTTGTTGAAATGCGCATCCGACGGGTTCTTCTCGAGGATGAGGACGTCTGCGCCCTGATCTGCCGCCTCGATGGCGGCAACGGCCCCGCCGCCGCCATAGCCCACGATGACGACATCGGCCTCTTCGTCCCATTTCTCAGGCGGTGCAGCGAGTGCCTTGTCTGCAGCGAAGCCGGACAGCGAAATCGCGGCAGCACCTCCCGTGGCGGCCTTCAAGAAATCACGGCGATTGGCAACGGATGTGCCGGACATATCTGAGCCCTCCTTGCGCATGGGACGCACGGCCCTCGTCCGTCGCGCCCGGCAAATCCGGGCGGGGAGGACCGCACCTTTCTTCCCCCTGCACACTTTGATGTGGGGGGCGGAAGGCGCGCTTACGCTGCGGCAAAGGGCAACATCTCTTTAGATGGGCGAGAAGTTCGGACCCTCCCCACATAAAGCGGGCAGGGGGAAGACCGCGAAGCGGGCGGTCGGCTCATGCCCCCTGCAAGCGGGGGAAATCATGCGGAAAAGAACCGCGGTCTGGCTTTGCGCGCTCGCCTTCCTCGCGACGTGCTCGTCTCTCTTGGGTGGCTTGATGCCCGGAGAGGCGATTTTCGCCGGCTCTCTTGTGGCGTCGTCGCAGACGCCGCAGGAGCGCCTCGCGATCCTCGTTCCTCCGCGCTCAAACGCGCGCCTCTTGGCGCCCGTCGAGGTCGCCTTTTTGGATGCCTTGCATCAGCAAAAGGGTGTCACCTGCGAAAACTGCCATGGCGCGCAGGCGCCCACCTCGCCGGCGACGGATGTCGCCTGCCGCGCCTGCCACGGGAGTTACGCGGACCTTGCCGCCCGAACGAGTGTCAGCCCCAACCCGCACGCCTCACATTTGGGCGAGATCGACTGCACGGAGTGCCACAAGGCGCATTCGCCCTCGACGCTCTTTTGCAGCGTTTGTCACCAATTCCCGACCCTCGTCATGCCGTCGGCAAACACCGATTGACCTCTCGCCTTCCGGGCGTGCGCAGCCCATCCCGGAGATGCTGGTGCTGGTCGGCGGGTGCCGGCTTATGCGGCCTTTGATTTGTCGTCGTTTTCCATGAGCGCCTTGATGCGCTCGATGGTGAGCAGGAAGATGCGCTCCATATGCACGCGCAAGGCGATCAACTGCTTCTCCTGATCGGCGCCGCCGGTGCGGGCGCGTTTCTCGAAATCCTCGGCAAGATGCGCAAGGCCCATCGCACCGATCACGCGGCTGGAGCTCTTGATGGTGTGCGCCGGCAGGACCGTGTCTTCGATCCGCCCCATCGTGAGCGCTTCGCGGATATTGCGCAGATATTCGGCCGTATCGGTCGAATAGAACGAAATGAGCGTATTGAACTTGCTGATCGAGGCGCGTGTCTGCCTGAAGGCGACGACGTCGATCAGCGGGATTTTGGGCCGCTCCCCGGACACGGGAAGAGCCTGCGGCGCATTCTGCGGCGTGGCTGGAGCCTGCGCCGGCGCCGCCGCTTGAGCGGGCGATGCGTTGCCGGCGGGGGCGGGTGAGGGTGCGCTGTTTTCGGAAGAATAGGTCATGGTCTTCTTTCCGTTTCGGGTTTCGTCGAGACGTGTCGGTGGCGACGCTTTGACGGCCTGCGCTCGGTTGTCGGAAAGGCCCTCCAAAGTTCCAAGGAGCGCTTCGAGATCGCTCATATTGATCGGCTTTGAGACGAAGGCGTCCATGCCTGCCTGGAGGCAGCGTTCGCGGTCGCCTTTGAGAGCATTTGCTGTGACGGCGACGATCGGGATCCGGCGGATGGATCCCTCGTCCATCATTTTGCGCAGGAGGCCTGTCGCCTCGTAGCCGTCCATCACCGGCATCTGGCAGTCCATGAAGATGACGTCGAAATCGTCGGAATGGGCGGCAGCGACGGCTTTGGAGCCGTCGGTCGCCGTTTCGACGTCGAAGCCGAAGCCGCTCAAGACCTCGGCGCCGAAGAGGAGATTGACGTTGTTGTCGTCGGCGAGCAGGGCGCGATATCCATGGAAGCGAGGCGCGGCGTCGGCGTCTGCTCCCGTCGCGGCCACAGTCTCGTCGGTCCGGGTCTCGGAGCTGAGAAGATGCTGGACGTTACGGGCGAGGAGGCACGCGTCGATCGGCTTGATCGAGGCTCTGTCGAAGGTCTGATACTTCGGATGGGCCATCTGTGTGCCGAGGACGAGGCAGCGCAGGCCTTGCAGGGCCGGTTGCATCATGACGATGCGCCGCAACTCGATGGCTTCGTCGATATGCTTGCCCTGGTCGATGATCAGGACATCGAAACTCTCCCCCTCATAGGAAGCGCGCGCGATCTCTTCGCCGATCTTGCTCGAGGGAACGAAGCTCTGACAGTGAATGCCGTAGGCTTCGAGGCCTCGGGAGAGAATGCGGATCTGCGATGCAGAGGAGGAGACGAGCGCCGCCTTGAGGCCCGTGTCGACCGGACGGGTGCTTCCTTCCAGCACTTCGAGCGTGAGCGAGAACGTGAAGACGGAGCCTTTCCCGGGCCTGCTCTCGGCGCGGATCGTGCCGCCCATGAGCTCGCAAATCTCCTTGCAGATCGAGAGGCCAAGACCGGTGCCACCATAAAGGCGGGTCGTGCTGTCTTCCGCCTGGCTGAAGCGGGAGAAGAGCTTCGGCATCTTGTCGGCAGCGATGCCGATTCCGGTGTCGCGGACCGAGAACTCGATCGTACAGACCTCTTGCTTTCCGTCGAAGTTCATGGCTTTCGCGGAGACGATGACTTCGCCGACATTGGTGAATTTGAGGGCGTTCGAGACGAGGTTGCTGAGAATTTGCCGCAGCCGCATCGGGTCGACCTCGACCTGCTGTGGCAGGTCGGGATCGATGTCGAGCAGGAGTTCGACACGCTTGTGCAGGGCCGTTCCCGCGTAGAAAGACACCGTATCGCGAAGGAGCGGGCGAAGCCGCGTGCGCACGGGGTCGATGGCGAGCTGACCGCTCTCGATCTTGGAAATATCGAGGATGTCATTGAGGATCGCCAGGAGAACGCTGCCGGAGGATTTGATCTGATCCGCATAGCGCCGCTGGTCCCCGGTCAGTTCGGTGCGCGACAGAAGCTCCGCCATGCCGAGCACGCCGTTCAAAGGGGTGCGGATCTCATGGCTCATATTGGCGAGGAAGGTCGATTTTGCCTCGCTCGCGAGTTTCGTGTCGGCAAGAGCCTGCAGGAGCCGGCTCTGCGATTTCCGCTGGCTGCGAATGAAGACGAGCGCCAGACTGCAGGCAATCGCTCCAATGAGAAACAATCCCCCGACCATGATCGCTAGAGAGTACAGGCCAGCGGGAGATTGCTGAATTTCGGCGGTAAGCTGAGACGTGCCTGTGATCGACGTGTCCGTTCTGGTCGTGTCGGAAAAGAAGCGTGAAAGGAAATTCTTCTTTGGAGGTGGGAATGCATACGAAATAGACCCTCCGCTGACATCAAATTTCGCATAAGTGATTTTTCCGTGTGTCAGTGAATTGGACACATCGTTTATCATCGGTTTAATATCGACGACTGAATAGACGATAATGCTGTCGGAGCTATCTCGATTTTTCTGCAACGCTTGTGCAAATACAAGTGAGCTCGCTTTTCGCGAAGGGAAGAGATCAGGGAATTCGACCGGCGAAACGGCGTATACGAGTCCTTCTTTCTCCAAGAGAGTTTCGGCCAGGCGCCTGACTTGCTCAGGCTTGCCCTGCAGCAAGGGCTGACCGAAGAAGGATCGGACATTGGTCGGATTTGCCGTCGAGAGATAACCGAGATCCGACATGTAGGCAGACTTTCGCGAGGCGACCTTCAGCTTGGCCTCGACCTTTTCAACGGCGTCGGCTGCGACGAAGGCTGCCGCATCCTTGACGCGCACGATGATGGCATCGGCCTCGACGCGGATGAATTTCTGAACGAGCTGCGTCTCCTGCTGGAAGAGAGCATTCTGCTCCGCGTAGTAGAGCTTCGAGTACCATGCGATCAGGCCCGCGATCAGGAATACGAGGACCGCGATGACGAGATGCGGAAGGTTTGTTCGCACCCGCTGGATGAAGGTCGGAGTGGTGGATGCGTCTACCATTTCACTCTCGGCTTATTGGCTGTAAAGGCAACGGCTTGGTTGCCGCTCTTGTCGTAGGTCAGTCGGTCGAAAGCGAAGTTGGCCGCACGTGAAATGCCGCGACCGCACGGTGCTGCCGATCGGCTCGGGTCGGTCGTGAGAAAGCTGCGCCAGTTGAAGCCCGGGCCGTTGTCCTTGACGCTGACATAGACGCCGTCGTCACGGCGCATCGCCGTCGCCTCGACCCAGCCGTTCTGGTAGAGAGGCTCGTGGGCACGCTCTGCCAGCGTTTCTTCCCAGCGTCCTTCCTTCAGAAGTGCCGCCTTGGCCTCGAAGCCGAACCGCAGAACCCCGTGCTCCACGGCATTCTGGACGAGTTCGAAAATGCCCTGAATGGTTCGGTCGGGTGCGTCCTGCATGCTGGCGAGCATGCTGACGACCGGCTCCACCTCTTCCGGCAGGCGCAGTCTGAATTTCACCGCCTGCATGGTCTTGAAAGCGGCCTGGTGGCCCATCAGGTCGTTGCGGAGCTTCCGCTGCCGGTGAACCTCCTGGAAGGCGGAGTGCAGCACCGAGGCAACGAGCTTCTGCGTCGTCGGTTTGGTCAGATAGTAGAAGGCCCCGGCCTCGATACCGAGACTGACGTCTTCGACCTCGGATGCGCCGGTCAGCAGGATGGCCGGAATGTCCTTGGTTTCCCGCTCCCGTTTCAGCCGACGGATGAAGCCGAGCCCGTCGAGGATGGGCATCATCCTGTCCGTCATGACGATATCGGCGCAGGAGGGATCCTCCCGCAACATCGTGAAGGCTTCGGCGCCGTTGCTGGCGGTGAGCACTGCATAGCCGAGACACTCGATCTGCTCGCCGGTCGTCAGAAGGGCGCTGCGATCGTCGTCGACGAGGAGGATCGTGGCCTTCGTCGTGGTCTCGGTGGGGGCGGATGGGAGGCTGAGAACGTCGGTCATTTCATCGCTCGGCGAAGGCGGTGTTCAGCGCCTTGCGGATGGGGCTGAGGAAATAGGCGAGAAGCGTCTTGTCGCCGGTGATGATGTCGGCGGAGACGGCCATGCCGGGCGTCAATCGGGCGTCCGGCGCAAACGGCAGATATTCCGTGTCCAGCTCGATGCGGACTTTGTAGTAGGGGGCGGTCCCGTCTTGCGTGAAAGAGGCGGGGGAGATGTCTGCGACGCGGCCCTCAATCCACCCGAAGCGCGTGAAATCGAAGGCGGAAACCTTGACGCGGGCCGGCAGTCCGATGCGGACATAGCCGATCTCGCTCACGGGGAGGCGTGTCTCGGCGTGAAGCTTCTCTCCATCCGGCACGATGGTGGCGAGTGACTGGCCCGATGCCACGATACCCCCGATCGTGGTGATGTCGAGAGACTTCACGGTGCCGCGCACCGGGGAGGTGACCGTCAGCCGATCTTGACGGCGGCCTTCCTTGCTGATGTCTCCCTCGAGCGTCGTAAGAGCCTCTCGGAGATCTTGGATTTCTCTGGCGATTTCCGACTGGATTGCTGTCTCGAAGGCGGCGAGGTTGTTCTGCGCCTCCACCAGTCGTTCGGTGGCCTCATCCTTGCGTTGCTGCGTAATCTGCGTCCGGTTGACCACATCCTGGCGCGCTTTGCGCCGATCGGCGAGCTGCGTGCGCGTGGAATAGCCTTTGTTCGCAAGCCCTTCGACGCGGGCGTAATTGTCTTCGGCAAAGGCGAGGTCGTCGTCGAGTGCCGCAAGCTGCGCATCGTAGGTGGAGACGAGGAGACGCGCCTGCTCGATCTGGCTTTTCAGGAGAATGCGCTGATCCCTCTGCGCTTCGCGTCGCGCCGCAAAAGCCGAGGCCGACGCGAGCACCGTCTCGTCGCTGCCGAACTGAAGAAAATCGGGCTCACGGTTGTCTGCCAGGGCCTTGAGGCCCTCGATCTGGGCGAGAAGATTTTGCTTGCGCCGACCCGCAACATCGACGTTTTCCGCAGTCGTCGCATCGTTGAGGAGGAAGAGCGGCGCGCCCGCGTTGACCTGGTCGCCTGGTCTAACCAGGATCTCGTCGATTACGCCGCCTTCGTAATGCTGGACCACGCGTTCGTAGCCCGCGGGAACGATCAGCCCCTGAGCCTGGGAAACCTCGTGAATGCTGGTGAAGCCCGACCAGATGATGAAGGCGAGGATGCCGATGGCGATCAGGACGCAGGCATGCCGGATGAAGCGTTGCGGCGCCGTCTCCTCGATGATGAGAGGATGCGACATGACGAGACGGGGAGGTGAGGCGCTGAGCCCGCCCTCCATGCGCTCCGGCAGACGCGAATCGATGCGAACGAGACTCATGCGACCCTCGCAAACAGCGCGTCGGGCGACGAAACCAACGGCACCTTGCCGTAGCGCAGGGCAACCACGCGATCGGCGAGAAGAAGGAAGTCCGAGCGGTGCGACACGAGGAAGAGTGTCCCGCGACGGCGGTAGGAGAGTGCAAGGCTGCGAATGAGCTCACCAATCTCTCCATCGAGGAGCATGTTCGGGATCTCGTCGATGAGCAGGATCGCACTCTCGGTGAGAATGGCCTGAGCGATCGCGAACTTGAAAAGGAATTCCGAGGAGAAGTCGGCACCCTCGGAATCTTTCACGCGAAATTGGATCCCCCCGTCCAGCTGAGCGAGGTGGGAGGAGAGCCCCACCTTTTGAAGCACGGCACGGACCTTTTCTTCGCTTGCGAATGGATTGGCGAAAAGCAGGTTGTCGCGCAGCGTGCCTGGAAAGAGCTTGGGGTTCTGAGGCACGTAGGCGATGCGACGGCGCAGCTCTTCCTGTGGCAATTGCCGCAGATCGACACCGTCGATGCGGATCGCCCCGATCGAAAGATCGGCCATGCCCTGGATGAGCTTCAGAATCGTGGTCTTGCCGGTCCCGTTCGCGCCGGTGATGGCGATGATGGAGCCGGGATTGACCTCAAGATCGAGGCCCACGAAGACTGGTCTCGTATCACCGGCACGGAACCCGGTGTTGAGGAAGCTGACGGCTCCTTCGATCGGACGCATGCGCGCATATTCGCGCGTTTCGTCCCGCTCCGGCTGGATCTCCATCAGCCCGTTGAGCTGGTTGATGCTGTTGCGCAGCTGTTCGAAGCGCTGCACGGAAAGGCAGAGCACATGTGAGGGGGCAAGCGCCCTGAGGCCGAGGATGGTTGCCGCCAGAAGGCCGCCTGTGCCAAGCGTGCCCGCCCAGACCGCTTCGACGCCCGAGGCGAGAAGCAGAATGGTGGCGACGGTGAGAATGAACGTCGAGAAGGCCTCGCCCATGGCGCCGACGAGGCGCAGGGACATTTGAGCGGTCTGCTGCCTGCGTGCGCCGCGAACGAGGCGTTGCGACCAGAGATGTTGCAGGCCCGCCTGGCAGATCGCATCGCGCTTCTCCAGCATTTCGATGGTGATGCGCTGCATCTCCGTCGATTCCTCCGCCGCGATGCTCGTCATCACACGAGCCCTGCGCCGGAGCAGGAGAAACAATCCGAGATGCATGCAGATGCCGATGAACGGGATGAGCGCGAGCCAGCCAGCAAGCAGCGCAATGATGGCGAGAGACGCAAAGCTCGCCAGGACTTCGAGCAGCGACGTTGCTGCCGGCCCGGTAATGAATTCCCGAACGTTTTCGAGCGTGCGCAGGCGGGCTGCCTGATCCGTCACCGCCGCACGTTCCGATATCGTGGGGCGAACTTTGAGAAGACGTTCGAAAGACGCCGTGCTGACGAGAAACTCCAGCCGGTTCGCGATCCAGGCAAGAATGCGCGTGCGCTGGGCCAGAAGAAGCGCCTCGAGCACGATGGCGAGCATCATGCCGAGCACGAAATACGGCAGCGGCGTGAGCGAGCCGAGGCTGATCACATGGACGTAAATCTGAATGGTGAAGAGCGGCAGCAGGACGCTCGTTCCAGCCACGGCGAGGCTCGTGATCAGGAGCCCGAGACCGATCCGGTCGAACTTGCTGGTGAGGGCCCGGAACCAGCTGTGCCCGGTATGACCGCGCCGTATTTTCGACAGCGGATCCGTCTCATCTTCCCGAGAGAATCGCCAGAATGTGCCGCCTTTGAACGAACGCCAGCTGTCGACGTCTTCGATCTCCCCCTCACCCGAGATCTTCTTCAATCGGCCCGAATCCGGGCAGGAGAAGATCAGGACGGCTTCTCCGTTAGGCGCGACGAAAAGGGCCGGGCCGGCGCCCTCCGGAAGCGAAGCGTGCCCTCGTTGCCGGAAGGCGTGGAAGCCGAGGCGGCCAAGGGCGCTCAGCAGGCCGTCCGCATCGAGAGCGATTTCGTTCGCGGGCAGGGCCGCCAGGATCTGGCGCAGCGGAAAATCGGCGGCCGACAGAACGCAGACGGTGCAGAACAAGCGCTCCAGCCCTGCCTCGCCCGCAACTCCAATGCGGCTGCGTCTGACGAGCGCTTCCAGACGTTCGATCGCGGCGCGCATGCGCACAAGCCAGATTCCGTCAAAGCCGTGTGCATCCGCGTCCGAATGTTTTGGTGGCATCAAGAGCGCGGGCGTGCGGGGCTGAGGCACGCCGGCCCCGCCCTCTCCAGACGTAAGGGCTGCGATGTCGCCCACATGTTTGAAGTGAGCGCTCATATCTTGAGGTCCCGATAAGACTTGCGCTCGGTGACCTGAAATCCCTCGAGAGGCCGGATGCCGTCGCGTTCGAGGACGAGCCGCTTGCTCGCATAGCTCAAGAGATTGGCGTCATCGGAGACGATGATGAAGGACGCCTGACCGTGGATCTTGCCGATGAACCGGTTGAGCTTGGCGTAGCCGTCGCGATCCAAGCCTCGATCTGCGTTATCGAGAAGGATAAGGCGTGGCCGCGTCGCCAGCGCGCGCAGGATGGCGAGTTGCTGCCGCAGTCCCGGCGGTATCGTGTCGCTCGCCGAGCCGAGGACTTCGGTATCGAGGCCGTTGGGCAGAGCATTGATGAGGCTGTCGATTTCAAGAACGTGCGCGACGTCCATCGCCTCGTCGACGCTGACTTCGCCAAAACGGGTGATGTTGTCGCGAATGGTCCCGCGAAAGAGCACGCCCGCCGACGAGACGTAGCCGACGCAGCGGTTGAGGAGCGCGCGTGGGTATTTCGTCGGAGCAACGCCGTTCAGAAGCACTTCCCCGGTAGCCGGATTGTGGATTCCTGCGATGATCTGCAGGAATGCCGATTTCGCCTGCTCCGAGGTGCCGGAGAGGGCGGCGGTGACCCCTGGCTGCAATGCAAAATGCACGTTTTCGAACAGGGGAGACCCGGTCACCGGCCAGCACGCGAGATTATCGGCTGAAACGCGACCCTCGTTGACCACCTTTAAATCATCGGTCGGCGTGGAAATCGCGGGCTGAGCGAAGAGCGCCTCGACCTTCGTCTCGGCTTCATCGATGTCGCGCATCTGGACGAGGATGAAGATTGCGCGCTGTAAGGGCCCCATCACACGGCTGCTCAAAAGTACGAGCGCAGAGACACCGCCCATCGTCAGATGACCCTGTCCGACGGCGATCGCGCCGAAGGTCAACATGGCGGCGATCAGAACCTGGCTGGCGATCGGGGTGCTGTTGAGAAGCCGGCCTGTGACGATGGCGAGTTCGTGATTGTTGGCGGCAATCTTTTCCTGTGCGGCTTCATAGCGGCGCAGGATATTGTCCTCGATCCCCATCGCCTTGATGCCGTGCATCGCGCTCAGCATGGCGAAGAGAAAGTCGTAGCGCTCTTCGCTGTCGACGATGTTGCGCGCCACGATGGCCTTCATGCGCCGTGCCTCACGGATGTTGCGCAGCGCGAAGATGGCGACGCAGACGATGACGCAGGCACCGGCCGTCCAAGAGATGAACAGAATGACCGAAATGATGATGGGCAGGAAGAAAAGCTCGCCGATGCTGACGACGAGCTGGCCGTTGTACTTTTCTTTGAGCTTCTGAACTGCGCTCAGATATTCGACGCTGCGCGAGGAGGCGAGACGGCGATCGGCCGGCTCGCTGATGAGAATGTGGGAGAGGAGGCGCTGAGTGACGACGCCGGCGAAATTTGCCCCCGCCCGTGCCACGACCATGGCCCGACCGAAGCGCAGGAGTGCTTCGAGTGCGGCGAGGATGCACACCCCGATGACGAGAATGGGCAGCGTCGCGCTCGATGGGTTGGGGACGATCCGCCCGAAGATCTGGGCCGCAGCGACGGGAATCGTCAGGCCCAGAATGTTGAGCGCGAACGTCAGCGTCAGCAACACCAGTATCGGTTGCCTAAAGCCCTGATCGCCGATCAGATTTGTAGCTGCACGTATCCCCATGCAGTCAAACTACAGGTAGAAGCTTGTCCCAAGCTTAAAACTTAAACCTGTTCCGAGTTGAACGCTGAGGCTTCCGGAGCTGTCGCTGTCCGTGGAGGTTTCCGTGAGCGAGACCTCGCTGCCACTCAAGAGACCGTCGTCGGACAGCACGGGATCGCTCACCACGCCGACGAGGTCGTTCAACGACATGTCCGCGTCGATGTCAGACGGCTCGGTGAAGAGATCGACAAGCGCGCCGTCTTCGCCATCCGTCCCCGTGGTGGCGTCGCTCTCGAGGCTTGCCGCGATGTCGGCATCGAGCTCATCGAAGAGCGCGATCGCTGCCTCGGCATCGGCCTCGAGATCGATCGGCTCGGAAGCCGGCTCACTCTGGAGAAGCGATCCGTCGGTCTGAATG
>NZ_JAKEDY010000004.1:0-47823 GCF_021462425.1 Afifella sp. H1R
GTCGGCGTCGAGCGTGAGATCGGTGTCGCCACTCGTGTCAGGCGCCGGCTCTTCCGTCTCATTGCCGCCGAGAAGGGCGCCGGTGAGGTCTCCGGTTAGCCCGTCGACGGCATCCGTTCCACTCTCCAGTGTGGCGTCGACCGTCTCGACGACATCTTCGGTGGTGTCGACAGCACCATCAACGAGCCCGCCGGTCGTGTCGGTCAGCTCTGAGATGGTCTCACCCGTGGTCTCTCCGACCGCCTCGACCGTGCCGTCGGTCGTCCCGGTAAGGTCAAGGTCAGCGACGACATCGACGTCGACGTCGCCGACGAGTTCTTCGACGGGATCGAGGGTGACATCGAGATCCGCCGTCGTCTCGTCCACCAGAGGCAGGCCGAGGTCGGCGTCGAGCGTGAGATCGGTGTCGCCACTCGTGTCAGGCGCCGGCTCTTCCGTCTCATTGCCCCCGAGAAGACCTCCGGTGAGGTCTCCGGTCAGCCCGTCGACGGCATCCGTTCCGCTCTCCAAAGTGGCGTCGACCGTCTCGACGACATCGCCGGTGGTGTCGACCGCACCATCAACGAGCCCGCCCGTTGCGTCGGTCAGCTCTGTGGTGGTTTCGCTTGTGGTCTCCAGAACCTCTCCGACCGCCTCGGCCGTGCCATCGGTCGTTCCGGTGAGGTCCGCATCCGCGACCAGATCAATATCTATGTCACCGACGAGTTCTTCGACGGGGTCGAGGGTGACGTCGAGATCGGCCGTCGTTTCTCCCACCAGCGGCAGGCCGAGATCGGCATCCAGGGTCAGATCGGTATCGCCACTCGTGTCAGGCGCCGGCTCTTCCGTCGCATTGCCGCCGAGAAGGGCACCGGTGACGTCTCCGGTCAGCCCGTCGACGGCATCGGTTCCACTCTCCAGAGTGGTGTCGACCGTCTCGACGACATCGCCGGTTGTGTCGACAGCACCATCAACGAGCCCGCCTGTCGTGTCGGTCAGCTCTGTGGTGGTTTCGCTTGCGGTCTCCAGGACCTCTCCGACTGCCTCGGCGGTGCCGTCGGTCGTTCCGGAGAGGTCCGCGTCAGCGACCAGATCGACGTCGATGTCGCCGACGAGTTCTTCGACGGGGTCGAGGGTGACGTCGAGATCGGCCGTCGTCTCGTCCACCAGCGGCAGGCCGAGATCAGCGTCAAGGGTGAGATCGGTGTCGCCATCCTGAGCCGGATCGTCGGTTCCGCCGCCGAGAAGACCTCCGGTGAGGCCGCCGAGAAGACCGTCGACGGCGTCGTCCGTACCCCCGGTGACATCCGTCAGAGTGTCGGTCAGGCCGCCAGTGACGTCGTCGGAGATGTCGCCGACCGTTTCCAAAACCTCTCCGGCCGCATCCGTGATCTCTCCGGTGACATCGCCCAGATCCGCATCGGCGACCATGTCGATGTCGATATCGCCCAGAACTTCCTCGACGGGATCGAGAGTGACATCGAGGTCGGCGGTTAGATCGTCCACCAGCGGCAGCCCGAGATCGGCGTCGAGCGTGAGATCGGTGTCGCCATCCTGAGTCGGACCGTCGGTTCCGCCACCGAGAAGACCTCCGGTGAGGCCGCCCACAAGATCGCCGACAGCGTCGTCCGTACCCCCGGTGACATCCGTCAGAGTGTCGGTCAGGCCGCCAGTGACGTCGTCGGTGATGTCGCCGACCGTTTCCAAAACCTCTCCGGCCGCATCCGTGATCTCTTCGGTGACATCGCCCAGATCCGCATCGGCGACGATGTCGATGTCGATATCGCCCAGAACTTCCTCGACGGGATCGAGCGTGACGTCGAGATCGCCGGTGATATCTCCGACGAGCGGCAGGCCGAGATCAGCATCAAGGGTAAGATCGGTGTCGCCGTCCTGAGCCGGACCTTCGGGTCCGCCGCCGAGAAGATCGTCGATCGTGTCTGTGATGGTATCCGTCACATCATCGAGAAGATCGTCGATGAGATCGGTGGTCGTATCGAGCGTGTCGTCGACCAGATCCACGACGTCGTCGACCGTGCCCGGAATATCAACAGGTGTCTCAAGATCGACGTCGGGCAGATCAGGATCCGGAAGAGGGGCATCCGGTGTCACGTCCGTCGGCGGGTCGGTGGGATCCGTCCCGTCTGAAGGGTCGCCTCCGTCGCCATCGGTCACCACCGTATCTGGGGTCTCATCATCGCCCTCGTCAGGCGAGAGGTCAGATGTGGGCAGGTCCGGGTCGACGCCTGGAGCCGGAGCATCCGGCTCGTCCGCCGTATCTGGAAGTTCGCCGGGAATGTCGAGAAGATCGGGACCGGCATCGCCGTCAACGGGAACACCGGGCGGCTGCAACGCGCCAAGTGTCGGCGCCGTGGCGCCGCCCGTCGCGGTATTGGCCGCGCCCGAAGCGCCGGTCTCTCCGATTTCGGGGAAGTCGGATGCAAGTTCCCTGACATCGACGTTGGGGCGAGCCGGCGAGGACGCCTCTGTGCCGGACGTCGCGGCTTCGGGGACGGCCGCCAGGGGCTCGAGCGCATTATCCCCCATGAGGCCGGAGGTTCCGTCCGATGCGAGGTTGGTGACGGCGTTGGTCGTGCTGTCGGGACGGGCGAGATTGGTGGCGGTGTTGAGTGGCGCTGCGGCGAAAGTCTCGGCCAAGGAGGAACTGTTGACGTCGACGCCGTTCACCACATTCGTGGCGTCGAAGAGATCCATCGCCTCATAAAGCTTGGATTCCAGACCCGAACTCTGACTCACCGATGCATCCGCCATGACAGCACTCCTGTGGGGTGGTAACTCTAGGTGAGCACAGCTTTTGGTTTAACTAAGCGATTTGGACGCATTCTAAATACGTAGCTTGCGCGAGGGTTGCAATATAGCTGTATCATCAACCGTTGAGGGTACACGTCTTTTTGATCGCGATCGGTCCGCCCGTAAATCGGACGGCCACGTCGCCTCGCACGAGGATGTCCTTCAGCGCTGGTCAGCCTGCGGCGGGGGAGTTAAATTCCGGCCTCCGGATCTGGTCGTGTGATGCCCGATGGAACGCGCAGACGCCCCTCCTCAAAGCGGCCCGAAAAACCCCACATGCGTCGTCTGCGGCAAGAGCTTGCGGCAGGAGAGGGCGGTTCCGTGGGCGGCGGTGCGCCCGGCCATCTCGGCCCTGATCGGAAGGGACCATCCGCAATGGTCGGAGGGGTCCTGGATCTGCCCCGAGGACCTCGAGACCTATCGAAGGCGCTCTCTGAGGGAGCTCCTCAGCGACGCCAATGGCGATCTCGGCCCTTTGGAGCAGGAGGTTCTCGACAGCCTCAGAACCGGCGACATCGTCACCGCCGCGCCGGACATCACCTTCGACGAGAGGGCTACCTTCGGTGACCGGATGGCCGACCGTGTGGCGGCCTTCGGCGGCTCTTGGACTTTCATCCTTTCGTTTTCGCTCGTTTGCGGCCTTTGGATGATGCTCAATGTCACCGGATGGCTCTTCAAGCCGTTCGATGCCTATCCGTTCATTCTTCTCAATCTGGTGCTGTCGACACTGGCCGCGATCCAGGCGCCGATCATCATGATGAGCCAGCGCCGCCAGGAGGCGCGCGACCGGATGCGGGCGCAGAACGATTATCAGGTCAACTTGAAAGCCGAGCTGGAGGTCCGGCAGCTCCATGAGAAGATCGATCACCAGCTCTCGCAACAATCTTCGCGGCTGGAGAGGCTCGAACGCCTGCAGGAGAAGCTCATCGATCGCATGACCTCGTGATGTCCGAGGCTGGCATTCCCCTTGCCTTTCCTCCGCGCGAAGCTTCGCCCGCCATGCCGCGCGGATCGGCAAGGCGGGCGTTTCTTCCGAATATGAGCCCTCCCTCCGGTTCCGGTGGACGCGACAGAGGCAAATGAGAGATATAGCGAACGCCACCATCTTGGATCGCGGGGAACGTCCCGCTGGCACGTCCTGTGGGGTCGGAGGCTGATGGGGATGGAGGCTGCGGGATCTCGCCGGGTTGCGGCGCCTGACGGTGGGAACAGCTCTGACCCGCGTGGCTTGGAGGGACAGAGAGAACCGCGCCGGCGTTGGCGTCGCTTTCTGGCACCCATCCTGCTTGTGGTGCTGCTCGCCTTCATGGCTCTCGCCGTCAGCCGTCTCGCCCAGGATGTGACGTATTCTGCAGTCGTCGAGGCTCTCTCCGAGGTGTCCTGGTGGCGGCTCGGTGCGGCGGGCGCCCTGACGGCACTGAGCTTTCTGGCGTTGAGCTTCTATGATGTCTCGGGGCTGGATTATGCCGGCAGACGTCTGCCTTATCCTCGCGTGGCCCTTGCGTCCTTCTGCGCCTATGCCGTCGGCAATACGGCGGGTTTCGGGCCGCTCTCCGGCGGCGCGGTGCGCTACCGCTTCTACACCCCGCTCGGCCTGAAGCCGGAGGAGATCGCGCGTGTCGTGGCGTTCATCACCGCGGGCTTCGGTCTTGGTCTCGTGGCAACGGCCGGTCTCGGCCTCATCTTCGCGGGTGGCCCCGTTGCTGCGGCTCTCCGGGTGCCGGTTTCACTCCTTCATATTGCGGGAGGCGGATTGCTGCTCCTCGGATTCTCGCCTGTCATCGTTTCGCTGCGGCGAGCGCGGACATTGCAATTTGGTTCGCTGCGCGTGGTGCTGCCCCGCGCCGGCTTGATCCTGCGCCAGCTCGCCATCACGCTCCTCGATATCAGCGCATCCGCCGCCGTTCTATGGGTGCTGCTTCCGCAAGATTCGATCGGCTTTGCGGGCTTCGTCCCGGTCTACGCCATCGCCGTCGCGCTGGGCGTGCTCAGCCACGTGCCGGCCGGCATTGGCGTCTTCGAGACGGTGATGATCGCCGCTCTCTCGGCCACCTTGCCCGTCGACCGGGTGCTCGCTGCCCTGGTCCTCTACCGCCTGATCTATTACGCGCTGCCTCTTGCCGCTGCGGCTCTGACGATCATCGGCCTGGAGGCGCGGCGGGCCGTCGCGGGCGCGACTTTGGCGGGCGCTGCCCAACTCATCCCGCCCGTTCTCGGCGCCCTCGGCTTTCTGTCGGGTGGCATGCTCGTTCTGTCCGGCCTGACGCCTGCCGCTCCGCAACGTCTCGGCCTTCTGAACGCCTTCGTTCCGCTCCCCATCATCGAAGGCGCGCATTTCCTCTCGAGCATTCTCGGCACGCTTTTGCTCATCACCGCGCGGGGGCTGGTTTTCCGGCTCGACGGTGCCTGGTGGGTGAGCGTCGTCGCAACTCTTCTCGCTTTGGCATTCGCACCCCTGAAGGCTCTTGCCGTCGGCGAGACCGTCGTTCTGTCTCTGCTCCTCGTCGCTCTTCTCACGGCCCGAGCCGAGTTTTCGCGTCCGTCCTCGCTGATGCATGAGACCTTCAGTCTGCGCTGGCTGGTGGCCGTGGCGACGATCCTCGTTTCCTCCTTCGCCGTGATGATGTTCGCCTACAAGGAAGTGGCCTACACGCACGAGCTCTGGTGGCAGTTCGAAGCGACGGCTGATGCGCCGCGCAGCCTTCGCGCGCTCGTCGGCATCGTGCTCGCACTCGCGACGCTTGCCGTATGGTCTCTCGTCAGGCCATGGCCCGGCATTCGCGAAAAGGCGACCGCCGAGCAGCTGGAACACGCCATTGCGATCGCCGTGCAACAGGATCGCCCGGATGCCAATCTGGTGCGCATGGGCGACAAAAGCCTGATGTTTTCCGAAGACGGAGACGCCTTCATCATGTTCGCGCGCCAGGGCCGGTCGTGGGTCGCGCTTTTCGACCCCGTCGGTGCGAGAGCGTCCTGGCCTGGCCTCGTCTGGAAGTTCGTCGAGACCGCGCGGCAGCATGGCGGCCGTGCCGTGTTCTACGAAGTCGGTCCGCGCGATCTGAGCCTCTACGCGGATGCGGGTCTTGCAGCTTTCAAGCTCGGCGAGAGTGCAAAGGTGAAGCTTGCCGATTTCGATCTTCAAGGAGGGCGACGCTCGAACTTTCGCAATGCGTTGCGCAAGGGGGAGCGGGCGGGCTTTGAGTTCGACGTCTATCCGCCTGAGCGCGTTCCGGAAATCCTCGGCGAACTCAAGGGGGTTTCAGACGTCTGGCTGTCGTATCACAACGTCCGTGAAAAGGCGTTTTCGCTCGGGGCTTTCGATGAGGCCTATGTCGCCGCGCAACCGGTGGCATGCCTCAGGCATCAGGGGCGGATCATCGCATTTGCGACGCTTCTCACCACGCAGGTGCGGTTTGAGGCATCGATCGATCTCATGCGCGTCGCACCGGATGCGCCCAACGGGACGATGGATTTCCTGTTCCTGAAGCTCATCCTTCTCTTCAAGGAGGAGGGATATGAATGGTTCGATCTCGGCATGGCGCCGCTCTCCGGGTTTCGTTCGGGAAGCGCTGCGACGCTCTGGAACCGGGTCGGACGGGCGGTCTTCGAGCACGGCGAGCGGTTCTATCATTTCAAGGGGCTGCACGGCTTCAAGGACAAGTTCGACCCGCACTGGGAGCCGAGATACATGGCCGTGTCCGGCGGCATCAATCCTCTGATCGCACTGACCGACGTCACGGTCCTCATCGGCGGCGGTTTGCGTGGGGTGGTTTCCAAATGAAGCATCTGTTTTGCGCGGTTCTGGCCGTGCTCTGCGGGTCGGCGAGTTTCGACGCGTGGGCTGCCGTCCTCGATTCCGGGCAGCCGGCAATCGCCCGGATCCTCAATCGCGGGGCGCCCGTGAGCGGGATCGTCTTCCTCATCTCCGACCGCGACGGCTGGAGCGAAGCCGACGATGCGAGGGCTCTCTCGCTTGCCGATCATCGTGCGATCGTCGTCGGCGTTGATCTGCCGCGTTATCTCGCGGCTCTCGAGGCCGAAGACGACGACTGCGCCTATCTCGTTTCCGATATCGAAGCGTTGAGCCACACGCTGCAGAGACAGGCAGGCACATCGGACTATCACGCGCCGATCATCGCCGGAGAGGGCGCCGGCGGCGGCCTGGCGGTCGCGATCGCGGCCCAGACGCCCGAGGCGACGGTGGGCCATACGCTCGCCCTCGACCCGACGCCCGGAATCTCTTTGAAAAAGCCGCTCTGCTCCGGCGCGCCACGCGAGACCGTGGCGGGCGAGACCGTCTATGGTCTGTCTCCGGGGGCTCTCCCCGATCCGGTCGATGTCTATTTCTCCTCATCCGCAACGCAGGAGGCGAGAGCCCATATCGCGGACCTCGTCTCTGCGCATTTCGCGGTTTCGGTCACCGATGGAGAGGGGGCGGAGGCTGCGTTCGGAGAGAAACTGGACGAGCTTCTCGACAGCGCGTCGCAGCTGCAGGAGGGTGATCCCGACATGCCGATCGTCGAGCTTCCGGCCGCCCCCACCGTCGATGCGATGGCGATCGTCTATTCCGGCGATGGTGGCTGGCGGGATCTCGACAGGACGATCGCCGGCATCTTCCAGACGAAGGGGTTGCCGACAGTCGGGGTCGATTCCTTGCGCTATTTCTGGTCGGAGAAGACGCCCGAGGAGGTCGCGCATGACCTTGAGGGGCTGATCGACGCCTACACCGCGAAATGGGGGGTCGGCCACGTTGCGCTCGTCGGCTATTCCTTCGGGGCCGATATGATGCCGGAGGTCTACAATGCGCTCGATGCCCCGCATCAGGCCAAGGTCGCGCAGATATCGCTTCTCGGTGCCGCGCCGTCCGCAGATTTCGAAATCTCGGTTTCGGGATGGCTCGGCGTCGCTTCCGCCTCCGCGCATCCGACTTTGCCTCAGATCGAGCGGATCGACCCCGCAAAGCTTCAATGTGTCTATGGCGCCGATGACAGCCGCTCAACTGTCTGCCCGCAACTGTCAGGGTCACGCATCGAAATCATCGAAACGAAGGGCGGACACCATTTCGACGGCGACTACGAGGCGCTTGCCGCGACAATTCTTGCTGGACTGAAGTCGCGGCTCACAGCCGAATAGCCGACGCGCCCCAGGCCCCACGCCCGGCGCCCGGCCCATGCCGCTTTCTCCTTAGGGTCTCCAAAGAGAATGGAGGCTTCCGAACTTTCGTGGATGCCATTGCCGATGGGAAGAGTTGTGCAATTAGGTTAAGATTTATTATTTATATAATTATATTAAATTATTTTATATAAAATATATTATTTAATACAGAGATGTATTTGTATGAATTTTCTCGCGGAGATATCACCGGATGCTGAGAGGGGGCATGTGTGGCTCGAATACAGGCGAGCCTCCGGTTTAAATGGGTGGGAGGCGCTCGGTATAGGCCACGGTTCACCGAAGCGCGCTCTGGCCATGCGTGTGCTGAAGACATTGCCTTGCCGATTTCCGCACTTGCAATCGGTCCGGCCGGTGGTCGCGCGCGTTCGGAGGTGTCGCGTTCAGCCGAGTCCCTGAGGAGGGCATAGATGAAGGGGAGAGTTGCATGAATGCGAAGATCGCCGTGATTCCAGTATTCATGTTGATCGCAGGAGTGGGCATTGCCAATGCTGCACCAAAGCAGGATCTGGTCGATTTCTTTGTTGAGCAGGGCTGCGCGATCGGACCTTTAACGAGGGCCATCGCCCGAAGTGCTGGCTTTGCCGACACGGATATCGATGCTCTGGTCGCGGAAGCCGATGATAATGCCGAGACCATTCGGACCGGAGATTGGGTCGTCCTTCCGACAAGCCTTTGCCGCATTTCGCCGCCCGATGTCAGAAGCGAGATCCGCCTCGATGATCCCGAGGTGCAGGCGGTGACGACATCAATCGACGCCTATGCTGAATTCGACGAGATCGGCTGTTTTATCGACGGACCGGCGATCATGGAGCGCGTGCAAGAAACGCGAGGCTGGAGCCGTGAGAAAGCCAATACCGAGTATCTGTGGTTCCTTGCGGAGAACCTTCGCAGCCACGACATTACCTTTTATAGCGATGATATACTCAAAACGCCTCCCGGATTCCAGGTTCTGACGGGCGATTGCGCCGATGTGCCGAATATCGAAGACATTCGGCGATCGCAGGTGCTGCGTGACCGGGAGTTCGACACGCTTGTGCGCACCGATTCCCGCGAAGTCGTATGCCTTCGCGATGACGCCCCCAGTTACCGCTTCATGGAGCTTGCGCACAAACTTACGGGTGGCGAGAACAGCAATGTCTTTATGTCCTTCGAGGTGAAGCTGATGGCCCTCGGCGGCGGCTGGTTCGTGGGAACCAGCGCCACACAAAAAGGCACGCCCCGGCCTCCGCTTTGCCGGTTCGAGTAACCCATGCCGAGAGAGCGGAACAGGGACGGACGCCGTGGGCTCTTGCCGCTTTAGGTCTGCTGATAAACGGCGACGACTTCATCGAAGCGGCGCTGTTCGAGATCGCTTCGTCGGATCAGGAAATAGACCGTTCCCTCGGTGAACCGCGCCTGCATCCAGTCGGCGATGTCGAGCTGCAGCAGGAGGGTCCAGGTCTCGGCTTCCGCCTTGATGCGGGGAAAATTCTCGCGCCAGAGCTCGTGCGGCAGGTGCTGGACCCCGAACTTGGAGACCACGACCGCATCGAGGCGAGGATCGTCCTGTTCCGGTTCGGAGCTGCCGAGCAATTGCTGACGCCGCCAATGCTCTTCCGTGTACATGTCGTGGTATTCCACCGAGGCCGCTTCATAATCCTCCCGGAAGCGTTCGCTCTCGTCCCCCGAGGCGTCCCACCGCAATTCGGGAAGCCTTTCGGCGTCGAGCGACGCTGGGTGCGGGAGGCGCCAGGTCGCGGCCAAGTTCATCTCGCGTTGCGGCGCGCCGTAGACCGTGCCTTCCTCATCGTCGTGCCTTATGTCCGCAAGCGCTTCCAGCTCCGCTTGTGCGGCCTCGGCGAGATCGGAAGGCATGCGGGCCTGAGAGAGGCCTGCAGCGGGCGAGGTGTCCCAGATGACGCGGGCCGCGCGCGTGCCGGTGTCCCAAGGACCCGTCATATGATCGTAGAAGAAGAGAAGGCGACCTTCTGATGGAAGGATCTCCGCCGCCTCGCCAAGCGTGCTCGCTTCCTGGAGGTCGACTTGTGCGATGAAGGCGTAGGGCAGGCCGCGCTCCATATGGGCGCGCAGCTCGCGGCCCATCTCGGCATTTGCGCGCCCGGCAATCGCCTGCGGATCGCTCGGTATCGGCGGTCGGGGCCAGACGAACTCGTCTGACACGTCGGGCACGCCGCCGATATGGGTGTCGCCGAGGCGCCTTGTCTCGGGCGCTGCAGGCTTGAAGATGATGGCAGGCACCAACGCCTCCACCACCTGCTCCAGCCGGGGCGGGTCGAACCAGTTCGCAAGTGCCGCCGTCGCTTCGGCCAGTCCGTCGAACAAAGCTTGCCTCCTCATGGTGGCCGGTATCAGCCGCCGTTTCTTGCCGTTATCTCGCGCCGCATTCGGTTGGCAAATGCCGCGCCTCTTTCACGTCGCACACTGGCTCTCACCGTGGTGAGATTGAAAGATGGGTTAGCCGATAAATTGGGCCAAGCAGTCCATTTGTCAGTCGTTGCAAACATCGCCAGCCTTCGAACCCCGAAGACCGCAACCAGGGCCTCGTGCGCGCCCTAACAGGTCATTTCACTTATGCGCACGAAGGAGCGAACCGCCGCCTTGGATGCCGAATAGAGCGCGAAGCCGGGGATGGGCGCCTCCAGCGCGAACAGCTGTCTGGAACTGCCGGGCGAGAAGAGCCTAGCTTCTGGGCGGCCTGACGTAGTCGAGGATACGCTCGATGAGGTTCTGAATGAGCGGCTCCTCCGCCCGGTCCGTGTCGCAGAGGATGTAATAGGCGCGGGCCGCGTTGATGGAGGTGAGGAACGGCTGGATCAGCCGCCCCTCCGCCAGGTAGTTGCGGGTGAGCACGTCGGAGACGAGCGCGATGCCGCGGCCCTGGACGGCCGAGGCGATCGCTTGTGCCACCGTGCTGACGCGCACCTTGCCGCTTCCCTGCAGGCTGACCCGCGCCGCCACCGCCCATTTCGCCCATTCCTCGCCCTCGTCCTCGTGCAGGAGGGTGATGCCGTTGAGCTTGCGGTCCCGGTGCTGCAGGTCGAGGCGGGGAAACAGGATCGGCGCGCAGACCGTCCGAAGCCGCACCTCGCTGAGGAGCCGCCAGCTCAGGCCGGGGAAGGGCGGGTTGTCGTAGACGATGGCGAGATCGACCGCGTCCCAGTCCACATCGGCGGCCGTGACCGCCTCGGCGATCGTCAGGTTCGGGATATTGCGGCTCTCGGCGAACTCCACCACCGCCGAGCTCAGCCAGGCGACGCCGAGCGCGGTCGGCAGCGAGACCGAGAGGGCGGCCGGCCGCGCGCTGGCGTCGAGGTTGCCTGCGCGCCGCATCGCCGTCTCGATCTGGCCGAGCGACAGGGCGACGGCCTCGGCGAAATCGGCGCCCGCCTGCGTCAGGACGAGGCCGCGGCCGACCTTGTCGAAGAGCTCGATGCCCGTCGCCTCGCCGAGCTTCTTGATCTGCAGCGAAACCGCACTCGGGCTGAGGTTCAATTCCTCGGCGGCACCGCGGATGCTGTTCAGCCTGGCAACGGCGCGGAAGGCGGGCAGGTAGTGGAGGAAGCTCAGCGAGCGGGCCATGCGTCACCGGCGGTTCGATCGTTGAGTTATATAGAACGGTTTACGTCGAGATTTGTCGCTTTTCTTCTTCGCCGTTTTGCGCTGCCTTGAGGCCGACGAAAGGGGGCGACGCCGCATGATCCGGGCAAGGCCATTCGATTTTCCCTATGACGGAAACCTCGATCCGGGCACAACGGCCCTGATCGTCATCGATCTGCAGCACGATTTCCTGTCGCCGCACGGTTACTTCGCCAGGCAGGGCTACGATCCCGCGCCCCTGCGCGCCATCCTCCCGGCCGTCGGTCAGCTCATCGCCGCCTGTCGCGCCGCCGGCATTCGGGTCGTGCACACCCGACAGGGTTATCGCGCCGACCTCGCCGACATGACTGCCTACGAGAAGTGGCGCCGCAGCCTTTCCGGCCTCGAAGGCACCAACGTCCTGCTGCGTTCCAGCCCGGGCTTTGAGATCGTGCCGGAGATCGACGTCCGGGTCGATGACATCGTCGTCGACAAGACCTGCAACGGCGCCTTCACCTACACCGATCTGGAGCATGTGCTGCGGGCGCAGGGGATCACGCATCTCATGTTCTCCGGCTGCACCACGGATGTCTGCGTGCACTCCACGCTGCGCGAGGCCTGCGACCGCAATTTCCAGTGCCTGACGATCGCCGATGCCTGCGCCAGCGGCGACCGCTACGCCCACGAGGCGGCGCTCCACATGGTGACGGTGGAGAACGGCGTCTTCGGAGCGATCACGGAAACGGCGGCCGTCCTGGAAGGCCTAGCGGGGCTCGGGGAGGGCAACCGATGAGCGCCGGCCCGGCCGAGACTGCCTTCCCGCAGCGCTACGTCTCGCTGATGCGCCTGACCGAGAAGGGGCTTGCCGAGCTCTCCGACAGTGTCCGGCGCAGGAAGGTGAGCGAGGAGCGGGTCGCCGCACTCGGCGGCAGGTCCATCGCCTTCTACGCGGTGATGGGGCCCTACGATTTCGTCCAGGTGTTCGAGATGCCGAGCAACGCGGCCATGATGCAGTACGTGCTCACGGCCCGCCGCGACGGCCATGTCGACCCCCTGATCCTCCCCGCCTTCGACACCGAGTGCTGGGGCGGCATCGTCGAACACATCAAGTAGAAGAAGGGGAACGAGCATGATGAAAGCGTTTTGGGCCGCGGTGGCGTTCACCGTTCTGGCAAGCCAGGCCGCACAGGCGGGCGAGCCGAGCTTCGTCTCCGATGGCAAGGTCGCCGTCTGCACCTCGGCGAACTTCCCGCCGCTGACCTTCAAGAAGGATGTCGGCGACACGGTGCCGGTTGGCATCGACATCGAGGTCGCCGACGCGCTTGCCGGCACCTGGAACGCCACGACCACCTACACCACCACCGAATTCGCCGGGCTCCTGCCGACGCTCGGCTCCGGACGCTGCGGCCTCATCGTCAGCGGCATCTATATCAACGACGAGCGCCGCCAGACCTACGACGGCGCGCGCTACATGAAGTCGGCCACGGTCATCGTGAAGAAAGCCGGGAACGACGCGGTGGAAGGGCCGGAGACGCTGAGCGGCAAGTCGGTGGCGCTGGAATCCGGCACCTACTACCAGGAAGAGCGCGTCGACCCGCTCAACAAGGAGTTTGCGGCCGCCGGCAAGCCCGAGATTGCCGTCGACACCTATCCGACGCAGCAGGCCGCCTATCAGCAGGTGCTCGTCGGCCGGGCCGACGCCACGCTGACGGAGGAGGCGGAGGGCGCCTACCGCGTCGCCGCGGCGCCAGATCAGCTCGCGATTTCTTACACCTGGCAGTCAGAATTCACCTACGGCATCTACATGCGCCGCAACCCGGACGATCTTGCTGCCGTGCGCGCCGGACTGAAGAAGCTTCGCGAAGAGGGCTTCTTCGACGCGCTGGCAAAAAAGTATGGTCTCGATCCGTCGGTGTTCGACGTCGACTACGATTCGTGACGGCAGGGGCGAAACGGCGATATGTCCTTCGACGTCGGACTGTTTGCATCGGCGCTGCTTTCGCCCGCGATGCTGCGGGGCGCTGCGGTCGCCCTCATCCTGTCGCTCATGGTCTTCGCCGTTTCGTTCTTCCTCTGTCTGCCGGTGGCGCTCGCGCTGAATTCCAAGCGAAATGCGCAGAAACTTCCCGCCCAGCTCTACGTGTGGGTCTTCCGGGCCGCGCCCGTGATCCTCATTCTGCTGGTCGTCTGGAACGGCGCGCCGCAGATCGTCCCGGCGCTCCTGAAGGCGAACTGGTTCATCCCCTTCGTCGCGGCGGCCGTCTCCTTCGTGCTGGTCAGCGTCGCCTACATGGCGGAGATCATGAAGGCCGCGCTTCTCGCCATCGGGCCGGGGCAGGGGGAAGCGGCGAAGGCGCTCGGCCTCGGCCGCCTGCAGGCGTTTCGGCTGGTGATCATGCCCCAGGCGTTGCGGGTTGCGCTGCCACCGCTCGTCAACGAATTCATCAACCTCCTGAAGGCGACGTCGCTCGCCTACGTGATTTCGCTGCGGGAGATCATGGCGGTGGTCAACGATGCCATCGCCGCCTCCTTCCGCTTCGTCGAATGGTACTGCGCCGCGCTCGTCTACTATCTCGTCATCGTCTCCGTCTTCATGCTCTTCCAGTCCTGGCTGGCGAAGCGATTGAAATAGGCCGGGCGACACATCGAGGCGACACATCGAAAGGAATCTGGCCGTGCAACACGAAGAACGCCTGCGCCGCCTGCGCGAGAAATACGATACCGGCCACGGCGGATCGGTCCACGATCCGAAATTCCGCGCCGTCGCCGACCGGATCTTTCAGGCGAGCGGCACCCGGGCCGCGCCCTATAGCGGCATCCCGACCCTGCTCGACGCGCCGTTCCGCGAGGTCGACTGGTCCGATCCGGACATCGGCGATCTCGACGTCGCCCTCGTGGGCGTGCCGATGGATCTCGGGGTCACCAACCGCCCGGGCTCTCGCTTCGGGCCGAGGGCCGTTCGCAGCATCGAGCGCGTCGGCCCGTACAACCAAGTGCTCGAGACCGCTCCCACCTTCGAGATGAAGGTCGCCGATATCGGCGACGTACCGTTTCGCAGCCGCTACCGCCTGGAGATGAGCCACGAGGACATCGAGGCGGCCTTCGAAAGGATCGTCGCTGCCGGTGTCGTTCCGCTCGCCGTTGGCGGCGACCATTCGGTCACCCATCCGATCCTCAAGGCGGTGGGGCGGAAGGCGCCGGTCGGGCTCGTCCATATTGACGCGCATTGCGATACCGGCGGCGCCTACGACCTGACGAAATTTCATCACGGCGGGCCGTTTCGCAACGCGGTGCTCGACGGCGTGCTCGATCCGACCCGCACCATCCAGATCGGCATCCGCGGCCCGGCCGAATATCTCTGGGAGTTCTCCTACGATTCCGGGATGACGGTGATTCACGCCGAGGAGGTTTCGGCGATGGGAATTACTGCGATCATCGAAAGGGCTCGCCAGGTCGTCGGCGACGGGCCGACCTATCTGAGCTTCGACGTCGACAGCCTCGATCCGAGCATCGCGCCGGGTACCGGCACGCCGGAAATCGGCGGCCTGACGAGCCGCGAGGCGCTCGAGATCCTGCGCGGTCTCAAGGGCCTCGATTTTGTCGGCGGCGACGTGGTGGAGGTCGCGCCGCAATACGACCCCTCGACCAACACCGCCCATGTCGGCGCCCAGATGCTCTTCGAGATCCTGAGCCTCGTTCGCTTCGCCCCCGGAAGGCGCGGCTCGGCGGGCTGACCGGAGAGCGGATCGTTGCCGTCGCTATGTTTGGCGCGCGGCCGTTTGCTTAGGTTCTCGGGAGCGCATTTCCGAACAGCATTACGGAGCCGTTTCCCTTCACGACGACATCCTATCTCCTGATGATGCTCATCGTATTTGTTCCCTTTGTCCGTGCCATGAACCGCAAGCGAAATCGGCGGGGGGCTGACGAGACACTCTAAGTCTGCTGATCAACGTCCACGACTTCATCGAAGCGGCGCTGTTCAAGATCGCGTCGGCGGATCAGGAAATAGACCGTTCCCTCGGTGAACCGCGCCTGCATCCAGCCGTCGCTTCGGCCAGTCCGTCGAACAAAGCTTGCCTCCTCATGGTTGATGGCATCGGCGGCCGTTTTTGGCCGCCATGACGCGCGGCTTTTGGCCGGCGAATGCTGTGCCTCTTTTAGAGCGCTCCCTCTATCTCACCGTGTTGATCGTGCAACATGCATCGACTGTCATAACCGCGGTAGATTATCTCAATTCAGCGAAATATATTAAGTCACTCAGTATTCTGAGAAATTTGGGTGTGTGTTTATGTTTCTATTGCATATTGGGTAATTTCCTAGATACAAGAATAGCGTTGTCTTCATAGAAGCGCCTCGCTATGCCTCCATTAGATTTGCTGGGGGGCGATTGAATGTACCGAGGTGCAGCCACTTTGGTGGTTTTGCTGTCGTTGGCGGGATGCGCGTCTTCGTATTTGCCGTCGGGCGGACCGAAGACCGGAGCAATTCGAAACACGACGCTTTCGCCGTCCGGTCAGCCTGTTCCCGTCGTCGATCTTTCCGTCGCGGCCTACTACATGGAACCTCCGCAGTCCGCACTGGGTGAGGGCATGGAGCGCCCTGATGCCCCTCGGGGTGACCTCTCGCGCCTCGGCCGGGTCGGTTACAATGCGACGCGACTGCGTCCGGGGGACGTGATCGAGGTCACCATTTTCGACACCGGTGAAGAGGGGTTGTTTGCGTCGACGTCGAGCCGGTCGTTGGCACTTGGTCGGTTCACGGTCGATTCCTCCGGCTTCGTAACTCTGCCCTTCGTTGGGCGCCAACGAGTGATCGAGTCCACGCCCGCCGCTCTGCAGAACCAGATCGTCAATGGTCTGCGCGGCTCGGCGGTCAATCCTCAGGCCGTGGTCAACGTCATCGAAAAGCCGGGAGCGGTTGTCACGGTCGATGGCGCGGTGCGTTCGCCCGGACGCTTCCCCATTTCGGGAGGCGTATCGGTTCTGGACGCGATCGCTCTGGCCGGTGGAGCGCAATCCAAGCCACAGGAAACCACGGTCACGGTCGAGCGAGGGGGACACCGCGCGTCGGCCACGTTGGAGCGAGTGCTCGCCTCGCCCTCTCAGAACATCCCGCTTGCCCCGGGAGATCGCATTTTCCTCGGTGAGGACGAGGCGGCAGGGAAGACCTCTTATACGACCTACGGCGCGTTCAAGAGCGCGGGCGAATTTCCCTTCGAGCCCGGAACGTTGACGCTCGACAAGGCGATCGGTCGGGCAGGTGGATTGCGTGACGATCAGGCCGATCCGCTGAACGTCTATCTCTTCCGGACCCAGAAGGTTCCTGCCGTCACGGCAGCCGTAAGTGCCGGGAAGAGCCCGGGAGCACCAGCGCCGACAGTGCTGCGGCCGATCATTGTCAGGGTGAACATGAAGGACCCGGCGAGCTTCATCCAGATGCAGAGTTTCCAGATGCTCGACGGAGACATCCTCTATGCCACGAACGCGAAGTCGGTCGACTGGGCGAAGTATCTGAATTTCCTCAAATCGTCGCCGCCGCCGTTGCCTGCTGCGCCCGCGCCGAGCGCGTCTTCTTAGGACAAAGCTCTTACGCCGGTTCGGCGTCGATCACGATCGCCGTCACATTGTCGGAGACCTGGGCAAGAAGCGCGTCCTGAACGAGGAGATCGACGGCGCGAGGTCTTTCCTCACGAAGCAGGATCTCGGCGATCGCCCGCTCCGGCAGGGCACGCACCAGAGGAGCGGAACATAGGAGAAAGCGGTCATGTGGCTGCAGGCCGTCACTGAACGTATCCAAAAGAACCGAGGTTTCGGGGCCTCCGATGGATCTCGCGAGGCGTCGCCGGATGCCGACCTCGACGTGATCCCGCGTCAAGCCACGCATCATGCCGTCCCTCAATAGGTAACAGCGGACATCGCCCGCCCACAAAACGGAGAAGCGCCCCGCAAATTGGGCGAGCAAAGCCACGCTGGCGCCGCCGGACGTGCGGTCAGAGGCTGCGGCGCTTCCGTTCATGTCCCGCGCTTGCCCTGCCCGGAGCAGCGTGTGCACCCGTCCGAGCTTGCCTTTGATATCTGCGACGAGCTGGTCCAAGGTCTCGTGCGGCGGGATGTCGTTGATTGCCCGAGCGACCGTCTGTGCGGCCCGCAGTGCTGCACCGTCTTTGCCGATGCCGTCCACGACGGCCATGATCGATGGATGGTCGCGCTGTATGGCGACATCCGCGTGAAGAGACGAGCGCAGCCCTGGATGCTCGCCGAGAGTTGGTGCCAACCGCAGCGGCGGACCGACTGCTTCGATCGGGTTATGTTGGCTGCGGGTCTTTTCGGAGTTGGCCATCCTTCGATGCTCGAAAGCTTCGGCAGATTCGTCTGCGGCGGAAAGGGGGTCGCGGCCGACGGATGTGTGCAAGCTCCTCGGCAGGTGGGAATGCTCGTGCAGGGCCGATCTGTTTGCGGCAGGCGCCGAAGAAAGCATGGTGAGGAGCGCCGCCGGTGTCGGGAGGCCTTCGGCTGTAAAGCCGGTCGGCCAACCGTGCGGTCCACGTTCGGTCCACCATTCTGAGATTGAGGCCGACGGGCGTGAGCTGTGACCGAAGACGGTCGGTGGGCGCAGGCGCCTTAGCTTGTCGCGGAAGACAATGAGATCGAAATCCGGCTGCAGGGCCGTTTCGGCCATGGCTTCGAGTGCGGTGAACCAGGTTCTGTCGTCTGCCACACGTTGCGGGTCCATGGCAGCGTCGAGACGGGCCGCAGCAATGAGAGGAAAGCAGCGCCCGATACGGTCGCGGCTCGGCAGTAAGACGCCAGCCATGCCGTGCGGGCCACAAAGCCCCGCCGCCAGGGTGAAACGCCAGGGCGGCGCCGCGAGAAAGCTCTCCCGCCAGGCGTCGCCAAGCGCCTGACGGCCGGCGACCAAACCTTGCTGCAACCAAGCGCTGAATGCCTCGAGAAAGCGGGGGTCGAGATCGGCCGAAACGAAGTCTCCATGCGTCGGCACTTTGCCGAAGAATCCAGGATGAGCTGCTTCGACATGCTTTTCGGTCCTGCGCCCTCTCCGGCCGATCATCCTCCGCCTCCAAAGGTCGGCCCAAGAGTGAGAGCACGCGCACTTTTTATGCGGGCGCTGCCGATGGGTACTAAAATTGCGATGGGCATTGGAATTCGCT
This sequence comes from Afifella sp. H1R, assembly GCF_021462425.1. Classification (NCBI taxonomy): domain Bacteria; kingdom Pseudomonadati; phylum Pseudomonadota; class Alphaproteobacteria; order Hyphomicrobiales; family Afifellaceae; genus Afifella; species Afifella sp. H1R. Next base: position 18,710 of record NZ_JAKEDY010000004.1, read on the forward strand.
CAGAGCCGGCAGCTGGAAAGGATTGAGGACGGACCCGAACTGGACGTCGAAGACCGCCTGGCGTGGGCCGTCATCGAAGCGCACGCGCATCAGGTCATTGCGATGAGAAACGATCGTCGCGTCATCGAAGATGCGGAATGGCGACCAATCTCCACTGTGCGTCATCGCTTGGCTGATGTCCCCGGGCTGGAAAGCGATGCGCGACTGATTGCCGGTCTCGCTTGAGGGCCAACGGATCGTCTTTCCGATTTTGGGGCCGTGATAATAGACGACGCGCTCGTTCTCGATCTCCAGCAGGACCGCGTTGGCGTTTTGCGAGAGCGAGACAGGCTCCACGTTGATCGCCACAGACGGCTCGTCGCTGTTGGGTGGAAAGAAGGCGCGGCGGATCTCGTGAGCGCGCTCAAATTGGGCGATCGCCTGCGCTTCCAGACCATCGGCGCCGAACGTGCCGCGCCACGTCCAGGGGCTCGCGGTGGTATCGACGAAGGGCGCAAGCCGCTCCTCGAAGAACGTTGCAAAAAGCCCCTGCGGCCCGAACAGTCGGGTGAAGTCGGCAAGGGAGACATCATCCGGCGAATCGCGGGTAAACGGATAGCGGTTGGTGACGGCGGCCGCACACAGGTTCGCTCCGCTGCTTGCCCAGGCTTCGCGGGCGCTCGTTCGGGCCGTCTTCACCGCAAGTGCGCTGATGTCTGCGGAAAGGCCCGCCATCCACGTGGCGACCGGCTCGGGCAAGCGGCGGGCGGTCTGCAGCAAATCCTGGTTCGCCTTGGTGAGCTCGCCCTCCGCATTGAAAACCTCGGCCACGGCCGCTGTGGACGTCGAGGCGCGGGAGAGCTGCTGATAGATCGTGTCGATCAGGGGTTGGAGAGCGGCTATCTGTGACGGCTTCTCGCCCCCATCGGCAGAGGTCGCGTCACTGTTTCGTCCCTCGGCTTGTTCCGGCACTTCCAAGGCGGCGCGCAAGGGTCCGTATGGGTCTGGCGCATTGGCGAGCGCAAGCGGGGACGCAGAGCTCGAGGCCGCAGCCGCGCCAGCGGATTCGGCGATTTCGGTAGCCTTGCCTTCTGTCATGACGGGCCGAAGGTCGGTCGCTTCGGCGACGGCTTGAGCCAGGGACTCAATCGGGCTCGGATCGGTCGCGAGCAATCGCGCGGTTTCGGTCTCTTCCGCCAGTGTCTGACCGGGACGCACCCTGATGTCGCCGAGAAGTTCGGACCAGCGGCGCCGAAATGTGTCGAAGTAGATGTCGAGTGCTGCGTTCGACACGGCGTCGATGGTTGTCGGCTGCAACGTCGACGAAGAACCGCGGACCCAGGTTTCGCTCAACGCTTCGCTCGCTGCGTTGCCGAGGAGCGGCAACACGGCCATACGGTAGCCGTTCCCTGTATAAAGACCGTCGATACCTGCGCGCAGACTGTCGCCCGAAGCGCGTTCGAAAGCGCGTTCGCCGATGGGACCCAAGCCATCAGCCGGCACGAAGGAAGGGAGCGCGCGCGCTATGGGCTTCGATGCGAGGATATCAAAGGCTCGCTGAGCATAGCTGCGGTCGGCGATCTTGTCCCGCGTCTCGGCAATCAGTCGGTTGTCCAGGGTGAGCGGTGGCAAAGTCCCCGTCGCCATGGCGCCCGTATGCGCGACCAGAGCCTCGCGGACGCCGGCGCGTCCCTCTTCGGGATAGAGTTCGGAAAAAAGCTGCTTCGACTGCGAGACGACGTAGTCGGGATCGAGACTGCCGAGGCCGCCCAGCATCCCATAGAGCTTAAGCGCCTCGAAAAGCGCGGCAGGATCGTCGCTTTCGCGCATCGTTGTCTGAAGCTGCACCAACAGGCGCGGCAAAAGAAGGGCGTTGAGAGCTCGCTGATAAGCCGCGCGTCGACGGCTTTCGATCTTGGGCCGTTGATCGAGCCCAAAGCTGGCGGGCCATACGCCGGGACGCTCGAAACTGTCGGCGATCGCGGAAAGGCTGTTGAGAGCGGGCAGGATGCGCAGGAAGTCCGCATCGTCGACATCGCGAACGGGAATGCCTTTGACCGCGTCCTGATAGGCGTCAATCCGCTCTTCAGCCTGCGCGAGCGCTGCCGTGTTCCGAAAATAGGTAAGCGTCCAGCTCGTCAGCACGAAGGCGAGAAGAAGGGCGGCTGCACCGTAGGCTATCCGGCGCACCATCCGCTGACGTGACGACAGGCGCCGATCGCGATTGACGAGTGAGGCCTCGCCGAAAATGACGTCTTTGAACAGGCGGGTAAGAAAATAGCTGCGCCGCATGCGAGGAATCGGCTGAGCGGACAATCCCCGTTCGCCTTCCGTCATCTGAGTTCCGGATGCGAGATAGACGCCGCGCACCAATGGCGCTTCTACCAGCTTCGAACCCGAGCAGAGTTCGACCAGTATCTCATGAACCGTATCCTTGAGAGCCGACAATTCGGCTGGGAAACGAAAGATGCGGCCGCGCACCGCGACATCTGGCTCCTGCTGAAGGCGCTCGATCAGCATTGATCCGACGCGCTCCTGCAAGAGTGAGAATTCTTCGAGAAAGCGCTCGGGGAGGTCCTTGGCTTTGTCGCTGTCCGCGAGATCGAAGGTCATGCCCCAGACCTGTTCCCGGTCGCTCCGGTTGAAGCCGTCGAAGAACTCGATGAAGCCGGTCAGAAGGTCGGCTTTCGTCAAGACCAGATAGGCCGGTATGCGAGCCTTGAGCACCTCGTCCATTTCATTGAGGCGCTTGCGGATGGCGCGCACTTCCTCCAGCCGTGCTTCGGGCGGACGATCGACGAGGTCGGCGATCGACAAGGTGATCAACACACCGTTCACTGGCTGCGAGCGGCGATATTTCCGTATGAGATTGAGGAACCCGTCCCACCCTGCCTTCGCCGCGCCGGACAGATCGTCTTGGGTCGTGTAGCGTCCGGCGGTGTCGACGAGGATCGCCTCCTCACAAAACCACCAATTGCAGCTTCGGGTGCCGGCTATGCCGCGTGTGCCTTCCCCTTCGGCCATGCCGACCGGGAAGGTCAGGCCGGAATGAGTGATGGCCGTGGTCTTGCCGGAGCCCGGCGCACCGAAGAGGACGTACCAGGGCAACTCGTAGATATAGCCGAAGCGCTTGCGCGATACGCGACGCAAGAGGGCCAGGGCCTGCCGGAGCTGGTTGCGGATCTCATCCACCTCGGCGGTCCGCTCGCCCTCGGCGAGCGCCTCGGCATCCTGCTCGATGCCTTCGACCAGCTCATTGTCGCGCCTCCGCGAGCGGAGAAAAGAGATGCCGAGATAGAGAAGCCAGGCGGCAAGGACCACTCCGATGGCAATGAGGCGGTTGCCGGCGCTCGCCAATGGTTGGAAATCGCCGAATTTGAGGAGATAGCCGTAAAACCAGATGACGAAACCGATTGCGACGACCCAGATGACCGAAAGGAATCGGCGGCCGATGAAGCCGGAATAGGCGTCGACGTAAGAGCGGATCGTGTAGAAGTAGCTCAGCGGGTTCATTGGGTCTTGTCTCCGCCTTCAAGAGCGGCCGGAGTCTGTGCTTTGGGTGGGTCGGAGGGGGTCTCCAGCGGCGTACCTTCTGGCGCTTCCTGCACAGGCGTGCCCGAAGACGTCTGGTTGAGTCGGGCCGCCGCGTCGGTGAGGACGAGGATCTCGGTGCGCCGATTCATTTCGCGCCCCTCAGGTGTGTCGTTGCTGGCGAGCGGGTCGCTATCGGCACGTCCTTCCGTGGTGATCGCGCCCGGCCCCGTGTAGAGAGCGAGGATGTCGCCGACAGCTTTCGCGCGGGCCTCAGACAGATCCCAATTTGAGGGGAACTGGACCGTGCGGATCGGCACGTTATCGGTGTAGCCGACCACGACGGCTTTGAATCCCTCCGACGACAGCGCGCCGCCGATACGTTGGATCAGGCCGCGAAAATCCGGGTTCACGTCGGCACTGCCCGTCTCGAACAAGCCGGAATTGGCGATGCGCACCCTCAGCCGGCCGTTCGCGTCCGATAGTGTCACGAGGCCCGCGTCGACCTCGGGCTGCAGAAAGGCCAGGAGATTGTCGAGACGGCTAGGCTCTTTGGGAGCCTCCGGCTGCTCGACCACGGCCGTGCGCGTAACCGGTTCCTCCTTCATTGGCGGCGTCTCATCCACCTCCGGCGGCATTTCGGGCTCGCTCGGATAAGCTATGGCGGCGAGGCTCGGCGCTTCGTTCGGCGGCAGATCCGCCAGCCGACGGGCCGTCACGTCGGAGTCCTGGTTCAGCCAGAGAGTGAACAGAAGATAGCTGAGCCCGAGCGCCAGAACGAGACATGCCAGGAGCGTCCAAAGCACCGTGGCGGTGCGCAACGGCTTGTGACGAGCCACCACTCCGCGCCAATGGGGCGAGAGCTCCCGCTCGAAGACACCGTACTGGCCGAGGAGCGTCCGGTAGAGGCTTTCGCGGATGCGCTCCAGCTCCAGCGTGCCCCGCGGCGAAACCCGCGTGCGTCCCTCGAAGGCGAGCGACAGACAGAGATAGATAAGGAGAAGCAGATCCTTGTTGGCGCCGGGACTTTGATGGAAATGGTCGAGCAGATCGAAGACACGGTCGCCACCGGTGACGTCCATGTGAAAGGTCGAGACGAGGCCGGACCGGGCCCACCCCATCCGCTCGCTCCACGGCTTCGACAGGATCACGTCGTCGATCGTGGCACAGACGACGTAATGGGCGGCGCGGGCCCGTTCCGGGCTGATGCGGGCGCTGGCAAGATCGCGTTCGTAGCGTCGCACGGCATCGATCACCGCCCCGCGCATCTCGTCCATGTTCGGGGCTTTGGTGCGCTGGCGCAGCTCGTGTGCGAGATTGAGAAGCGGAGCGGCCGACGCGACGAGGACTGGCACCTCTTCGCCGCCGAACCGGAAGTCGCGCATGATGGCGGACGCCGACCAGCCCGTTGCCGGGCGCGGCTCGTCAGGCGCTTCCGCTTCGTTGCCAGACGCCAGGATGTCGTCGAACGCCATGTTGTCTTGCGCGGCGGCGGGATCCGGCTTGGCGTCACCGTTTGGATCGCCGTGAGAGGGAAGGTCGCTCATTCTCGTAGCGCCCACAGTTCCATTTCAAGGTTGGGGAAGTCTCCCGCCAGATGCAGCGCGATGGCAGCCGACGTGTCGAGCTGGCGCCAAAGCGGCGATCCAGTGTCGAGTTCGAAATAGACCCGGCCAGAGCGGTAGGGCAGCTGACGTGGCAGCACCGGCAGCGGGCGCACCGGAATGCCGGGCAGGGCCACGTTGACGAGTTCGACGATGCGCTCGACCGGGCCGACCTTGATCTGCGCGGGCAGCTTGCGACGGATCTCCTCGCCCGGCATGTCTGCGCCGACCACCAGGACAAAGCCCGCACTGGCCAGAAGCGACCGGTCGGGAATTGTGCCCACTCGGACGCCGTGCCGACGTTCGACCAGATCGATGGCGACGGCGGTCTGCTCCAGTACTGCGGAGAGCGACGTGCGCAGATCGTCGAAGACGGCCGCAAATGTCGCCTTGAGGTCGTCATGGCGATAGGGCGGAAACTCGGCGGCGCGCTTGTCCTCGGTGGTGAAGGTGGCGAGTTCGCCGGCCAGTCCGATGCAGAATTCGTAGAGTACGAGAGGATGAAGCCGGGTCGCATTCGCGGCGATGTGCGCAAGCAAGGGATCGGCGCGATTGAGAATCTGCAGGAGAAAGAAGTCGCCAACTTCGGCTGTGCCGCGGATCGTCGGATCACCGATGCGATCTGCGATCGCTTCGGCGCGGTGGCGCACGATGCCCAGAAGTTCTCGGATCAACTCAGCGAGGCGCGGTTCGGCCGCGCAGTTGAGAGACGGGGCGAGATATTCGGGATCGAGGATGACGGCCCGGTCGGAACGAACCTCGACGACACGGGCCAACCCGATGAGATCGTAACCGGCCAATTCGTCGCCGGTCTTCAGGAAACGCAGGTTCAGTCGGGAGATATCGATCGGTGCAATGAAGTCCGTATCGAGATTTGCGTCGGGCGCGTCGAAGTTCGAAGCGGCGAGCCTGACGCCAGCACGCGCATCGCCGCCGTCTACGACCGAATAGGCGCGGCCGGGGCGCCGTCCGGGCAGCGCCAGATAGATGACCTGCTGCTTTGCGGTTTCTTCAAGCGCGACCGGCGGGGGCAAATCGGTATCGCCGGGTGCCTCGAACGGAGTGCCGTCGGGCAGGATGCCCCTGACGCTGGACAGGGCGAATTGGCCGACAGCGAGTGCGCCGTGATCGATCTCGATCTCGGAGATACCCCAGGGATAGGCCACGGTTTCCTGACTGGAGGTGCGCACGAGGCGCTCCGTCCAGCGGTCCGCTTGCTGGAAGTGTTGTACGCGAAGGAACATGCCCTCGCTCCACGCGACACGGTTTTCGTCCTTCATCTGCTTCGCTTCAACCTGTCTTCGACGCTACTGGCGGTATCGATGTCTTCATCGCCTGCGATGAGAGACTTTAGAAATTCCTGAACTGAGAGGTCGCGGCCATCCTGTCGGAACTGTGCGCGGTAGGCGCGCCAGTAGTCGCGGCGTGGCCACGGCAAGACCGTGCCCGCACTGGCGTCTACACGGGCTTCGAGCGCGCGGGGCTCCAGCCTCGGTCCGAGCTCACGCAGCAACCGGTCCAGCGTCTCGCGGAGGATGGTCTGGCGTTGTGTCAGGGCCGCGATCCGGGTGCCGATGTCCGTCTGCCGCGGAAACGGCCCGGCGCCGGAATGACTGATCTCAAGGCCGAACAGACGGTAGATTTCATCGAGAGAATCTTCGCACTCGCGCAGCATCGGCAGCAGGTGAGAAGTGGCTTCTCCACGGCCAAAACCGCCGCCGGGATGCGACGGCTCGGCGGTCTGCGCATTTTGCTCACGCTGCGCCGGCTGATCGGGCCGTTCCGCCGGGACCGAACCAGTCTTCCGGGGCGGTCCGAGAATATCGGCAATCGCCTGTTCTGTGGTGTCTCCCGGATCTGTCTGCCCCTCCGCAGCCAGGGGCGGGGCATTCGGCGTCCCGTCGGGATCAGGTCCGGCGGGGCCGCTTTCGCTCAACGGCGCGTGTGGGTCCGTTGCGTGATCCGGCTCGGAGGTCGAAGGCGTCGGGCGCTCCTCGGGTGTCGAACCGGCAGTCGTCTCCCCCGGCTCCGGTCTAGGTGGCGCCAGCGCATCGAAGGCGTCGTCGGGAATATCAGCAGCCGGGTCGGGCCTGCGGCGGCGGCGCCTTGCACCCATGCGGGGAACCGCGGTGCTTAGCGCGGGCCGGTGCTCGATGTTGCTGGCATAATCGCCGCCAGCGTCGGCATTCCAGTCGTTGGGCAGGAGCGGTTGCGTTGCGTCTGTTTCGGGTGGTCCGCTCCAGCCGATCTCAACCTCGCGGGAGGAGGGGACCGTAAACGTGTCCCGCCGGGCGGACGCATTGTTGCGTTTACGGTTAGAGGCCTCGCCGTCATCCCAAGCCGCGGCGCCGCTGAGGCCACTTCCCCGCTGACGTCCCGGCGCCACGTCGGCCAGGATCGACGAAATGGTCGGCGCCTCGTCGCTGAGACGTAAGTCGGCGTCAGGGTCATCCAGATCAGGCTCGGATTCTCCGTAAAGTGCCACCTCGAAGACGAGTGCGCCGAACGCGATGACAGAACCGGACGCGAGCCGCGCTGTCTCGCCCTGGCGCAACAGATTGCTGTCGACACGGATCCCGTGCGCGCTGCGGTCCTCGAGGACGAAGGATGAGCGGTCACGGCTGATGATGCAGTGAAAATCGGACAGCGTCCCGTCCTGATCCTCGACGACCCAATCGCAGTCCGGACTGCCGCCGAGGCTGCGACGACCGCGCTCGAACGTCCATGGCCGACGCGATCCCCGAACCGGTTGCCCTGCGGTCTGTCGTAACTCAAGCCGCATGTGAGGCTCCTTTCTCCCCGGCCTCCGCCGTGTAGAAAGCCTCGTCGCTGTCTCGCGCAGCCGGGGCAACGCGTGCCCAGCTGTTCCAGCCGAGCCGCGGTTGGGCGGCGCCCGCGCCACCCAATTGGCAAAATGGGACCTGCTCTTTCTTGAGGACCACCTGGACGTCGAAGGTCAGCCCGATGCCGACGAAAAGGCGCGTCAACGCCACGAGCTCTCTGGCTGCTGCGCCTCCGGGCGCAAACGCACAATAATCGCGATAGTCCAGCGGCCCGAGCACGATCCGAAACCCACTGGAGCGGTCTCTCACGGCCGTGCCGGCCATCGTGTTGACGCCAAGGCGAGCGGTCGGGCCAAGAGCTGTACGGTCGTGCTCGGCAACGGTGAGCCAGCGTGGCCGGAATTGCTCGATCTTCACCGGGAGACCGGTGAAGTCGGCGAGCATGGCTCTCAAGTTGGAAGCGTTGCGGGTGCGCTGCGCGAAGAAACCGGCGAAACGGAGGATCACGTCGGTATCGAGGCCACTCGTCTCCTTGAGGCCGCGCGTTCCGAAGCCGGTCAGCGAGAATAGTGCCGTCAGGAAAGCGTTGCCGGCGCCACGCCCGCCCCAGCGCAGCCGTCTGGCGAGGCGATACTTCTCCGCCGCGGCGAAAAAGAGCGCTGCCAGGCGGGCACCGAAAACGTCAAAAAAGGCAAGCAAGGCGTGCGAGCGGTTGCGCTCTTCGCGCATCACCGCCTCGTCATAGGATGGCGGCAATACGCCGAGCGGGCCGATCAGGCCCGATACAGGCGTGGCGGCAATCGCGCCGTTGCGGCCTTGGTCCAGCACAACCGGCACCGATGCTGGAGCCACGCCAAAGGGTGACGTGATGTGAACGTCCGCGTCTTCGACCGCCAGACGAAACGCCGTTGAGGGCTCGAACAGCCCAGGCTCCTGGATCAGTCGCTGGCGCAGGCGTGAGATGTCGTCCGCTGGTTCGGTCGCCGCGGGCGCTACGCTGTTGGGTTTGCGAAGGGCGCTCATATGAGCGGCCTTTCCGCGGCGCGGGCAGGGAAGCGGGCCACCGGGCGCGATTGGCCCCTGAGGTGAACGGTGAGGCGGCTGTAGCTGTTGATTGCGGTATAGAGGCCGAAGAAACGATCGAGCACGGCGGAGAACAAATACGCCGAGGGCCTGTCGATCATTGCAGGATCGAACGTCAGATCGATTTCCGTACCCGGAACCATGCCGCCGCCGGCGATCCGCGCCGTCGCGCTCCGCACCTCGATCCCCGAGATCGAGTCGATGATCTGACGTGTTTCCGAAGTGTCGCGGAAGGCATAGAGCTTCAAGACATCCTTAAGCGCGCCGCCTCCGCGATCGGCCAGAGACAGATGGTTCAGAAGAAGGTGGGAGGCGAGGCGCCAGTTGCGGCCATCGCTATCGGTCAGGCGAACCGAGGGGGTCGGAGGAAACAGCGCCTCCACGGCACCGACACCGTCGGTGCTATCCACCAATTCAAGGCGAGGATGTCCGCCGCCGAAAGGCAAATGTTCGGGCAGGTCTCGGTTGAGGCACAGAGCTTCTACACTCGCGACCGCGTCGAGCGGGCCGGTCACTCTCCGCGCTTCGTCGACAAAGGCAATGTCGATGTCGCTGGTGTGGTCCTCTTCGTCGAAGCGGCGAGTGATTTGCCAGAAGACCGGCGGCCCGGAGGTGCGCGTGCGCCCAAAGAATGGCTGGCTTTGGTGGCTGGCGCCGCTCCGCTCGTTGATGCTCACGCTGTCGATCGACTGGATCTCGCGCGTCTTCTGGCGGCGTGAATCCGGCAAGAGACGATACTCGGTGCGGGTGCCATCGAGGGTGATCGGCTCGCAGCTCTGGCGAAACAGATTGACCACCGGGGAGGCATTGAGAACGAAGTCTCGGGCCGAGACAGATTGTTCGAGTGCGCTATCCGTCTGATCGAGATAGATAAAGATCTCGACGGCATCTCCGGCCCACGCGTCGATTCCACGAATATCGAGGAACAGGAACTTCTGCGGCAGGGCGAAGAATTCGGTGAGCAGCCGGTATCCGACAAAACTTGAGGCCGGATAGGGCAGCATTCCTTCGCCCTCGCCAAAGCCGATGGGGCTGAGGTTCGACGCCGGCAAACGTATCGGATCTGTGTCTCCCGAATGTCGGGCGAGCGCTATTCCGAGCGTGTGGTTCATCAGAAGTTCGGCGAGGGCGCTTGCTTGACGCCAAGGGGCTGCCAGGAACAGGCGGAGCCGGTCCAGGCCGAGGCCGGCAATGCCGCCCTGGCCGCTGCGAGCGCGCAGCGACAGTCGAAGACAGGAGGCGGCCCCGTGATGGGGAGCCGGCGCATCCAGCGGCTGGCCGGCGAGGCTCGCGGCAGTGAGTGTGATCGGCGCGACGGCAACATCCTGCGTGGTGCGGAAGCGGCAGCTTTCTCCGCCCACGGGTTCCGCGCGGATCTCCGAATGGCGTGGAATCAGACGCACATTCGCCAGATTGGCATCCGGCTCGAAACGCACCACGGACATGGAGGGAATCGGTGCGAGGTAGTGCGGATAGAGAGTTTCGAGCAGCCCGTCAGTCAGCTCGGGAAACTCGTCGTCGAGCTTCTGGCGCACGCGTGCTGCCGAATAGGCGAAACTCTGAACCAGTCGCTCCACATGAGGATCGTCGGCGACCTCTCCGGTCAGTCGCAGGCGCCCGGCGACTTTCGGAAACGCCGCGGTAAAGCGGGAGGCACGCTGGCGCAGTGCATCGAGTTCCTCGTTATAACGTGCGAAGAAACCGTCAGTCACCGGGCGCCTCGAGCTCGATGCGGTTGGTAGAAGGGTCGACCATCGATTCCAGGCGGATCGGCGGCATTGCCTCGTTCACTCGGAAGTGAGCCTGAATGCGCATCCGCAACGCGCGGTCGCCGTCGCCGCGGCCCTTGAGAACGGTGACCTGGACGTTGGACAGCCGCGTCTCGAAGAGTTCGATGCGCCGTTCGATGGCCCGTGCGAAACGCGCCTTGGCGGCGGGCGAGCCGAGGCTGGCCCCGACGAAGCCTTCGATGCCGAAGGAGGTGAGCGCGCTGTCCAGATGCGACTGACCGGGAGGCGGCGAAACCGGGGGCTGGCGTGTATTGAGCAATGCCTCCAGATCACGACGTATCGCTTCGCGCAGGCGGCGAACTTCATCCACCGGACGTAATGGTTGGTCTTCGATGCGATCGGGCTCGGCATCGAGCAGGCGGTCGAGCAGGGGCTGCGAAATGCTGCCGCGGCCAGGCACAAAACGGTCGAGAGGGTCAGCCATAGCTTGCCTCCGCCGCGCCGGCCTCGCCAGCCGCCTGACCGAGGCTTTCGACCTCGCGCGCGGCCATGAGCGCATCGCCTGAAAGGAAACAGCGCTGGCCTCGACCGGCGGTGATCCCGCTCGGGCATTCGTCCCACACGGTCTCCCAGCCGAGTTGCAGCGCGGGCTCGTCACCTGAGCCATGATAGATCATCGGCAGGAGAACCGGTCCGACGCTGCCATCGGTGAGGCCGAGTTCTGCAGGTCGGAACGCGAGATCCCGCGGCCGCGTCATCGGCGCCAATGAAAGTGCCTGAATGCGCTCGAAATCGACCCACAGATAGGCGCCGCCGGAGGTCAGGACCTCGAGGGCGTGCGGGATACGATCGTCGCAATCCCGGAAATCCTGGACAGCTTTTCCGTTGACCGTCATCGCTCGGGCGCCGCGAGCCGTCTCCAGGGCGTCCAGGATGGCCAAAGCCGTGTCGCGATCGGAATCTCGATGAGCGATCGAGAGCTTCAACGCGAGCTGGTCGCACGGACTTGGCGCGCCCGGAAAGTCAGGCACGGCGCCGGTTTCGAAAAAAGCGTCGCGCGCCGCCATGGCGCGTAACTCGGCCCTGAGCCGGGCCAGGCCAACCGCGTCTTCCGGATCGAGGGAGGTGGCCAAAGCGCATTGCTTGTCGGCGCGTTCATAGGCCCCGGCGAGAATGAGAAGGTCGATGAAGAGGACGCGTGTCTTTCGGTCTTGCGGAGCTTCGCGGACTGCTGCACCCGCATGCTCTATCGCCTCTCCGAGAGCATTTTTGTCGAGATAGTCCGCGACTGCGTCGGCAATCGTCATGCGAAGACCCTTTCCTCGGGAGCTGCCTCCCCGCTTTGAGATCGCGCGGTCTCGGCCTCGGTTTCGGCGACGAGGTGGAAGCTCGTGGTGACGTCGTCGAGTTGGAAATGAGGCTGCAGGCGCACGGTGCAGATGTAGCTGCCCGGTTTGCCCGGAAGGTTGCCGACCTCGATCCCGGCCGAGCGTAGCGGAAAGCGCGTGCGCAGCTCGCTGCTGGCGTCGTCATTGCCGAGCGTATAGCCGGCCAACCAGTCCGCGAGCCGTCGTTGGATCGTCGCCGCATCGGACAGGCGGCCGATCTCGTCGCGAAGGATCACTTTCAAATAATGCGAGAAGCGCGAGGCGCAGAGCACATACTGCAGCATTGCCGCCAGCCGCGCATTCTGTCGGGCGCTCTCGCTGGAATGGTGCGGCGGAGCATGCAGCGATTGGTTGGAGTTGAAGACGATATTGGACGACAGATAGGTGGTCTCGATTGGCACGATGCCGAGATCGGACAATTGCTGTGCGTGACGCACGGTGATGCGCGCCTCGACGGGCGATTGCGCGGAGAGGCCGCCGCTCTCTGTGCCGAAGTCATAAGGCGGAAGCTCGGTTGCCCCGAGCATGCCGCCATCGACTCGGTCCTGGCTGACGCCCCGAAGATCCGCGAACCAGCCGGTCTCGATAAACGTGCGGATCACGACGACCGCAAAGGCGAAGGCGCCATTGCCCCAGAGAAGGGTCGAGGCATCGGCGGCAATTGTCTCTCGGAATGGAAAGCCGTCGTCGCGGCGTCGATCGTAGGCCCGGTGCGGCTGACGCAGGAGGACGCGCGGCGCCACCAGTCCGAGAAAGCGCGCGTCGTCGTGCGCTCTCAGCGTGTTCCAGCGGATCATTGCGGGATCGTTCTGAGCTTGCGCCAGATTCTGAACGCGATTGAGGTCGCGGAAATGGCCGAGCCCGGTCGCCTCGGGCGACGCTCCGGCGATAACCGGGCAGAACGCCGCGGCGGCGACGCTTGCAAGGGCGGTCAGCATCCCTACGGGGTCGCCGTCTTCGCTTTTGTCCTCGGGTGAGATCATGTAGTCGGCGATCAGAAGGCCGAACGGCTCACCCCCCGGCATGCCAAACTCCCGGCTGTAGACGAGCTCGAAGAGATGGCTCTGGTCGAAATCGCCGGCCCGCTCCAGACTGCGTGCCAATTCTCGGCGGCTTGCCGAGATGACGCGCACCTTGACCTCCTCGCTGCGCGCTGCCGTGCGCACGATAAGAGCGAGGCCGCGCCAGCGCGCCTCCATCTCCATGACCTGCGGATGATGGAGAATGGCGTTCACTTGGCGTTCGAGAGCAATGTCGATGCGCGCGATCAGCCGGCTGACATCGCTGCGCCATTCCAAATTGCCGGTCGTATCCATGTCGCCCCCCGCGACTGGTTGGACCGGCGCCAAGGCTGCCGGTCCAAATTGAGCCGCTAACCTTTCGATGGAATACGCGCGACCATGCGCAATGACGTCGTCAGCTCTTCAAGCTGGAGCCAGGGTCGAAGATGAGCGATCGCATTGTAGGAGCCAGGCCGCCCCGGCACCTCGCGAACCTCGACCCTCGCCTCGCGCAGGGGATAGCTCGCGCGCGATTCTTCGCCGGCTTCCTCGTTGGCGTTCACATAATTCGAGATCCAACGGTTGAGCCAGTTTTCGACGTCGTCGGCCTCCATGAAAGAACCGATTTTGTCCCGACCCATCACCTTCAGGTAATGGGCAAAGCGCGACGTCGCCATCATGTAGGGAAGGCGTGCCGAAATCGCTGCATTGGCCGTGGCACTGGGCAGGTCGTAGATCTTCGGCTTATGGGCCGTCTGTGCGCCGAAAAAGACCGCATAGTCCGTGTTTTTGTAGTGCGACAGCGGCAGGAAACCGAGCTTGCCGAGTTCGGCTTCGCGGCGGTCGGTGATCCCGACCTCTGTCGGGCACTTCAAATCCATGTCGCCGTCGTCGCTGGCGAAGACGTGGGTCGGCAAGTTTTCTACCTTGCCGCCGTTCTCCGCGCCGCGGATCGCTGTGCACCAGCCGCTTCTTGCAAAGGCGTCGGTGAGCCGCGTGCCCATGACATAAGCGGCGTTCATCCAACAATAATGGTCGTGAGGAAGTTCTGCGCCCTTCGCGCCATCCGTCTCGTCGAACGCGAATTCGTCGATGCGCACGGTCTCAGGACTGTAAGGCATTCGGGCGAGAACCCGAGGCATGGCAAGCGCCACAAAGCGAGAATCGTCGCTTTCGCGGAAGGAGCGCCATTTCGTGTATTCCACGGTCTCGAAGATCTTTTCGAGGTCTCGCGGACGAGCCAGCTCCCGGAAATCGTTGAAGCCCATCATCTTTGGGCTGGCGCCTCCGATGAAAGGCGCGAACGAGGCGGCCGAGATTGCCGAGATGCCCTGTAGGAGCTGTACGTCCTCGAATGAATTGTCGAACTCGTAGTCGCCGACGAGTGCACCCATGGGCTCGCCGCCGGGCGTGCCGAACTCGTCTTCGTAGATCGACTTGAAAAGCAGCGACTGATCGAATTCCACGGCCTTGTCGAGATCCCGCGTCAGATCCCGCTTGGTCGCGTTGAGGACGCGGATTTTGAGATTGGCGCTGGTCTCGGAATTCTTGACCAAATAGTGGAGGCCACGCCACGTCCCCTCGAGCTTGCTGAACTCCGGCGTGTGCATGATGGCGGCGAGCTGACGCGAAATGACGCGGTCGATCTCGGCGATCGCCTTGTTCAGGGTGACGGTGAGGTTGCGATCGTAGACGACCGTTCCCTTGAGCGCCTGATCTGTCAGGGTGCGCAAGAGGTTTTCCGCACGGTCGGGCGTCGTCTGCCGGGTGGCGGAGACGACTTTGGCAAGAAGATTTTCCTCCTCGACCGCGACCTCAGCCTTCGGCTCCAGTTGCGTTTCCTGGCTCATGTCAGGTCTCCCTCGACTTATTCTGGCTCACTGCTGCTCGCCTCGGCCCGTCGACGATTGGACAATTCGCCGACAAGCTTGTCGAGGTCGCCCTTGTTCTGCAGAACGTCTTCCAGAAGACGCTCCAGGTCTTCGGAGCGATCGGCTTTGCTCATCAGGTCGCGCAATTCATTGCGGGCATCGAGCAAAGCCTTCAGTGCAGGTACTTGATTGACGACTGCGCCTGGCTCGAAGTCGGCAAGACTATCGAAGCGCAGCGACACCTGCATGTCGGTGCCGTCGTCCGCCAGCGTGTTCTCGACCGAGAGGTTGAGGCCGGGCGTCATGCGCCGCATCACCTCGTCGAAATTGTCGCGATCGATCTGCACGAACTTGCGCTCGCCGAACGGCTTCAGAGGTTCGGTCGGATCGCCGGAAAAGTCCCCGAGGACACCCACGACGAAAGGCAGCTCCTTGACCACCATCGCGCCTTCGGTTTCCACCTCGTATTTGATGTGGACTCTCGGCTTGCGGACCCTTTCCAGTTTCTGGTGAACGCTTTCCATTGGTTCGCTCCTTCAAGAGATTGATGGACGTCGCGACGACGTGCTGGCCATGGTCACGATGCGGCCTCGCCGTTCTCAGCCCCAGCTTTGGGCGGCTGGATGCCGGCAGCCGTAAGCACCTGCTTGCGAGTTGCCGGATCGGGCAGAAGCTCGCCGAGCAGATCGACGAAATCCATCCGCCCACGGCGCACCAGCGTTTCGATCGAGGCCGCAATGGGCGAGTGGGGTTCGCTCCTGCGGAAATACCGGGCGATCAGCCCCAACGCCTCAAACGCCTCATCGCGTGATCCGATGACCAGAGATCCAATCCTGGGCGCCGACAGCTCGACAGCGCCATCGGATTGATCCGCACCATTGCCGGACGTGCTCGGCGAGATTTCTTCGTTTGCATTTGAAAAGGGGCGCGCGCCGGTTTCATCGGACGCGGCTGCGCGATCGTCTTGGAGGTTGGCGAGGACACGAATGGCAGCGGCTGCCTCGGCGAGGACAGTGCGCGTGTTGGAACTGGGCGGAGCACCGGCGCCGCACCGCTCATCGACGACCGCCACCAGTTGGTTGAATGCGGCAAGGCATTCCGTCGCTTCTCGATGGCGGGTGGCCATCGCGCCGGTTCCGGCTTCGCTGACCGCTTCGTCCAGCGCCTCCTTCCGGTCGGCGCTGTCGTCGCGTTGCGACAGCTGGTAATCCCATAGGCTGTGCTCGCCGAAATGTGCTCCTGGAATGAGAGGGGTGAGGCGGACAGGCTGAATCAGGGTGCCCTCGCCACCGATGCCGTTCAAGCCGGCCAGTGGAGCCACCTTGTCCTCCAATTCGCCATCACCGACCGAGTGCAGATCATCCCAATGGTCTGTGACGAGCGCTGTCATCGCCGTGAAGACGTCGCGCAGCCCCGCGAAGCCCTCCAGCCGCAGTTGAGCTTCGGCGAGCCAGGCGAGGATTTCGAGATCCTTCGCGCGGTTGATCAGGATGTCGTTGGCGAGGTCATGAACCTCGCGCCATTTTGGAGATAGCCGGATGGGCTCGCTGGGCGCGATCGAGCGTTCTTCGCTGCGAGCGGCGTTCCGGCTGTCCTTGATCCGGTAATAGAGCTCTCGCGTGTCCGGCGATCTGCGTGGATTCCCACCGCATGGCGTTCGCGAATCGAAAGTGGCCATGATGGCAGGAATGTCCAAACGCACGATGCAACCTCGGATTACAGCGCAACCTAATCGAGGAGGCCGTCAAAGAGCGACCCTTCCGACACATGGGCTCCGAAGCGGCGAAAACGTCGCTGCACAGAAGCTCAAGAAAGATTGTTTTATCGCCAATATCTCGTCAGTAAAGACGGGCTTCACAAAAAAAATATCTTGGAGTTTTTTAATTCTGCCATATTCTTGAAATGGGCTGCCCGCGATGATAGCGGCCTGACTGGGGGGCGAGTGATTTATCCATGTCGCGGATCAGCATAGATAAAATTATAGAGAAGTTAGATTCGGTTTGCCGGGCATCTCTGGAGAGAGCTGCTGTAATCGCGGCCGGATCATCTAACGTGACCGTGGACATCCCTCACTGGCTTTCCGCCCTGCTCGATGAGCGGGAAGTGCAGGAACTGCTTGATCGTAATCGCGTTTCAGTTGAATCGGCGCGCCGCGAACTGACGTCCGCCCTCGACGATTTGCCACGAGGCGACGGACAATCGCTGACGCTTTCGCCGAACCTCATCCTTTGGGCGCGGGAAGCTTTTACGCTCGCCAATTTGCAATATGGTCGATCGCGTATCGCGTCGGGTGATTTGCTCGCGGCACTCCTGGATGAGCCGACGTTGCGGGCGATTCTGCGAGGAGCCGTACCGTCCTTGAGGGCGCTGTCGAGCGAGGCGCTGGACGCTGAACTTCTGGCGGCAAGAGGCGATCAGGAGGAAGCGCGCGCCCTGCCATTGGCGGCGAGAGCCGGGACGGGCGACGATTTTCTGGCTCTGTACACTCAGGATCTGACGGGGGCGGCCCGCGAAGGGCGGATCGACCCGGTGATCGGCCGAGAGCGCGAGCTGCGGCAGGTGGTCGACGCCCTGATGCGGCGGCGTCAGAACAACCCGATTCTCGTCGGCGAGGCGGGTGTCGGCAAGACGGCGATCGCGGAAGCGCTGGCGCTCGAGATCGTCTCCGGTGCGCTACCCGAACAGCTGGCCGACGTCCGTCTCTTGTCTCTCGATCTCGGCCTCCTGCAGGCCGGTGCCGGGATCAAAGGTGAGTTCGAGCGGCGGCTGCGCGGTGTGATCGATGCCGTGAAGGCGAGCCCCGAGCCGATCATTCTGTTCATCGACGAAGCGCACATGCTGATGGGGGCGGGCGCCCAGGCTGGCCAAGGCGATGCGGCCAATCTGTTGAAACCCGCGCTGGCGCGCGGCGAGTTCCGCACGCTCGCAGCGACCACCTTCTCCGAGTACAAGCGCTATATCGAAAAGGATGCGGCTCTGACCCGCCGCTTTCAGGCCGTCAAGGTGGATGAGCCAGACGAAGGCCGTGCCGTCGCTATGCTCCGCGGCATCGCCGATCGTTTCGAAGCGCACCATGGGGTGGTCATCCGCCACAGCGCGCTGGCCGCCGCCGTCTCGTTGTCTGCGCGCTACATCCCCGACCGGCAATTGCCGGACAAGGCGATCAGCCTCATCGACACGGCGGCCGCGAGCGTTGCGCTCGGCCGTCACGGCCCGCCGGATCCGATCCGCGCGGCAGAAGCTGAGAAACAGCGTCTCGACGCCGAACATCGGTGGCTTTCGCGCGAGCCGGCGAACACCGAAGCGAGCGAGCGGCTCGCCGCCATTCTGGCGCGGCAGAGCGAGCTTGAAGAGACCATTGCCGAGGTTGAGCGACGCTATGAGGCCCAACGTCGGCTCGCTGACGATGCCGACCGGATCGAGGCGTTGCTCGCGCGTTCCGAGCCGGGCAGGGAGAGCGGTTCGGGGGACGGCGCCCCACCTCGGCGTGCAGCGCGGAATGACGACGCAATCGTGGCCTTGCCTTTGGACGGCGAGCAGGATCACGATGCGCTCCAGGCTGCGCTCGCCGATGCCGAGCGGCGGATCAAGGAAGAGGCCGGGGCCGACCCCTTGGTGCCGCGTGTCGTCGACGGCGAGACCGTCGCCGCCGTCGTCGCGCGCTGGACGGGTATTCCGGTCGGCAAGCTCTTGGCCGATGAAATCGCCACGGTCAGGTCGCTGGACGAGCGGCTGAAGGAACGCATCATCGGCCAGGATCCGGCTCTCGACCGGATCGCAGCCTCAATGCGCTCTGCGCGTGCCGGATTGTCGGATCCGCGCCGCCCGCCTGCAGTGTTCCTCCTCGTCGGTCTGTCTGGCACCGGCAAGACCGAGACGGCGCTGGCTCTGGCCGATCTTCTCTACGGCGGCCCGCAGCACATGACGACCATCAACATGTCGGAGTTCAAGGAGGAGCATAAGGTCTCGATGCTGCTCGGCTCGCCTCCCGGCTATGTCGGATATGGCGAAGGCGGCGTGTTGACCGAGGCGGTGCGGCGGCGGCCTTACGGAGTTCTTCTCCTCGACGAGATCGACAAGGCCCATCCGGGCGTTCAGGACATCTTCTTCCAGGTCTTCGACAAGGGCGTGCTTCGCGACGGCGAAGGCCGGGATGTCGACTTCAAGCACACGACCATCCTGATGACCGCAAACAGCGGTGCGGAGCTTCTGTCTCAGCTGGCCGAAGATCCGGACACCATGCCGACCGGGGACGCGCTCGAGGCCCTCATCGCCGGGGAATTGAAGAAGCACTTCAAGCCGGCATTTCTCGGGCGCACCACCATTCTTCCCTACCTCCCGCTGGATGAGGCGGCACTTGCCAAAATCGTGGCGCTGCAGCTGGAAAAAATCCGCGTGCGCGTGGAGGAGCGCTACGGCGCCGATCTCATCCTGAGCGATTCGGCCCGCAAGCGGCTGGTTTCGGCCGCACGCGTTTCCGAGATGGGCGCGCGCGTGATCGAGGCAATGATCGGCCGGGATCTTCTGCCGCAGATTTCGAGCCTCTTTCTGCAGTCGATGCTGGAAGGCCGCCGCATTCGTCGCGTGAGCGTCAGCCATAACGACGCCGCGGGCTTCGGCCTCGATCCCGTTTATGTCGAGCCAGAAGAAGAATTCGCCGGTTCGAGAGACGAGCCGTCGAAGCGCGCGATGCCGGACGCCGAGTTGGGCGCGCCGGACGTCGCAAAACGCCGTCAGGCATCCGCGTCCTGACAGTTTCTTTTCGTGTCAAAGAGGACCACAGGAGAGTACGACGTCATGCCCATCTATCTCCAAATCGACGGTATCCAGGGCGATGCGACCCACGAACAGCATCGCAAGTGGATGGATATCGAGGCGATCCACTGGAACGTGTCGCGCAACATGAACACGTCGGCCGGCTCGGCTGCGAACCGCGAGGCCTCCGAGCCGACCGTTTCGGAAGTCGTTCTGACCAAGGTGAGCGATTCCTCGGCGACCAAGTTGTTCCAGGAGGCCTGCTCCGGGTCCACCGGCAAGCGGGCGACGATCCACATGGTGACGACGGGTAATCCCGGAAACACCTATCTCGAATACACGCTGACCAACACGCTGATCGCGAATTATTCGATCGATTCCTCGGGCGATCGCCCGGTGGAGACGATCAAGCTGAACTTCACCAAGATGGAAGTGAAGTACACGCCGTACGACGAGAACCAGACGCCGCAATCGCCGATGATCGCATCCTACGATCTGGCGACGACGAAGGCGGCGTAACGTCTGCCTCAACCGATCTCCGGTCGCCGGCATGAGGCTGGCGGCCGGCTACCTGCCCCGCGGCCGCACAGCGCGTGGGCAATGTCCCGTTGATCGAAGGGAGGCCATTCGCGATGGCGCTTGATGATATCCAGAAGGTGTCGCCGACCGCGCAGCACCTCATCGTCGAATACACGTCGACGGAAAGCGTGGCCAATATGGCCGGTCCCAGCCTCAAGACGCGCGGCATCACCGTCGCCAGGACGCTGCATCTGCAGATCATGCGCTACGTCTATACGATGGTCGAAGCCGAGGACGTCTATTTCGAAGGACGCCGGCTCGATCACATGCCGGGCATCCGTGAATTCGTCACCGAATGGCTGAAGCCCGGCGAGCAGATCACCAGTCGTCCGAACGGCAACTATTCGGTGCTGAGCGCCTATACGGGCAAGAAGAACGTCGTCGTGGCCATCGCCATGCAGAAGAAGCTCGTCGACTTCGCCACCCCCTTCATTGATCTCGTCGGCGACGATCCGGCGCCCGAGAAGGTGCTTTACGGCAACCCGATGGTGCCGTTCGTCCAACGCGGCGACCTGCCGCCGCTCGCGGCCGCCTATTACAACACGCGCACGCGCCGCTTTGAGGTGATCGAGAGCCCGGAGCGGGCGCGCCTGTTGCCGGAGTTCCTGCGTCGCTTCGGCAATCGCGAGGCCTTGCTCGGCTGATGGCTGGCTCGCGCAGCGAGCAACGGCCTGCGCCAACTGGCCCACGTCGACTGGCCCGCGCCAATTGGAGAAAGTGATGGACGACCTGACGGATACGATCGAGACGGGCTCGGCTTCGGATTTCATTCAGGCGGGGCGTGTTCTGAAGGTGGTCTCGCCCTTGGGTGAGGACGTGCTTCTGCCGGAGCGCGCGACGATCGTCGAAGGGGTGAACGAGCTCTTCTCCATCGAGCTGGTGGTCAGGGCCAAGCGCGAGGCGGTGGAGCCGGGCGAGCTGATCGGCCGGCGGATCGATGTGCTGGTGGAGATCCAGCAGGGCGCCGGTGAGGAGGGCGGCGGCTTCGGCGGCGGGGGCGGCGAGGATTCCAAGATCCGCCGGCCGTTCAACGCGCTCGTCACCGATCTTGACGAGGGCCCGATGGTCACCCGCGGCGTGCGCTCCTACACGCTGACGCTGCGCCCCGAAATGTGGCTTCTGTCGCGGCGCTCCGACTGTCGCATTTTTCTCGACAAGACGGCGATGGAGGTGGCCGAGCTCCTGTTTGCCGAGCATGGGCTGACGGCGCCGGATTTTTCCGGCGTGATCCTCAATCCGCCTGCGCAGCATTATTCGGTGCAATGGAACGAGACGGACCTCGCCTATGTGCTGCGCCGCTTCGAAGAAGACGGCCTGTTCTACTGGTTCGAGCACGAGGAGGGCCGGCACAAGCTGATGGTGGGCGACCACCAGAGCGCCTGGTCGAAGCCGTCGGCCGCGGCTCAAGGCGAGGCGGCGATGCGCATCGCGCAAGGGTCCTCCGACCGCAACCACATCGACGCATGGCGGCGGCGCTATTCCTATGTCTCGGGCAAACGCTCCGGCGCCGACTGGAATTTCGAGACGCCGAACACGGTGCCCTCGGCGGAGACGCCCTCGCTCGTCGAGCTGCCGGAGAATGCCAGACGCGAGCTTTATGAATATCCGGCCCGCGCCATGGATGTGGCCGCGCATGAGCGCATGGAAAAGCTCCGCATGCAGGCGTCGGAGGCCGATCACGACCGGGTCAAGGCGGCCTCCAACATCCGCGTGGTGGAGCCCGGGCGGCGGTTTGCGCCCTATGAAGTGGCCCATCCGGAAAAGCGCTACGAGGAGCATGTGGTGATCCGCGCGGTGCACCAGGTGGTGGACCGCTCCTACGAGACGGCGGAGGACGAGCCGGAATACCGCAACGAATTCGAAGCGATGCCCTCGCGCATTCCGCTGACGCCGCACCGCGCGACGAAGCGCCCGCGCATCGAGGGGGCGCAGGTGGGCATCGTCGCGGGCCCGGAAGGCGAGGAGATCCACTGCGACCAGTACGGCCGGGTCAAACTGTGGTTCCCCTGGGACCGGCGGGCGAAGAAGGACGGCTCGGACACCTGCTGGGTGCGTGTCTCGCAAAGCTGGGCCGGCGGCACCTGGGGCGGCCAGATCATCCCGCGCATCGGCATGGAGGCGATGGTCTCCTACATCGACGGCGACCCCGACCGTCCGCTGATTACGGGGTTGGTGCCGAACCCGCAGCAGGCCGTGCCCTACGATCTGCCGGCCAATAAGACACGCAGTGTGTTCAAGACGAAAAGCCACAAGGCCACCGGCTATAACGAGCTCCGCTTCGAGGATGAGGCGGGGCGCGAAGAAGTGTTTATGCATGCCCAGAAGGACATGAACGTCGAGGTTCAGAACGACCGCAACCGACGGACTGGCAATGATCAGTCGGAAGTCGTGGGACGCGACAAGTCCATCCAGATCGGCGGCGACCACGATGAACTCGTTGCCGGCAACATGTCGATTGCCGTCGGCAACAACCCGCTCTCTGCTCTGATCTCCGAGAAGACAAAGACTATCTTCGACTTCGCTGGTGCTGTCATGGAAAAAATTAAAATTCCGGATCCGTTTAAATTCGCGAAGGGCAATTTCCAAATGTTCGTGGAGAAGAACAAGTCTGAAGTTGTTAACGGTGCCTCATCCGAAATTGTTGGCGTAGTGAAGTCTACAGTGGTTGGCCACACCTTTCAGCAGACGGTCGGCAGAGCGATGAGCCTCATTGTGCGAAAGCGCTACGACATGGATATTGGGCAGGTCCACAACATTCGCGTGGGAGAGCAATTGACAATCAAAGTTGGTAAGAACTCGATGCTGTCGATGTCAAAGGAAGGGGACATTTTGATCGTCGGCAAGCGCATTAAGCTCGCTGCCGATAGCATCGATTTGAACGAGTAACGTCAGATGCCAAAACTCGGCGGCGTTTTCGAAGACGCCCAAATCTTGCGTGGTCCTCCGTCGATCGATGGAATCGATGCAGCGCGGCGTATGAACGGCAGTGACATCCCGCTGAGCCGGAAGTGGCTTTACGATCCGTCAATGTGGCAACCACACGGTGCCGGACCCATGCGGGTGCCCAATCGACAGGAGATCGAGGAGACCGATCTTGAGGCCTTGCAGGAGTATGTGCAGGGGCTGGAGGCAAACCACGTTATTCCGCCGAAGAAAGACTCTGTCGATGAAGATGAAGAAGGCGACGACAGGGAGGAGCAGCAGGAAGGGCCGGACCTCTCACTCGACGGACCGTCTGGCGAGCGAGACACCAAGGAGCTCGGCGTTGGCGATGAATACAGCACCAAGACCACCCGTGACCTGAGGACTGGCGAGACAACCTCGGAAAGCAAGCACAAGGTCGACTCCGATTTCGGCGGCAAATGGGAGGAAGCCGAGGTCACGGTTGTCGAAGGCAAGGTTGAGGATGAGGTCTCGGCGATCCTCGAGGAAGGCTCCTTCGGCGATGAGAACAGCAGCTTCTCCGGCAAAGGCAGTGTGTTTAGCGCGGAGGCTGGCTATGATGCCTCCGCCTCCGTCGGCAACAAGGGCTTGAAGCTTCACGCCGGCGCGGACGCTGAAGCGTCGATGATGGAAGGCAGCGTCGAGACCAACCAGGATGGTCTCGTCCGAGGGGATGCTCGCGGTGCAGTCGCGAAGGCTGACGCCGAAGCCACCGTCGAAGTGGTACTTTCTCCCGAGGAAGCGACGCTCGGGCTCAAGCTAAGTGGCAGCGGTAACATTATCGAGGGCGAGATTAGCGGCGAGACTTGTTTCACCCCCCGTCGCGCCGCCAATCTCGGGGTGAGCGCCTATAATTGGATCGTCGGAGAGGACTATGAGGGCTTGGGCGAGGAGTGGGAGATAGGGCTCTGCGTCGGCGGAGAGGTCGGCCTTTCGGTCGGTGCACAGGCGGGCGTCGAAGCCGAGGCGGGCTATAAGGATGGGACGGCGAGCGCCGAGGCTGGCGCCAAGATAGGTTTTGGGGTTGGGGCAAGCGCCAAAGTCAAAGGTAGTGCCATCGGCGTCGACAAGGTGCTGGGCTGGTTTGGCCTTTGAACAGGCTATCTGGAGACGACGCATGCGATGTGAGAGCAGATTTGGGAGACTCGCCAGCGCCCTTGTGCTCGGCAGCATCGTACTTTTGACGAAACACGGGGCCCTTATGGCACAGGATCAGACCGACAGGCTTCTCGCGCTGGAGGATCGGCGTGAAACCGCAGCCGCGTTTCCCATAGAGGGGTTCGATCATCTCGATTTTCGGACCGCCAAGCTCGACGGCTTCATCTGGAACGAGAGGGAGGAGGCGGTGTCGCAATTCGATCCGGCCGGCCTCTTCACGAAGTTCAAAGAGGTCGATCTCGGCTATGATCCCGCTAATCGGGATCTCGGCGAAATCCACGTTTACGCCGCGAAGATTGTTCCGGAAAAGGTTGGCCTCGCGGCCGACTACGGACGCTTCCTCGCCGCCGAGTGGGGGCCGCTCAATTTCGGGGTGCAGCCACACACGGCCACCTTTGGCGAGGTGATGACCGGGCGCAAGAGCGAGGATGGACAGGATTTCACTCGCATCTCGGTCTTCCGCCGCGGCGACGAACTCCTGATCATACGGGCCGACGGGCCCGAGGCGGGTTGGGGGACGTTCGGCGCCCAAGTGGCCGCCTTCGTCGGGTCCTTGATGTTCGACGAGGACATGGCCGAGGATCCGGTCCAGGCGTCTTTCAAGGAGAACAACATGGATGTACCCGCCGTCGCCGGCCGGCCTGGTGCGATCATGGTCAATCTGCCTCCGGCTTGGCGGGTGCTTCCGATCACCAGCGACGATGCCAACAAGGGTGTCTATAGGTTCTATGTCGACGGCGCAGACGAGGCGCAGAACAGCGGTGCAATGCTGTTTTCGCTCAAGCCCGGTCGATCCCGCGAGGTTGACGAAGAGAGTGCGCCAGAGCTCGCGCAGGTTCTCGTCGGGATGTTCCTCGACAACGTCCTGCCCGATCAGCCGCGCGAGATGGAGCTGATGAGCGCTGGCCGCTTTTCGGAGTTTGACGGGCTGGTGGACTTCAACGGTTACTATTCGTTCAAGGTTGACTTCCCGAAGCTTGGCATGCCGGCTGGCACGAGCGTGTTTCTCACGGTGAAGGGCGGTCAAGTGGCCGGCTATGCCGCGATCGCCGCCTACCCGACCGACATGGTTCACCGCGGCGCAGCGCTTCATCCGACGCTTGTCGAGGAACAATTGCGCAAAGGTGTGAAATCGTACTGGGAGCGGATGAGCGAGAGCGGCCAGTAGCGCTTGGATGTACGAAAACGCATCAGACTAAGCATTGCGAGAAGGAGTATCGAAATTGAGCGAACCCGAGACATCCCGACATGCCGTGGCGACCTGGCGCGTCGTCCTGGCATTCATCCTCGACTTCTTCACGGCCTTTCTTGGCCTTGGTTTTCTCGTGGCATGGGCGACAGGCGGACTTACTGAGAAAGGCTTTTCACTTGAAGGCGGACCAGCATTTCTGCTGTTTGCAGGGGTCGTCGCTTACTACGTCATTCTTAACCGTTTCTTTGGCGGAACGATCTGGAAGCACATCTTGCGGGCGCAGCGGGTACCGAGACGTGTCGCCTCGGGTGCAAGCTCCACCTCGGACAGCACGCCGTAGGCAGGCTCTTCCGACAGCGGTCGACCCGGATACACTGGAGGCCAGTGTCATGTCAGCAGCGCATCGCAAGGGTGACATCGGTTTATTGGCAGTTTTATTGGTGAGCATGTGCTTCTGCACAGCAGGTGCGGCACAAGAGAATACGATGGCCGAGAAAGTCTCGATTTCCGAATCGGGTCGTGTATCGAAAGTCTGCAGCGAGAGCGAAATGGAAGTAATCGAGCCCGATTTTTCCGGTGCAAATTCGATCGTGAGCCAATCACGCAAGAGAGTTTCGAGCGCTTCCGCAAGTATCTGGCGCAACTGCTTACATCGGACGGCAAGTCCGATTTGGAGGTCGTGGTGACCCCTATGGACGGACAAGTGACCGATGGTCCCTTCGAGAGCGGTCTTCTTCGGACACAATTGGGACAGGAGGCCGATCCATGGACTTGGCTGAGATGGAGCATCGGGCTTCACAACGTCAACGGTCAGACTGTGGTCATCTTCAATAGCGTGCCAGCGCTCACCGAGCCCCGCTACCAAGGACATTCTGACCGCGGATGAAAAGGCTTCCATCGATGCGCTCGGCACAGAGATCGGCAAATGGCGCCAAGCGAACACCGTAAATCTCGCACGGCAGTTCGAAGCTTTGGGCGTTCAATGATGCGCGTTCCCTATCAGCCTAGCTTTGCTCTCAATAAGCGCTCAGATCAGGTGTGAAAATCAGGCGGCAAATCGTCGGCATGAGCGGGTTTTGAGCCGCCTCAGGAATACCACGCCGAACAGAAAGGTGCAGGAACATGACTGATCTGCCGAAACCCGACGAATTCGATCCCGCCATGGCGGATAATATGGATTTTTGGTCGAAAATCGTCGCTCTCGCCGAGATGATCGAGATCGACCAGGCTGCCGGCACATTGAGCATTCGTAATGGCAAGTCGAATGTCGTCTTGCGCTCCGACGGCCTGGTCAGGGTTTCAGGAACGCGGATCGTCCAATCGGCCGAGCGCGACATCGCGCTAGACGCCGCCTTCATCGATCTCAACTGATCTGACATGTGGTCGGTCGACCATCAAACGCCTTTCGAGAGTCAGGGCTATTTCGTTCGCGACCGCGATGGCGCGGAGCATTGGGTCGTGGGTGTGCGTGCGATCTTCGACATTCGCGAGGATGGCTTCGTCTCGGTCGCCGAGGCGCAAAAACCGGTTCGTCTGGCGCCCGAATATGATGACGACGAGGCTGCAGAATTGGCTGCCGAAACCGATCTCTGCCCGTTTCGGCGGCGCGCCGACTTCATCGTCAAGGGCGTTGCGTGCCTTCCCGACGCGGCTGAGGCCACCGCATTCGAGGCGAGCGTTGCGGTCGCTGGCTTCGAAAAGCGCGCTTTCGTCTGCGGCAAGCGGCAGCTGCACGTTGCGCGTCGTCGTGCGGTGATCGAAGGGCCCGAGCCCTTCGGCGGCGTCCGGCTCACCTGGCGCAACAGCCTCGGAGGACGCGATCCGCTCGCCGAGACGCATGAGGGCGAAGACGCGGTCAATCTCGCCAATCCCGTTGGCAAGGGCTGGACTGCGCAATGGGCGAAGCTGCCAGATGCGACGGAACTTGATCTGCCATCCATCGAAAACGCGTCTGAGCGGATCGACGTCGGCCGCCCCTTGCCCGCGCCTTTCGGCTTCGGCCCGGTTCAGCCGTATTGGCAGCCCCGGCGCGATCACGCCGGCACCTATGACGAGGCCTGGCGCGCCACGCGCAGCCCGCTTCTGCCGGAAGACTTCGACGAGCGGTTCCATCAGGCGGCGCCCGACGACCAGGTCCTCGGCTTGAAGGGGGGTGAGAGGATTCGCGCGATCAATCTCCACCCGGACGGCCTCTTCGAGTTCCGGCTGCCGCAGCTGATCCTGGAGGCCCGCACGCGACTCGGGCGCGAAACGATCGATCATCGTTTCCGGTTGATCTCCGTCTGCCTCGACACGGAGGCAAAGAGGGTCGAAATGGTCTGGAACGCCCATGTGCCCTGTAACGGGCGCGACATGGAGCTGGACGGCAGCACGGTCAGGCTGCGGCAGATGTCGGGGGTCGCGCGATGACGGAGGATGGCGTGGCCATAGTCGGCGTCGGTCTGTGCTGTTCGATCGGCCACAGCTTCGAGGCGGCATCGGCCGCTTACCGCGAGGGCGTACGTGCCTTCGTCAAGACCGACGATCTGATCGGTCCCGATGGCCTCTCGCTGCGCATCGCGCCGGTGTTTGCCGCGCACGAGATTCGCAATTTCGAGGTCCGTCTGCAGCGGCTTTTCGGGACGGCGGCGGCGGACCTTTCCGATCAACTCGGGTCGTGGGTCAAGCCGACGCCGCTGCGCCTGCTGATCCCAGCCTGGCTGACGGACAATCCTATCGCCACTCGGTTGTCAGAATGGATCGCTGCCACCTGGCCCTCGCTCGTCGCCAGCGTCGAGTTGGTCTCGGCGAAAGATGCAATGGCGCTCGCCGAGCTGGCGCGCGGCATCCTGGCGATCAGAGAAAAAAAGCAGGAGGCGGTGATCGTGGCCGCTCTCGACAGCTTCCTGCATGCCGAGCTGCTCGACCGCTTGGCGCTCGACAACAGGTTGCTCACCCGCGAACAGCCGCACGGGGTGATCCCGTCGGAGGCGGCGGTGTTGTTCTATCTCGCTGAAGCAAGCGCTGCCCGGCCGCCGCGGCTGCTCGGTCGGGTCCTGGCAGCATGGCCGGGGCGGGAGAGCGAGGACGTGCGGCGGCCGCAAGGTCTGATCGGGCGCCCTCTCGCCAGAGCCGTTTCCATCGCGCTCGCCCGCTCTATGCCGGATCGCCTGATGGTCGATCTCAACGGCGAGCGCTGGCGTGCCGAGGAGCTGGCGGTCGTCCTGTCCGCCGCGCCGCCTTTGCCCGATCGGCTGGAGGCCGACTTCGAGACGCCGCCGCTCACCGCCGGCCATTGCGGGGCAGCGACGGGCATGCTGATGGCGGCGCTGGCGCTGAACGATCAGCCGCCGGGACAGACGGTCGAAGACGGCGGACGCGAAGCCTCCGAAACCACCCTGATCTCCACCAGCCAGTTCGACGGCCTGCGCGCCGTCGCCCTGATCGAACGCTATCGGCAACCGGTGCTGTCCATGGAGAGCGCGTCATGAAGGAAACCGTCGCCGTGAACGAGCTGACGCTGTGCCACAAGCATTCG
>NZ_JAKEDY010000005.1:0-31188 GCF_021462425.1 Afifella sp. H1R
GGGCATGTCTTCTCGATCAGGCGCTGCACCAGCGGCCGTTGGAACATTAACGTTCATCGTCTTCCTCCTCGGCACCGCCGCGTTGCTCGGCCACGTGGCCAACCATATCCCGGATGACGCACTCCACGTGCTCGTCGACCACGCCGTAGAAGACCTGCTTGCCGCGTCGCTCGGCCTTGACGAAGCGGGCCGCGCGCAGAAGACGGAGATGATGGCTGACGAGCGATGGGGAGAGGTCGACGCGCTGGGCGATGTCACTCACGCAGAGTGCATCGCCGAGGCAGGCCACGGCAATGCGCAGCCTGTTGCCGTCGCCCATAAGGCGAAAGATCTCGGCAAGTTCAACGGCCTGGTCTTCGGTCAGCTTGATGTCGGGCATGCTGCATCCATGAACGTTTGAACAGGTGTTCAGTTATTCCACTGACTGTCGAGGGTCAAGGGGAGCTATCGCTGGAGCGGATGGCAAGGGAGCGGGCGGGAGCTACCGCCACGCCGCCTCAGTCAGGGCGTCAAGCGGGAGCTTCAGATATCGACGCCCGTTCGCTTCCGGATCCGGGAGCCAACCCCCGGCGATGTTGACCTGCAGCGCATGGAGCATCAGCTTTGGAAGGGGCAGTTGAGCATCCCGTTCGTCCCGGAAGGAGACGAACGCGTTCTCGCATAGTGCCTCCTGCAGATGGATATTACTCACCCTCTGCTCCGCAACGGTGCTCTCCCAGGCCGGCTCCCGGCCTCCCGGTCTGTAGTCGTGGCCGGTAAACAGGCGTGTCTTTGCAGGCAATGCGAGGATTCGTTGGATCGAGCGCCACAGATCACGCGCATCGCCGCCGGGAAAGTCGCAGCGCGCCGTGCCGAAGTCCGGCATGAACAGGGTGTCGTGCACGAAAGCGGCATCTCCCACGACATAGGTGATAGAAGCCAGGGTATGACCTGGCGAATGGAGAACCTCGACATCCAGATCGCCGATCCGGAAGTGCTCTCCGTCGGCGAAGAGCCTGTCCCACTGCGAGCCGTCGATGGGAAAGGAATCGGGCAGGTTGTAGATCTCTTTCCAGAGCTTCTGAACCTCGATCACCTTCTCGCCGATCGCAGTGGGCGCACCGATCATCCGTTGCAGGTATTGGACGGCGGACAGGTGATCGGCATGAGGATGAGTGTCGAGGATCCACTCAACCGTGCAGCCGTTCTGCCGGACATAGTCGAGCAGCGCTTCCGCGGAGCGGGTAGAGGTCGCGCCGGATTTCTCGTCGAAATCGAGCACCGGATCGATCAGCGCGCAGCGTTTCGTTGCCGGATCGGTGACCACATACTGGACACTCGATGTCCGTTCATCAAAGAATCCGGCGACCAGCGGTGACGACTTGGCGCCTCGGAGCGGTTGGTTCTCGACGAAGTGGCCGGTACGCGTTTCATGCATATTCACATCTCCAGCGATCGCGCCAAGGCGTCGGCACGAGGCCGGTGGTCCAAAGCGCCCGCTTGTAGGCCGGGGTGATATGGCTGAGATCCCTCGGCAAGTCGTCATCATCGTCGCCTGCCTCCGCTGCCGGGCGATCCAGCCGATTGAGCTGGTAGCCGATGCCCGTCACAGCCCGTTCGACCTGCGGAAGACGGGTATCGGGATCATCGACGTGCAGCGTCATGATCTGCGTGGCGGTCGAGACCTTCACGTCCTCGACTCCAACCGAGCGCACGGCCTTTTCGATCTTCGCCGCGCAGGAGGGGCAATCCATTCCGGTGACGCGGCAGTGCGTCGTCTCGGCTTCACTCGTTGAAGCTGCTACGCTCATGGCCATCTTCCCTAATCGTGAAGAGCTATATATCATTCGTGGCTGATATGTCGAGCGATGCTGAACTGATCGAGCGGGTTGATGTCCCGACCCTCGCCTTGCGGGCGAAGCTGTTTCGGGGGCTGGCGGATGCATCGCGGCTGTCGATCCTGGACGCCTTGCGCGCAGGACCCTTATCCGTGGGCGAGATCGTCGCGACGACCGGCCTGTCGCAGTCGAACGCGTCGAACCATCTGCGGTGTCTCAGCGAATGCGGTCTTGTGGTTGGTGAGCAGCGCGGCCGCTTCGTTCACTATCGCTTGAGTGATCCGCGCCTGGATGATCTGCTTGTGCTCGTCGGCGAACTGCTGAGGGAGACTGCCTGCGGCGTCAAAGCCTGCGAAAACTACAGGATGTCACAGCAATCCTAAGTCAGATGAGACTTCCGCAACCGTCATTTGCCGTGGACGATAGAGACTTTCGCGATGCTCGTTGGAGCCAGCCGGCGGGGTCGACCAGCTCGCACGTCCTGTAGCCGATCCCGATCCGCTTCGGCGCCGAAGCACGCCGGCGAAGGCAAGTCCGAACGAGACGACGCGCCGCCAGCTCGTCGTCGGTGACATAGCGCACAGTGCGGCCGCGCGCGCCGATCCGGCCGAACGTCACCTCGACCAGCCAATCGCCGAGGAGATCCCGGCCCGCCTCGACGTGGTAGGAGCGCCAGCGGTTGCGCTCTGGGTCGCAGGCTTCGAGATAGGCCGAGAAGGCTGCGATCATGGGGTGAGCCTTGAAATGGTGCTCTGGCTGACATTGTAGGAGCGGGCCACGGCGCGCTGCGGCTCGCCGGCGAGGATGCGTTCCAACGCCTCGCGCTGCTGGTGCGGCGTGAGCTTGGGCTTGCGGCCGAACTTCACCCCCTGTTCCCTGGCCCTGGCGCGCCCGGCGGCGGTGCGCTCGCGGATGCGGCCGCGCTCCCATTTCGCGGCGATCCCGAGCACGGCAATCACGATGTCGGCCAGCTCGGACGTGGTGTCCACGATCGGCTCGGCGAGCGAACGGAAGCCGGCGCCGGCTTCTCTCACCTCATGCAGGATGTTGAGGAGGTCGCGCGTGTCGCGCGCCAAGCGGTCGACGGCGGCGACCATAAGCACGTCGCCAGGTTCAAGCTTGCCGATCGCGCGCTTGAGCTGCGGCCGCTCGATCGTGAAGCCGCTGATCTTCTCACGGAACACCATCTCGCAGCCGGCGGCCTTGAGCTGGGCGAGCTGGTTGGCGAGGTCCTGGCCGCTAGTGGAGACGCGCGCATAGCCGTAGATCATGCCAGCTATTGTGCATCAGATATCCGCATCAAAAAAGCGAAATGATCTCAGGAAGGTGGGTTTGATGCAGAATTCCTGAGTTGTGCATATCTCGCAGTGAGCCTCGGAGGGTCGGGGTTCCGCCGGCTGATCCGATGAGATACAGGGGGCGGCCGGGGCCGATGCTTACATGATTGCAAGTAAGCATTGTGCCTTGCCTGTCGGCCAGTGCCCTGAGTCGCGCCGGTTCGCGAAGCCGGCAGGACGGGCAGCAGTGGCCAGACCCCACGATTTCAGCGGTTTTGATTGAGGGGATTGCAGAATCAGAAAACTCAGCGTTACATTTAACACATGAGTCGACGCGCGGACCCGGAGAGCACCCGAAAGAGAGTTATCGCTCACAGAGAGCGGCAGCTCGCGGCCGGACGCGCCTTGCTCAACATCTATGTTCCGAGTGAACTGGTCGCAGCGATCGACCGGATCAAGGAGCAGCGGGGCGCGTCAGCGCGCGCGCCGATCATCGAGGAAGCTTTGAGGTTCTATATCGAGCAGCAGCAGAGGGCATAAGCGAAAAGCGCCCGATCGTTTGCCGCGATCGAGCGCCTTTCGGATGATGGAACCGGCTTTGTTGGGCAGCTCCTAGAACCAGGCTCCCAACATAGTCGAGCGCGATCCGCCCGGCAAGAAGAGTCTTGCCGGGAACGGGGAAGCTTTGTCCGCCGTCCACAGATGCCCTCCAGGACGGAGGACGAAAGACGATGTTTGAAAGAATTGGGGCGGCGTTCGCAGGAGCGCCGACCGGACGGGCGCGCACGCCCGTTCGACGGCAAAGCCGTGCCGCGGGGCGATGCGAGGGTGTGTTCTGGCGGCGGACCGATCGCCGGGAAGTGCGCAAGATCCTCCTGGCCGCGCGGCGTTACGAGCTGGCCGCGCGTCGGCCGGGAGAGCGCAACGGGCCACTCGGCGCCGTGGCGATCGAGCTGGTGGAGCTGCTGGGCAACCTGGTCGACTTCCGGACGGGGCGGCTGGAGCCGTCGATCGACACGCTGATGCGCTACCTGAAGCGGTCGCGTGACGCCGTGGTGCGGGCGCTGAAGAACCTGCGCATGCATGGCTTCCTCGACTGGCTCAGGCGCTACATGCCGACCGGGAACGAGGGGCGAGGCCCGCAGGTGCAGCAGACCAGCAATGCCTATCGCTTGTCGCTGCCGCCGCGCGCGCTGCGGCTCCTCGGGCGCATGGGCGAGGCCCCTCCCCCGCCGGACGATCACGATCACGCCCAGGAGGTTCGCGCGGCCGAGCTGCAAGCCCACAAGGATGCTCTACCGCCCGACGAGCTGGCTTTGTTCGAGCTGGGCGACACACCCCTTGGGCGGGCTCTCGCCGCCCTTGGAAAATCAGTGAAAAAGCGTGAGTCCGCCAAGCAGACTGAATCCCCATCTCATTCTTTATCTATGCCAGAAAGATAGATTCGGACGCCGCGCACCGGCCCGCTTCGCGGCCCTGCGGCGGTTCCGGCCCGCGTTAAGTGCGGGCCGGGAAGCGGAACCCTCACAACAAAACCGCAACGCGTGCGCCTGCGGCCATCGTCCTATGGCTTTCGAGAGGGAGCGGGCGGCAAGGGCGGCGCTCAACATGAAAGCATGCAATTATGCTTGCATGACAGCATGAAATATGCGATTTTTGTTTCGTACGATACACAAAAGGCCGTCATGTCCCCCGCCAATCCGACCGCGAGAACCTATGCCGCGCTGAATCGGGCATTCGATTTCTTCAACGATCGGCTGTTCGGTGGCGAGTTGCCGCCCTGCCTCGTGACCTTGCAGCGCAAGAACAAAGCCTATGGCTATTTCGCCGGCGGCCGGTTCGGATCAAAGGACGGCACGGAGATCACCGACGAGATTGCGCTAAACCCGTCGCATTTCAAAAGCCGCACCGACGAGCAGAGCCTTTCCACCCTCGCCCATGAGATGGCGCACCTTTGGCAGCATCATTTCGGCAAGCCGTCGCGCGCGGGCTACCACAACAAGGAATGGGCGGCGAAGATGCACGCGATCGGCCTGCACCCCTCTGATACCGGCCAGCCGGGCGGCAAGGAGACCGGCCAGTCGTGCAGCCATTACATCATCGAGGGCGGTCCCTACGTCTGCGCCTTCTCCGAGCTGGCCGCGCAACCTGACTTCTCGGCCCTCTATGTCGAGCTTTGGGACGACGCCGAGGCGCGGAAGAAGCGCAAGGCGAAGTCGGCCAGCAAGACCCGCTACACCTGCCCGAGCTGCGAGCTGCACGCCTGGGCGAAACCGGGGGTGCGCCTGGTTTGCGGCGAGTGTGACGAGCCCATGGCAGCCGACGAGGATTCGGAGCCTTAACCTCGCATCAATGCAGACATGCTTTCATGTTTGCAGGCAAGCGTGTAGGCTTCTTTGCATGAAAGGATGCAAGCATGATTACAGTCGCTTTCTGCACTCAGAAGGGCGGGACCGGCAAGACGACGATCGCGACGGCGCTTGCGGTCGCGGCGCACCTGGCCGGGAAGAAATCGGCTCTGCTCGACCTCGACCCGCAGACGAACGCCGTCAACTGGTTTGACAGGCGAGAAGGCGATGGTCCGGACGTCGCCTCGATCCAGCCGGGGGCTATCCGGCGCTCGCTCGACGCCTATCGCGGCCTTGGCATGGATTGGGTGTTCATCGACACGCCCGGCAAGATGGACAGCGCCTCGACCGAAGCGGCCAAGCATGCCGACATGGTGTTGATCCCGACGCAGGCGCAAATATTCGCGATCGACACCTTGGAGCCGCTAAAGCGGCTTCTCGACATGGCGGGCAATCCGCCGGCCTTCGTGGTGCTGAATCTCGTGCATCCAAACGCCGGGGGCAGGGCGGGCGATGATGCCGCCGCAATCACGGAGCGGTTCAACGTGCCGGTCGCCCCCATCCACCTTTCACGCCTGAAAGCCTACGAGGACGCACCGGCCTTGGGGCAGACGCCGCAAGAACTGGAACCGCAGGGACGTGCCGCCCAGGAAGTCGCCGGCCTGTTCACCTTCCTTTCAGAGCAGGCAAGCATGGTTGCAGGTAATCATGAAAGGATGAAAGCATGAGCCGCAAGCCCTCCCTCCTGGCGACCGCCATCAAGGCCGGAGAACAGCCGGCTCCCACGCCGGCAGCTCCCGAGACGCCGGCCGAGCCGAAGCGCCGCGCCCGTAGCCCTCAGCCCGCCGGAAGCTATGTTGCGCCTTCGCGGGCGAACAAGACGGCCAAGACGCACTACCTGCCGCCGGTCTATTGGGAGACGCTGGAAGAACTCAGCTTCCGAACGCGCGATCCGCAGGGCAAACGGATTCCGCAGGAACGGCTTGTGGCCGAGGCGTTGAACCTGCTTTTCGCCAAATACAATTTCCCGGTCGTTCGAGAGGGCGGCGAGTAGGAGAAACCATGCTTTCATGTAAGCATGATTCCCAAAACGATAATCAGGTTGCAATCTATACCTGTTCAGGTATAAGATGAGCATGAACCAAGGCGAGCGCCCGCTCGAATGGATTGCGAGCAGCTACAAGGACTTGATGGCGCTGCCGCCAGTCGTGCGCAGGTTTTTCGGTTTTGCGTTGTCGCTGGCCCAGGCAGGCGACCAGGCCGATACGGCAAAGGTGCTCAAGGGCTTTGGCGGGGCCGGTGTGCTGGAGGTCGTCGAGAACGATGCCGGCGGCACATATCGGGCCGTCTACACGGTGAGATTTGCGGAAGCGGTCTTCGTCCTGCATTGCTTCCAAAAGAAGAGCAAAAGCGGAATCGCCACGCCCAAGGCAGACATGGACATTATCCGCACTCGGCTCAAGGTGGCCGAAGCGTTGGCGCAGGAGATGCGAAATGAAAAAAAGGATCGTTGAAGGTATCGAGGTTCACCGCAGCTCAGGCAACATCTTTGCCGATCTTGGGTTGCCCGATGCTGAAAAGCTCAAGATCAAGGCCGGCTTGGTAGTCGAGATCAGGAAGGCGATGCGTGCTCTTGGGTTGAACCAGCAAGAGGCAGCGAAACGCATGGGCATCCCGCAGCCGAAGGTGTCGGGGATGATGCGTGGCGATTTCACCAACCTGTCTGAACGCAAGCTCATGGACTGCCTGAATCGCCTTGGTTACGACATTGAGATCACCGTGAAGCCGGCCGCCGATCCAGTCGGTCATTTGACACTTGCGGTTGCTTGAGCATGACGACGAAGCCTAGCCGCCTTGCCCGTGAAATTTCGGAAATGGCGGGCGCGCAGCGCCGCCTCGGGATCATGGATGAGGGGACCTATGAGAAAATCACGGCCCGGCACCTTGGAGAGATGGTCCCTGCCGACCGAAACGCCGATAAACGGGCTTAGCCGGATAGGGTAGGGAAACATGATTGCCTGCAAGCATGTCTCCTCCTATGACGATCACGACTGGATGTGCGCATGGCTATAATTACCCGCGGCGATCGCCGGGGCAAGCTGTTCTTGTAGAACCTGACTGGCGTGCTGCGCGCCTGTTGTCTGACGACGATTGATCAAGCACCTATACGCGGATTGGCTACCGCACGACCCTTTTCCGTCGTGGACCTTCCTCCGTCAAAGTGGCGGGCATCGAATAAATCTGCCCCAGGGCCGTATCGAGGATTGTCCGCGTCAATCAGGGCGCGCAGCACGCCAGCCAGGTTCAGTTTGTCACGTTCTTATTTCCCTCCTGCTCTGCCGCCCGCGCGCTCCGGGCTGCGCAACCCCGACCAGCTCCGCCCTACGCGCGCTACCGTCGCGGCTCCATGGCTGCGAGGGGCGTATTGCGGGCAATGTCCCAGATGAAGCCGACCAGCTCGCGGGCGACGGCCGTGACGACCTTGACCGTCTGCTTTCCCGCACTCGCCAGCCGTCGATATTTGCCGCAAAGGCGAACCTGCGCCTTCCATGCAATGGCGCGGATGTTGTCGGGTATGCTGCCGTTGCGCTCGCGCAGCGCCCGGCCCTCGCGGGCAGGGAAGCGATAGTGCCATGCGGATTCGATCAGCATGGAGCGAGCGGCGGCATTGCCAGCGCGGGTGATCTCGCCGCGCTTGATCCGCTTGCCGCTGGAATATTCGGCGGGAACGAGGCCGATCCACGCCATGAGCTGCTTGGGGCTGTCGAAGCGGTGCAGGTCGCCGATTTCGGCAACGAGCGTGGCGGCCGCGATGAGCTTGATGCCGCGCAGGGCCTGGAGGGCCATGACGATCGGGGCGAGCGGCCAGTCTTCAAGAGCTTCAGCGAGCACCTGTTCCAGCCGCTTGCAGCGGCCTTCGAGTTCATGGATGCGGCGCTTGTATTCCTCGAAGACGAATTGCTGGTGCGGGAAGGGGAAGACCTGTTCGGCCAGCCAGCGCCAATGCAGGCCGCCCCAGATCGCCTTGCCGGGGAAACGGCGATCGTGGCGCAGCAGGAAGCTTTTCAGGGTAGTTTTCGCGGCGGCGAGGTCCTGCTTGGCCTGGCGGTGGGCGCGCACCACGTCGCGGATCGCCTCATGGGCTTCGTCCGGAACCCACACCGCGACCAGCTCGCCGGCGCGCAGCAGGCGAGCCAGCGTCTGGGCGTCTCTCCGATCAGTCTTCACCCGATCGTTCGGCCGACGCGGCATCGAGGATGGCGAGATCACCATGCACTCGATGCCGATTTTCGCGAGGTATCGGTAGATGACGAACCCGCAGGGGCCGGATTCATAGCAAACCCTCAACTCCGATCCGCCTTTGCCAATCTGGGCCAATGCTGTGCGCAATGATTCCGCCGTGTTGGCGATGGTACCAAAGAAGCGAACCTCTTTCTCACGGCCTTCCTCCGCGACTGCGATGGCAATCGTGTCCTGGTGAACGTCGAGACCGACGAATTTCTTTCCTGACGGCATGAAAGCTTCCTTCCTGTTGCAAACCTCATCAGCGCAACACTCAGAAAGCCCAGGCTCGGGGCAAGTGATCGTCATCGGGTCAATGTGAGAGAGCGGGCCGGCCGGGAGCTGGCGCCGTGCC
This sequence comes from Afifella sp. H1R, assembly GCF_021462425.1. Lineage (NCBI taxonomy): Bacteria > Pseudomonadati > Pseudomonadota > Alphaproteobacteria > Hyphomicrobiales > Afifellaceae > Afifella > Afifella sp. H1R. The sequence goes on from NZ_JAKEDY010000005.1 coordinate 9,080, forward strand.
ACGCGGCCGAAGCCGCGTCCGGCCCGAAGGCGAACGCGCTTCCAAACTGCGCCGTAGTGAAGCCGGAGGGCTGCCAGTGACAAAGCCCCAGCGCGTCAGCGCTGGGACCGTCTCATGCCGGATCGAACATCCCTTTGAATTCGCCATCGGCATAGTAGCGCAGCTTGCGGGCGGCGAGCGGGTGCATGTCCTTGATGAGCAGGATTTGCATGTCCGGCGGGATGCGCATGATCTCGTCGGGGTTGAGGAGGTTGCGGCCGTGGAAGTGCTGCGATCGGCCGATGCTGCGCGAGCCGGTGGAGCGGTTGACGCTCTCGGTCTCGTATTCGACGGTTTCCTGGCCGATGGTCTTGGAGAGCCATTCGGCGGTCTCGTAGTCGTTGACGCCGAAGGTCTGGATGACGCCGGCATTGGAGAAGAAGGTGCCGGCTCGTCGCCCGTAGGTGGCACGGAGCTGATGCAGGTCCTGGAGGATCGGCCAGAGCTGGAGGCCGTATCCGGCCATGAGGCCCATAGCGCGCTCGACAGGGGCGAGATGGCCGAGGGCGGCGAACTCATCGAGCAGGAACAGCACGGGCTTTGCCGGTCGCGTCCTTGAACGCGCCATGTCGGTGACGGCTTGGCTGACGAGAAGGCGCAGCCATCGCGAGTAGGCGTCGAGGCGATCGGGCGGCAGGACGAGAAACACTGTCGCGGTTCCCTCCTTCAGATCGGCGAAGCGGACATCCGAGCGGCCCATGACGGCCGCCATGCGCGGGCTGTCGAGGAAGTGGGTATGACGCTGCGCGGAGGAGAGGACGCCGGCGGCCTCGCGGTCGGACTTGCCGAGGTGACGATTGGCAGCACGGGCGACGAGCTGGCCGGCGGCGGGGCTGTCCTGCATCCGCCGGAGGAGGGCGGCAAAGGCGTCCGGTGCCGCGGTGATGTGCTCGCGCACCGTGGCGAGGGTGCGCCGGCTGGGCTCCTCCTCGCAGGCGACGAACAGGATGATGCCGGCGAGGAGGGCCTTGGCCTCCTCGTTCCAATGCGCTTCGGCGACCTGGCCGGGCGGATCGAGCACCAGCGCCTCGGCGAGGGTGGCGGCATCCTCGGCGACGTCGGGGCTGGCCGGATCGAGCGTGTCCATCGGATTATAGGCGGCCGAGGGGAGGCCGGTGGCGTCGAACGGGTCGAGCAGATGGACAGGGCCGAAGCGGGACCTGGCGCGCATGGTGATGCGGGCGTTCTCGCCCTTGGGATCGATGCAGAGGACCGAGCGATCGGCGTCAAGAAGGTTCGGGATGACGGTGCCGACGCCTTTGCCCGTCCGCGTCGGGGCGAGGGTGATGAGGTGCGAGATCCCGTCATAGCGGATCGGCTTGGAGCCGCCCTGCTGGCGGCCGACGAGCAGACCGCCGTTGTTCCGGGTGAGAGCGTCAGCCTCCTTCTTCGAGGCCCAGCGAGCGGACCCGAACAGGGTGCTTTGGCCGGCATTGGGGAAGAGCGGAAAGACCCAGCCGAGGGCGGCGCCGAGACCCATCAGCGGGACGGCCAGGATCGCCGCGCCGGCGTCGGTCCTGAAGCCGTCGAGGACGGGCAGGAGGGTCAGGTAGCGGACGGCGCCCATCGCCGCGAAGCCGTAGATGATGGCGGTGACGAGGTTGGGGAGTTTGTCCCTGACGGTCATCTTGGATTCCACTCATTTCCGACGCGTGAGCGTCAGCGCTTGCCGGCCTCGGCTGCCGCTGCCGGCATCGCCTCGTCGGCGTCGAAGGCGGCGCGTCCTTGCCGCCGCCAATGGGCAATGACCTCGTCGGCCGAGAGGTGTTCGGTTCCGCCGCGCTTCAGCAAACCGGCGAGGTCGAGGAAGGCGCCGAGCAGCGTCGCGCGATCGTCGCCGGTCAGCTCGACCAGGCCGGCCTTCTGGACGAGGCCGCCCAGCTCGATGAGGTGGCGCGTTCGATCGCGGCGCGCCTTGGCCCAATCCCGCGTGTCCATGCGCGCGCGCCGTGCCTCAGCTCGCCTCTGAGCCGCCGCCGAGCGGCGCAGCGCCGCCAGTGTCGCCGTCAGCTCTCGAAGCAGTGTCGCCGGCGCCGTTTTCCTTCCTGCGGTTGCGCCGCTGAAAGAACTCGGCCCCGCGCCGGCGCCAGCCCTCCCGCTTGTCGGAGTCCTTGTGCTCAACGGCGCCAAGTAGCAGACCCGCCAGCGTCTCCATGTCGAGCTGATCAGCGCCAGTCGCGATCACCAGCTCGCCAAGCTGCGTTCTTTGCCGTGCCTTGAGGCTCTTGGCCTTCTCCTGAAGCGCCTTCAGCTCGGCATCGATATCGCGTGGCCTCCGCATGGTCCCTCCTGTCATCACGTCCCCGACTCGCCACCAACCTAGCCACCGGCACGGCGCCTGTCACTCAAAGCCGTCAGGATTTGAGTGCGCGCTTATACGTTGCTGCGCAACGTGCGCTTAGGCGGCGCGGTCTGGTCTGGCCTTTGAGGCAAATCGCAGCTAGGCTGCTGAGTGATTTGCGGGGGGACGCGGCGCCGGCATGGCGATCTACCATTTCTCGGCCAAAGTGATCTCGCGCGGCGCAGGCCGCAGCGCCGTGGCGGCCGCTGCCTATCGCTCCGCGTCGGAGCTGCACGATGAGCGCCTTGGCCGCGCCCACGACTTCACCGCCAAGACCGGCGTCGTTCATTCCGAAATCTTGGCTCCAGACGGTGCGCCGGAGCGGCTTTCCGATCGCGCGGCCTTGTGGAACGAGGTGGAAGCCACGGAGAAACGGAAGGATGCGCAGCTCGCCCGCGAGGTGGAGTTCGCCTTGCCGCGCGAGCTGAACCGGGAAGAGGGCGTGCAGCTCGCCCGCGACTTCGTTCAACGTGAGTTCGTCGACCGCGGCATGGTGGCGGACCTCAATGTGCATTGGGACTTCGACGCGGAGGGCCAAGCGAAGCCGCACGCGCACGTCATGCTGACCATGCGCGAAGTGGGGCCGGACGGCTTCGGCAAGAAGGTGCGGGAGTGGAACGCCACGCCGGAGCTGACCGGCTGGCGAGAACGCTGGGCCGAGCACGTCAACCAGCGCTGCGCGGAGCTGGGGCACGATGTTCGGATCGACCACCGCACGCTGGCCGCGCAGGGTGTCGAGCTGGAGCCGCAACACAAGATCGGACCGGCGGGGATGCGCCGGGAGACGCGCGGCGAGGATGCCGAGCGGGCGCAGGAGCATCGCGACGTCGCGCGCCGCAACGGCGAACGTCTTCTCGCCGAGCCGGGGGTCGCGCTGCGCTCGCTGACGCATCAGCACTCCACATTCACGCGTCAGGACCTCGCCCGGTTCGTGCATCGGCAGACGGACGGAGCCGATCAGTTCCAGGCCGTCATGAGCCGCGTGGAGTCGAGCCCGGAGATCGTGCAGCTCGGGCAGGACGGCCGCGGCCGTGAGCGGTTCACCACGCGCGAGATCATGGCTGTCGAGCAGCGCATGGAGCAGTCGGCCGACAGCCTCGCCGATGGTCGCGGGCATCGCGTCAGCCGAGCCTCGCTCGCTCACGCGCTGGATGCGGCGAACGATCGGGGAATGGTGCCCGGCCAGGATCAGGTCGCGGCGCTGGCGCATGTCACGGGCGATCAGGGCCTGGCGCTTGTCGTCGGCTATGCCGGCACGGGCAAGAGCGCCATGCTGGGGGTGGCGCGCGAGGCATGGGAGCGGGAAGGCTATATCGTTCGCGGTGCGGCCCTGTCGGGCATCGCGGCCGAGGGCCTGGAAGGCGGATCGGGCATCGCGAGCCGGACGATTGCCAGTCTCGAATACGCCTGGGAGCGCGGCCGCGACGAGCTGACGAGCCGCGACGTCTTGGTGATCGACGAGGCCGGCATGATCGGCTCGCGGCAGATGGCGCGCGTGCTTGAGCACGCCGAAAAGGCCGGCGCCAAGGTGGTGCTCGTGGGCGATCCCGAACAGCTCCAGGCGATCGAGGCGGGAGCGGCGTTCCGGGCGCTCAGCGAGCGGCACGGGGCGGCCGAGATCACGGAAATCCGCCGGCAGCGCGTCGACTGGCAGCGGGACGCCACGCGCGAGCTGGCGACGGGGCGCACGGGCCAGGCGCTCGACCGCTACGAGGCCGCCGGCATGGTGCATGGCCATGCCACGCGCGAGGACGCTCGGACGGCCCTGGTGGAGCGCTGGAACGAGGCGCGCCAGGCGCAGCCGGACCAGTCCCAGGTGATCCTGGCCTATACGCGGGCCGACGTGCGCGAGCTGAACGCCGGCGCCCGGTCCAAGCTGCAAGACGCCGGCGAGCTGGGCGCGGATCATGCGATGCAGACCGAGCGCGGCGAGCGATCCTTTGCGACCGGCGATCGGCTGATGTTCCTGCGCAACGAGCGGTCAATGGAGGTGAAGAACGGCACGCTCGGCACGGTGGAGGGCATCGAACGGGCGGGCGAAGGCAAGGAGGCTTCCGCACAGCTCACAGTGCGTCTGGACGGTGAGGAAGGGCGCCGGGTGGCGTTCGAGCTGCGCGATTACGACCACATCGACCACGGCTATGCGGCGACGGTTCACAAGGCGCAGGGCGTCACGGTCGACCGGGCGCATGTGCTGGCGACGGGCCATATGGACCGGCACGCGGCCTATGTCGGGCTGTCGCGGCACCGCGAGGGGGTGGAGCTGCATTACGGCCGTGAGGACATGGCCGACCACCGCCAGCTCGTGCGCACGCTTGCCCGTGAGCGGGCGAAGGATGTCACCCTCGACTATCCGACGAGCTTTGCCGAGCGGCGGGGCATCACTCCGGAGAACGAGATCCGGGTGCCGGAGCGCGTCTTGCGGGAGGCCGCGGCGCCGGAAAGGGAGAGGACCGGGCAGGAGCCGCCGCGCGGCATCTTCGCCGGTCTCCAGCTTGGCAAACATGCCGCCGGCGAGCGCAGTGCTGGCGAGCACATCGAGAGCGCGGCCGAGCGCGGGCAAGCCGCCGATCGGCGTCTCGATCAGCCGGGCATGTTCGCCGGCGTCCGGTTCGAGCCCGAGCCCGAGCCCGAGCCCGAGCCTGAGCAGAGCCGCGCGCCGGCGATGCGGCAGGCGCCGGATCGCCTTTCCCAGGCGGCGGAGCGTTACGGCCGGGCATGGGCCGACACCGAGCGGATGCGCGCTCAGGACCTCCCCGTGCTGCCGCATCAGAGCGAAGCCCTGGATCGGGCCGCGGCCGCGCTCGACAAGGTGCGCCCGAGCGCGGCGCAGGACCTTGCCTCGGCGCTGAAACACGATCCCCATCTCAGGCGCGATGCCCTGGAGCGACCAGGCGAAGCGCAGGGCGCGCAGCTCGTCGCCGGCATCGATCGCGAACGAGGCGTCCGGCTGGGCCACAATCCCGAGCTGAAGGCCGAGCGTATCGCGACGGAATGGGGCCGTCTGGAGCAGGCGCATGGGGCACTGGCAGGCTGGCAGGACAAGACGCGCGGCCAGATCGAGGCGCAGATGAAAGGGCTTGCCCAAGAGATCAAGGGCAATCCTCAGCTTGAAGCGGTGATGCGGTCCAGTGCCGAGAAGCTTGGTATCACGCAGGGGTCGAGCCTGGATCGGGTGCTCCGCGAGCCGAACGTCGCTCAAGCGATCGAGCGGACATTAAGCCGCGGCTTGAGCCGGGACTACGGCATGGAACGGTAAAGGAGGCCCATGCGGCAGGACGAAGACGCCGGCGGCCGCGTGCCGCCACAGGACCCCGCCACGCGCGCCTTTGAGGGTCTGCGGGCCGAGGTGACGGTGATGCGGCAGGCGATGGAGGAGCTGCCGGCGGCGCTGGAAGGGCAGCGGGCGCCGGACTACAGCTCCACGCTCGGCCAGATCGCCAAGAACCTGCACGCAGCCGTGGTGCGGATCGACGCTCTGGAGAAGCACACGGGCGCGCAGCTCACGCCGGAGGCGTTCGGGCGACAGATGCACAATGCCCGTTCGGAGATCTTCCGCCCGATCCAGAGCGACATGCGCGAGGCTGAGCGCCGGGTGCTGGATGCGGCCAACAGGCTCAGCATGGCTGCAGAGACGATCCGGGACCGGGGCGAGCAGCGCAAGTGGCTGATCGGGGCGGCCGCCGCCGGCGTTGTCGCCGGTCTGGTCCTGTTTCCCCTTCTCGGCCGCGTTCTGCCGGAAGCGATCGGCACCCGCATGGCGGCGCTCACGATGGGCGACACGCGCTGGAACGCCGGCATGAGCATGATGGGAGCCGAGAGCCCCGAGAGCTGGAACTTCATTGCCCAGGCATGGACTCTGGCGGACAGCAACAGCGAGGCGCTGGACGCCTGTCGCGCCCAGGCCAGGGAAACGGGCGAGGCGCAGAGCTGCACCGTCAACGTCAGGCCGGGCCGCTAGACGGGTGCCCAGGAGAGAGTATGGCGCGGTTTCAGTGTCACGAGTGCGGATTCGACGGTCATGCCGAATGGCATGGCGAGCTGGTCTGCCCGCGTTGCGGCTGCGATCATGGCGTGCGGGCCGCGATCGGCATCGAGGAGATGACGGAGGCCGAGGCCGACGCGATCGAGGCCTTGGCGACTGAGCTGGAAGGCTCGGAGGAATGGGCGATGGATGAGGACGGAGCTGCAAATAGGCGTGGCTGACCGCCCACGCCGGACAGCTCAATCCCTTGTCGGCGCCGACGGGCATTGATCCTCGCCCCACATTTCGTCGTAGGCAGCTTTGGGAAGGGGTTTGCTCACGCCCTCCTTCAGCTCGATCCCCATTTCAGCCCGAAGCCGCGCGGCGGTTTCGCAGGGGGATTCGTGGCTGCGCTTTACCTGTGGCTTATAGTGCCTGTCGAGCGCCGCGATCATCTCATCCGTGGTCATATCGCCGGCGATGTATGCGTCTTGGAGATAGTCGGTTTCCGGATCCCTGGCGCGGATTCCTTCCATCTCGGACTCGTGCATGGCGGCCTGAAGGAGACGGCGCCGGCGCTCGATGGCTTCCGGGCTCTTGTCGGGCCGGCAGGCGGGTGTTTTCGGGTCAGGTGCGGCCATTAAAGCGCTTTTTCGAGGGCGGATTGTGAGAAAACGATAGCTGAAAATGAGCCTTCACTAAATGACAGTGATGAGCTGCGAGGCTCGGCCTAGGCAGGAGCGCTCGTAGCCTCCCTCACCCGGCAGATGATGAACCGGCTTCGGGGCAAGGCTGGCAGCCTGGAATAATCAACCTGAAGATCCTGCTCCGGCACGTCGTATCTGATGCGCCTGGCCAGAACGTCCGCCGCCTGCTTCATGAGCCCGATCGTGATCCACTCGCCCGGGCAGCGGTGGTTCACGTCGTGGTTCCCGCCGCCCTGGGGAATGAGGCTGAAGGGGCTTCCGTCCCATTCGCGAAATCGCTCTGGCTGAAACACCTCAGGCGCGTCCCACGTCCTGGCGTCGTGGTTTGTCCCGTAAAGGTCTAGGATAACGCGTCTTCTGGCGGGGAAACGGTATCCCCTCCACTCGAAGTCGCCGCGCACCAGCGCTGCGACAGCGGGAAAGAAGGGGTAGAAGCGCCGAACCTCCTGGACGAACATTTCCGTATAGCTCGTGTCGTCGCCAGCTTCGAGCTTGCGCCGGCATTCAGGAAACTGGTGGAGGGCATGGGCGACGAAGGTGACATAGACGCCGACGGCGACGATCGGCCTGATCACGTTGAGGACTTCCACAGCGGCAACGTGCGGGCTCAGCAACTCGCCGTTCAAGTCCCGGTGCTCCGCAATGATCGAAGCAGCCGATCCTTCCGGCGGGCGGATTTGCCCTGAACGGATCTGCCCGACGATATTCTCGATCCAGCGATTGGCCCGCTTGCGCGCCCAACGCGCCCGCCAGTGCGCGGGGCCGACTGATCCTGCGGCGTCGAACAGCGCGGTGATCTCGTGCGTCCGCTGTCGAACCTGAGACTCGGGAAGCGGCACCCCGGCCCAGGCGCAGGCGGCTCGGGTCAGAAGTTCGTGAAGCTCGTCGTATAGGACGATCTCGTCCCTCAGCGCCCACAGGCGAGCGCGTGCCTGCCATTCCTCCGCGGTTGTCGCCATCAACCCTTCGATCCGCTCGGGGGTCATCAGCGACATGAACATTTGCTTGCGGTGTCGGTGGGCCTCGTCGTCCAGCCCTTGTACGCCGCCCTTTCCGAGCAGCGTCTTTTGGATGCGCCCGATCATGGCGCCCTGCCGCATGAACCGGCTCTGATCGTAGAACAGCCGGGCCGCCTCCGGCCCCGTCATACAGATTGTCTTGCGAAGCATGAGCCGGGTCTCGAACAGGTCCGATCCATAGGCACGGCACTGCTTCGAGATGAACCTGTAGGGGTCAGCCAGGAGTGCCAGCGTTGCGTCTGGCCTGTTGTCGCGGGGAACCTGGGGCATCAAGGCGCCTTCATCGGACGGATTTCGGGTCAGCCTTTCGGACCCTCATCTCGTTTCTCGGCCATACACTTTCGAGCAGGAGAAGGCCGACGCCGCTGACGATCGCCACATCAGCGAGATGCTCCGATCTCCATCGGCAGCATACACGGCTGCAAACAGATTGCCGGCTGCGGAACCGGCTGTCCCGCACCGACCACCAGAATGTCGATTTCTGTAAAGCTTGGGTCACGGGTAAGGCGTGCAAGTTAGTCAAGATGGGTTTCCTATTGCTCCAGCCTCGTTGGCTTTCTCAAGGATTTCAAAGCCGCTTCTGACAACGATGACGACCACACCCAAGCCAATGATCAAATCTGGATAAGGCGAATTGAAAAGAATTACGGCAAGACCCGAAAGAGCGATCGCGGCGTTCACGAGCATGTCGTTTGACGTGAAAATCCATGAGGCTTGTAGATGTACGCCGCTTTTTCGATGAGATTTTAACAACCGCATGCAGACCATGTTCGTCAGGGCGTTCGCGATTGCTACGACAATCATGACTGGTCCTATTGGATCGGATCCGGTGAAGAACCGACGGCCGACCTCAAATAAAAGGAGACCAGCGAATATAATCAGAAGGATACCCGACAATCGCGCAACTCGAACCTTCGCTAATAGACCACGACCCACGACGAAGAGGCTGATGGCGTAGACACATGCATCACCAAGATTATCGAGAGCAGAACCCATCAGCCCTGTTGACTGTGCCCACCATCCTAATCCTCCTGCAATGGCGACTTGAGCAATATTGATCGCAAGAACCCATCTAAGCGCCTTTCGTTCGCTCTGTTCTGATGAATTGGAACTGTCGTGGGGCAAATTGCTCATAACTCATACTCGATTCTTCGGCAGGAAGCGGAGCTGCAATCTGTATGTTTCCGTTGTCCAAGCTCATTCATGCAATGCGTCCTGGCGCCGGGAACTCTGGAGTAGCCAGATCACGAAGCTGGTGATTAGCGCGCCCCATCCTCCGTTGAAGCTCTCACACTCATGGCTATCTTCCCTGATCGTGCAGGACAATATATCATTCGCGGCTGATACGTCGAGTGATGCTGAACTGATCGAGCGGGTTAATGCTGTCCGGCGTGGATCGGTTTTGCGCTTGCTTCACGGACGGCGCTCGACGGCACGGAAGTTGCATGATGTGCACACGCTGATCGCCAATGGGTGTTCGCCGTGGCACTGGTTACGAGGATCTGATCGACCACGACGATCTGCGCCACGATCCGGTTCCACGAACCGTCCGTCGCCAAGCCAGAGAGAAAGAAGAGTGCATAACTCCGCTCGATGAGGAGCCAGGCGGCTCGAACTGCTCAGTCGCTGCCAGAAGCGCGCCGAAGCGATCAGGTGGCGATGGTGCAAATGAAGGTGGCAAAATCGGAATTGAGGTTTTTCACCCGATCGTGGCGAATACCGCTGAGAGCGTGCCGACGTCGCCGACGTGAGCGCACAAAATTGCTAGCAAGCGAGAGCGGTCTTCATGGGGACTCCTCGAAGGGCTGGCCGGGATGCGACTCGCTCGGTAGTTCAATCTCGCCCTGATGCTGAAGCCACAACGCCACCATCCAGCACAAGATGGCCCAGGCCGCACCGAGGGACCATCCGGCGAGCACGTCGGTCGGATAATGGACGCCGAGATAGAGTCGGCTGAGGCCGACGGAGATAGTCAGGATCACGGCGAGGGTCATGAAGTAGATCTTGAAGCGACGCTCGGCGTGGACACGCGTCAGGAGCGCCCCGAGGGTCAGGAAGGTGACGGTAGAGAGCGTCGTGTGGCCGCTCGGAAAGCTGGCGGTGAAAACCCGTGCGGCATGGGGAAGATCGGGTCGGGCACGATCGAGGCCGAGCTTGAAGATCATGCTGAGGACGGCGCCACCGAGCACCGCTACCGTCATGAGGACGGCGGCCGAACGCTTGCGCAGCAAGATGAGGTAACCAAGTGTGGAGAAGAACACGAAACCTAGAAACGCGTAGCTGCCGAGAGCAGTCGCATCCCTACCCATCTCTTCCAGCCAGGCGGGACCGATCGGGTCTGCGAGACTACCACTTGTGCGCAGGGCGAGGATAAAGGCACGATCGAACGCGGCCGTATCTCCCTCCAGCACCTCCATCGCAAGATAACTGAAGGATAGAATGAGGGCTGCGGCTACCAGTAGCGCTGCAAGAGGTCCGATTTCTTTTCGGGCTAACTGGACAAACCGGGTTCCGGAGGGGTGGAAGGGCATGGAATCGTCCTATCTCAGGCGAGCTGACGGATGATGAAGAGACCGGCGAACAGCTCCACGAGCGTCACCCCGACCGAGCGCACAAAGCCGCATCCGCGCCTTCACGTCACGCAACGACGCCGCCCAAACCAAAGCTCCAGCGTGTTCTTGATCGATGCACCCATCCACCATGTTCTCCATGTCATGATCGCCCGGGTGCTGAAGGTCTTTTCAAGGCTTTTGAAATCGTCGGCGCCTCATCAGGGCAGATGGAAAAGCGGGGTGACAAATCCTAGAACCTGCAACCAGTCGATCAACTCGAAGGCAGGAACAACAAGGAAGAACACCAAACCGTCACGAAGAGTACGCCAGAGCAATGGGGGCCGTATGAGGACCGCTTCCATGTCCCGCCACCCCCTCAGGCTTGGGCCAAAGCGCGGGACACGTTGCCTATAGGTTTCGAATGCTTCGCCGAACTTTCTCAGAAGCGCCTTTTCTTCGCTTAGGATTACCGGAAAAAATATCAGGAAAGTCGCCAGCGCAAATAGCGGCCCAGCCAACATGCTTCCGGTCTGGGCACCGACGCCGACGGCACCGAGAAAGTTGAACATGTAGAGGGGATTTCGGCTGATCGAGTAGGGGCCGGTGTCGACAATCTCTTGCACTTTCCTCCCTCCAATGTAGAGGGTGCACCACACCCGGCCGAGAACTGCAATTGAGATCAGGATCAGACTGATAATCTCGACTGTCTCGTGGGTGGTCCTCTCAACGGGCCAAGTCGATTGCATGATTGGCAGGATTCCAAGAACCAGAATCACCGCAATCCGGAGCGCTACCTTCCGCCTACGTTGAACGGAGTCGAGATCAATGATGTTTTTTTGGTCTTTTTGCTCTGCTGCGTTCACGAAGCATCCTCGCAACTCGATGGGCATGACAGACGGGATCTGTGCTATCGGCTGGATGGATCTTACGGAGGCTGCGGCGCAGTTGCCTCGCGCCGCCGACTGACGGCAATAAGTCCGAGACTGAGCAGCATGGTCAGGGCGAGCGGCGCATCTCCAAAGAAGGCGTACAGCGTCTGGCCGCCCAAAGCGGCAGGAAGGGCTGCATCGATAATCCCGACCGCGCCCAGCGGCAGCGAGTGCCTGATGCGTCCATAGGCATCTGTGACGGCTGAAATCCCGGTGTTCGCCGCGCGCACGAGCGGCAGCCCCTCCTCGATCGCCCGCACGCGTGCTGCAAGGAAGTGCTGGTAAGGGCCGGACGAGGTGCCGAACCAGGCATCGTTCGTGACGTTGAGGAGCCACTGGGGCTGCCCTCCCCGCCACGCGGCGCTTGGGAAGATCGCCTCATAGCAGATCATCGGGCCGGCTGGCGGCAAACCGGGCACGGCAAGCACGGTGCGTGCATCGCCCGGGACATAATCGATGCTGCCCTCTGTCAGCTTCTGCAGCGGCAGGACCTGGCGAAGCGGGGTATATTCACCAAACGGCACCAGTCGGACTTTGTCGTACGCTGAGATGATGTCGCCGGAGGGATCGAGAGCCAGGAGGCTGTTGAGCAGGGCCGGACGCTCTTCGAAATCCGCTACGCGGCGGACGGCTCCGCTCAGGAGCGCGCCTCCAGACGGAACCACCGCCGCCATCGCATTACGGATGCTTGCGTCTTCGGCAATTAGGTAGGGGACGGCAGTCTCCGGCCAGATGATATGGGTCGGTTGAACCGGGGCCGGTCGTGCGCTGAGGGCTAGATAGTGGTCGAGAATGCTCTGGCTCTCGCGGGGGTCCCATTTCATGGTCTGCGGAATGCTGGCCTGCACGATGCGCAAGCGCACACCGGGCACATCTGCGGCCGTCGGCCCCGCGAGGCGCACGGCGCCGAAGCCCCACAACGCAAGAACACCCACGGCTGCAATGACGAGCGGGGCCCAGCGGCGCAGACCCGGAGGGGCAGCTTCGCGAAGGCAGAGCCCCGGTGCTGCGGCCAGAAGGACGGTCAGGAAGCTAAGACCGTAGATGCCGATGACCGAAGCCGCTTGGAGCGGCTCGTCGGCAACGCCCCAGGCATAGCCGATCAGATTCCACGGGAAGCCCGTGAGGACATGTCCCCGTAGCCATTCGGCAGCGGTCCAGGAGACGGCGAATGCAAGGAGCAACCTCCAGCCGGTGACGCTGATCGATTTCGCCACACCACAGGCCGCAGCCGGGAAGAACGCCAGGAATGCGCTGAGGGCAGCCACAGCGGGAATTGCGAGGGCACCGAACTGTTCGGCATCGACATAGAAGCTTTCGGCGATCCAGCTGAGGCCGACCAGGAAATGGGCGAGCCCGAAAAGCCATCCCGCAAGCAATGCGCCGCGCCAAGTTCGGGTCTGATCGACCAGCCGGAAGAGACCGGCAAAGGCGACGAAGAGGAGCGGCGTAAGAAAGAACGGCGCAAGCGAAAGCGCGGCGAACCCACCGAGGCTAGCCGCCAGCACGCATCGCAACGCCAGCGAGGGTGCGCTGTAAGCGGCCCTGCGATCCCGTGTCCGGGGCCAGACGTCGGTCTTGCGGCTGAGATGGAGCACCGGCCCGCGCCTCGTTACGTCCGAGAAGGCTCGGCTCGCTTGCTTGGCAGAAAGCTGTCCAGCAGCAGAAGCCCGACGCCGCAGACGATGCCCACGTCCGCCATGTTGAACGATGGCCAGTGCCACTGCCCGATATAAAAGTCCAGAAAGTCCGTCACACCGCCAAGGCGCAGCCGATCGAGAACATTACCCATTGCACCCCCGATGATGAGCCCGAGGCCAATCGCCGTCAGCCGACTTTCGGCACGCGCCATCCAGACGACCATCACGGCCGCTATCGCGAGCGCAAAGGCCATCAGAACCCAAGGGGGTGCGTCGCCGAAGAGGCCGAAGCTCACACCCGTGTTGCGTCCGAGGACAAGGTTGAAGAAGCCGGTGATCGGGATCACGCGAGGAGGATCCATAACGTGGTTCAGGATCCACCATTTCGTCGCCTGATCGACAACGAACCAGAAAAGCGCGATGGGAAGTCCGAGCCGCAGCATGCCGCAAGCTTTCTCCGCAAGGGTTGTTAAAAGCTCAGCCGATTTGGCCAAGCGCCGGGAAGAGCATTCCCGAGGCTGTCATCAAAACGTCCGCAATCGTGGGGAATTGCCGTTCGGTGCGGGGCGGGAGCTCGTGGATCAATTGCCACCACCCGGCTCGATCTCGACCTGCATTGTCAACGACCCTGCACCTCCGAAATCGAGGGTCAGGTCGAACGCGTCGCCTTCCTTCAGCTCACGTTTCAGGCCGCTCAGCCAGAGATGTTGGCGCCAAGGCGCCAATGCGAGAGGCTTGCCGGGCTCGAGATCGATCGTATCGGACCAGCGCTCCTCTCCGTCCGCCGCCGTTCGGATGCGCACGTCTTCGGCAACCGGAGTTGAAGCATCGATTAGCTGGACCGCCGCATCTCCCTGGTTCAAGATTGGCCCATACACCGCGACGCCCCCGCCGCTCTCGGGCTGAGACGCCCAGACATGGCCGACGGCGATATCGCCGAGCTTGTAGCTGTGTGCAGTGGCGGCCTGTGGAGGAAATAGCAAAGCGACGCCAGCCAGAGCTGCAAACAGCTCCCTCCTGGTCATGCGGGCGGGGTACTTTTCCACTAGCTAAGATCTCCCTCCGTCGTGGTGCGTCGCGGTTCTCACCCAATACTCCCAAAAATGGGGAAGCGCTGAAGTAGCCAGAAGGCGAACATCGACATCTTGCCGGTGATCATGGCGAGGCCCATGGCGATCATGATCCCACCCGCTCCGATCTGGAGCAGCCGCCCGGCGCGCCGCATCGACTTCAAGCGTTTCGCCAGCCCGTCTGTGAATAGCGCCGCCGCTAGAAAAGGCAGACCGAGCCCGACCGAGTAGATGCTGAGAAGGGCGATGCCGTCCGAGGCCGTCGCGGACAAAGCGCTCACGGTCAGGATCGCGCCGAGGATCGGGCCGATGCAGGGGGTCCAGCCGAACCCGAAGGCCAGCCCCAGCAGATAGGCCCCGAGAGGCCGGCCGCCGCGTACCTCGCCATGAAAGCGCACGTCCCGCTCCAGCCAAGGCAGCCGCACCAGTCCGGTCATGAAGACGCCGAACAGGATGATGATCGCGCCACCGACGATGTTCGTCTCGTAGCGATAGGCTAGGAGAAGACGGCTGGCGGCAGTGGCGCTCGCGCCAAGGGCGATAAAGATGGTGGAGAAGCCGAGCACGAAGAGCGCACTCAGCAACAGCGTGGAGAGGCGGCCGCCACGCGAGCGGGACAGTTCGCCGCTGCCTGCCGAATTGCCAGCGATATACGAGATGTAGCCCGGCACTAGCGGCAGCACGCATGGCGAGAGGAACGATATGGCGCCCGCCGCAAGCGCCGTCAGGACGCCGATATTGGAGATCTCGAGCATCCCTCAGCGCTCGCCCGGCGTTGTCGCGTCGGCGATGATCTCTTGCAGGGTTGCGGCGTCGACGAGACCACGCACGATTTCGTCGCCAACGATGAAGGTCGGCGTGCCGGTGATCCGCAGAGCTTGCGCCAGCGCGAGGTTGCGGCCGATCGCCTCCTCGATCTGCGGGTCCTGCATGTCCTGCTTGAGTTGCTCGACATCGAGGCCGACCTGGGCCGCGATCTCCAGCGTGGAGCTCTCGTCGATCGATCCCGAATAGGCCATCATGGCCTCGTGGAACGGCTCGTATCTGCCCTGCTTCTGGGAGGCGAGTGCCGCCCGCGCCGCGAACTCCGAACCGGGCCCGAGGATCGGGAACTCCTTGTAGACGACCCGCAGTTCGTCGTTGGCCTCTTCGGCCTCGGCCAGAACGGGGATCGCCTTGCGGCAGTAGGGGCAGTTGTAGTCGAAGAACTCGACCAGCGTGACCGCGCCCTGTGGATTGCCGCCGACGGGCGCAGCCGGATCATGAAAGATTTCGTCACGCCGTTCGGCGATGACGACCTGCAGCTCGTTCGTCTCGGCGGCCTGTTGGCGCTCCTCGAGAAGACGGAAGGATTCGACTAGCACTTCGGGGTTCTCGAGCAGGTAGCTCCGGGCCTGCGACGCGAAGTCGGCAGAGACAGGCCTCTCGGCATCCAGGGTTCCGGTTGCAAAAAGGAGTGCTGCTCCGGACAGGCCGACAGCCAGCACCGAAAGCGCAAGCGAAACAGCAGAGCCTATAGTTCGTTTGGACATGAGGTTAACTTCGGTTGCCCAACTTGGCACAATGAGTGCGAACGCGGGGATTTAGCTTCGGGTCCTTCATTGTGATGCCGTTCCCGAGCGCGAAGACGTGTCAGTGGGATCGAGATAGCCGCGGATCTCCGCGATCACCTCCGGGCTGTCCCACTCCTTCGGCCCGGCCCAGCGCTGCAACTCGCGGCCGCTGCTGTCGATAAGCAGGGTCGTGGGGAGGCCGAGAACATTGAGGGCCTTCATGCTAGCGGCAGGCTGGTCGAGATAGATGTCCAGGTTCTCAATGCCGATCTCGGCGAAGAAGGGGCGAACGGCATCGAGACCGTTGCGGTCGATCGACAGGGGCACAACCTCGAAATCCGGCCCGCCTAGTTCGGCCTGTAGCCGGTCGAGCGAGGGCATCTCCTCGCGGCACGGCGGACACCACGTGGCCCAGACGTTCAGCAAAACGGCCTTGCCACGGAAGTCCGCCAAGCTGACGGAATTGCCTTCGGAATCCTCAAAGGTGAGGTCCGCGATTGCGCCCGCTGCGCCGGAGGTCTCCGCATTGAGTAGAAGCGTTCCCGCGCCGGCGCCCGCCAGACCGAGGCAGATGATGAGGAGGACGAGCCACAGGCGGCCCCGTGTCATGCGCATCCGGCTCACTCCGCTTGCAGCCGCGCCACGAGCGGGAGGATCGTTTCCTTCAACGCCGCCTTGGTGATCGGGCCGATCTGCTTGTAGACGATCGTGCCGTCACTATCGACGACGAAGGTTTCCGGCACGCCGTAGACGCCCCAGTCGATCGCGACCCGGCCGTCGATATCGGCGCCGGTACGAGTGTAGGGATCGCCAAGGGCGCCGAGCCAGCGTGCGGCATCCTGGGGACGATCCTTGTAGTTGATGCCGTGAACCGGCACGATGCCGTTCTCCTTCAATCTCATCAGCAGCGGGTGCTCGTCTCGGCAGGCGACGCACCAGGATGCAAAGACGTTTACGAGCGACACCTCGCCTTTCAGGTCCGCGCTCGACAGCCCGAGCATCCGTCCCTGGACGGGCGGCAGAGTGAACTCCGGAACAGGCTTTCCGATGAGCTGCGAGGGGATCTGGTTGGGATCGCGGCCGAGACCCCAAACAAAGACAGCCGTCAGCGCCATGAATGCCGCAAGCGGCATGAAGAGGACCAAGCGTCGCGGCTTATTGCGCTGTTTTCCGACGTCCTTTGTTGCGCTCGGCGCGCTCATCGGTCTGCTTCCGGTCCCCGGGCGCTCACGCCAGAACACCGATCGTCGAGGGTTTAAACCCCTGAGCGTTCCTCACAATGAGCTCCCGTTCGATCTCGTAGTGGTCATTGTCACCGCCAAATTGTCCAAGTCGCCGCTGCCGTTCGATCTTCTCACGGCAATCAATCCTCCAGCGCTCATTGGGTAGGCTTTTGCCCACGAACAAATGCGAGCGTGCCGGACACGGTTGAAAACCGGAATGTCTCGGCGGTGTCCCGGAACCCGGCATTCCGCATGAGCAAGGGTAGGCGACCCTGGATGTTGTCGGCAGTGTTGCCAAACCCGTCCAGGACCTGCACCGGGTAGAACAGGAGGCGCATCAGCCGGTTCTGAGGCGAGCCCCAATCCGCCACGTGCATCGCACCGCCGTGCCGAAGCAGTCGGTGCGCCTCGACGAAAGCCGCTGTCTTCTGAGCCGGGCTTAAATGGTGGAAGACCAGGCTTGAGACGATTGCGTCGAAGCTTCCGGATTGGAGGATTTCGCTCTCCGGCGGAGCATCGGCAAAACCTTGAACGAACGTCATTGTGATGCCTGCAGTCTCTGACTTCTCTCTTGCGAGCGCCAGTACTTGTGGGTCGGGGTCGAGGCCAACGATTCCGGCCTTGGGGCACGCCTGCTGGAGCATCAGCATCAGCGTTCCGGTGCCACAGCCAAGATCCAGGATCCGTTGCCCAACGAGGGGCGCGACCTGTTCGACCAGACGGTGCTTCCAAGTCTGCTCCCGATAAAGCAAGGCGAGAGCCGGATCGTAGAGCCGGGTCAGCGCCCGCAGGCCGGCTGCTGGAACGTAGCGTCGGGTTGTAGATGTCACCCCTGTTCGAGTTGGCTCCGAACCTTCCGTTAGCTGCATCCTTGGGTCCTCGTTGCCGGAGCTGAACTGGCGCGAGGGGCGCCAGTCCAGCTCCGGCCTGATCTTTCATCGGTTCGGCTGCGGCGTGACTCTGAGATAGGGCTTCAGCGTCTTCCAGCCTTGCGGGAACCTCTCGCGGGCCTGCTCGTCGGACAGCGATGGCGCGATGATCACATCCTCACCCTGCTCCCAGTCGGCCGGGGTCGCAACGCTGTAGCCGTCGGTCAGCTGTAGGGAGTCGACGGCCCGGAGGATCTCGTCGAAGTTGCGGCCCGTGGCGGCCGGATAGGTAAGGATCAGCCGCACCTTCTTCTGCGGGTCGATGACGAACACCGAGCGCACAGTCAGCGTGTCGCTCGCGTTCGGATGGATCATGCCGTAGAGGTCCGACACCGTGCGGTCGGGGTCGGCGATGAGCGGGAAGTTCAGCGCCGCCCCTTGCGTCTCCTCGATGTCGGCAGCCCAGCGGCCGTGTTCGGAGACCGGATCCACCGACAGCCCGATCACCTTCACGTTGCGCCGATCGAATTCGGGCTTCAGCTTAGCCACCGCGCCGAGTTCGGTGGTGCAGACAGGGGTGAAGTTCTTCGGGTGCGAGAAGAGCACGACCCAATTGTCGCCGGCCCATTCGTGGAAGCGGATCCGGCCTTCGGTCGAGTCCTGCTCGAAATCCGGTGCGATGTCGCCAAGTCGCAATGTCATACCTGTCTCCTTTTGGTTGTCCTTTCGCGTGGCGGGGCCAGAAGCCAACCTTTCGAGCCGATCATCAGCCGCACACTGGCGAGTTGATGGTCTACAGCACCCCCAGAACCCCGAAGAGGACGATCAGCACGTAAGCTGCATAGGCGCCGATAAGAGGCGGCGGTCGCGATGCCGATTAACGAGCCGTTCGCTGCGGCCGAGATGCCCCACTGCCGGCGCACTTTCTTGAAGGGCTTCGCGAGGTGCTTCGACTCCCAGTGCGCCGCGTAAACCGCCGCTAGCAGAACCGCCATCCAGATCCAGACGCTCATGCTTCCGATCCCGTGTTCAGGCGTTTGCGTGCTGGTCACGGCCCAGCAGCCGCAACCCGTTGAGGACCACGAGCAGCGAGGCTCCGACATCGGCCGCGATGGCACCCCAGAGTGAGGCGAGACCGATCACCGTCAGGACGGTGAACAGCAGCTTCACGCCGAGCGAGAAGCCGATGTTCTGCCGGATGATCCCAAGCGTGGCGCGGGAATGGCGAATGAGCCATGGTAGCCGTGACAGGTCGTCCTGCATGAGCGCGATGTCGGCCGTCTCGATTGCGGCATCGCTGCCGATCGCACCCATCGCGATGCCCAGATTGGCGCGAGCCATCGCCGGCGCGTCATTGACGCCGTCGCCGATCATGGCAATGGCCTTATGGTCCTCGGCCAGCTTCTCGACGGCCTCGACCTTGTGCTCGGGAAGGAGCTCGGCGTGGACCTCGTCCACGCCTGTCTCACGGGCGATCGCCTCAGCCGTAGCGCGGTTGTCGCCGGTGAGCATCACGACCCGGCGGATCCCAGCGGCGTGGAGATCCGCGACAAGACGGCGAGCCTGCGGCCTGACGGCGTCGGCCGTCGCGATCAGGCCCCATACCGAATCGCCATCGCCAACCGCAACGACCGTGCGCCCCGCACCGGCCAATCCATCGGCCTTGTCCAGGATGCCAGCCTCGGAAAGGGTTGCGCCCCGTTCCTCGAGCAAGCGCCGCGATCCGAGCCAGGCTTCCCGACCTTGCACCCGACCGATGACGCCGCGGCCTCGGATTGCCTGCACCGCGTCTGCCGCTCGAACGGCGACACTGCGCTCCGCCGCCTTCTCCAGGATCGCCCGGGCGAGCGGATGCTCGCTGCGGGCTTCCAGCGCCGCCGCCAGACCGAGGAGATCGTCTTCGCTGCGCCCGCCCAGCGGCACAAGCTCCACCACCCGGGGTCGGCCCTCCGTGAGGGTGCCGGTCTTGTCCATGGCGATGGCAGTCAGATGCGCCGGCGTCTCGAGATGAACGCCGCCCTTCACCAGAACACCCTGCTTCGCCGCGCCGGCGAGCGCGGCGACGATGCTTACCGGTGTCGAGATTACGAGCGCGCAGGGGCAGGCGATCACGAGCAGGACCAGTGCGCGATAGAACCACACCTCCCAAAGACCACCGAACAGAAGCGGCGGCACCAGGAACACAATCAGTGCCATGGCCATGACCGCCGGCGTATAGATACGTGCAAAGCGCTCGACCCACTGCTCGGTCGGCGCGCGCCGGCTCTGGGCCGAGCCGACCATGCGGATGATCCGAGCAAGCGTCGTGTCCCCAGCGGCCTTGGTCGTCTCGATCGCGAGCGCACCTTCGCCGTTGATGGTCCCGGCGAAGACCTCTGAGTCGGGCGACACCGCAACGGGCACGCTTTCGCCCGTGATCGGTGCCTGATTGACTTCGCTTTCACCGGAGATGACGCGGCCGTCGAGCGGGATCTTGTCGCCCGGACGGACGATCACATGAGCCCCGATCGCCACCTCGGATGCCTGCACTTCGCGCTCGGTCGCGTCCGGAAACCGCACCAAAGCTGTCGTGGGGGCGAGTTCCATGAGCGCAGCAACCGCGCGACGGGCCCGTCCCAGGCTCCAGGCTTCCAGCGCCAGAGAGACGGCGAACAGGAACGAGACGGTCGCGGCCTCAAACCATTGGCCTATGATAACGGCGCCCGCGACCGCCACGACCATCAGGAGGTTCATGTCGGGGCGAAGGCGACGGGCTGCCAGTAGGGCCTTGGGCGCAACATAGCGAACAGCGCACAGGATTGAGAACACATACGCGATGACCGCCGGCGCCGGCACTCCCGCTGCCGTTGGGTCCGGCGTTTCGCTGACGGCCGCGACGAGGCTGCCGGCTGCCCAAGCGTGATAGGCAAAGCCCAAAGCAGCGAGGATGCCGCTTGCGGCGGTGAGAAGTGACTGGGTGCGCCGGCGCCGCTCTTCTGCTGCGCTGCCTTCGGTCGAGCCTTCGGTCCAAGGCTCGGCGCGCATGCCGGTCCGGGCAACCGCTTTTTCGACCTGCGCAAGAACGGTTGAATCCGGGTTGCCGGCAATCGACATCCGGCCATTGATCAGATCGAAGGCCAGCTTGTCGTCGCCGCTTACAATTGGGCCGACCTCGCGCTTGAGCACGGCAACCTCATCGCCGCAATCCATGCCATGGATCTTGAAGACCGCGTGCCCCGGCTCGACAGCCGGGACGGGAGCGGTCAGAGCCTCAGCCCCGCACGCAGAGCAGGACGGCGCCTGGACCGGAGCGGACGCCATAGATTCCGCTCCATCCGTCCACGGCTCAGCCGCCATGCCTGTGCGCCATACGGTTTCCGTAATGGCAGCGGCCGAGGCGAGCGCCTGAGGCGCGACCTCCATCAGGCCGCGCTTGGTATCGAAAGAAAGCTTGTCTTCGCCGCCGACAATAGGTCCGACGGCGGCCTTTAGCTGCCGAACCTCATTCTGACAGTCGAGACCATGAATCTTGAAGCGCAACGGGCCTCCGGTTGCAAAAGTGGTATCGCCCTGGGAACGCAGGCGGGCACGCATTCCCGTTCCTGCAATTGCCTGCGCGATCAGCGCGACCGAGGCTGATCCGGAGGCAACGGTCATCAGGCCGCGTTTGTCATCGAAGGAGAGCTTGTCCTCACCGCCGACCAGGGGCCCGACGGCTGCCTTGAGCTGGCGCACCTCGTTCTGGCAGTCCAGCCCTTCGATTTCGAAGCTCAGCGGCTCCTCGTCCGCGACCTCATCCGCGAGGAGCCGGGCCCGCATGCCGGTGCTCGCTACCGCCTGCTCGATATCCGCGAGAGAGGCGTTCGCTTGTGAGCCGATCACCATGAGGCCTTTTCGGGTGTCGAAGGAGAGATTGCTCTCGCCGCCGACGAGTTGCGAGAGAGCCGCCGTCAGTGCCCTGGCCTCGTTTCGGCAGTCGAGTCCCTCGACGTGGAAGCGCCGGGGCCTTGGCTCCGGGCCCGAAAGCCACGATAGAACCCGCATGCCGGTCTGAGCCACCGCTCTTTCGATCGCGTCCGCGGAGGCTTCCTTGGATACGACCGTCATTACGCCGTTGGCTGTATCGAAGCTGAGCCGGTCCTCACCGCCGACCAAGTGCCCGACGGCTGCCTTGAGCTGACGCACCTCGTTCTGGCAGTCCAGCCCGGCCACCTTGGCGCGCAT
>NZ_JAKEDY010000006.1:0-8590 GCF_021462425.1 Afifella sp. H1R
GGCAAGGTCACGTCAGAGGAGCTCCGCAGGCAGTGTTCCCCGCACACGCGGGGATGAACCGCCCCCATCCCCGGGCAGGGGCCCCGCCGACAGGTGTTCCCCGCACACGCGGGGATGAACCGATTGGCGCTCGATCGCTGCTGAGGTCCACGGAGTGTTCCCCGCACACGCGGGGATGAACCGTCGATCGTTTCGCCGTTCTTCTCGAGCTCGCGGTGTTCCCCGCACACGCGGGGATGAACCGCGATCGGCGTTGTCGCTTTCGGGCACTCGTCTGTGTTCCCCGCACACGCGGGGATGAACCGTCCTTGAACCACCGAATACGGACGGTGCCGACGTGTTCCCCGCACACGCGGGGATGAACCGGCGGTCTACGAGGCCAACCGGATCGCGCTCAAGTTTTCCCCGCACACGCGGGGATGAACCGTCGACTTCAACGGGTGTTTCGTCCTGGTAGACGTGTTCCCCGCACACGCGGGGATGAACCGCAGCCCGAGTCGATCATCGGGGCTTTGCTCGTGTGTTCCCCACATACACGGGGAGGGTGCGCGATCACGTCGTGGGGCAAGCAACAATGCGGCAGATCAGCTTTGCAGGCACGGCCGCCCCGGCGGGCCTTGACCAAAACCCGATTACATCTGAGCCTTTACTAAGACATGTGAGTATCGATTCGATTCCCAGCATTATTTAATTAACAATGTACAATCTGCTCACTGACAGCTTCTTCCCAGTCCTCCTCCGCTCCGGCTATCGGTCGTGGATCTGCGCGTCGGAACTCCTGTCGTTGTCGGGCGAAGATGATGATTTTCCGGTCGAATTCGCCTGGCCGCGAGCGGATTTCAACATCGCCGCACATGAGCTCGCGCTCGGCATCGCGCAGCTCGCCCTCGATCTTCGCGACGAGGATGCGTGGGAGGATCTGTGGGCTGCGCCGCTGTCGCGCCTGGCGTGGGAAGAGCGGCTTCGCCCCTTCGCGCCGGCTTTCGAGCTCGGCGGCGACGGCCCGCGTTTTCTCCAGGCTTTCGAGCCCCTCGACGGTGCACCGGCGCCCGTCGAAGCGCTTCTCATCGACACGCCGGGGCAGAACGGCCAGAAGAAGAACGCCGATCTTCTGACGCACCGCGCCCGCTTTCCGGCCTTCGGTCTGCGCGCCGCGGCGATGGCGCTTTACACGCTGCAGGCCTTCGCGCCCTCCGGCGGGGCGGGCAATCGCACCTCGATGCGTGGCGGCGGGCCCCTTTCCGCGCTTATCGTGCCTCTCGCAGCCGATGGCGCACCCCAGCCGTTGGCGCGGCGGCTTCTCGCCAATCTCGTTCCCATGCGGGCGCCGAAGCCGGAGCGGCTGGCGGCCGCCCTGCCCTGGCTCGCCCCGACCCTCGTCTCCGACAAGACGGCCGGCCGCCAGGTTCATCCGCATGACGGTGACGTCGAAGCGCTGCAGGTCTATTTCGGCATGCCGCGGCGCATTCGTCTCGTCGTGTCGGAGGAGCGCGGGCGCTGTCCGCTGAGCGGCGAGGAGGAACTGCTCGTCACCGGCTTCGTGCAGAAGCCTTGGGGCGTCGATTACGGGCCGACCTGGCAGCATCCGCTGACACCCTACCGGCAGCAGAACGAAACGAGCGAGCCTTTTTCCGTCAAGGCGAAGAGCGGCCGGCTCTCCTATCGCGACTGGGTGGGGGTGGCGATCGGCGCGGAGGACCAAAGGCTCGCGCGCCCAGCCGAGGCCGTCAGGCTCGCGCGCGGGCTACGCCGCTCCGATCTGATGCCCGAGGGTGCCGCCGAACCGCGGCTTCGGGTCGGCGGCTGGGCCATGAACAATATGGAAGCCATCGCCTATCTCTTCGCCGAGGAGCCGCTGCATCTCGCCCCGACCGAGGTCGAGCAGAAAGCGCTCGACGATCTCGCCCGCCGCTTTGCCGAGGCTGGGAGCATGGCGGCCTCCTGCCTGCGGCGCGCCCTCAAATCGGCCCTCTTCGGCGACGGCGCGTCCGTCGCCCTCGACAAGGGCGTGCTGGACGCGGCCGGCGCCACGTTCATTGCCACGACGGAGGCGGCGTTCCATTCCGGTCTCGCAGGCTTTCTCGCCGATCCTGCGCAAAACGAAGAGGCTGCGGCCCGCCGCTTCCTCGGGGCCTTGCGCCGCGCCGCGCTTGCCGAATTCGAAGAGCGGGCGCCGGTGCCGCTCGACAAGCCCGAGGACGCCGGGCGCATCGTCGCCGCGCTCGCGCGCCTGCAGGGCGATCTCTCCGGCCGGACGGGCGCGGGCGGGAAGCTCTTTTCGATGCTGAAGCTGCCAGAACCGCAGCGCCACAAGGCGAAGACGGGGGAGCCCGCATGAGGCTGTCGGACGAAGGGCTGAAAGCGGTGCTCGCCTGGTGGCACGCGCTGCATCCGGACCGTGACCGCGAGTGGAACAAAGCTGGTGACGCGGCGGCGCGTGCCGAGCTGCGCCGATGCCAGAACCTCACCGATGCGCTTCTCATCGAACCGACGCATGATCTGATCCGCCGCGTTCATCTCGCCATGCGGAGCGACTGGCCGGCGACGGGCTCCGCGCAGACCCGGCTGATGGAGCGGCTCGCGCTTCTCGCCGCCCTCCTTGCCGGCGTCCGCCCGCCCGCGCAGCCCTCCCGCCAGCATTTTGCCGCGGCGCTCGGGTTGAAAGCCGACGGGCACCTCGCGCTGGAAGGTGAGCGCCCCCGCCTGTCGCGCGCGCGGTTCGGTGCGCTGCTGCGCGCAGGTGACGAGCCGGACCGCTTCCTTCGCGCCACACGGCGCGCCCTCGCCATCCTCGGCGACACGCCTTTCAACGTGGCGGCCTTCATCGCCGACGTCATGACGTTCGACGATCGCACCCGCCGCGATTGGACGCTGCACTACTACCAGCCTTACGGCCTCAGCCCTCTGCCACCCGCGGAAGCGGCTGTCCAAGATGCCCCGGAGACCGCTTCATGAGCCGCTTTCTGCAAATGCATGCCCTGACCGTCTATCCACCATCGAACCCGAATCGTGACGATCTCGGGCGACCGAAAACCGCCGTCATCGGTGGGGTCACGAGGATGCGCATTTCCAGCCAGGCACTGAAGCGGGCGATCCGCACCTCAGGAGCCTTTCAGACGACGCTCAGCGGAAAGCTCGGCGCCCGCACCCAGCGTCTCGGTGAGGAGCTTCTGCAGCATCTCCTGGCGAAGGGCAGCGAAGAAGACAAGGCCACCGCGATCACCCGCGAAGTCGTGGCCGCTTTCGGCAAATTGAAGCCGGCGAACGACAGCCATCCTGTGCGCATCGAGCAGCTTGCCTTCGTTTCTCCAGAGGAGCGGGAGAAGGCCTTCGAACTTGCGGAGAAAGCCGCGGCTGGCGACGCCCTGCCGAAGGAGAAGGACCTCGCCAAGACACTGCTTGCCACTGCCGATACTGCGGTCGATATCGCCATGTTCGGGCGTATGCTCGCCGCCGATCCCGCCTATAATCGCGAGGCCGCGGTGCAGGTCGCCCATGCCTTCACCACCAATCGCGTCGATGTCGAAGACGATTATTACACCGCCGTCGACGATTTGAAGCAGCCGGAGGAAGATGCGGGCGCGGGCTTTGTGGGCGAAGCCGGTTTCGGCGCGGGCGTCTTCTACACCTATGTCTGCGTCAATCGCGAACTGCTCGTGCGCAACCTCGCCGGCGATACGGACCTTGCCGCGGCCGGCCTGCGCGCCCTCACCCGTGCCGTCGCGGAAGCCTCCCCGTCGGGCAAGAAGAACAGCTTCGGCAACCATGTACGTGCGGCCTTCATGCTTCTGGAAAAGGGCGATGGGCAGCCGATCAATCTCGCAAGCGCCTTTCTGAAGCCCGTCGGATCGGGCGATCAAATGGCTGTGTCGATCGAAGCGCTGACCAACAAGCGCGCCGAATTTGCCCGCGTCTATGGCGACACTTCGGATGAAGAGATCTGCCTCGACATGCGGCGCCAGGACAGCGCGACGCTGGCGGAGGTTGCCGACTTCGCCGCAACCGGCCTTTCGAGTCCGGCCGCATGACCACCTTCCTCGTCGTGACCTGCGCGGCTCCCTTCGCAAGCTTCGGCGAGGAAGCAGGCAATGTGGAGCGGGGAACGGCTGCGCGCCCGACCCGCTCCGCCCTTCTCGGCCTCGCCGGCGCCGCCTTGGGGATTGAAAGGCAGGACCGCGAAGGACAGGCGGCGCTCGGCCGTTCCTTCCGCATCGCCACGCGCACGCTGCGAGCCGGCCGCCTGACCCAGGACTTTCACACCTTTCAGTCACTTCCCGGCGCACGAGGACGACCCGCCACGCGCCGCGATGCCCTTTCCCATCGCGGCGGGCTCGAAACCTCAATCACACGGCGCAGCTACCTCGCCGATGTAGTTTTCCAAATCGCCTATGCGGAGCAGCCCGACGCATCCGTGTGTGCAGCCGAACTCGCGAGCGCCTTCCGCACGCCCCGCTTCGTCCTGTCGCTCGGGCGCCGCTCCTGCCCGCTCGCGGCACCTCTGGCGCCACGCGAGATCGAGGCGGCGGATGTGGTCGCCGCCTTTCGCATCTATGCGGGCGACGCCTGGAAGACGGGGAGCGGAGATATCGCAGTCGAAGACGAGGCGGATCTCCCGGCCTCAAACCGACCGCGCCGCAGCCGCATTCGCCTGGATGAGCCCGTGGACCGGAGCGCCTGGCTGTTTTCGGCGCGACGCGAATGGCTCGTCGCGGCGGATGCGAAAGACCAGGCAGCAAGCCATGACTGACCCCCTCTTCTTTACGCGGCTGACCTTGAAACGCGACGCGGATAGCGTCGCCCCGCTTCTTTCGGTGCTGCAACCTGAAGAGAATGCGAAGCGGCTCTCCGTCGAACACAAACTGCTCTGGACGGTCATGCCGGAAAGCACCCGCCGCGCCGGATCCGGCAACAGCGCCGTCTTTCTTTGGCGCCGTCTCGATAGCCAAGGCTGCTTCTATCTCCTTGGACCCGAGCCCACAGAGGATAGCCCCTTCTTCCGGATCGAGAGCAAGCCTTTCGCCCCCGCTTTCACGACCGGACAGAGGCTCGCCTTCGACCTTCGCCTGAACGCGACGGTCGATCGCAAGACTGGGACCGGAGCGAATGGCAAAGCGCTGCGCAAGCGCTGCGACGTGGCCATGGACCTCATGCAGCGCGAAGAGCGTGAAGGACGCATGCGGCGCGGCGACCGTGCCATGCGGCGCGAGGCTCTCGCCCAGGAGGCGGCGGCAGAATGGCTGTCCTCGCGCGCCGAGGCGGCGGGATTTGCGCTCGAAGCCCTCACCCTTGGCGGCTACCGCGCCGAGCGCATTGATCGCGGAAAAGGCCGCCCCGGCACGATCGGCGTGTTCGATCTCAAAGGCCTTGTGAGCATCACCGACCCTGCTGCCTTTCTCGACCGCCTGACAACCGGTTTCGGGCGGGCGAAAGCGTTCGGCTGCGGGCTGATGCTCGTGCGGCCGGCGCCCTGACGTCGTGCCCGCGCGCTTTCCGGGCGCTCCGCCGCCACGCCCAATCCCCTTGAAGGACCGTGCCTCGATCGTCTTCATCGAGAAAGGCCAGCTCGATGTCCTCGACGGGGCCTTCGTTCTCGTCGACGCCAACGGCATCCGCACGCATATTCCGATCGGCGGCCTGGCCGCCTTGATGCTGGAGCCCGGCACCCGCACCAGTCACGCCGCCATCGCCCTGGCAGCGCGGGCCGGGACGTTGCTTATCTGGGTGGGCGAAGCCGGGGTCCGCCTCTACGCCGCGGGCCAGCCGGGCGGCGCGCGCTCCGACCGCCTCCTTTGGCAGTGCAGGCTCGCCCTCGATCCTCAAGCGCGGTTGAAGGTCGTCGCTCGCATGTTCGAGATCCGCTTCGGAGAGACGGCGCCGGAGAAGCGCTCCGTAGACCAGCTGCGGGGTGTCGAAGGCGCGCGGGTCAGGGCGCTCTACGAAGGACTGGCGCGCCAGTTCGGCGTGACCTGGAAACGACGCGACTACGATCCTTCCTCTTTCGACACGTCCGACGTGCCGAACCGGTGCCTGTCGGCCGCAACCTCATGCCTCTACGGCATCACGGAGGCGGCCGTGCTCGCCGCAGGTTATGCGCCGGCCATCGGCTTTCTGCATACCGGAAAGCCGCTCTCCTTCGTTTATGACATCGCCGATCTCTATAAGTTCGAGACCGTCGTTCCAGAGGCCTTTCGTGTGGCCGGGCTCCACGCCAAGGGCAAACTGAGCGACGACCCCGCCCGCGCGACACGCCTCGCCTGCCGTGACGCCTTTCGGCGCCACAACATCTTGGGACGTCTCATTCCAGGTATCGATGATGTCCTGCAAGCCGGGGGTCTCGAAACACCGGCGGTCCCAGACGATGCCGTGGCTCCCGCCTTTGCCGACCCGAAGGCTTCCGGCGATCCGGGGCACCGCGGATGATGATCGTTGTCGTCAACAATGCTCCGCCACGGCTGCGCGGCCGGTTGGCCGTCTGGCTTCTGGAGGTGCGCGCCGGCGTCTATGTCGGCACCTATTCGGCCCGCACGCGCGAGATGATCTGGGACCAGGTGGCCGGGCTCATCGAGGATGGCGATGCCGTCATGGCCTGGCCGGCGCAGACAGACGCAGGATTCGACTTCGTCACGGTCGGCCGCAACCGACGTGAACCCGCCGATTTCGACGGCCTCAAACTGGTCGCTTTCCATCCCGATCGGACCGTCCTTTAGCCCTCCAAAAGCCGGTAGCTTCACCGCGTTGGAAATAGTGCTGCAAATGGAATAACTTCCAAAAGGAGTGTTCCCCGCACACGCGGGGATGAACCGCTCCACGTCGCTTTGCAGGCCAACGCTGGATCGTGTTCCCCGCACACGCGGGGATGAACCGCACACGATCCTGCTCCTATCGTGAACATACCCGTGTTCCCCGCACACGCGGGGATGAACCGAGCAGATTAAGCTGGTGGCAGAGAGCGGCCTTGTGTTCCCCGCACACGCGGGGATGAACCGAAGGGAGACATGCGCACGCCTCTCTGCGTCGTGTGTTCCCCGCACACGCGGGGATGAACCGGGAGCACAATATCTTCCGGGGACTGACTTTCCGTGTTCCCCGCACACGCGGGGATGAACCGCACGAGACAGACCCTGTGCTGCTCGCCGGCATTGTGTTCCCCGCACACGCGGGGATGAACCGGCGCCGACGTCGGTCAAGGAGATGATCCAGCGGTGTTCCCCGCACACGCGGGGATGAACCGCTTGTGAGAGACCTCATCGATGCGACGTGCATGTGTTCCCCGCACACGCGGGGATGAACCGGGCATAGAAGGGACAGAGGGCGGAGCGATCGCGTGTTCCCCGCACACGCGGGGATGAACCGTGGACGCAGACGACGGTGGGTTGGGCGTGCGAGTGTTCCCCGCACACGCGGGGATGAACCGTCCATCGCGGAATACGTGGGTTCGAGGGGCCAGTGTTCCCCGCACACGCGGGGATGAACCGGCGTGCGCGCAGTTCGCTTTCGCCCATGTTGCGTGTTCCCCGCACACGCGGGGATGAACCGCGACACTGCGCCTCATGGGCCAGGACGCCGGGGTGTTCCCCGCACACGCGGGGATGAACCGAACGATGGCCATGCCTCGATCATTGCGGAGCGGTGTTCCCCGCACACGCGGGGATAAACCGCTCCGCCTCGATGCGTCGAGCCGGACGGTATGTCGGCGCGTCAGGCCGCGGCCCGGTTCGGGATCGGCATTTCGACCGCGATCCGTCGGGTCGGGTGGGCGAAGATTGGCGAGCGGACCCCACGACCGCGGGGCTGGTGGCGCGGTTCGGCTCTCGATCCGCACGAGGCCTTCATTGATGAGACGGGATTGTCGACCAAAATGGCGCGCCTGCGCGGCCGTGCGCTTCGCAGCGAGCGCTGCCGGGCCGGGATTCCTCACTGCCATTGAAAGACGACGACCTTCACCGGCGCCTTGCGACTGACGGGGATGACCGCACCGATGGTCCTGGACTGCGCGAGGAATGGCATCGCCTTCCGGGCTTATGTCGAGCCGGCGCTCGTGCCGACGCTCATCCCGGGCGACATCGTGATCATGGACAATCTTCCGGCACACAAGGCCGAGGGCGTTCGCCTGGCCATCGAACGAGCCGGTGCCGAGTTGCACTACCTGCCGCCCTGCAGCCTCGACTTCAATCCAATTGAGATGGCTTTCTCCAAGCTCAAGTCGCTCCTGCGGGCGAAAGCTGAGGGGTCCGTCGGCGGGCTCTGGGACGCCGTCGGCGCCGTCCTCCCACACTTCAAACCCGACGAGTGCGCCAACTACTTCGTCGCTGCAGGTTCTGATCCAGGTTAAACCGGATCTGCTCTAGCTCCTGTGAGCATTCCTGTAAAATACCCGCCAGCCGAGATGATGTTGCCCTTGTTGAGGCGCATCTTGTCGGTGAGGCGGATGGCGGGTGGGCCTCCATGAAGACGCTGGGCGACCAGGAGAGCCAGGTCGCGCGGTGAAGGTGACACCCGACTTCACGCCGCCACCGGGGTCCGGCTCGTCGCCGATCGATCTATGGAACTCCGACCCCTTGATGCCGTTCATCGCCCGCCATGGGAGAAC
>NZ_JAKEDY010000007.1:0-1927 GCF_021462425.1 Afifella sp. H1R
ATTCTCCCATGGCGGGGCGATGAACGGCATCAAGGGGTCGGAGTTCTACAAATCGATCGGCGATGAGCCGGGCACTGGCGGCGGCGTGAAGTCGGGCGTCAACCTTCACCGGGCGACCTGGCTTTCCTGGTCACCCAACGTCTTCATGGAGGGCCGCCCCGCCACCCGCCTCACCGACAAGATGCTCCTCAACAAGGGCAACACCATCTCGGCCGGCGGGTACTATACTGGGCCTGTGACCGGAGACGATGCTATCGATTTGAACCGACTTTGTTTTTATGCCTGCAACTGCAAGCAGGCAGGATCGGCAAGGCAGAGCTGCGTAGAGCGCGAGATCATGTCTGACCCGAAAAACATTCGTGATAAGGATAATGGGCTGTGGCCGGAATTAACTTACGCGCCGAATGGCAGTTTTGGTCGCCGCACAGGATCGGATATGCCCTCTCGGCGACGAGGCGTTGCCGGTAATCGATTGGATGTCACCCGGTTGGTCAAGGGCAGACCCGTAGCGCTCTACGAGATGAAGTTTGGCCCCGATCGGTTCCGGGGAGATCAGCGGGATCGGTATGATCAACTTGCGGAAATTCTCGAGCTTGGCGAAGGCTTTAGAGAACTCGACGTCGACGAAGAATGTGTCTGCACGGATGATGATGCGCCTGAATCTGAGACTGTTGCGGAATCTGAGACTGTTGCCGACGCCGAAGAGGGCTGGAGCACGAAGGACTATCTGGTAGCCGGCGGTCTCGGAGTTGCGGTGCTCGGCGCGGCGGCGCTCACCTGGTGGGCTGGCGGCTCGGGTGGGGCGGTCGCGGCCTCCCTCTTCTTGGGTGCCGGCGCCGCAGCGAACTAGCAGGAGGGCGCCGTGATGTCGGACAATGATGATCTCGTCGCAGCCTTGCGGGACCCGAAAAACCTGGACCGACTTGCGGTGACGTACAATTCGAGCAAGGTACAGCTGCGTCTCGGCTACGTCGTCTCGCTGTTCTTTCAACATGGCGAGGCTCCCGAGCAACGCCTGGCCTTCGTGGAGGTTCTGCGCGATTACTACGAGACCTTCGCCGAAGAGGTGACGCACTACGTGCTCCCCGATGGCGGACGGGTAGCGGCGGTCCGCGACCAGTCGTTCTTTCAAACGTTTGTCGATGCCGCACAGCAGCCTTCGGTCGAGGGAGACGGAAACGCATTCACGCCGCATCTTCTGGGCGTCCTGCGCGGCCGGAAGGTGACCGACGCGCCGCTCCACTACATCGGCGGCTCCTGCCTGCCGCTCGACGACTGGTTTCCCGAAGGCTCCGTCTCCTATCTCGACGCGCATATTCCTGCGTCATGGGTGGAGGCGAACGGCCACTCGGCGCTGTGCGACCTGGTGAAAGGCTGGTGCGATCTCTTGAAGCCGCTGCACGGCACGGCGGGGCTGGGAACTCTGTTCGATCAAAGCTCTCGGCGAACGACAAGCGGCCTCGTCGCCTTTCCGTTCCTCAAACGCTTCGTTGGTCTCGATTATAACGACAGCGGTCCATGGCGGGCGAAATCATCGAAGCAACCACGACGGATCCGAACGACAAACTGGTTGAACGTTCTCGATGATGGTTTTGTCGCGGCTCTGGGCGGCTTGGACGCCATCGCTTCGACACTTGATCCGAATGGCTCGACGCAAGCCTTCGACGGCGGAGCCATCATTCTCGCCGGGCCCCGGGCTGAACTCGGCGATCGCAACCGCGGCTGGATACCGGAGACTTACCGCACCGTGGCGAAAGCCCTCAAGCCATTGCGGTTCGAGGATTATAAGACAGGACTTCTGAAGACCAATCCGCCTGCCGATCCGATCGACGAAACACTGAAATGGATCCGGCGCTTCGATTGAGGAGCGTACCTTGAGAAATAGGCGGTAAGCAGCGCCGGGCTGACGCTGTGCCACAAGCATTTC
>NZ_JAKEDY010000008.1:0-1130 GCF_021462425.1 Afifella sp. H1R
CTTCTCTTCGGCGATCTCCAGCGCCTTGATCGACAGCGCGATACGGCGCGCCTTCTTGTCGATGTTGGTGACGCGGGCATCGACCTTCTCGCCGGCGGCAAAGCGCTCGGGGCGCTGCTCGGAACGGTCACGCGCCAGCTCGGCGCGGCGGATGAAGGCGGTCATCTCGGTATCGGCGATCTTCACCTCGATACCGGAATCCTTCACCTCGACGATCTCGCCGGTGACGATGGCGCCCTTGCGGATGCCCTCGACGGCCTCGGCGAACGGATCGCCCTCGACCTGCTTGATGCCGAGCGAGATGCGCTCCTTGTCGACGTCGACTTCCAGGACGACGGCCTTGACCATCTCGCCCTTCTTGTACTCCTCCATCGCCTCTTCGCCCTGGCGGTCCCAGGAGAGGTCGGAGAGGTGCACCATGCCGTCGACGTCGTTGTCGAGGCCGAGGAACAGGCCGAACTCGGTCTTGTTCTTGACTTCGCCTTCGACGAGCGTGCCAACCGGATGGTTGTCGGCGAACTCTTCCCAAGGATTGCCCATGGCCTGCTTGAGGCCGAGCGAGATGCGACGCTTCTGAGGATCGACCTCGAGCACCATCACCTCGACCTCCTGAGAGGTGGAGACGATCTTGCCCGGATGGACGTTCTTCTTGGTCCAGCTCATCTCGGAGACGTGGATCAGGCCTTCGATGCCCGGCTCCAGCTCCACGAAGGCGCCGTAATCGGTGATGTTGGTGACGCGGCCGGTGAACTTGGCGTTGACCGGATACTTCACCTCGATGCCTTCCCAGGGATCCGCCTCGAGCTGCTTCATGCCGAGCGAGATGCGGAAGGTCTCCGGGTTGATGCGGATGATCTGCACCTTCACCGTCTCGCCGATCGCCAGGATCTCGGAGGGGTGATTGACGCGCCGCCATGCCATGTCGGTGACATGCAGGAGGCCGTCGATGCCGCCGAGATCGACGAAGGCACCGTATTCGGTGATGTTCTTGACCACGCCGTCGACGACCTGGCCTTCCTTCAGCTTGGCAACGAGCTCGGAGCGCTGCTCGGCGAGCGTGTCCTCAAGCACGGACCGGCGGGAGACGACGATGTTGCCGCGACGCTTGTCCATCTTCAGGATGCGGAAGG
>NZ_JAKEDY010000009.1:0-556 GCF_021462425.1 Afifella sp. H1R
GGTCGTGTCCGTCAGCTCTGAGATGGTCTCACCCGTGGTCTCCAGCACCTCTCCAGTACCATCGGTCGTTCCGGTGAGGTCAAGGTCAGCGACGACATCGACGTCGATGTCGCCGACGAGTTCTTCGACGGGATCGAGCGTGACATCGAGATCGGCCGTCGTCTCGTCCACCAGCGGCAGCCCGAGATCGGCGTCGAGGGTGAGATCGGTGTCGCCACTCGTGTCAGGCGCTGGCTCTTCCGTCTCATTGCCGCCGAGAAGACCTCCAGTGAGGCCGCCGAGAAGACCGTCGACGGCATCCGTTCCACTCTCCAGAGTGGCGTCGACCGTCTCGACGACATCTTCGGTGGTGTCGACAGCACCATCAACGAGCCCGCCGGTCGTGTCGGTCAGCTCTGTGGTGGTCTCTCCGACCGCCTCGACGGTGCCGTCGGTCGTTCCGGTGAGGTCCGCGTCAGCGACCAGATCGACGTCGATGTCGCCGACGAGTTCTTCGACAGGATCGAGAGTAACGTCGAGATCGGCCGTCGTTTCGTCCACCAGCGGCAGGCCGAGG